>JBEBXH010000103.1:0-17134 GCA_040391785.1 Victivallis vadensis
TGATTTCCGCCATGCGCAAATACATGTGGGAAAAAGGATTTCATGAATTCCAGACTCCGATCCTGACCGCGAGTTCCCCGGAAGGCGCCCGCGACTATCTGGTACCGAGCCGCCTGCATCCCGGCAAATTCTACGCGCTGCCGCAGGCTCCGCAGCAGTTCAAACAGCTGCTGATGGTCTCCGGTTTCGACCGTTACTTCCAGATTGCGCCGTGCTTCCGCGACGAAGACGCCCGGGCGGACCGTTCGCCGGGTGAGTTCTACCAACTCGACATGGAAATGAGCTTCGTCGAACAGGAAGACATTTTCCAGTTGGTCGAAGGTCTGATGCATTCGATTTTCGTCGAATTCAGCAAAAAGCAGATCGATGACCTGCCGTTCCCGCGGATTCCGTACCGCGAGTCCATGCGCCGCTTCGGCAGCGACAAGCCGGACCTGCGCAACCCGTTGGAAATGATCGACGTAAGCGATGTTTTCGCCAATTGCGAATTCAAAGCCTTTGCCGACGTGGTGGCCAAGGGCGGCGTGGTGCGCGGCATCAAGGTGCCGCAGGTTGCCGAAAAGTCGCGTAAGTTCTTCGACGACATGATCAAATATGCGCAGGAAAACGGCGCCAAGGGCATGGCTTATATCATCTGGACCGGTACCGAAGAAAAGAGCCCGATCGTCAAATTCATGCAGCGCGAACAGCTTGACAAGCTCAAAGCTCTCGGCGGCGTGAAGGACGGCGACGCCATGTTCTTCCTGGCGGACAAGGAAAAGATGGTCGAGCGCATCGGCGGCGCGGTCATCCCCGAGCTCGGCCGTCAGTTGGAACTGATTGACAAAAACAGCTTTAAGTTCTGCTGGATCGTCGATTTCCCGATGTTCGAAGCGGACGAAGAAACCGGCGCAGTCGGCTTCAGCCACAACCCGTTCTCGATGCCGCAGGGCGGCATGGATGCGCTGTTGAACAAAGATCCGCTGGATATCCTGGCTTATCAGTACGATATCGTTTGCAACGGCATCGAGCTCTCCAGCGGCGCGATCCGTAACCACCAGCCGGAAGTCATGTACAAGGCGTTCGAAATCGCCGGTTACGACAAAAGCGTGGTGGACGACAAATTCGGCGGCATGATCAGTGCGTTCCGCCTGGGCGCGCCGCCGCACGGCGGGATCGCCCCCGGCGTCGACCGCATCGTGATGCTGCTGGCCGAAGAACCGAATATCCGCGAAGTGATCGCGTTCCCGTTCAACCAGCAGGCGCAGGACCTGATGATGAATGCCCCGGCGGAAGTGACGCCGAAGCAGCTCAGGGAACTGCATCTGAAAGTCGTGCTGCCGGAGAAGCATACCGCAAATAAGGAAAGCTAAGGATGAAAATGTTGAAATGCCTCGTCATGGCCATGGTGTGCTCCCTGGCATATCTGGCATCCGCCGACAATCTTGAGCGTTTCGTGCCGGAGGATACCCGGATCATGGGGCGGCTGCACCCGAGGATGGCGCTCGAGCTTTCGGCTCTGAAAACGGATGACGCCGCAGGCTTGCGCGAGACCATTGAGACATACAACATTTTCGGCGGCGGCAATTTGCCGGCCAAGGCGCTGGTCATCTACAACCCTGCCAAGTTCGGCAATGGGCCGGTGGTGATCGTGCCGGTTTCCAACACTCCGGAGCAGATGCGCGCCAAGCTGGAAAAGCTGACGCAGGATTTCCCCGGCTTTATCAAGCTGGTCGATTTGCCCAACAAAGATTACATCGGGTTCCGGTTGATCGTTGGCGATGACAGCGGTAAGAAGAACCCGATTGAAATCTATTATCTGGACAAAGATGCGGTCGCGCTGACCAACGGCTCGTTTTCCCCTGCTGAACTGAAGGCCGGGGAAAAGCCGGCGCCGATTCTGGAGCAGTTCAAGGATTCCAGCGAGCTGGAAGTGCTGCGGGTCAGCAGCCTGGGCGCGGGTTTCATCCCGTCTGAGCTCTTCGGACGCAGCCTGAATTCAACGACGCTCAAGCTCTCGAAGGGGGCCAATGAGAAAATCGCTTTTCTCCTGAACGGTATCCTGGAATTTGACAAGCCGGAAACCGCCGTGCAGTCCACTTTCCTGATTCCGCTGGTACTGGGCGCGGTAATCATGCAGGCCACCGATGATTCCTGGCTGGTCGAACAGATCAGCAAGAACCTGAAAGTCTATCCGGAAGGAAACAAAGCCATGATCGATCTGCCCGTCAGTGAAACATTGCTGAAAGCCCTGAAGGAAAAATATCAAAGCCAGATTCCCGGAGCGACTGCCAACGGAAACCCGGCGGCAAAAACGGAAGTGATCGAAGTCAAACCGGTCGAAAACACCCCCGCCGCACAATAATCAATTACCGAAATAAACGCACGGAGCAAGCCGACAAAGCCTGCTCCGTTTTTTTATTTGGGGGCGGGATGCGAGGAACTCCGCGTTCCTCGCACACCAGCGGCAGATCGACTGATCTGCACTGAACGGATGCTGCGCATCCTGACTATATAATGGGAGATCCGCGAGTTTCCGACTCGCGCAAGGAGGCTGCCGCCCCTTGACCCCGCCGAAAACCTGTACTGAGTAAAGCGCCTCCGGCAGAGTCCAGAGACGGCAGTTCTCTGGCGCGAGTCGGAAACTCGCGGATCTCCTTTCTTAAAAGTACCGAGGTGCAGGCCAATTCGGCCTGCCGCTGGTGCGCGAGGAACGCGGAGGCCCCTCTGTTAAGCTCAAAACAGTTGATTCTGTTTGCCTATCTCTGCGTATTGGGAAAAATAAGATTTTGATGAACCATGAAGGAATATATGTGATTATGCAGGAGGATTCATCCGGCTTTCAGAAGTTTCAAGTTTTTCAGCTTGTGTTTGGCGAATTCGGAGAGCAGGGTGACGAGTTGATGGTGCTTGGTTTCGGGTTCGCATTGGAGCAGGAATTCGGCGTCGGGCATCAGGCGGGCGTAGCGGTTCAGCAGGCGTTTCAGGTTTTCGGGGGACTGCGGCGTGCCGTTGATGATGTATTGGCCGTCCTCCGAAAGCTCGATTTTGACGGTGTTCTGCAGCTCAACATCCTTGGCGTCAGAAGTGGACGAGGTCGGGAGGTTGGTTTCTAAAAGCGTCATTTCCACGTAGCTGGACATGGTCACGATGAAGAAAATCAGCAGCAGAAATACCACGTCGCTCATGGCCGACATACCCTGCGGGTCCTCCTGCGGAGTGAGTGACGGTATGCGCATCATTTGCCCGGCTCCTTGACTTCGGCGTTGATCCGCACCTGCGAATACCCCGCCTGTGCCGCGATGTTCATCACCGTCGAAATATGCTTGTACGGCGTGTCCTGGTGCCCGTTGACGATCAGGACGGTGTCCTTGTCCGCTTTCAGCGACTTCATGGCCGCGCCGAGCTTTTCCGGCACTTCTTTGGCCGTGAGCTGGTAAAACCCCACCTTCACCGAGCCGTCGGGCAACACGTTGATCATCAGCCGTTCCTGTGGTAGAGTCTTGATGGCGGCCGAATCGATCTCCGGCAGCATTACCTCAGAATCGATTTGTTCGCGGTCGAAACTGGCCGTGACCACGAAAAAGATAATCAGCAGGAAAATGATGTCGATCATGCTCGACAACGATCCCGCCGACATTCCGTCGCAATTGGTCGGCATTTTGTAACGCATCAGATCTCCGGTATGGCCTCCAGAATTTTCTCGACGGTTTCCGTCAGCTCCTCCAGACGCTTCTCCAACAGGTTGCGGAAATAAACCAGCATCACGATCGCCGGCACCGCGATCAACAGCCCCGCCGCAGTCGTGTACAGCGCCTGCGAGATCGAAATCGCCAGCAGCGAAGCCTTGTCCGGCCCCATCGCCGTCCCGAGACCGAGAAACGCATCCACCATCCCGGTCACGGTGCCGAGCAACCCGAGCATCGGCGCGATGTTGCTGCACATCGAAAGACTGTTCAACTGCCGCTGAATCGCCCGCGCCTCCTTGTCGATAACTGCAATAGCGATCTCCTGTCGCTCGGCCTTGGTTTTGCAATAAGCCACGCTCAAAACCGCAAACGCCACCCGTCCCGTGATGGATTTCTCATTCTGCGCCTGACCGTAAGCCCCGTTCCAGTCGCCCGCCTCGAAATAAGGCGCAAGCACCTCCAGGAAACCCGGGTTAAAACGCCGACGCCGCAACACCCACCAGCAGCGGATGATCAACGCCAGCGCCCCCGTGGACGTAGCAAACAGCAAAATCCAGATCAACAGCCCGATAAACCCGCTGCCGAACACCACATCATACATCATATGTTAGAGCTATTCTCCATACTCATCAATCTCTATCTTGTAAATAACATAAATTTTTTACTACAAAAAATTACCAGTCTTAGTGCGTGGCAATAAGTAATATATCTATAGCTGCCATATTATTTTTCTTAAGGTTCGTCCTGTTATTGACTTAAAGAAGAGTTTTGTGGGCTTATTTCAAGATTATCAGGAGCAGTTACTGTAGGTAAACGTGATGCAGGGACGGCATATTCGACGTATTGAACCATTTCACCCTCACATATTTTTGTTTTCTCTGGTACTTCAGGAAAATTATTCAAGGAAATGCGATAAATTGCGTTCCCAGTTCGAAAAATGGCTTCATTGGCTCCAACATAAAGAATTGATGCATTTTTTCCTATAGCTAGAGTATGATATTGTCCATTTTCAAGATTGATAAAAACAAATTCTCCGGTTTGGCTGGCGGGGTATCCATAAAAATTTTCTGGCCTAGATTTTGGATCAATATTGCAAATCTCAAAAACAAGCCATTTTTCAAAGAATATAGGATAACACTCAGTTCCGGTTAAGTTAATGATTAACCATTTGTCCAACGAATTGAGGAAAATGCCAGCACGTGTTTTTAACCCTTTTTGGACTTCATAGTAATATGGATTAGAGAAAAGTAAATAAGTCCCTTTCAGATCACCTCTAAAAAGCCATTGGCTTTCTTCGCGTTCAGCGTACAATTCTTTTGGAGGAAGTTTTGGCAATTGGGGTAAACTTAATTTAGGATAGGTGAGCCAAAAACGAAGTTTCGAAGTTTTTGGAGACCAAAGAAAATGAGGTCCACCATCAGCTTTCATAAGTGAAAAGTTACCAAAGGCTGGCGTCAATAATTGATTTGCAGATGTAACCGGAGATATTCCATTGCTTTTCATTGGTGCAAACATAACATATTCGGGTTTTGAATTCTCTTTTTCAATAACATTTAGAACATAAGTTGGGGAATCATTAATTTTCCACCCCTCGGCAATAAAATTCACTGGAATTTTGAATTTTGACCAAACAATATTATCACTTATTGAAAGTGAATAGAGGTCATAGCTTTTTTGATCCGAATTTCCAATTGGAAATAAAAATACTCCATTTCTACGATCTACCCATATCCAATTAGCTATATTTTGCGTGACCTGATCATACAATTTCCAAGATCCTATATAATGAAAATCCAATTCCCCAGTAGAACAATAACCTAATGTAAAACGCAAATCATATCTATTAGCAAAATGTTCCGGTAAAACCAATATATATCCATTATTAGCAGGGAGCGTCTCTTCACCAGCCCCTTGAGTAGGAAAAATAATATTTAAAAGAATAACTATTACCCAAAAGAATGTGAATTTCAACTTCATAAATTACTACTTTTTGCTAAAGATTATTATCGTGCAAGACAAACACCCTCAAGGTATGGGTTTCTTACCCACCCCCCGCCACTCGGATAGCAATTAATGGGAAAGAATTCCCATCTATTGGTAGTGGTATTCCATTGGGCATAATTTCGATTCCCAATATGACTATTTGTTGCATCACTCCAAGTCGCAAGTCCGTTATAGGCTTTAATTAAGCAAGCCTCCAGTACGGGTCTTGCATCGGGATTATTATCCTGAAAAGTTACGCCTCCAACAGTTGTTGCAGGTATGGCTGTATTATTAGACAAAGCCATTTGATTATTCAAAAGATTCGTTGCTAAAGTTCGTTTAAGGTCTATGATAGCAAGCCCTTGAGTAGTATTGGCTCGCCAGTCCCAGACACTATTCGCGGTTGGTGCCGGATTAGTTATTTGAAACATACCAACACCTCCATCTTGAACATTTGCTTCATTTGGTGTTGCCCCTTTACATACTGTTGTATCTACACCTACGACTAAAGCGCCTTCTGTGGAGATACCGTTCATCTGTCTAAAACCGGTTTCGCGATTTGCAATTGCATAAACATACCATTCGGCTTCTATTGAATCAAAATACTCTCTTACAGTTTGAGCCGTAGGATTTAGGCCACGGATATAAAATTCTATACTTTGCAATTGAACTCCATCAACTTGGGCCGTGACCGTTGCAGTACCCCCTCTTATTTCGTCAAGCTCAACTACCCAAGGGTGATCTTTTGATAATTCTCCGTCTGAACTTCCTGTAGTTGTCATTTCTCTGTGCCTTAAAGTATAGTTAATATTTATTGAGGCATCTGCTTCCTTGTCTCCTCCAAGTAACTCTACACTGATTGCCGGCATGGCGGGTACACCAGTAATGTATAGAAAACGTTGGTCCTCTGGAGTATTCCGAGTTATTATGGTGTTGCCGCTTACAACCCGAATATCATAAACATCTACATAAGCAATATCATTTTCCCCAGTGTTTGCAGATTGTCCTTCTATTTCATACTGTTCTGGAGATACTGAAGAGTTTACGTTCCTTTCAGTACTGGCAGTAGAAGTCCAATTGCTCCAATTAGCTGTCCCTAAAATACGAGCCCGCCAGTAGCTTGATTCAGGAGTAGTTCCTTTGAAAGCAAATATAGTTCCAGGCTGCCCACCATGTGCGATGGTCTGCCGGTTAGGAGTGAGCACATAATTCTTATTGGTTCCTGTGACATGCCATCTTACAGGACCTCCGGTCCCGCTTCCAGTACTTGCTGTACCGTATATTTCAAATGTAAACGATGTTGTGGATTGTGGAATTGTTCCTGTTGCAACACCTTGAATTTCAGTATTTACAACAACAGATGTATTTGATAATCCAGAGCCGGAACATTTTGCATCTCCATTTAATCTCCAGTTTTCATCTATTCTTGTACCACTTATAGTACAAGTGTTGTTACCTATATTCATATTTCCACTAACAGGCCCTGTCGTATATACAGTGTCGCCGTTTACATAAAATCCTTCAAGAATGAAGATTAGCAAAACAATAATTCTGATGTTAGTTGACTTTTTCATAGGTTTCCTTTGTTTGATTTTGTTTGAAACGTTTTTCTATTTCCTTTATTTTGATATTGGCCAAGGCGTTCCATACTTTTCAATATTATCAAAATATTCTTTTATCCCTTGACAATAAACACTATCCTGAGAGCGGCCTTTTGTATATTCCACATACGTTCTTCGAGCTTTTTCGTATTCTTTTTCGATTAGATAGCACATACAAATATACCATACTGATCGATCATAAAAGTCATCCCGACCATTATTGACCAGTTTAGGATTTTTAAAATATTCTTCTAATAATGGCTGAGCATCTTTGTGACCTCCGCCGATTCCCATTATGCATGATATTTTTCCTATATATGCATTTACATAAATTGGTGTATATTTTAATTTATCTTTGGATAACACCCATTTATAACATGTTAAAGCAGAATCTTTAAAATTGTTATCTCTGCCTTTTGTATCGATGACATAAGCTTTCCCCAGCATCGATATCGCTTGTGTCGTAAGATCATTTGTTGAAGAAAAAACATCATCAAAAACGGCAATTGCCTGATCAAAGCGTTCCAGTAGGAATAAGTATTCAGCATAAGATAACTTCAACAGAGATGCCCCAGAGACTCCTTTTTTTTCCGCATGATTGAATAACATAGAACTTACATCAGCAGAAGCTAATAAACGAGTTGAAACGTTTGGTAGACGTGAATCCATAGAAGCGATATCAGAATCAAGTTTTTTGATATTCCCCCAATACTTTTTTGATTCACTATAATTTCCATCAACAAAAGCAATGAAGCCCAAAACATAAAAACAATTTTTTTCTTTGTCGTCGATGTACCACAGCGGCGCGTTGCCGATGTTGTAGAGCTTCAAGGGGTCTTCGTCGTGGTATACCATTCGCTTCCATTCATTCAGGGAAGTGGGTTTCTGGGTGGGTTGGGATTGGTTTTTGAGGTCGTCGCTGATGGCGGCGTAGAGGCTCAGGGCGTCGCGTTTTTCGCGGGCTTTGCGGAAGTAATTCAGGGCCTGGGTGTAGTATTTCTCGGCTTCTTTGGCGTTCCATTCGATTTCGAGGCTGATCTTACCGAGGAGCATCAGGGCTTCGCCGCGGTAGAGGCCATCGGGGCGTTCTTTGACGAAATTGTTGAGGTAGGTTTTGACATCGGCGATGGCTTTTTTCGGAGATTGCTCGGTCAGGCGGCTGGCCATGATCTCGCCTTTCAGGTAGCCGGCGGCGGCGGCGAATTGGCTCGCGGGATCGGTTTCGATGATCTCGTCGGCGACTTTCAGCGCTTCATTACGGTAGCGCGGGGTGTTGGAGCGTTTGACGAGTTTCTGCAGGCGGCGGAGCTTGACGTAGCTGCCGTAAGTCGCGCCGAATTTGGCTTTCATCTCCTCGGATTCGACCTCGGCTTTCAGCAAGTCCGATTGATCGCGGAGTTCGCGCCAGGCCGCGCCGGTGTCGACCTGCTGTCCACCTTGGCCGATGGCCGCGCCGGTATCGGCGGCGGTGACGCGTTTGTTGATGATCTCATCGGCGTTTTTGAGGTAGGCCCCGGCACGTTCGAATTCCCCCATATCCAGTAGGATTTCGCCGTATTTGATGCAGGCAATCGAGCGCTGGTAATCGTCGGTGCGCGACTCGGCCCAGTTCAGCAGCGACAGCGCCCCGGTGGTATCATCCCGCAGTGCTTTCAGGTGCGCGAGTTCCAGCAAGCCGCGCAGAAAACGGATTTTGTCCGTACTGTTGAGGCTCTCGAATCCGGCCGGTGATTCGTAGTCTTTGAGTAGTTTTTCCGCCTTGACGGCTTCGCCTGCCTGGCGCAGTTCCGCAGCTTTCTCCCAATCATCCTGTGCAAATACACCGAACATCAGCCCGAATGTCAAGCACAACAACCCTGTACGTAACAATCCCATTACAGTACCCCTTATCCGCAATATTTGGCAATTACTTTGCTATTTGCAGTATAACTGAAAGTGGCGCATTTGTCAATAGGAAAATTCAAATAATTAAAAATAAATATACTACAAGTATCGATAAATCAAATAGATATACTAATTGGTTATACTTTTATTGAAATATGTAATTTACTTTCATTTTAAAATTTATCTGTTTTTTTCATTTATAACTGGAAAATTATTTTCCGTTAATATATAATTAAATTAGAGTATCAGAATTTCAGTGTATTATGGAGAGAAGTTACAATGAAGTTGAAAAAAATCCCTGTGGAGCTTTTGGCGGCTTTATTGGTGAATTTATTGATATTTCTGATCTTCTTTCTGGTACGGCAGGAGACGCCGCCGGCGAATCCGCCGATTGAGATCGCGGTGGATATCAGTGATTTCGAGCCGCCCAAGCCGGAGGTGATGCCGCCTCAAGAGACTGCCGCAAGCGGAGAGGCGGGGGGCGGGGGGATCGATCAGCTTGCGGCGCTGCCGTCGCAGCAGGAGGCGCTGCAGAGCGCGATGCGGGAAGTGACGCCGTCGGCCATGAACATGGATACCATTGCCAATCAAACGGTTACCGAGCGTGGACAGGAGCTCGACCGCATCAGCCGCAATATCCAGACGTTTGACGGAATTAATACGGTGAAATCGGGGCTGGCGCCGCGTACGATGCCGGCCGGGCTGCAGACGGTGGCGTCGTTCAAAGAACGCGGCAACGGCGAGAGCCGGAAAAAGCTGCTGAAGCAGCACGGCGGCGGCAATGATACTGAGGCAGCAGTGATGAAGGCGTTGCACTTCCTGGCGAAGGTGCAGAATGACAACGGCAGTTGGGGGAGCGAGGAGAGTTTCAAGACGGGCGATGCGGCGGCGTTGACCTCGCTGGCGCTGCTGTCGTTTTTCTCGCACGGGGAGAATTTCCAGTCGCAGGAATTCGGGGAGACGATCCGCAAGGGGGCGGACTTCCTGATCGAGCTGTCGAACATCCCCGATATCGAGTATGCGGGGAGCGGTTTCGGGCACGCGATCCTGACTTATGCATTGGCCGAAGGCTACGCGATCAGCGGCAGCATGAGCTTGCGCAATGCGTTGGAGAAACGCCTGAAAAGCATCATTTCGCGGCAGAATAAATTCGGCAGTTTCGCCCCGAATTACGACAATGCGCCGCAAGCGCCGTTGACCGCCGAGCAGAAGGAAAATCCGCTGGCGCGGGAGACGGTGCTCGGCGAGCCGGTCTGTGATTTGTCGCTGCTGGGCTGGCACATTCAGGCGATGACGGCGGCGAAAAACTCGGGGATTACGCTGGATTCGTTCGATAAATCACTGGCGATGGCGGCGGAGTCGCTGATCAAGATTCACCAGGCGGAAAAGGGCGGATTCTCGCAGGGAATCAATATGAAACGGTTTCCGGACAACGAGAATATGAACGCGGTGGGATTGCTCGGTTTGCACCTGCTTGGCTCGGGGAAAAGCAGCCCGGCCAGGCGTACTGAAAAGCTCCTCGAAGACGGGCCGCGTCCGCAGTGGACCAACAGCGCCGGATTTCCGCTGTACCGGTGGTATTACCAGACCCAGGCGGTGTTTCACGCGGAGCGCGGGCGCGGTAAGAATTGGGACAGTTGGAACTTTAATTTAAAACGTGAACTTTTAGGAGCGCAGCAATCAGACGGCAGCTGGAAATTACCCGGTGGAGATACAAGTTTCAGAGTCAAAGATAAGCAGGATTTATCGATATACGGTACAAGTTTATGTAGCATGATGCTGCAAGTGTATTATCGTTATCTGCCAAGTTATAACATCGGTGAAAGTACGCGATACGGTATCGACGCCGACAGTTATGACATCGGCGGCGGCGATCTGATCTCGTACCTGCCGGGCGGCGCGGACCCGATGGCCGCGGTGATTCTCGGCATCGGCGCCACCGATATGGAACCGATCAGGGCGGGCGAGTTCAACGGTAAGCCCGCGACCAGTAAATCGGAATGGGAAAAGGACGAATTCAGTCTGTTCGCCAGCATGCGGTCGACGGTACCGATCAAGGAGCTGACGCAATGGCCGCAAACACTGCAGCCGAACCAGCGATTGGCGTTGTTTTTCGATGATCTGTTGCCGCGCAATTTTAAGGGTCATGTGAGGATCACGCTGGGGGTGGTAGGCCGGAAAGAAGACCTGACGGACTACAAGTTATCACTGGAAACGATCATCAATGGACAGCGCCTTTATAATTCACTGATTCACCGCGAGAAACAGGTGGTTGAAGTGATCATCCCAAGCGATGTCCTGCAGTCTTATAACAACATCTGCCAGATCCGCAACAACGGCAAGGCCACATTGGCGTTTGACGCCGTGGAAATCGGCTCAATCAGCAAGGTCGGTAAGCCGCTATACCTGCTGGCGGAAAACCTGCAGGAACTGCCGCCCGAACTGCAGACGTATTTCCAGGAGAAAGCCCCGAATGAAGCCGAGGCGGTGGTGACCGAGTTGTCCGGTTACATGGAAAATAAGCAGCTCTTGGCCGAGGTCGGATCTTACAACCGGGAAAAAATCTATCTGGCCGAATGGTCCGGCACCGGCAGTGAGTATATGGGCAATGAATTTCAGGTGCATTATCTGCGGCAGACTGGGCGTGAAATCACCGATTGGCTCTCTGGCGGCGGCTCGGGCGTCAAGTACAAGGACATGATGACCGGCGGGCGCTTTTTCGACTCGGTTTTCAAGGTGGAGTATCCGGCGGTGGCGGCGTTGCGCCAGGCGGCTAAATTATTCGAAGGCAAGCCGCATCAGCTGCCGGTACAGGTTTATCCGAAACAGGGTGAGAAGCCGTTGCTGTACTGCAGTGCCGCCGCGAGTTACAACGCGCCCGGCGTGGCGACGATCGTGGTCGGCAAACGGTTTCCGATTCCGGAGGAAACGGAGCTCGTTTCGATCCTGCCGTGGAGCGGGGCCACCGAGGTGATTATCGAAAAAGGTTTCCTGCCGGATAACTCGCCGTTCCGCGGGCTGGCTGCTCCAATCACGGCCACCGTCAAGTCGGTCACGGTAGAGAATAATATCTTCCGCTATTCAGATAATTTCCCGGAGTTGACCGTGATCCGGCTGGTCCGGGTGGACTCAAAACCACCACAAATCCAACGTACCGGCAAGGCTTACAATCCCGAGGTGAAATTCGATTTCAATTCCATCAAAAACATGATGCTGAAAGCCGACGAGGAAAAGCTGAAAAAACAGCGCCTGCGCGAGTCCCGAGGCTTTGCCGCCACGTTTGGCATAAACAGCAAATTCAGCCATATTCCAGCAACCAAAGGCAAGGACGGCGCCAACGAAATCCAGCCTGCTGAAAAAGAAAGCATCGTAACCACGTTCACCGTCAACGCCGATGCAGCCGGGCGCGTCGACAGCGTGTATCTGCCCTGCGGCGCCGCCAAGGGCGATCCGCAATACCTGACCATGCTGGTTTACCTGCGGACCACCGGCAAGAAAAAGACCGCCGGTGCCAGCGTGCCGTTCCGGTTCGTGCTGGACGGACAATGCTACTCCACGATTGTCCGGCCGGAAAGCTGGCAAAGACTGGTTCTGCCGCTCAAAAACATCAATCCATACTGGAAAAATATCCGCATTCTCGAACCCGGTTACATGATCGAAAAAGACCTCGAAACCGTCTCCTACGAAATCAACGACATCTCCGTGTGGTGCAAATGAAAAAAATAAAGTCACTCGCCACCGGGCGCTTGCCCGGACGCAATCCAACGCGCGGAAAGCGTTGGTCGCCTGCAAGGCGAAATCCTCTCCTTCTATTCTTGCTGTGTTTCCCGCTTTTCCTCTGTGGAAATGACCTGAAAACTGCCGAAGAATTCTTCATGCAGGGCAAATGGGACGATAGCCGCAAAATTCTGGAAAAACTGTTGTCCGAAGATAACCTCAAAAATCTCTCCGCCGCCGACAAAACCAAAGCCGCCGCCATGCAGGAATACATCATCGGCAATAATCCGAACCTGATCGCTCAGCAGGTCAAAATGGCCAAGGAAATCGCCGCGCACCCGAACTGGCTCACCGCCGATCTGTTGAACCACTCGACACTGTTGATACGGCGCGCGGCGGATTGGAAGGATCGCGGCATTGTCGAGTATCAGGAGTTGAGCGCGGCCGCCGCCAAACTGCTCGGTCAGGCCAGCGACAACGGCGATCCGAACACCGCCTTAAAAATCATCCTGCTCCAGATTCGCAACCACAATCTGAACGGCGAATACAACGAGCCTTTGAAGCAGATCATTCGTACGCTGCAGTTCTATTATCCGGCGGAGAAAAACCGGAGCAAAAAACTGCCGGAGGGGGCCGTGCGCCTCATGATTCTGGCAGGCGATCAGTACATGGGACTCGGCCTCCGCGCCAACAGCGAGCGCGACAAAAAGGACGCGTTTTCGCAGGCCGCCGTTTTCTATGTCCGCTCGCTCAACAACCTGCTGTCGTCGGACCCGCAATTTCAAGCGCTGAGCGATCAGATTCATTACTGCTCCGAAGCCTTGAAACTGCTCGGTTTCCAGCTGAAAATGCCCGCCCGGATCAACCCGCGCCGCAATATGGACGCGGCCATGATCGATGAAATGCTCAAGCAGCGCCGTTATCAGGACGTGATCCTGGCCACGGAGAACCAGAACACTTCCGTCATGCAGATTCGTTATGCCGCCGCGCTCGCCGGGCTCGGTAACAGCGAAAAAGCCGTCGAAATTGCCTGCAACCAGGAGCTCGCGGTCAATGACGCGCCGCTGGTTCTGAATATCGCCCGTACCTTCCTCGCCGGCGGCAGGAAAAAAGAAGCGCTGCTCCTGCTTCAACACTACCTCAAATACCAGGCCGACCATCAGGACGCCGGTTCTGCGTATTCCGAATGCGCCGCACTGCTGCTCGACAGCGGCAGTTACGCCGAGGCTGCCGATTATTTCCTCAAATTCAGCGCCCAGACCAAGGACCCCGCCAAAAAAGAACGCGCCATTTTAACCGCCGCACAATCCTATTACAACGCCAAGAATTTCCAGCAATGCCTCGACCTGCTGCAGGCTCAGCCGTTCCAACCCGACAACGCCCTGCTGATTGCTCAATCCTACATCAGCCTCAACAAGCACGAAGACGCCCTGAAACAGCTCAAAGAAATCATGCCGAAGAAAATCCTGACCGACGCCCAACAGAAAACCACCCTGCAACTGGCTATCGCCTGCCTGAACGGCAAATCACCGCAGGAAGAAATCATCTATTGCAACCAGATCCTCGAGAAATTCCCTGAGGACCCCGACAGCTTCGAATACGCCAAACGCCTCCTCAAATTATTGTCCAAAGAGAATGAATTTCAGCAACTCGCCGACTGGGCGCTCACCAACCATCTCGAACACACTGAAACCGTGGCATTGGTCATTCAGTCCGGCGAAAATATCCCCGACCTTGTAAAGCGTGATAAACTCTATGAAAAATTGCTGATGCGCCGCAGTTTCGAACCCGCCGACCTGGCCGCCATCCTCAAATATTTCAACTCCACCGAACTGAAACTGAAATTCCTCGAACGCTACCGCCGCCCGTTCGTGAACACCCCCGACATCTGCGAACTCTACTATCAGATTGCTGTCCTCGAAACCGTCCGCGGCCGTCACGCCGAGGCCCGCAAACACTGCGAAACCCTGCTCAACCAGAAACCGATCTACGAATATTTCAAGATCAAGATGCTTTACGCCGACACCCTGACCGCCACCGGCAACGACGAAGCCGCCCGCCGCCAATACCAGGAGCTCCTGCTGACCAAACTGCAACCCCGCGAAATGCAGCAAACCGTCCTGAATCTCGCCCAATCCTACGAAAAATCCGGCGACCACAAAAAAGCCATCGCCACCGCCTGGACCGCGATCCCCCTGGACGGCATTCCCGGTCAATCTGACAAAACCCAAATCATAAAACTGCTGAAACTGATCATCAAAAACGCCAAAACCATCAACAGCGAAATCGACCAACAAGACGCCGAGGAGATTCTGGCTACAATAAAATAGACTTTGAAACCTGAATTGTTTGCTCAAAAATACTGCCGGAAGCCTTAAGCCCAACCCCCAATTTTTCAGTAGGCCCACACCCACTCAAAGACAATCAATTCAGGTTTCTCTTTAAAATTTATATATGATTAATAATAGTTTTTATACCCAGGAGAAAAGGATGGATATCAAAAAAACATTAGAGAAAAAGATCAGTCTGGAGGCGCGAAAGGAATCGAAGACTATCGTCAAACTCAAAACGACACAGGACAAGATTGCTCACGTTTTACCGGAAAAGCAGGTATTCGATCCAGAACTTTTAAAAAGTTTAAGAGAAAAATTCAATTTGAATCGAATGCAAGCGGCCTGTGTTCTGGAAGTCACTCCTTCAACTATTGCTGCTTGGGAAAGTGGTAAGTTTCCCCCTCGCTCAAGCCATATCATTGAGATGGTAAAAGTATCTGAACTCGACCTGGAAAATTTCAATACCTTATACAAAGATAAACTGCCTGCAAAGAGAAAAAGCCAGAAAAACCGATCTTCAAATCGGAGTTTATAACACATATAAGGGAAAAATTCAGGCTGAGCCGGATGCAATTGGCTCATGTGCTGAAGGTTGATTTTACGACAATATTCAGTTGGGAAACGGACCGACGATTTCCCCGTGCCAAACATGCTCTCCAAATTGCCAAATTATCTGAACTCGACCTGGAAAGTTTCAATACCTTATACAAAGATGAGCTGCCTGTCAGAAAGAAAAGGCTGGTGAAGCCAAAACAGGAAAAGCCAAAGCAGGAAAAGCCAAAACAGAAAAAGCCGGAAAAACCTGCCTTCAAATCGGCTAAGTTGAAGCGTCTGAGGTTGAAACTCAGGTTGACACAGGCACAAATGGCCGACATTCTAGGAGTCAGCCATTCACGTTACAATGCCTGGGAATACGGTAAGACTTCTCCCGGCATGGATTCCAGACAGGAGATCGTGAAGCTCTTCGGAAAGACAAGACAGGAAATTTTCACACTATATAAGGAAAAATTGGTGGAACTACCGTGAGTTCCTGACAACCATGAAATAATCTTTGAACCCTGAATTGCTTGCTCAATAACACTGCTGAAAGTCTAAGCACAACCCCCAATTTTCAGCAGATCCACACCCGCTCAAAGACAAGCAATTCTGGTTTCTCCTTTTGTTCCTATTTGTTTTCATACCTGGTTTCGATGTTCCCACTTTCGACTACTTTTTGACTGCTTCCTGGACCCAGCTTGATAGCTTTTGAAGTTGTTGGAAATAATAATTTTTCCAAACAACACAATCGAGTTAGTGATCGTGGGGTTCAATCTCTATTTCTTGGATTCTCATTTGGTGGCTGGCTGGTGATTTTTTGCTCCTTTCGGGCGAAGGAATATTGCCTCTTCATTTTTGATGGTTGGGGATTTAACGTAAAGATAATATTGATGTTCGCTTCTGCCGTGGGATTTTTGTTGATTATTTTGCAGGGGAATTGTATGATGATTTCTGGCAGGCGGTTTGTCGTTCGGATCATTTTTGGATGATGATTTTGGCATGCAGATCTTATATCGGCAGAATTTTGGCAGGTTATTTGGGAGGTGTTTTTGGATGTTTACGATGGCGCGGATTAAGGCTACGAGGGGTAAGGGGAAGGAGTTCTTTTTGAATCATTTATCGTGCGATGATTATTATTCGGAGGGGGAGCGGGTGAGTGGGATTTGGAAAGGGACATTAGCGGGGGAGTTGGGGTTGGAGGGGGCGAGCGTGGAGAGTGGGGTGTTTAGTTTGTTTCAGCAGAATTTGAATCCGTTGGTTGGTGGGAGGTTGACGCAGAGGACGGTCGAGGGTGGGATTCGGTTTTATGACTTTCAATGTTCGGCGCAGAAGTCGGTGTCGGTGATGTCGTTGTTTGATGAACGTTTGGGTGAGGCGCATCGGGAGGCGGTGGGGTTGGCGATGCGGGAAT
>JBEBXH010000104.1:0-17131 GCA_040391785.1 Victivallis vadensis
AAAATTTGGCTTCCGCTCAGATTAGCGCGAAGAATATTCTGATTTTTTGTGGCTGGCAGAGAATTATTCCTCAATCATCAGCACCCGGTCGACCCAGATACTCGCAGCGCCGGATTCGTTCGGGAAAATCATGTAGATGTCCGAATCGTTGGAGACGGCGGATGAGCCGAGGTCGATCACGGTATATTTATCCGTTCCGACTTCGGATGCGTCGATCTTGCGGTCGATGCCGTGGGTTTTGGTTTTCCGGTCCCAGACGGCGACGGAGAAAATGTGCCCCCGGTCCTTACCGCCATCCCGGCGCATGGTGATGTAAAAGTGCCGCTTGCCGCTCAGGTCGACATAATTGCGGACCGGCGGACGCCACAGGAACACCCCGCCGACCCAGGTGCCTTTGTCGGATTTATGGAAGCGCGCGGCGAAACCATCGGACGCCAGCGGATCGGCCTGTTGACCGCCGTACACCCGGCCGTTGTAATGGAAAATATCCTGCAAATCCATGTATTTCCTGCCTCGAACCAGCGGGGCCAGCATGGGGTCTTTGTCAGGGGTCATGATCAAACTGCGCTTGAATTTGGCGATGTACTGGTTATACGCGGGCCGGCTTTTTTCCGGCTGAAGTTCGATTTGTTTTTCAATTGCGGCGATCATGGTTTCCGCGTCGGCGATTCGGGCGAGTTCTTGGTTGCCGGGCTCGCGGATCAGCCAGTCGAGGCAGGCCCAATGCAGGTTTACCTTGGCTTTCCGGACACGGGCGAGGAGGGCAGGGGTATCCGATACGGCCTTCTCGGCGCGATCAAAGAGCTGATAGCTTTGCACGATGGCGTCCGGCCCGAACCATGCGGTCGAGTTGTATTCCTCGCAGCCGATTTTTTTGCCGTAACTGCGGCCGCGATCATCCACCAGTTTGATGAATTCGCCCATTGCCGGAGCGGCCGCGCCGTAGTACAGATTCAGGAATTCCGCGGTGAGCGCATCACCGTCAAGGTCCGGGTTCCACATTACCTGGCTCATCAGCCAGAGTTTGAGCTCATTCATATAGCCGAACGCGCCGCCTTCGCCCTCGGCATAACTCATGGTGACGCCGTGGTCGCGGAAGAAACGGAAATCACCGGCCAGCAGCGAGGTATTCGGGAACACGGTTTGCGGATTCCAGAAATTGATCACGTAATGCCAGATCGCCAGTTGGCCGGGGGCGATTTTGCTCCAGTTGATCAGCTGGTCGCGGAACTCCGCGTTGGCGTCGCTGTTGATCGGCTTGCTGAAATCGGCGTGAAGCGAACAGAGCCGAATGTAGACGTTTTTGCGCGGACGAACGCTTTTCGGCGGCACGGCCACGTAAAGATAGGCGAGGGTTTCCACCTTGATCCCCGGGAATTCCCGGTCGAGTTCTTCGGCGGCCCAGTTGACGAAATCGAGCAAGGTATCGCTCGGCCCGCCGAGGCGCTTGTCGGATGCGGCACAGTTGGGACAGCGGCAGTAAACTTCATTGTCGTTCATGCTGAGCGCCATGTATTGCCGGCGGGGCCAATAGGGCTTCATCCGCTCGATGGCTTTGCGGAGAAATTCCTGGCGCATTTCGGGGTTGGTCAGGCAGAGCTGCCCGAGGAGATGCCCGGCTACCCGCTGGCCCTTGCTGTTCAGGCTGAACCAATCGGGATGATCCTTGAAATATTGGTTTTCATTAATCAATTGCCCGAAGGTATGACTGTGCCCGACCATGTGCTCGGCGCCGCCCCATTCCGGCGGGATTTCCTGGAAAAATCCGTTCAGCTTGAGCCGGGCGGCCAGTTGCCACCTCTCCTTGCCATTGCCCCCGGAGCATTCGCGGCGGGTGAACACCGGCGCATAACGGATGGTTTCCTGCGGCAGCGGCAACTGCGATACTTTCGGGATATGCGTATCATCTTTCGTCAGGAAGCGAATTCCCAGCGAGCGTTCCAGAAAACAGTACACGCTGTACAACGTGCCGCGCGGCGAGCCGCCGGCCAGAATCAGATCATTGCCAATCACGGTCTGATAAATTTCATCGGAGGCGAATTCAGCGAAGTTTACGGTATCTCCGGTGCGTTGCCGCGCGGCCGCCGGGCCGACGAAGATACAGGGGGTATCAGCAGCGGCCCGGTCCGTTGTGACAACCGGCAATTCAATGCCGCTGGATTCCTTGATGAACTTCTGCAGTTCGGCGGCGGCGTTTTTCTCGACGGGTTGAGCGTCCGGGGAGATGATGATTTGGTATGAACTGCCGTTTTTGGTATAGAGGAATTGCTCCGCCGCGATGCCGCAGGATGCAACCAGAATCAGAATAATATTGAACCAGAATTTCATGAATGTACCTTTCACTTTTTCATCCGCCAGTAGTAATACGAGACGGAGTTGACTGTTCCGTCGAGGATCGACTGTTTTTCCCGGGAAACGTGGCCGTCCGCCCAGACCGTATTTGCCGTGAGGTTGTGGCGGAGGTAATAGGGCATATAAGTAGTGCCCCAGCCGGGAATGATGAGGTATTGCTGGCAGTCCGTCAGGAAAAATGTCTCGGTCGGTTTGTTGATTTTCGATTGCTTCTGCCAGACGCGGCTGTTGGCGTCGGGGCTGGAATAATACCCCATGTAACTGTTCATGCCGAAGGCCGGAACGGTGTAGCTGACCGCTTTCTGGTTGGAGGCGCATTGGAGCAGGTCCAGCGATTTGATGTAGTCCTGTTTGTAAAGACAGTATGACCAGGCGTATCCGGCAGCGATGTTCCCCTTGTAGCCGTTATTGTCGCAATAGATATAATCGAATTCGGCGGCGGGAATAGTGCCGTCGCGGTCATCCATCCAGAGGATGATGGCGGTGCCGAGTTCCTTCAGGTTGCCGGCGCATTTGCTCGTTTTGGCCGACTCGCGGGCCTTGTTCAGCGCCGGCAGCAGCATTGCGGCAAGTATTGCGATAATCGCAATCACCACCAGGAGCTCGATAAGTGTGAATCGATGATTTCGGGAATTAAACATTTTTATCTCCTTGTCTGTTTTTATCGTTGAGCGAGGTTGAATTCGGAATTCTGGGAAACCGGAAAAGTGCTGAGCCGCCCCAGGCCGCGCAGCGCCAGCGATTCATCCGGATAAAAGTAAAACTGCCGCGCCATCAATGCCGCGCCCCAGCAGAAATTGCGGTACGGATCGTTGTTGACCGTCAGGCTGATTTCCAGCAGTTCCTCCGGGGTGTGCAGAACCCGGAGACCGTCGCGGAAGGCGTTTTCGTAAATGCCGAACGCACCTGAATAAGCACCGGTGAAGATGATGGTATCGACCCCGAAAAGCTCAATCAGCCAGTATTGGGTTTCGGCGATCAGCCTTGCGGCATTACACAGCGTTTTTTGCACTGCGATATCGCCGTCGAGAGCCTTGCGCAGCATCTCTTTGTCGTTTTTGCAATTGAGTTCCGGATGCTGCTCCCGCAGGGCCCGGCCGCCCACATAGGCTTCCAGGCAGCCCCGGTTGCCGCAATGACAGGGGCGTCCGTCCGCCTTGATCCGGATATGGCCCATATCCCAGATGCCCCGGCGGCGGCGCGGATAAACCGCCGGCCAGCTCAGCAGTTGGCGGTTGCTCACGACCATGCCGCCGAAGCCGTCGCTCCAGTTGATGATCAATGCTGTGGACTCCGGCGAGAGATTGCTGGTTTCGCTCAGCACCTGCGCATGGTGCGTGGCGTCGCAGAAACATTTGAAGCCGAAACGGCTCTCCAGCTCCTGCTCGAGCTGCAATCCGTTCAGCGCCGGGAGGTTGACCACATTCAAAATCGTGCCGTCCTGCGACATCAGCCCCTGAACGCCGATAAAACACTGCAGGATCCGCCAGTTATTCTGTCCGGTCAGGGCGGTGGCAAGTTCGGTGATCTTGAGCAGTTTGCCCAGCAGTTCCTTCTGGCCGTCTTTCGGGGAAATGGCCTGGCTTTTGTGCCACAGGGCCTGACCCTCGAAGTCGAGGAGCATGGCGGAGAGGGAGCCGTCATAAAAGATGATGCCGAGGAAGCAGTTGCCGTCGTTGTTGATGCGCCAGCTTTGCGAAGGGCGCCCGCCGCTGCTGGTCGGGTTGGCACAGGGAATGATCAGGTTTTCTTCGATCAATTTCTTGAATTGCCGGTTGCTGGCCGCCACGGAAACGTTCAGCAGTTCCGCGATCTGACTCTGGCGCAGCGGGCCCTTTTCGTAAAGCAGCCTCAACACGTCATGGGCGCTGGTCCCTGCTTCCACCGATATGTGCGGCATAATCAATATGCGTCATCCTTTTTCAATGTTAATTAAATATTGAATACGTTCAATCATATATTAATTATACATGAAAAAATAACTTTGTCAATATATGTTTAAAAAGTTTTCAATGAAAAGTTATATTATTTATAAACCAGGGTGATGCCGTCGCGGCCGGGGAGGTTGAGGTCCTCGCCGTAGATGACTTCGCGGACGAGGGCGCAGTTGGCCACGAACTCGCGGATCGCGTGTTTCAGCGCGCCGGAGCCGCGGCCATGGATGACTTTGATGCTGCGGAAGCGGTTGCTGTAGAGCGGGCCGTGGAGGCGGCGCAGGGCGTCGTCCACGGTCAGCCCGTGCAGGTCAAGGGTGATGTCGCAGGAAGAGCGCTCAGCCATTTTTGATGAATTCGTTCTTCTTGAAAATATATTCGTGACGGCAGAATTCGCATTTGACCTTGACGGTATCTTTTTCCGAGAAAATATCCTTCAGGTCCGCCGGCGACAGCAGTCTCATCGAGCCCAGCAGTTTGCCATGGTTGCAGCGGCAGCGGAACCCCGGTATGGGGCCGTAGCTGAATTCCGGGATGCCCTGCGAGAGCACCGCCGAGATTTTGACCAGCTTCTGTTCGGGCGAAATCTCCTCGAGCAGGATGGCGCGGAAATCGTTCTTGCGGATCAGTTCGCGAACCGGCTCGAAGGCGATCAGGTCGCAGTCCGGCATGGCCTGCAGCATCAGCCCGGCGGCTTTGCGCACCGGGTTCAGCGGGTCGGCATTGAAGCGGATCGCGCAGGCGAACTCGGTTTCGATCTGGTCGCTGGTCGAGAAAAAGAACCCCGCGTCGGCGGTGATGTCCGCCAGCGGCGCTTTGGTGCTGCCGGAGTTGATGATACTGCCGTTGTCGAACTTGATGACCTTCATCAGGCCGTCGCCTTCGCCGAAAATATCGTCGGGCCGCAGGCTCTCCGTGACCAGGTGCGGGGCGTTGAGAATGCCGCGCACGTCGCACTTCGCGTTGACGTCGACCAGCAGTTTACCCAGCAGCCCCGGATATTCCCATTGACAGGAGTATTTCTCGGCGCCTTCCAGCAGCGGAGCGAGCAGCGCTCCAGTGGTCAGCGCGCTCGAAAAAATCTCCGCCGCCAGCGGGTCGGCATCGAAAATCCGGATGCCGTCCGCACACAGCGCCGAGGTGTCCGACAGCGAAAACCGAACTTTTAATTCCTTGAAAATGCCACGAATGGCGTAATCGGCATGCATCGCTTAGATCACCCGTTCGATGACGATTTCGGGATCGACTTCTTCGTTCAGGACGCGCTCGAGGCCGCCTTTGATCGTCATGGTGGCATGCGGGCAGCCGCCGCAGGCGCCCTTCAGTTTCAGGTAAACGGTTTTGCCTTGGATTTCCACGATTTCCAGGTCGCCGCCATCGGCTTGCAGGTAACCGCGGAGATCATTGAGTTTGTCGCGAATCTGCTGTTCCAGATTGGTCATGGTCTTGTTCTCCTGTCATAACCGGACGAATTGCTTCTTCTCCGGGTTCCATTCGTATTGGGTTTTGCTGCTGATCGAGCTTTCCGGCACACCGATCATTTTCAGCGGATTGCTGAACGCAAGCTTAACTATATCACCTGGAGACAGAAAATCAAGCGAAGCCAGATAATTTACACACACAAGCATGGTGGCGGAGGAGCCGACCAGACATTGCTTCTCCGGATTGTGGAGCAAGCCGTTCGGCTCGAGAATCGCGTTGTTGCCGAGGGTACTGTAGCGGCCGGGGGGCATGCCGGCGATGGGGGAGGCATCGCTGGTCACGATCACTTTGTCGACGCCCTTGGCGCGGACCATGGTTTTGATCAGGGCAGGGGGCAGGTGGTGGCCGTCGGTGATAATCATGGCGGTGAGCTGATCGTCGGCCAGCCCGGCCCAGATCGGGTTGTTGTGACGGTGAATCATGTTCGGGCAGCCGTTGCCGAGGTGGGTCAGCAGCTTGGCCCCGGCCCTGGCGCATTTCTCGATATCCGCCGGAGTCGCCAGGTGGTGCCCCAGCGAAACCACGATGCCGAGGCTGTTGGCGCAGGCGATCAACTTCTCCGCGCCCTCCGCCTCGGCGGCAATGGTCAGGACCTTGATCTGGCCCTCAGCCCAATCCTGCAGACGCTTCAGGTAATCGCAATCCGGCTTGCTGACTGCGGCCGGGTTGTGCGCGCCGACCGCGCCGGGCTGGTCGGAAATGAATGGGCCTTCGAGGTGCAGGCCGAGCACGCAGCCTTCGAGGTCCGGATCCTTCATGGCTTTGGCCAGCATCGGCAAATTGCGGCGATAGATTTCCTCGTGGCTGGTGATGACGGTCGGCAGGAAGCCCGCGGTACCGTTTTCATGCAGTGCTTTGGCGGAACGGATGAAATCTTTTTCGGTCAGCGTGGTATCGGAATAATCCACATTGATATAACCATTGACCTGCAAATCGATAAAACCCGGAACTTTCATATATTACCTCACTGGTGACTTTGTTAAATTATTTAACAATGATAATATAAATCAATTCCGTCAAACTGCAACCGTTAATTTCGTTTTTTCGGGAATTAATCAAGGAAAACCCTGAAAGCACGGAAAAAGTAGATATAAAAAGAAATTTCCGTGTAATCTGTGGTATATCCCCGCTCTCTTCTTCGAGGAAAAATCATTATTTTTCTGTTTCACCGCTGTAATTTTGGATTTGATATGTTATATTAGTCAAATGTTTATTGTCACAATTTTAACAACCTTAACAATTAATCAAGGGAGTCTATGACTGTGAGTTACACCGTTATCGTGTTCGTAAAACAGGTTCCGGATACCCAAAACATTTCCGGCGAGGCGATGACCCCCGAGGGGACCGTTAATCGCGCCGCGCTGCCGGCGATCTTCAATCCCGAAGATTTGAATGCTTTGGAACTGGCTCTGCAACTGAAAGACCGTTACAACGCCAAAGTCATCGTCGGAACCATGGGACCGCCGAACGCCGCTGAAGTACTGCGCAATGCGCTCTACCGCGGAGCTGACGAAGCCTTTCTCCTGACCGACCGTGCGTTCGCGGGAGCCGATACTCTGGCTACCAGTTATGCCCTGAGCTGCGCCGCCAAGAAATACGGCAAGTTCGACCTCATCCTCTGCGGACGCCAGGCCATCGACGGCGACACCGCGCAGGTCGGTCCGCAGCTGGCCGAAAAGCTCGCGCTGCCCCAGATCTGCTATATCGAAGACGTCATCAAGCTGGAAGCCGGCAAAATCCGCGCCAAGCGCGCCATCGAAGGCGGCTACGAAGTGCTCGAGGCCCCGACCCCGTGCCTGTTGACCGTGATCGACTCCAACACCCCGCGTCCCCAGAATGCCATGCGCATTATGAAATACAAAAAAGCCAAGACCAAATCGGAACTGATCAAGGCCAACTCCAACTACACCGAAGCCGAAATGCGCGCCGAGGAAGAAGCCCGCCTGGCCGCCAAGGGCCTGCTGATCCACGAGTGGTCCGCCGAAGACGTCGGCGCCGACAAGGGCCGTATCGGTTTTGCCGGCTCCCCGACCAAGGTCAAGGAAGTCATGAGCGTTGTACTCACCGCCACCGACAGCAAAAAGGTCGAAGCCACCGAACAGGGCATTCACGACCTCATGCATGAACTCATCACCGACCACACCTTAGGATAAGAATTATGACCAAATTAGGAAACGTCTGGGTTTTTATTGAACAGGAAGGCGGCGTAATCGCCGATGTCAGCCTTGAGCTGCTGTGCAAGGGCCGCGAACTGGCCGCCCAGCTCGGCGTCAAGACCGAAGCTGTTCTGCTTGGCGACAAGCTGGAAAAATGCGTCACCACCCTTTATGAATTCGGCGCCGACAAAGTGTTCCTGGCGGAAGATGCCCGCCTCGAGCCCTTCACCGTGCAGCCCTATGCCAAAGTCATCATGGACCTGATCCATGAGCACAAACCGAATATCCTGCTTTTCGGCGCCACCCTCAAGGGCCGCGAACTCGCTCCCCGCGTGGCTTCCGAAAAACTCGCCGGCCTCACCGCCGACTGCACCAGCCTCCGTATCGATGATTTCGATGACAAGGTCAACAAGAAATCCTATACCAACAAGCTCATGCAGATCCGTCCTGCGTTCGGCGGCAACATCATCGCCACCATCGTCAACACCTGGGATGATCCCCAGATGGTGACCGTGCGCGAAGGCGTGATGAAGATGGACGAGCCCGTCAAGGGCCGCAAAGGCGAGCTGGTCAAGGTCAAAGTCGCCCTCACCGACGCCGAAACCGTGATCAAGGTCATCGAGCGTGTCCGTGAAGACAAGGATGTCGACCTGAAGGGCGCCCAGATCATCGTGGCCGGCGGCTACGGCGTGGGCAGCAAGGAAAACTTCAAGCTGATCTATCAGCTGGCCGAAGCCATCGGCGGCGAAGTCGGCGCATCCCGCGCCGCGGTCGATGCAGGTTGGATCAACCATGATCACCAGGTCGGCCAGACCGGCGTCACCGTCCGTCCGAAACTCTACATCGCCTGCGGTATCAGCGGTTCGATCCAGCATCGCGCCGGCATGACCGAGAGCAAGAAAATTATCGCCATCAACACCGATCCGGATGCCCCGATTTTCGCGGTTTCGCATTACAGCATCGTCGGCGATCTGAACACCGTCATCCCGCAGATGATCAAAGCCTTCAAGGCCAAGCAATAAGGGGGAAGAAGCAATATGGAAAACTATTTTCTCGACAATAAAGATTTGCAGTTCACCCTCGATAACCTCGACCTGAGCGAAGCGGTTACCCTGCGCGAACACAATTTCGGCTATGCCAAAGAATACGACCACGCCCCGGCAGACTTCGCGGACGCCCTCGACAGCTACAAGCGCGTCGTCTCCGTGATCGGCGAAATCTGCGGCGAAAACATCGAATCCCGCTCCCGCGAAGTCGATGAAAACGGCCCGCATTTCGAAAACAACAAAGTCACCTACTACCCCCTCACCGTCCAGAACCTGGACGACCTGACCAAGGCCGGGGTTATGGGTGTGATGCTGCCGTACCAGTACGGCGGGCTGAATTATCCCGTTTCGATTTATACCATGATGACCGAAATGGTTTCCCGCGCCGATGCCTCGCTGCAGAACCTCTTCGGCCTGCAGGACATCGCCGAAACCATCTCTGAATTCGGTACCGACGAACAGAAAGCCGCTTATCTGCCCGGTTTCGCCACCGGCGAGTTCGACGGTTCCATGGACCTGACCGAGCCGGATTCCGGTTCCGACCTGCAGTCCGTCCGTCTCCGCGCCCATCAGGACCCGAAGACCGGCCAGTGGTACCTGAACGGTATGAAACGCTTCATCACCAACGGCTGCTCCAAGGTTCACCTGGTGCTGGCCCGTTCCGAAGAAGGCACCAGTGACGGCCGCGGCTTGTCGATGTTCATCTGTAAAGAGTGCCCGGAACTGGTCGTCCGCCGTATCGAAGACAAGCTCGGTATCCACGGCGTGGCCACCTGCGAACTGCAGTACAACAACGTGCCGGCCGAACTGTGCGGACAGCGCCGCCGCGGCCTGACCCGCTACGTCATGTCGCTGATGAACGGCGCCCGTATCGCGATCAGCGCCCAGGCGCTGGGGATCGCCGAAGCGTCGTTCCGCCTGGCCCGCAAGTATGCCAGCGAACGCGAACAGTTCAAGAAAACCATCGACCAGTTCCCGCCGGTCTATGAAATGCTGGCCACCATGAAGACCCGCGTCACCGCCGCCCGCGCGCTGCTCTACGAAGCAACCCGCGCCGTCGACCTGCGCACCGTCTACACCCACATGACCGATACCCTGCCGGCCGACCAGCTCACGCAGGAAATCCGCGACAAGCAGAAATATTACAACAAGCTCGCCGGGCTCCTCACGCCGATGAGCAAGGCCCTCTCCACCGAAATCGCCAACTCGGTTGCTTACGACTGCATCCAGATCCATGGCGGTACCGGTTATATGAGGGACTTCAACGCCGAGCGTTATTACCGCGATGCCCGCATTACCAACATCTACGAAGGCACCACCCAGCTTCAGGTCGTGGCCGCCATCGGCGGTGTGATGCAGCGTGACGGCGCCAAGCGTCTCAGCGAGCTGATGAACCTCGGTTACGAAGGCAAGCTCCTGCGCCTGAAAGACAAGATCGCCGCCATGCTGGAAAGACAGCTGAAAGCCATCGAATACGTGTCCCTGAAAAAGGATACCACTTATCAGGAACTGGTCGCCCGCAACCTGGTGGAAAACGAGACCTTCATCTATGTCGGTCTGCTGATGCTCCGTGACGCCAAGGCGGACGCCGCCCGCGAAGCGATCGTCGAAAGATATATCCTCGATGCAGAGCCGGAATTCGAGAAGAATTTCCTGAAGGTCACCGGCGGCGACCTGACTCTGATCGACAACCACCGCGACGTGATCGATTATTAATCGTATTTTGCGGTATAACTACGGGGGCGTATTTTGCGCTCCCGTTTTTGACTTTAAATAAGTCGAACGTAAGGAGTAAGAAAAGTGAACAACAGTTATCTGGAAAGAGCCAAGAAAATTATCAACGACCCGAAGATTCTGTCGTTGGTAACATCCAAGCGTGCACGTCAGTTGGCTTTGGGCATGCGCCCGATGGTCAAATGCAAATCCGAAAACTGGGTCGACGTGGCGTTGCTGGAAATTGCCGAAGGCAAGCTTTCGTTTGAATTTTCGGACCTGCCGGAAGAGGATATCTTCGCCCAGGCCCAGTCGGAAACCGACGCCGAAACCGCCAGCATGTTCGCCCAGCAGATCGTGGGCGAGCTGGAAGACAACGACAGCGTCATGAGCGACGAAGAATACTTCAAGGCGGAAGCCGAGCATGACGTCGAATTCGGCGATATCTTCGACGAAGAAGATGATTCCGAAGCATACCGTCAGTCGATGAAGGATAAAGATTGATGCAAGCGCAAGTCGCAGTCATCATGGGCAGCAAAAGTGACCTGCCGGTGCTCAAAGGCGCGTTTCAGATTTTCGATGATTTCGGAGTCGCCTACACCGCGCGGGTCATGTCCGCCCACCGCACCCCGGCCGCCGCGACTGAATTTGCCTCCAGCGCCGCCGATAACGGCCTGAAGGTGATCATTTGCGCCGCCGGCATGGCCGCGCACCTGGCCGGCGTAATCGCCGCGCACACCACTTTGCCGGTCATCGGTATCCCGGTCGCCTCCGAGCCCTTCAACGGGCTCGACGCGCTGCTCTCCACCGTGCAAATGCCCCCCGGCATCCCGGTGGCCACCGTCACGGCGGGCAAAGCCGGCGGCAAAAACGCCGCGCTGTATGCCGTTTCGATCCTGGCCCTGAGCAATGCCGACCTCGCAGCCAAGCTGAAAGAGTTCCGCGCCGAGCAGACCCGCCAGGTCACCGAAGCCGACGCCGAACTGCAAAAAGAGTTGAAAGTTGACAATTGACAGTTGACAGTTAAGAGAGCCATCGGGAACGACCTTCCGGTGGCTCTCTTTTTTCTATCATAACGAAACTTGACAAGTATAAATACCTCTGCTAAATTGATCTGACATTGAATAAATCATGAGGATGACAGATGAATGACGACATGCAGAGGCTTTTTGCCTTCGGGGTGGATGGGGCGATCTGTTACGGCATTTATATGGTGGTCAGCACCATGCAGACACTGCTTACCATGCCGTTTCTGATGAAGGTACAGCAGGGCGAGGCCGACGGCATTGAGGCCATGATTTTCATCTGGGCTGCCGGTGCGCTGGTTTTTATCGGGAGTGTGTTTTTCGCTTTTCTGTATTTTGTCATTCCGACGGCGATCTGGGGCAAAACGCTGGGCAAGCTCATTTTCCGGGTCAAGGTGGAGTATCACGGCAATCCGCCGGGCTTCCTGCGGGCCGCCGCACGCGAATTCCTCAAGCTGATCCAATGGGTGTTTTTCCTTATCCCGATTTTCGCCCTGTATCAGGTGCTGGAATACGGCTACACCTGGTACGACCGGCTGCTCGGCTTGGATGTCCGCTGTGATGCTTTCGGACTCACCGAAACCCAGAAAAATTGGCGAAAACTCCACGACCGGCATACCCCGGCCGCTCAAGACGCCCGGAAGAAATGGCCCCTGTGGAAGGGCTGCCTGCTGCTGGTGATCGCCGCCACGGTTCTTGCCGCGTGCTTCGGCGGAATGCTTTATATCTCTTATAAACGGTATTTTTCAGCGGCGGCAGCAGCAGCAGCCGCAATCACCATCAAGCCGCTTTCCGAGACCGAGCAAGCAGCGCTGCAGGAAGCCTTCGACCGTCTGGAAGCCGCCCTGAAAGAGCACGCCCCGGCACTTCTGGCGAAGCGCAAGCCGCTCCAGCCGGAACAACTCGAGGCCCTGCGGAATTCATTGAACGGCCAAACCAGCGAGCCGTTGGAAATGTGGTATTCCTTTTTCGCAGGACTGGAAGAATATGAGGTTATCCCCGGGGAGCAGCCGGCCGAGCCGGGGTTGGCGGCAATGACCCGCGGTATCAACCATATGATGCTGCATCATGGAGTGGCTCCGCAGCGGACAAAGTCCCTGATGCTCCTGCACGACGGCAGCGGCGATGGCTATTTCCTGCTTCTTGAAGAGCCGGGAAATGTGTTTTATGATATGCTCGAGGCTCCCAGTGGCGACACTTCGTTCGGCACCATGACAAGATTCGTCAACCAGATCGCGGAAGCCATCGAAAAGAAGTTCTGGACCTACGACCAGCACGGTAAACTCATTGATAACGACGACGGTATTGAAAAATTCTGGGCGCTCCGTCCGCCGGCCCCACGCCCCCGGAAACATCCCGGATATTATTAAACCCAAATACCCGGAAAGCACGGAATAATTTATAATCTGCACTGGTTCGACCGGTCCGGCCAGAGATCGCCATTTTTCCCACGGCGGTTGACGATTTTTCTTCTGGTATAAATCCAAAGAAAAGGAGTTGACCATGAGTGACTTTAAAATCGGCCCGTGCGCGGTGATCTATCAGGATGAATTCCTCGGCATCTGCGACGATGGTCTCCAGTTCCGCGGCGAAAGCACCAGCCAGGCCGCCACCGCCCAGCAGTCCTACGCCCAGGCCGTCGACCGCACGTTGACCGCTCTCAACCCGACCGTGACCGCCGAAGTCGTCCGTACCGCCCGCGCCATGCAATTACTTTTCGGCGACGCCGGGCCGGGCATCCAGGACCTCGGCCGGCGCTTCAGCAAGCGCACCGCTGAGCTCAAACTGATTCCGCTGAACCCGAACGACCCCACCGGCTATCTCATCCCCTGCGCCGTGCCGGACCGCAGTTTTCAATACCAGTTCAAATCCTCCGCGCCGCACACGGTAAAAGTCACTTTCGCCATCCTGCCCGACGCCGAAGGCCAACTGATCCGCTACATCGACGCCGCCCCCGGCCGCGCCCTGATCCCGCAATCCAGCGCCACCGACATCATCGCCCTCGAAAAATCCCTCGCCGCCCATCTCGCCGCCCTCCTCGGCTTGACCATGGACCAAGATATTTTCTGCGGAGAAATTCCGGAACACAAATACGGCTGCGTGGTCGCCGTGGAAGGCCAAACGACCGCACAGATATGGGAAACCAATACTTATCAGGCGAATATGACCTTTTACCATCCGGAGCGCACCGGTGTCATGACGTTGATGAATTCGTTGATGGCGAAATTGCCATTATATGGGCTCGATTTTGCTCAGACCATTCAGTGTACCGGCCAGAGCTTCCCCGCACCCGCCGAACGCGGTACGGTGAGTCATTTCAATGGCCGGATCAATTTATCAATCATCATTTGAAGGAGATTATAAAAATGGGAAACTTTGATGAAGCAGCAGATTTTCAGCAACAATACGAAAATCGCACCGCCTGCGATTTGGTCGCGGTCGAAAACGCTCTGGTAAAGCTGATCGCCGCTGAAACCAACTTGACTGTTAACGAAGATATTTTCGCCGGGCTTCTGCCGCCGTCGATCGCCAACGGCATCGGCATCGAAATCAGCAGCGATTGGCCGGGTGCGGACCTCCGCCTCCGCAATTACTACGCCAAATGCGAGGGACGCGACAGCGACCACAACCGCCTTCGCCGCCGCATGTCGCAACTGGCCGCCCGTCTCCCACTGCGCCGCCGTGTCTCCAGTGATTTCCTTTTCACCATCGTGTCTATGGACAGCATACTGCGTTTCGATGATGAAACTTATGCGGGTGTCAAAATGGCGAAGGCGGCTTTTGACATTGAATTTCATATTGAAATAAATCAATAAAATACGGAACAGATTATGAAAAAATCAATAAAATATGATTTGGCCGCATACCGGAACCTTCCTTATGAGGCGCGCCGGGAATATCAACAATCAGTCGATATTGTCAATGTCGAACGCGCAGCGACGCAACTTTTTGCCGGTCTGGTCAACCTGCAGGTGGACCGTGATATCTTCCGCCACGCTATTCCGCCGCATCAGAAAAGCGGCTACGGAGTTCGCATATTCCGCATGACACCCGGGAGTGAAACCGATGTCTGCAAATTTGAGCTGGCAATCTGGGGACGAAGCGAAAATCACGACGAATTGCGGCTGAATATGTCCCGCATGGCCTTGCAGTTGCCGTTAAGCAATGAAGTCATTCAAAATAATTCAGGCAGCCCGATTATTTTTTCGGCAATTTTTCTGACTGAGCCCGTTTCGTTCGCCCCCAAATACGAAAATGCTCAGGCTCAAACCGAGGGTGTGATCCTTGCCGAATCCTGGGTGCTGACCGTTCCTGATAATCTCCTGACCTTCGAATGGTGAAATAATGGCAAATCAAAATGCGAAAGAACTGAAAAAATTATTCGCCGCCCTGGCAAAAATTCAACTCGATGAAGTGGAAGAAGGTCTGAAAAACATGAAATTAAGCGTGCCAAGTGGCTTTGAATTTATCCGTCAATTGGTTCAAGCCACCAGCACGGTGGTGATGGATCGCAACATTGCCGATGCTGATGCCTATATTAACCATCTGAACCACTCTCTGCCATACATTACACCGTCATTGACAAAACTGAGTGTCAAAGAAGTTCGTGCGCGCTGTCGTGGCAGTAAGCGCTCGGTGGATTTCTGGAGGTGGCTTGACGGTCGATTGGCACAATGCGCCAAACTCCTGAAGCTTTGGGAAGAGGTTAAAACGATCATTCAATTGGCTAAAAAGATTTACAAACTTCACCAACTGGAGGAGGTTCCTGTTTCGCTGAATGACGAAATACAGAAAGCCCGCGACCTGATGAAGAACACCGAAATTTCCTATGAAAAGATGAGCACATTACTCGATATCCTGAAAGTTTTCAATGGATTATCACCAAAACCTATCCGAAAGTACATTGAAGTAACCATGAGTGCCTTCCAGAACATCAGAAAAATCATGAATACCTGCAAGGCGCACAGCGAAAAAATTCTAAAACTCCTCGAAGAAATCGACCGCCTTGAAGAAAAAGCAAAAGGTAATCCGAATACTTGGTGGAGGCAGAATGAGACTGAGTTGCCAAAACTATTGCCCAAAAGTAAATAATTTGCAGTTTCTAATTCTTTCCGAGATTATAAGCTGCTAGTATTTAGTTTCAGATCAATAATGTAATTTATCATACAATTTTGATATTTTTTCTGATAATTTTTGATTATCATTATCAAAAGAATTTTCATCAGGAATAAATCTTATGTATTCTTTAGCTTTGATGACATTGTTCTGAGAATAATTAGAGAGTGCAAGACGGTAATATATCTGAGAGCTCTTTCGAATAACATATTCATTATCTTGAACAGATTTTAGATTCTCCAAGGCACTCATGTAATATTCGTCAGCAAAGATATAGGCTTTTGTTTTTTGGTAAGAATCACCAAGATACATTAGAATGTCAGATTCTAGCTGAGATTTTACTTCTTTATCTTCAATATCACTGCATTCTTTAATTCCTTTGATATAAAAGGAAACAGCTTCTAGATAGTTTCCTGATTCATCCTCATTTTTGCCCATCTGAAATAAAATCGCTGAAGGATAATAAGGGGGAATGTCTCTTTTAAAATATTTTGCATGACGATGCTTTTCTACTAAATTCCAGGCTTTGTTACATATTTCATTTGAAAGCTTCCATTTTTTTTGTTCACCATAAATCATTCCCATATTAAAGAATGAATAGACTAAAGACAACTCATTTTCTTGTGGAGTTAAATCAAGGGCTCGTTCTAGCCAAACTAATGCCATATGATAGTTGTTGATCATCATATATCTCTTGGCTATGCCAAAACAAATACTTGCGAAAGCATCGGATTTCTCAAGTTGATAATTTTCTATTATATAACCTGCCTCAAATTCAAGGCTGAGAACTAAAGAAAAATTTCCATTGTCAAACGTTTTTGGCAGTAACTTGTGTATTTCATTGAGCCTTTGCTTTGGTGTCTTTGCCGGGAATGCAAAAACAGCCGACAATGTTCCAGTAGCAATTAAGCAACCAATAAGTATCATGACGTTGATTTTATTTTTCAAAATCCTACTCCTGATGTTGATATCTAATATAAAATAGCAATTATTTCAAGTATTTCAAATCACAATAGAAATAATTTTCATATCTGGTCTCCTGGAGATCTGGGGAAAAGTTAAAACGATCATCACACTGGCTAAAAAAATTCACAAACTTTACCAACTGGAAGATGTTCCCGTATCGCTGAACGACGAAATCCAAAAAGCCCACAACCTGATGAAGAACACCGAAATTTCCTTTTAAAAGATGAGCACGCTACTCAACATCCTGAAAGTTTTCACTGGATTATTGCCAAAGCCTATCCGGAAATACATTGAAGTAACCATGAGTGCCTTCCAGAACATCAGAAAAATCATGAATACCT
>JBEBXH010000105.1:0-17027 GCA_040391785.1 Victivallis vadensis
CAGGATTTTTCATCATTCCCGAGGCTGTTTATGGTTTAAACCGGAGAAGAACCATGAAAATTGAAAAGGAGCATGTTTGAGGTAAATTATTACCATAAAATCTTTTAAATTTGGATAGCCATATTCAAATTTAAAGGAACTCCAAACATGCTCACCGAAGACTATATCACCGAAGTATTCTGTTTGATAGACGACATGATGAAAAAGAATGAAAAAAGATTGAGAAACCGTGGACCCGCGCCGAAGTTATCGGATGCGGAAGTAGTCACGATGGAAATCGTAGGAGAGTCGTTGAGCATGGATTGCGATAAAACCATTCACCGGTATTTCCGGGATCACTGGCGACACTTGTTTCCGGAGCTTGGGACTCGGACGACTTTTCTGCGCCAGGCGGCAAATCTTTGGCAAATCAAGCAACAAATCCGGGAGGTTTTGGTCAAAAATCTCTTGCCAAACGGCAGCCGCATCAGCATCGCAGATGGCTTTCCAATACCGGTTTGTAACTTCAGGCGTGCCAATTTCGCCAGACTGTTCAAAGAAGCAGCCTCTTATGGATATTGCGCGTCCAAATCCATGAAATATTATGGATTCAAGGGGCATCTGCTGATCGATTTGAGCGGAATCATTGTTGACTGCACGGTCGCTCCGGCTAATATCGACGAACGCGAAATGCTTCTGGAAATACATTCCGGGGTCGGTCGCAACGTACTTGGCGACAAAGGTTATATGTGCAATGAAACCATGAAAAATGAGTTCAAATCTCTCGGCATCACCTTGCATACGCCTTTGCGCGCCAACATGAAAGACGGCAGGCCTCCGGAAACAGTAAAAATGCTGAATGACCGGAGGCGTTTGATCGAGACTGTTGTTGCTCAATTGTCCGAGCGACTTCATATGGAGAAAGTTAGAGCCAGGGATTTATGGCATTTAACCGTTCGGGTTGGGCGAAAATTATTGGCGCATACCATTAATTGCCTCCTCAACCAGAAGTACGGAAATCCGATTCTACAATTTGAACGGATTTTCAATTAAAATAACTTGCACACAGCGTTAATTAATATTAGTGTTAATTTTTGATAGGGATTTCCTTTGGCTAAAGTTAAGAAAGCGCTGCGGCGCGAAAAAGGGAGTGGCGGGGTTTATAAGGCTCGCGGGTATTATTATTTGCAGTATACGCCCGAGAAGGGAAAGCGCAAGGCGGTGACTTTGCGGAATCAGGCTGGAGAGAAGATTACCGATTTTCGGGAGGCGGAGATCGTTCCGAGTATTTGCAGCGGGAGAGGGCTTTGCAAAGCATTGAGAGCCGGGAGCAGTATCTGCATGAGGTTGCCAAGGTCAAGCAGTTGTGGGCAAAGTTGACGATTGCTACGGCGGAGGCATTTGAGTTGGCGAATGGTAAGCCGAATGTGGCGGTGTCATCGGAGAAAAATGTTCAACGGAAGCGGAGATGCTGGTCGGATTTCAGCCAGTATCTGAGGGATAATTTCGGGATCTGTACGATTGACGAGGTCACACCAAGTCATGCCGAGCAGTATGTTTCGCATTTGCGTAGTAAGAGATACTGTGATAAGTCGCGGAGAATATGTCTGCTCGACCCGGATGATCTGGATAGTCAGGTTTTGGCTCCAAAGACGATCAATCGCGCGGTAAAAAGCTGCCGGTGGGTGTTCAAACAATTGGCTCGTGACCTCGGATATACTTCGGATGATAATCCGTTTTGTGATATCATCAAGCTCAAAGAAGAGCCGGTGACGCGAGATGTTTTTACGGATGATGAGTTGCGGAAGATTTTCAGCAATCCGCCGCCATTGATGGAGGGGCTGTTTACGATTGGGCTGTGTACCGGGTTGCGTGAGGGCGATGTGGCGACGTTGCGTTGGCGCGAGATATTACTTATAATAAAGACGCGCGCGGGATGCCGGATTTCTATGCCGCTGAGATTGCGCGGACGACTTATAAAACTAACGTTGCGGTTTCGATTCCTGTTGAAAGGGAGTTGGCCAACTATTTGAGCCGTCAATGGGAAATCAGTGGTGGTCAGGAATATGTGTTGCCGGAGGCGGCGGCATTGTATAATACCGGATTTAATAAATTGAGTCTTCGGATTATCAAATATTTGCAGTCTCTTGGCATACAGACAAAAATAAAAGTTCCTGGTCGCGTCAAGCAACAGAGTGTGAAGAATTTTCATTCTTTGCAGCACAGTTTCTGTTATTGTGCTGGACTGCGTGGAGTTCCTCTGCCGATTATGCAGAGCATTGTGGGCCATATGAACCCAAAGATGACCATGTATTACCAGAAGCATGCCGACCGCAAAGCCAAGCAGGAAGGTTTGTCGATGATGAACGGGCGGCTGATTAGCAGCAGCTTCGGTAATATGGCAGATTGCCGATCCTTTGCATGAACTGCGTCAGGAGATTTACCAGATTATTGGTAATGCATCCGAGGAAAAATTGCTGACAGTCAGGGAATTTCTTGAAAACTGTGAGCATTAATATAAGCGTTCGCAATCCTGCATGAATTATTGTGGTTATTGATGGAAACTTGTCGTATAATATCTCCTGCGGAAAGAGTAAAAATCATGAATGATTTCGCCCTGTGGGTGACCAACGTATCCGCCGTTGGATCGCGTGCGGCAACGTGCCGCTGCGATAAGCATTTATTGAGGTAGTGTCAAAAGTAATATGAAAGAATGAAAGAAAATTTGGGTTGGATGCGGAGTACTCCGTTTGTCGACGGAGTCAAGACGCAAAATCGGCATAAAACCCCGTCCGTTGGACAAGATTTATACGATTTTGGCCGTTGACACCGCCGCCAAGCCGGAGTTGGGACAATAGTGTCCCGGAAAAACAAAATGATTTGTTTTCCAGCGTTGATTGAAAATTGGATAAAAAGTTAAGCGGCGATTTTGAGTAGCATTTCCCATTGTTTCGGGTAATTCGAAATGCCGGCAAGCTCCTTGATCACGAGAGGAGTACGGCTGATGCTCGAGGGGGCGCAGGTAATTGTAAAACGCGACGAAAAGCGTGGTCAGCGAGCATGCGCCTTCGAGGGATTTGAAACCGGCTCTGGGCCGAGTGTGAAACTTATAGGTGCGATTTGTGCGTTCAACCAATTGTTTGAACGGACGGAAATCATGGCTGACCTCGTCGAGATTCTCGAGTCCGACGACTGTTTAAGTGGTGATGACGGGTTGTTTGACGACCTGATTGTAAGCTATGACAGCGTTGTTGTATGAGGGTAATCCATCGCGGATCAGAACAAAATGTTGGTTGATATTTTGTCCGGGAGGTCCGAAAGCGCTGTAAAGAGTAGCGAGAGCGGGAATGGCACCACGATCATCGGAGAGGTTGTAACCACAGATGGCTCTGGAGATTGCGTCGATGACGAACCAGGTGTAGTGCCATTGATTTTCGACGATCAGATAGGTTTCATCAGCTGCTGATGAATATGCCTGGTTGCGGGAGGTTTCGGTCGAGCCATGGCGCGATGCGCGAAGCGGCGGCATTGACGTAGTTGATGACGGTCTGATGGGATATTTTGAGGCCGAAAAAGCCATACAGAAGGTCCCGGGTCTGACGAGATGAAAGTCCAAGATTGATGAAGCAACTGAGCACCAATCCAACTACATGGTATGTGTTGTGAATGCGCGAAAGATCGACTTTTGGCGATTCGCCCGGACGCAGACATTTGAGGTCTGCCGAGTCCAGATGATACTCGCGGTACTGATAATGCAGTTTGTAGTTTGGATCGAACCTCTGATCTTGACGACAACGACGTTCTTCATGAGTCAGCTTCCGTTCATTAACCAGGTAGTGTGGGCAGTTGTAGCGAAAGCATTTATAGATGGTTTCATGCGGCGATTGCTTCCAGATTCCGAGCGGGCACCCGCAATGCGGACAGAAATATTCCGCCTTGGATTTTCGGCGAACACGGTTCGAAATACTGAGCTTTCCGCAAACCTTGCAGCGGATCTGATTGCCCTTGCTGCCGTCGTTCAGATAGAGATATGCGAACGGAGCACCGCAATGCTCGCATGTACAATGAGGCGACAGACTGAAATCACCGCCGCGCCGTTGGATCGGACGCAAAATCTTACCATTCTTGAGCTCATAATCAGTCTTGAGTTGCTGCCAGTCGAGCTCCGGCACGATGACTCTTTCGGGAGGAGAATCCAGCGGCGGCAGCTCATCGACCCGAAAACGACGGTAGTTTTCGGTCTTGGATTCAGGCTTGAACTCGAAATTACTAGCCGAACCGCTTAATACTTCCATCAGTATGACCATCAACGACGAGAAATCATCCGAGGTTAATTGGCGGCAAATCCAATGAGCAAATTTGTTGAGTGACTGTTTCAAGTGAAGCCTCCTTTTTTGTTTGTTTTTGCGAATAACAAAAATGCTTCACTTGAAACTTTTTATCCAGTTTTTTTTGAAAAATTTACAGGAGAAAGTGATTTATTGATCTTTTTTCCTAATAGTAAAGTAGTTAGATGTATGTTAATGTATAAATTTTTGACAAAACCATTTCAGCAAAAAGGAGAGATTATATGATTCAACCGAAAACCATCGAAACCATCATCAAAGTTGCTCAGCCGTTGATCGAATGCGGAGCAATCCCGTCCGAGGAAATCAAAAGTATTCAGGAACTTCAGCAGCAAACAGTCAAAGGGAATTTTGAAATTCTTGCGTTGAAAACCATCGATGAAGCCGCTCAAATCCTGCGTACCACGCCGAAAAGTATTCATGAACTCGCCAAGACCGGAGAATTGGAAAAGATCCATTTCTCTCGCAAAAAAGTTCTGATTCCGGAAGCCTGGAATGCGCAGAAAAAGCCTGATCGAAATCCAGCAACGCTTTGCGGCCATACCAGAAGGCCAGTCCCGTCTCCTGCTGGCAACAGGGAAATTTCTTGGAGAAGGATTTGATGATTCCAGACTCGATACCTTGTTTCTGATCATGCCGATTTCCTGGCGTGGTACACTATCGCAGTATGCCGGACGGCTGCATCGCCTTTATGACCGTAAAAAAGAAGTCATCATTTATGACTATGCTGATCTGAAAATCGGAATGACTGTCAGAATGTTTGAGCGGCGTTTATCCGGTTATCGTGCCATTGGCTACCGGATTTCCGAAAAAGACGAATTACCATTCGGCCTCGAATAAGTTTCGTTTGGCGGAACCTGATAGCTGATTCCATTTATTATTTCCATGGTGGCTAAATTTCCATTTCCTATTTATTCGACGGATCGCTTTGCTGGGTCAAATAATTGCTTTGATTGCGGCGGCAACAGCGATTGAGAGCACGGTTGAACATATTTTGATGATGCGTTCCATTATATCGAGTCCTATTCTGGCACTGATGTGAGCCAAGGCGGCTTTGATGTGACTGATGTTTGCTTGTGCGCGCTTTTGCTCGGATTCATCTGTCGCATTCAGATATTTGTAATACTGACCGGTAAACTGTACGGCAAGGTCTTGAAGATCTTCGCCATATTCTCCTGGGGCTGATTCCAATAGCCCGCAAAGTTCAATTTGGACGTGTTCGACAAAATCATCCTTACTTATGATGGTATCCAGCATATTACCAGCTCCATTTGGTATTTTTGAACATTTCGACCGTCTTGACGGCCTGTTCGTGGTTGTTTTTGCGGATGGCCTTGTCGTTGCCGGTCAAGGTTTGATCTGCTTCCACGTATTGAATGTATTCGGTTCCGACCGTGTCGAGGTACTGGCCGTAAGATTCGGTCAACTGGCGGTTGACGCATCCGCTAAGGCAAAGCATGACGGTTGCCGCAGCAATAACGGAAATAAGTTTTTCCATGGTTTATTTCTCTATTTTTTGGTGAGTTCGACTATGCGATGGATTATGCCGTAGCCGATCAGGGCGATCAGCAAACCGGTCAATATTCCAACCAGCGTTTTCCAGATGGTTTTCTTGCCGATGATATAGCCGTTTGCCATTTCGAATACGGCCTGAACCTGCTCCGGCTGCATCCGGCTGAAAGGACAACTGCCACAGTCCTTCCGGAGCTCAGTGGCAGTCATTTCAGCTAAAACTTGCAACTCTTTTTTTGTCACGGCTTCCTCCTTATGTCCGCCAGCTTGAGCCGCCGCCGATGCGTACTCCGACGTAGGTGAGCCGGCTTTTGGTCCGGTTGTATCCATTTGCCAGGAGATCATTGTAATACAGTATGTCGGCCTCGCGGCGGGTCATGATTTTGCGTTTGGTCCGGTAGATGTAATCGTGTTTGACGGATGGTACCAGCGTGGCGGCGGTGATCGGGGGATCGACCAGCCGCCAGAAGAAACGCGGTACGCTTGCGCCGTCGCTCACGAATCCGGCCGGAATTTCATACCGGACGCCATTGTATTCAAACGGCAACGGCTCCAGCAGCCGGATTTGGGTACAACCCTTATCATCCGCAAAAATTTCTGTTTTCAGCGTTTTCATTTCATCCGCTCTTCAAATTCGCGGGCGGTTCGCCGGGCGTTGAATGTTTCGAAAAACTGATCCGCCCCGCTCATTACACGTTTTGCATCGACTTCGATGGTAAACTCCCGAACGAACGGCAAACAACACAATACGTACAGCCATTTGCGGCGGCGGTACTGCCAGGCATGACGCAGCTCGTGGATCACCGTGGAGATGATGATTTCCGGCCAGTTCGACCGGCCGGTGTGGCGGGCAATGATCGGATTTTCAAAACCATCGGTATTCGACGGCATGATATAGATCGTCCGGGGCTTCGTCACCACGAATGCCCCCATGACGGAACTATCGGCCATTTTTTGACAGTATTTGAACTCAAATCCCCGCCATGCCATATCATTGAGCCAGCGCCCCTGCGGAGTGGCGGCATAAGCCGCGAGGAGATAATCATACTCCTCGCGCTCATGCACCGGGACCGGATAGCTGACGATCAGGTCAAAGGTGGTCATGGATTACTCTTCGGCTTCCGGTTCGGCCGGCAGATACTTGATCAGCTTGTCGAGCACGCTCCAGGCCTCGAGACCGTTGCCGGTGACCTCATTGAAATTGAGCTCGATGTCATGGATCAGCGCCAGCAGGGAGCCGGAAATGGCCGCCTTCTCATCGGGCGTGGTATGCTCGTCCACCATGATGGCGGCGCTGATTTCATCGCTGGTAGCAGTCGGAGCCAGCCCGTACCGCTCGAGCAACTCGACATACTGCCGGACCCGCGCCCCCAGCGCCGGATTGATTTCATAGTACCCGCTGAAAAGCTCCCGGTCAAGCTCCTCCTGGGTGAAACCGATCTTTTCCAAACCGAGCCCGGCAAGGATGACATCGGACATCAGTTCGCCGTTTTCATAGATGGGGATTTTGCAGGTTTTCGGAACATTGATGGTTCGGGTCACATAAACGGTATCTTCCGGCAGAAAGGTTTCCGAGCCGGTTTCACGAACACGATATTTGACGATTTCGTTTGACATGGTATTTTCTCCTTTGAGGTTAATTAATCGCGAATGACTGTCCACCCTTTGGCTTCCAGCCGGGTGATTGAGTTTTGTAATGATGTCGGAATGTAGGGATAGCCGCTGATGTCGAGATACCCATTGTCCGGGCCACCGTAAAAGGCAAGCAAATCAAGCAACGAAATTGCCCCCCCAAGATCGGTACCTGGATAGCCGCCATTCCCGCGCATCTCCACATGCGTCAATTGCCCGATCATGAACAGCATGGCCAATTTGCATGACAAGTGAACATCCGTGCCATTAAGTTTTAATTTGGTCAACACGGGAGGATTTGCATTTCTATAGCAATCGATCACTCCATGGACTGATGATTTAAACTGTACTGGGGTATAACTCAGCGTGGTTTCCCGGTTGGCTGTTATTTCGTTCACGATTCCTTGTCCATCATCCATGATGAGCATTATTTCAATGCCTGCGTTGGTGGTCAGCATCAGTTCCGCCTTTTCTTCATGAAAAGGATTGACAATGATATCGAAAGCAACCGGGCGGTTATCCACGTTTTGCGGTAAAGGGGCGTCGCCGGATTGTACAGTGCTGAAAGTAGGGGCTCCGATACAAGCCCAAACCATACGCTCGGCATTGGCACTGAACTCCGGCTTACTGCCCCCCTTGATTTCCTGCCATACTGTCTCGTACAATACAACACCCCCGGACATCAATTGCAGGCGCACTTCGTAGTTGGCATACGTCTCTCCATCCTGAATGAAGCTCGTAAGACTAGATAACAGTTCTATCGTACACGATCCATTTTGTTGAGTATACAGAACTTGCTGACCGTTGGAACCTGAAAATAATCTTTGAATATTGCCCGTATATACATACGCGCCATTCGCGGCCTGACTCCCGGCTCCGGACAGTACGAATGGCTGATATACGCTGTCGGTAATCCAATCCGCGTGTTTGCCGATGTAAATTTCATCGAAACACTGCATTTTGCGATAAATATCAAATGCGTTCATCAAATTACTCCTACAGGATTGTAGCGCCTGGTTGCCGAACCGTTCCAAGCCCAGCCGATTTGCCATATACCGGTAACTCCTGATAAAACCGCCACGCCGTTGATGGTTATAGTCCGGGCAGTGCTGCCGCAGTCGATTTCGAGCAACAGAGTTTGTGCTGTTGAACTCAAAGTCGGTGAAGTGAAACTGCAATTCCCGGTCAGTGCGATTTTCTGCTGACTGCCGTTTGCCGCATTCAAAGCGACATTGGCGGCGTAGGTAATCGCATACCATGCCGATGAACCGGAACTGGAGCCGCATCCAGTGGTCATCAGGTCGCGGATGTAAACGGTGTTGTCAATCTTTTTCAGTTCAAAGATATTGACCGTTCCCATTGCCGGGGTATCGCCGATCCAGTTCCATTCGGCGGGCCACTGGATGAACGAACCGCCGTTGTAGATGATCAGTTCGCCCTCGTCGTTATCCTGCCAGTTTGCCAGTTCGGGGATCGTGGCGGCGCTTGGCGTGATCTTCCAGCGGTTGTAGTGATCGTGATCGAGACTGACCAGTCCGCTGGCGGCGGTGATTTCCTGCGTGGTGCCGGTCAGGCGGCCGCGATACTTCGCGGAAAATGCCAGTTTCGGGATGTACTGCCGTTCGCCTTTGCTGTCGGTGCCGGTTTTGGCGGTGTCCAGGCTCGGATTATACAGCGGATTGAGTACCGCCTTGCGGGTGCGGAAGATCCAGGCAAGGAGCGGATTTTTGTTTTCGCCACCGGCGAATGCGATAGCGCCCTCGTTTTCGGCTGAAGCATCCAGTTCGCCGTAGCGTCCGAGCAGAATGGCGTTTTTCGCGCGGACGGTCAGGGCGTAGCCGATGGCCTTGGCGTAATCGGCCAGCACCTTGAGTGCGTTGCCGAATGCGAACGTTCCGCGTCCGGTGACTTCTTTGTTCATGTTGCCGATCACGGTCGCGTCCATGCCGGTGACCGCGTTACCGGTACCGTAAATGAAAATACTGTCGTTGCTGGCGGTGTTGCCGTTGCCGCGAATGAATGTGTAGCGTCCGTAGCCTTTTGAGGCGATCAGTTTGTTGGCGACGCCGCCGATGTCGGCATGGTCGGCCGTGTTGATGTTGAGCGTACCGCTGATGACCGCGCCATCGCCGCTGTTCTGATTCAGCGATCCGGCGACATGGGCGTAATCGCCGTTGTTCAGGTTGACGCTGCCGACCACTGCCGCACCGACGCCGGTATTGATCAGGTAATCGCCCACGGTGGCGCTGGATTCGTCGTCAGCCCAACGCTCGGTATCCATCACCGGCAGGATCAGGAGCGGCGTTTCCGCGCCGGAATTGGCGACGATGGCCAGGATGACCGATTCTTCTGGAAATACCGGCGCATTGAGCCAGACATTGTTGCCGTTAATGGCGGTAATGGTGGCGTCATACGGCGAATTCTCATCGGTGACGGTGGTATGGACTTTCACTTGCTGGCCGACCGCCATTTCGGGGCGGGCTTCGGACAGCGTGAGCGCTTTGGTGATCGTGCTGTAGCCGGTGATCAGCACCGGAATGCCGCCCGCGATATTGCCGATCCCGGCGACGAACAGCCGCTCGGCGTGCTTGGTATTGCCGATATCGGCAATCGCACCGCCGCTCAAGACCTTGATTGCGCCGGTATGGTCCTTGATATACTCGACGGCGTTGCCATCTGCGTCAAGCTGGATCCAGCGAAGATAACACCCCTCCGCCGGCGCCGCTGCCCGGGCAAAATCCCCGGCCGTTTTAAAAGTTTGTTTAAGCATGAAAAATTTTCTCCTGAATTAATGTAAGATATACGCAGGTAACGAAGCTCACATATATTGTCTTCCAATTATCGTTTTAATATTCAATCCAATATATTTCCCAAAAATAAATGATTCTGTCGTCTATTAGAATTACAATATAATTTGAATGTGATTAGTTCTATATAATTGCCTTGAAATTAAATCAAAGACATATAAGTTCCAATGAAGGACGCCACGACACTCCGCCAGAACGTGAAGTGAAATTTGGCGGAAAACCTCCAGCAACAGCATCTGCAGTAGTATTACGGAACGCTTCTTCCCACTGTATTCCACCTCCTATTAATCGTGTAATTTCCAAAGACCATGAGCTATAGTTGTATGTAAGAATTCCCATATAATTATAATGTATGCCAAGCATAGTTTCTCCACTTGAAACCCCATAGTACTGACAACTATTACTATCCCCATATTGGAATGATAAAACAAATGTCTCAGAAGATGTCATTCCAAATACACCAGTAACTTTGTATGCCACTTCATTTGGCTGAAGAGGTGCTCCCAGAATATGCCATTGTCCATCCAAGAATATTTCATCTTGAGGTTTCGTTGTATAATACCCTCCATTATAAAAAACTTCGCTTCCAGGTAATATGTGCCAACCTGATGCCGAATTAACAAATATCATTTTAACACCTTTTTAACTAAGTTTTATCCAAATCGTTCCATTTTCCGGTACAGAAGGCCTCGTTGCAGAACGAATAACACTGATTTGTCCTATTGGTCCTTGCGAACCCGTAGCCCCTGTTGCTCCGGTATCCCCCTTCGGCCCTTGCGCACCAGTAACACCAGTAGCCCCTCTGGGGATAGTGAAATTCAATACTGCTGCTCCACTTGTTCCAGAGTTCGTTACAATGGCAGAAGTCCCTGTGGCTCCTGTCGTAACAGTACCCACTGAAACCGTTGCCGCTGTGCCGGTATCACCCTTTGCCCCTTGTGTACCAGTTGTGCCGGTAGCCCCGGTGGCTCCTCTCGGAATAGTGAAATTCAATACTGCCGCACCGCTTGTTCCTGAATTTGTTGCGCTGGCGGAAGTCCCAGCCGCTCCGGTCGTGACTGTGCCAATGGCGATAGTGGCTGCGTTACCGGTTGCGCCCGTATCGCCTTTATCTCCCTTGGGAATGGTGAAATTAAGCCTGGTGGCGGTAGCGGTTCCAACATTGGTCACGCTGGCAGAGGTTCCAGCGGCCCCGGTTGTAACCGTTCCAATGGAAATAGTTCCAGTGCCTCCAGTGGCTCCGGTGGTGCCCGTATCGCCTTTATCGCCCTTGAGACCTTGCGGTCCAATAGCCCCGGTGTCGCCTTTGTCGCCGCGCAGGCTGAAGCCGGTGGACCAGTCGCCGAGGTCGAACGATTTTTTGTGGTAAATCATGCCGGTGTTGGTGTCGAGGAAGGCGAAGCCTTTCCGAGAGTCGTCGTATTGGCTGCGGTCGGCGAGGGTTCCGGTTTCGTCCGGGGCGAAATTCGTGCCGGGTTTGCCGTTGGCGCCGATGGAGAAGAGAATGCTCCAGGTGCCGGGGATTGCGTCGAGGTTGCGGTACATCATGATGGCCGAGAGATCGATCGTCGTCGATTCTTTGCCGTAGACCACTTCGTCGAGGGCAAAGGGGTACTGGCGGCCGGTTTCGTCGACCACGGCAAATACCCGGGCGTCGCCGGCAATGAGCAGTTTGCGGTCCGTCACTTCGGAGTTGCCGAAAACATATTCATTGCTGCCGCCGCGAATCCAGTTCAGGTAGTCTTCTTCGTTGCCTTCGTAACCGGCTTCGAGCCAGATCTGGTAGGGGGATTTCGCTGCGATGCCCTGGGCGAAGCGGACGCGACCACCGCGGCTGAAGTCGAGTTCGGCCCCGAAATACACCAACGTATGGTCTTCCGGATAGCAGGTCTGGATGAAAATCTCCTTGACGCTTTTGCCTCGTTCGATCACTTCGCCGTTGCCGGCGATGTCGTACAGTTCCACAGCGGCGATCGGTTTGACGCCGTCGATTTTCAGGCTGCCGCCGAAAACATCTTCGGCGGTGAATTCGATATCCGGGATTACATCGGCGTTTTCGCCGCGCGGGCCACGTTCGCCCTGGTCGCCTTTTTCACCCTGATCGCCTTGATCTCCCTGGTCCCCCCTGGCGCCCATGGACATGATAATGCCGTCGGACCAGTCGGCCTGATCGTTGCTTTTTTTCTGGTAATAAACCTGATATTTGCTGCCGTTTTCTTCGTCGATGAGAATATCAGTGGCCAGGTAGCGGAAGCCGCGCTCCGCCGAGTCGTAAACATGGCGTTCACTGAACAGCCCGGCGATATCGACGTTCACCCCACGCCCATCCTCGCCTTTCAGCGATTTCAGGAACTCTTTTGCAGTGCCTTTGAAGCCGTTTTCCACGGCAACATCGTAGGCACTTTTGCCGTTGACAATGGTATACTCCTGTTTGGAATTGTTGGTGTAGGTGATCTCATAAGTATCGACCAGTCCTTCGGAATCGATTTTTTCGATGCTGACAATTCCCTTGTTGGCGCACCAGTCCGCAAATGGCAGTGTACCGCCATTCTCCAGATACCATTGGTACTGCGTCAGGCCGGAAACCCCCTGGGCGAAATAGATCCGTCCGGTTTCAAACGTCGGGCAATGCGCGCCGAAATAAACCCTGACTACATTTTTTTCATCCTTGATAATCCTGCGAATACCGAGGGCGGAATCATAGGGAAGCCGGTATTCCCCCTCTTCGGTATCGATGCACACTGCGGCAATAGTCGCGGTCTGATGGTCGGTAATATTAAAATATAAGTAGTCCGAGTCGTCTGTCGGGGCCTTGAATTCCAGCGGCGGCACAAGGGCGATATTGGCGCCATCCTTGCCGTCTTTGCTGTAATACGCAATGATGGCGGGGGAGCACCAGTCACCGATGTCGTCGGTTCTCTTGGCGTAAATATACAGCCTGGAGATCCTCGCCCGCGGGTCGGTATCGCTGCCGGCAAAAATAAACCCGGCTCTTTCGTTGTCATAAGCCGCCAGTTCGGAAAGTTCGCCGGTGGCATCGTATTTCATATTCTGCCCGGGTTGTCCTTTCAGCGATGCGATGAACTCTTCGATCGTACCGTCGAAACCTTTTTCAACGGCAAGTTCATAGACATTTTTTCCTTGCGGTCCGAGCGGTACTCCGCCGGTCCATTCCGAACCGCTGAACCAATAGCACAGCTGCTTATCAGTCGCAAAGTAACAGGTATTGACCGCCGCCGTGGCGGGGCGTTCGGCAAGCGTACCGATCATATCGGGACGGAAATTCAAACCGTCCTGCCCGGGCATGCCCTGATAAAGCGTCAGCGGAAGCGTCCACTCGCCGTTTTCACCGAGCTTCCACCGCCAGTACAGATCGTTCTTGCCCTGTTCGTCATGCCAGGCGGTACCGTCCGCGGAATACTGCATGCTGATGCTTTGCGCCAGATATGCTTTGACCTGGTGCTTGGTCCAGTATTCGGAAGATGCTACCACTTCTTCAGGGACCGTGCCGCCCAGGTATACACGATTATGGACGATGATTTCGAACTGATAGACGAAAGTCGCCGCGTCTTCTTCCGAGTTGAAGCCGCCGATTTCACCGTGCAAAGTGATGGATTTTGCCGAATCAACCGCGTCAATCAGCGACTGAACCGCGGTATTCGGAATTTCACAGCATAAATATTGATTACCATCAGAAGCTCTTTCTATACTGAATCCGGAAGTCTTCAACAGTTTCGGATCGGTTTCCTGCAGATAATCGCTGTCCAGTGCGATATAGTACGACGTGCACCGGATATCATTATAATTAATCGGCAGCAGTTTATCGGTTTCGGGGTCTTTCTCGTCCAGCCGCAGGTCGAAGTTCAACCGGCACCGGGTTCCGATGGTCAACTTGGGTGCATCCATGTTCTGGCCGAATTCATCGGACCAGATACCGATTACACCATTGGTTTTCAAGATTCGTGTGATTGTCTGCATTTCATGTCTCCAAATATGATGCGTTTCCGTCAAATTTACCTTTGATGCTATTTACAAAAACGGAATAATTTTCCGTTATATCAATCGTCGCAATGTCGATCCAGTTTCCGAGCGGAACGGTCCGCCAGCCGATATCGACTCCGTATATGATGAATTTCATGTTCTTGATATTGGCATGGTTATAATGCCCCGCCTGCCATTTGCCTTGCAACTTGAATTTTCCCGGCCTGCTCCATGAAAAGTGGCCCAGGGCCGCCAATCCACTTGCCTGCTCGGACTCATTTTTCGGACTGTACGAGCTTACACTGAATTGCCGGAAGGGGTCGGTAATTCTGAATAGCGCGCAAATCGTATGTTCCCGCTTCGGATCACCGCTGGTATAAATCAATATCGCAGGACCGATTGAGCAAGATAGTTTGCCATGATACAGATAGTTTTTTGAACTCCCCAGCAAAGTCCCATGAGCCGATATCTTAAGATACGGAATATCAAAAGTTTCCTCTTCTTCTTCCTCTTTCGGCGGCTTTCTATGGTCTTGCCATCGATATGACCAACTCCAGGGCGTACCGTCAATGCTTCCGCCGCCCCAACCTACTCCCCAACCGCCGCCTCCTCCACTATCGTCGCCATCACCAGAACTGCCGCCGGAGCCTCTATTTTTGCTCCACTTATACGGCCATGAGCCTGGTTTCTGCTCCTGTGGTCTTTCATCCTTGTAGTATTCATCCGCCATAATCACTTCCCCAAACAATCAAATTTCTGCCAGCGGGCATACCGTGGTAAGCATGAAAATTGCTACCGCCGCATAAAACTGCTCGATTCTGTAACCCGTATCCTCCTTGATAATTCTGGCCACCGGATAATTCCTGTTGTTCGGTTTCGCAAAATGAATGACCGGCTCACTCCATTTACCATTTCCGCCATTCAACTCGATATGGACACAGATGTAGCCTTCCGCGATTTCAAGCTCAACCGGCTTTACCTCAAAGAAAAAGCCGTTAGCCAGGGCGAATCCGCCATTGACCACGACCTTGTTCATATCCACTTCCGGCACTCCATCCTCTTCATCCACAGGCTCAAGTTCTCCAAACCGTACCGCGTATGGACCATCGTAAGTACTCGAACCGCCGCCGTTCACCATCGCCGGCAAATCGATGCGAAGCCGGGCACTGGCTCCCTTGCCGGAAATTCCGGCTGACGGTTTATTCACCGTGAAATCCTGGCGGACAGTGATATTGTGAATCGCCGCCCACACTTCATCCCATTTATTTTTTGAAATCCATACTGTACTTGACATTGTTGCTACCTGAATTTGTGATCGTTAAAAAATTATCGTGGCGACATACGGCCGCCTGCGGTCTCTACCTCCCGGCAGGATCCGGAAGGCCTCTCTCCGACTGCGTTAAATTAATCAGTTCCCACTCGCCATATTGCTGATACGTCACGTTCACCGTACTGTAACCGTTACCCTGATCCGTAAACGTAAAATTGGTGCATTGGTATTTACCGCGCGGAATGGTGCTGCTCGAACGGTTCGGCTGTACAAATCCCCGCACCGTCACAAACCCCGTATTGGTAAATTGTTCGATGTTCGATGGATTCAGCGTGTCCGTATCACAGTCCTGGCTGCCGTTGATGGAAATGATGGCGCGCCGCATAGTGAAGCAATCGGCAAACTCCTGCCAGTTCGGATATGCTTTTTTGAAATTCTCCTGTGACTCCGCATAAAGCTTGGCATAGTTGCCGAACTTGCGTTTGCCCGAGAAGTCCGACGGCTGTACCGTGCGTTCCTCGAAACTTACCCCACCTCCGGTTCGCCGGAATTCCAGGGAGTTGAAAGATGTAATGATTGATGCCATGTTGTAACTCGTGTGTTTAAACTTTTTGTACCCGGCTGCACTTCAAAAAGACCGGTTATACAAACGCGGGGGAACCTCGTGCCGAAACAGAACCTCACTCGCGCACGTTTGTATAACCGGCGGAACCGATTAGCCTTCGACCGCAGCCGGGACGTAGGCGACGACGGAAGCGTTGTCCTTCTTCTGGGCGGTCAGCGAGATCTTGGCATAGTCGCTGTTCGAGAAGGTCTTCTGGAGCGACGTGATGATCGCCTTCCATTCAACGGCGCCTTCGCTGCCATCAGTGATGGTGATTTCGGTGCCGATGGCCGGAAGCGTCACGCTGGCGTCGAGCAGGGCCTCGAACTGGCGTTCTTCGGTCTTGGAATAACCGCGCTGTTCGATGATCTTGCCGGAGGCGTCGCGCGCCTCGGAAACCTCTACGGATTCGTTTCTGCTTTCCGACTGGATGATGCCGATCGTGGCGTTTTCATCGGTGCCGAATTTGAGGATGGGAGTACTCATTTGTGTTTTCCTTTTTTGTTGTTAGTTAAGGACGGGTTCAAAAAAACATTTCACACTATATAGCCGAATCTGATCAAATTGATGAGTGAAAACTGATTGCTCTTATTCAGAAAAACTTACGCATTATTCCTTCGGTAAACGTTTCTCCAACAATTCGCGAATCAACCGCATTGCCGCGGCCGCGCCTTCCAATCCCTTGTCAACAGGAGCGCCCTGGGGCATCACACTTGTATCCACTGGTTGAGGCTTCTGGGGTTGCTGATTCGAAATATCTAAGGTTCTTCCTCGCGCCGTTCTCGCCTGAAGGCCGAGAGAAGCTTCCTCGGTCAGAGGATCACGCATTCTCCCCTTGGGCGTTCTTGCCTGAAGGCCGAGAGAAGCTTCCTCGGTCAGAGGATCACGCATTCTCC
>JBEBXH010000106.1:0-16936 GCA_040391785.1 Victivallis vadensis
AATGGAAGAAATGCGGACGATGTGATATGTTATTTTATGAACGGACTAGTAGTTGGTCACCAGGATATGGGCGGGACTTTTATGCCAAGTACTGCGTAAGGTAACTTCATTGGGCAAAGATTCCTCATCATCGAAAGACGCACCGGAGTTGTTTTCACCGGGAAAAAATGTCGCATAGTCCCTCAGTTCCGACGGCACTTCCCGCTCCTTCAACGATAGCTCGCCGGTGTACTTGCCGAATGTGATGAATGGAGCGTATTGCAAAATCCCCCGTAACCGCCTGATCTGGTCATTGACCAAAGCATTCATCGGATAAAGGACCATGCACCGGACTCCCGGCGCATCCCATCTTTCGGGGCTGCCGGCCGCGATCCATTCTCCCACCAGGTGATTGATCAACGGAATCAGAAAACACTCGGTTTTACCCGAACCGGTCCCAGAGCAGACGATCAGATTCTTACCTTCTCGGCACGTATCGCAAATGGCCCGGAACTGATGCGAATAAAGTTTGACTTCAGCGGCTGTTTCTTTCCCGAATGACTTGGCGAAAATATCCGCGGTCTCCTGGTAAATTATCCCCTCATCGACAAGCTGCTGCAGCGTACCGCCCGTTTCATAACCTGGTATTATTTCCAGATAAGGCGCCTCAGCCAACGGGTAATTTCTGAATAACTCGTTAAGCGGCTCCGTAAAACTTGGCAGCGCGCGTTCCACCGGCAAAGTACGGCGAATGTAATTTTGCAGATTCTTTTCGATTTCCTTGATTGCTGACATCGGATTCATAAAACTCTCTCCTGAAATTTATTATGAAAAGTTATTGTTTGGATATATGGAACCATGCGATTAACCATTCGGCTGTAACCATATCACTCATGAAAAGGGGCTTGCTTTCCTCGTTTTCCCAAACCGTGAAAACAAAATGACAAAAGGCATTGTATTGCGAATCGTCATTCAGTGCCCAATTCTCCGGATACGACAATTCGAAACCCTCCGAATCCCTGCCTTTCTTCCAGCCATACCAGGCATGAAGGCGACACAATACCGCCGCCTGGAATATCGCCGTCCGTGTTTCGGAAAAATACTCCGCTACAGTCTTGAACATATCTTTCAATTGTCCCAAGACTTCTACGGAATCATTCAGGCACTTGCCGTATATTCCCTCTATTTCCGGATTCAACGTCAACTCCGGGGCGTTTGCTGCGCCATCAAAGAAGCGTCGGCATTGCCTTTTCACATTCTCCTCTAGCCTGATAACAAATCTATGGGGAAAATCTTTTCGTGCATCCATTAGTCCATTTTCTCCATGATAAGAAAACAGAACATTCCGTTCCCCAAGAGCACCGATTCTGAAGTCCACGACTCGGTTTTTAACAATAATGATACGGGACAAGGGATTTTCAGAACTAAATTTGGGAAGATCACTGGTCGGAAGGCTGATTTTCCAGCCTATCAGATCATTAATTGCCTTCAAAAAAGCGTCCCGCATCGGCGGAAGCTCGCCTTGCTCAATTTTATTTTGTGCAATAAGCAATGGGCAGATTTTATTCAAATTGTTCTCTCCCCTGAACATATCGTAAGCCTGCTGCAGCCAATTTGGTTCGGCACACCAATTAAATCCGCATTGCAACATGAGCGACAGAGTATCGGCCAGTGTTTCGATTCGACAATGGCCAGAGACGTAGTTCCTCCAAAAGTCTTTGCTATTGGAATGCGTCAGCGATTCACGCTCTTTAATCGCTTCTTGAAAAATTTTCGTTTTTTTCAGGACAAACAATGCGTTCAATATATTGTAAACCGTATTTTTTGCACGATCATCATCGGAAATTTCGCATCGTCTTTCCAGTGAAGTTTCCGCCTTGTGCCATGATATGACCTGTTGGAATCCATGACAGTCAAAAAGAAAAAGATCGGAGCACAAGCGAATATTTTGATCCGTCAGAGCCAGGTAAACAGCCTCGCCGTTTTGCCGTTCATGGGTGAAATCAAGCCGGTGTATCTTGTCGGTCGAAAGATTTTGACAAGAAATTACCTCAATTTTGTTATCCTTAATTCCAGATTCAAAAAAACAGGCCGTGTAATACGATTCCGGCCGACTGTTTGCCGGAAAAAACACGTACGGATCGCCACCCTTCAGGAACAACAGCGGCTCTTTCGGCACACGCATGACCCGGGCCAGCACCGTGTCGCCCATGCGCAATTCATCGCTCTCCGCCCCTGGTTCGTCAATCTTCAGCAGTCCATTCAACATTTCGGATACGTTAAGCTCAAGCCAAGAGCCTTCATTGGAGCCCACCAGCAAATTCTGTCCGCCAAAAGACAAAGGCTCTGGTGAAGCGTTCCAGATATTCAGCTGATAACTGGCCAGCTCACTGTGAGAGTTGAAGTCTTTTAATTGATCGAGACCTTCCGGCTTTTCCAGGAGCTTGCGCCACCACCAGTGCATCCCTTGAAGTTGTACAGCCAAACGGAATTTTTTGTTCTCGTACAACAATTCCTGAATGCAGAAGCCGTTTTCAAGGAAACTCCAATCTTCTGTGGCAACCAGGCTCCAGCCCTCCGGCAGCGGTTCATTCAGCGGCGGCAAAAAGAGTATTCTTCTTCGGCACCCCTCAACGTTGATCCGTTTGATATCCCCGTAATCACCATTAACCTCAAGCAGGTCCGCCATAGGCTGATCGTCCCGAAACCACTTCTGCAGTTTAACGGGCGCCGAGTTCCCGAAAATCAGAAAATCCACGTCTTCCCCCAGATACCGGATTCCATGGTCGGCGCCAGTCACTTCCAATGAAGGCCTGGAACCGATTCGGGCCAATTCGATTCCATTCCAGCAAAGCGGTTTCGGCTCTCTCCGGATATCTTCCAATTCAAGCGGGAAAAGAGATTTTACGCCATCAAGACAATCCAATGAATATGAATTCTCTCCAAAAGTGACTGAATACGGAGGGCCGGGCAATCTGATGATGAATTGTTTGGCACTTGCGGTGTCGCCGCGATCAATCAGCGGCAGCCAGAAACTTTGACGGTTCAACGGATAACGGAAAACCGCGGTCTCCTCCATCGCGGCAACCTCTGCGGCTTTCTCGTTATTGATCTTCAGGATGATTGAAAGAGACGAATTAATTCCCATGGTCTGTAAGTCCGACTCAGGATAGAAAAGCCTGCCTTTGCCGTACAGCCTCTTTCTGCAACTGTTTTTCCCTTGAATAATCTCCAGCTCCGCCTCATTCCCAGGGAAATAAATATGAGCTAAAACCAGATCCAGTCGGCGTTGATTGCCGTTGAGATAAAGTTTCCAGGAGGCATTCGCATTTGGAATATTTGTCAGGTTCGCCATCAAGGGAGTTATCTTGGCAAGCCAACGTTCGCTGGTTTCCTCGGCTTTTCCAGCCAATGCCTTCAGTGAAAGCTTAAAGTCTTCGTCATTCTTCAATTTTCTGATAAACGGCGGAAGCATATTGTCTTCCTCAAAACGATCTATAACGGACGCGATATCATCCCCGCTACGGATTTCACGAATAAGCGGCAACAGTGATTTCCAGATATTCGATGAACGCCCATTCTGTTCGTCCCCCCCTCCTACCAGCCAGCACTGCTCCAGAAATGAATCAGGATTATTAATTTTTATGGATTGATTGTTTACGATTTTCTGGAGCTGACTGGAAGTCACATTACCCGCAAATGAGTCATCGGGGAAGGCGCTTCGAAAAACTTGCCAGACATCATTTCCATGCCCTTTCTCAAAAAACCTTCTAATCCAAAACAGCCGAGTTATCCAATAAAAATATTCAAGAAATTTTTCATCACGGCCTTGAGAGCAAAAATCGTTATATAAATCATCAGGTAAATAATTATCATCAAGAGCATAGACTAAAAGGCGCCGCGGCTTATTGCTATACGCTTCATAAATCTTTTTATTGGCTTCAAAATAATTAATCATTTCTACTACATCTTTATTCGTTGAAAAGTGCACGAGGATAATACATGAAATACACTGCCCAAAACCTTGGAGTATAATTTGCTTCCAGGATTTTCAAGTACCCAGAACAACATTATTGTACCTCGGGTTTAAAAAATCGGTACTTGGAAATATCGTCGATTATATCGATCAACTTTATCGTCAAGGCCTCCCCATCATTTCGTTCCTGGCTTATACTTTCATGAAGTTTATCTGTTTTCAAGTTATCGCCATTCAATAACCAACTTTTGGTCTGGAGCTCTTCCAGTTCATAGTGCAGGCGCGTTGCGCGTTCAACGTAGGATTTAAGCTCAAACCGATATTGAGGGAGATTTTGGCTTGAATCATAGTTCCTTGCACGTGAATTCTCGATTTTATCCGTCACGGCAGAGATCGCGTTCGTAGTGTTCTCGATCAAGTCGCTCAATTTCCTTTTCATGAAAACACGGCAACAGGTAGCTTTCGTATTATGCAAAATTAAATCGGTCTTTTCAATGCTTGCCTCGGCATCATTTCCATATAGAAATTCATGGTCTTGCTGACGAAAAGTTCTCAGCTCAAACAAAAAATCATCCATGGTGAATGAATCTTGGTACTTGTGCTCAAATTCATCTACAGCATCAGTAAACTTGGTCATCGGTATCATCCCTCGAATCAAAAAATATCATCCAAATCGTCATCGCCAAAGAGTTCTTTGTCGGTTTTATCGAAACCAAAATCATCGTCGTCGCCAAAAAGATCCTCATCGATTGCCTCATAATCGCCCTTGCTCCAATCGTAGCCACAACCGCTGCAATGGTATTCATCGAAACTTTCACTGATTAACCCGGAATTACATTCAGGACAAATAGCCATTTGAATCTCCTTAAGAGGATTGAACCTCTATTTCCCATATGTTACTCTTCAATACGAATTGGCTTGCCGAAACAAAACTCATTTTATATATTGACAAAATCCCCCTTGGGTTTAAGTTAAATATAGAACAGAAATTAGCTATAGTCAAGTAGATTTCGTGGGTACTCTACAAAAACTGCAACTTAAATCGAAAACTGTTTTGGGGTATAGCAAAACAGTCGAGATGTTTGAACCTGATAAAAATCCGATAAGTTCTTCTTCTGCTATATTGATCGCAAGGTAGCAGCCTACTGCAAGGGGATCTATTTTGAGCTGACAGAGAGGATATACTCGATCTGATGAAAGCATCGTTACAGAGGGAAAAGAGCTCCTGCCGCAGAACTTCAAACTGGCCTTAAAAGAGATTCTGACCGGAAAGTTCCAAACCGATACCAAGTACATATTACAGGATTTACCATGCTCGCCAGAAGAAGTGAATCGGCTCATCGAAACCCTATCAATACTGTGCTCCTTTACTCCCGGAACCTAACCAAATATATTCTCTTAACTCCGGCTTGCTGCGAGGCCGGAGTTAAGTTATCTGTTCTTTTTATATGGTGACGAACTTGCAATGCTTCTTTTCATGGTGGTCAATGAATTATAGCTTTCGTTGTTCTGTTTTTGAGGACTAGCCCTATATATAAGAGATTAATGAATGATACGATCAGGTGGAGTGGCGTCACCGGGTGGATCATCATCATTATCGGACGAATCGTCGCCGTCATCAGATAGATCGTTACTTTTAAGTTGGATAACTATCTCCGTAGCATTAGCTATGAAATCAATATAATTTGCAATGGCTACGGCTCGCGTATCCATTTGCTGACCCTTTGCTATCCGGAAAAGCGATATTCCTCTTTTTTGAATCATACTCAAATCGTTTGGATATTGACGGTAGGCTAATTTGCAAAGTTGAGCCAGCGTAAAAAACTTAGGCTCGAACAATGCCATTTCACAGAGGTCGATAATTTGACATTCACAAGGAGTGTTTACCATCGCGTTGTCATAATTCTCCGATTCAGATAACCTATTATGCATGTTAATTTTCTCCTTCCTAATTGATCGAGATTTATTTTTACTTGAAACTGAAAAGCGTATTCTCGTATATCATATTGCCTAACTGTTTTTTTCTACAGTTCGGAAGTTGGTAATATACAAAAGCGATTTTGTTTTGACTATATATTGGTCATGTCATGCCCAATGTATTTTATTGATTTTCAAGTATATATTACTTCCGTGGAGGATGATCAATTAAGTGCTCCTGTCGGCTTTTGGGCTGACGGGATTGTTTGTTTTTAACCTGGAGGTATGTATGAAATTGATGATTCAGAAGAAGGTGTTGGCTGGGGCTTTGGTGGCTCTGGGGAAGATGGTTAGTCGGTTGTCGCCGGTGGTGGCGCAGCGGTCGGTGTTGATTGCCGGTAAGGATGGGGTCGTGTTAATCAGCGCTACCGATGGCGTGGAGCTGATGGCGGCTGAGCTGGCAGTAGAGCTGGAGGGCGCGTTTACGGCTTTGGTGCCGTTTGCAGAGCTGAAGGAGTGTTTGCGGAATGCTAAGAGCGGCGAGATTGTTTTAAGCGTGGAAGCTGGGACGGTTACGGTCAGCGAGACGGTTCGGGGGAAAGTTTCGGAGAGGACTTTTCTGGCGGTGGCTCTGTCGGAGTGGCCGCTCCCGGAGGCGGTACCGAGGGATGTCAAGGCGATTGCGTTGCCAGAGGGCGTGGTTGGGATGTTGGCGCATGCGGCGCAGATCGTGAATCGGCAGGAAACGCGATTGCCGTTGCGGGGGATCAATCTCAGCCGGGATGGAATCACAGTCACAGACGGCAAGCAGTTGCTAAATATCCCGGTTCCGTTGGAGTTGACTTCGGATGTGACGATACCGTTTCCGCTGGCTTTGTTGACGGCGGCTCCGGAGGGGGCTGGCACGTTGGTGGTATGGCAGTCGAAGTATGAACGGCTGTTCGAGATCAGGGTCGGGAATTGGTGCTGGTGCGGCAAGTTGTTGAGCGGGAATTATCCGAATTGGCGTCAGGTTGTGCCGTCTACCGGCTCGATGGATTATACCGTGAAGATTACTGATCATACTGGTTGCGTCGAGTTCCTGCGGAAGGTACCGGATAATCATCCGCATCATGCGATTGGATTGCATTTTGCGGTGGATTGTTTGGAGATGGTTTCGATGGATTTCCCGGAACTGAAGTTGAAGATTCCGTGTGAGTTCGTCGGAAAGTTGCCGTCCGCTCCGCTGGTGCTCAATAAGTATGCGCTGCTGCGTATCTTCAATCATGGGCATGACACGATTAAGGCTTGCCATGCGTTCGCACCGGTGCTTGCTTCCGGCGGCATGGGTAATCTGTTGGTCATGCCGATCAATTGCAATCCGAATTTCGCCAAAAAGGCGACCAGCGGCAGGTACGACCTGCAGCGAAAGACTGCTGGACCGCGTGCAGGTACGACCTGCAGCGGAGTTTCTTCAAATCAAAAACCTATTAAGGAGGAACCCAAAATGGAAGTCAAAACTGAAAACACGAAAGTCGAAGTTACCGAACCGATCAGTGCTATGGACGAGCTCAATCACGGTATTGATGAGCTGCGTCTGAAGCTCAAAACGTTGCTCGACGAATCGGCAATCCTGACCCGTAAGGTTAAGGAAGCCGCTCTGCAGCAGAAGCAGAAGGAGCGCGAGTTTATCCAGGCTCGCCGGGCTATCGAGCGGATTCGGATGGCATCCGGATTCTAAGATGTCAGCGGGTACGACCCGCTACGATTGTACAAAAACTTGAAGGTCGAGGACAGTAATGTCCCCGGCCTTCGCTATTTATGAGGTAAATTATGTTGAAATTGAATGCATCGTATTCGAAGAAAGTGCCGGCGGAGGGTGAATACTCCAGCCAGAGTTATCACGCTTCCGTGGAGGTCGAATTGCCAGACGGTTTGTCACAGGATCAGCTTCAGGGCAAGATTCACGAAACCTTTGAGATTGTCAAAAATAGCGTCGAACGAGAGCTTGTACAGGGCAATGGTTCGTCGCAAAATTACGATCAAACGCCCCGCCAGAACAGTCGGTCAGGGAACGGGAAATCCGAACCTTTGGCGAGTTCCAAACAGCTTTCGTATCTGTTGGATTTGGCGCGCGGAATCGGCATGACGCCGCAGCAGATCGCGGCACGTTTTCAGGTCGGCGATATCAAACAGTTGACAAAGCTGCAATGCAGCAAGTTGATCGACGAGATCAACGGGAGGGCGGCATGAGCGAACTGGAAAAACTGCGGAAGCAGCCGCACTGGTCGTATTCTGCGTTGAATACCTACCTTAATATCTGCCAGGTGCAGTATTATTTTCGGTACATCGAACAGGCTGAAATTGAGCGAACTTCGGCCTGTTTCCCGTTCGGACGGGCGTTTCATGCTGCATTGACTACTCAGGCATGGGAATGCGTCATGGGCAGCTCCTCGACTCGTGAAGAGATTGTCGAGCGGTTTGTCGAGGCTTTTGAAATCGAAGTAGAGGCTACGCCGAACCTGATTTATAAGGACGGTGAGAACCTCGATTCAATGATCGAATTGGCCTCGAAAATGTTGGATGTGGCGCTGGCGCACTGGTCGAATTTTTATACGATCAAAGGCGTCGCGGAAGCATTTGTGATCGAGGTGCCCGGACTCGACAAAAAGCTGATCGGTGAGTTCGACCTGATCGTCAACGACGGCCCGGATGCTTGCATTGTGGACTGGAAGACTTCGGCGAGCCGTTGGCCTACCGGTAAGGTCGACCGCGATCTGCAGGCGACGGTGTTCAGCTATGCCTACTGGAAACAGACTAGCAAAAGGCCGTTGTTCCGGTTCGACGTGACCACCAAGACGAAAACTCCTGCCTGTGAAAGTCATTACACGGTTCGAAGCCAGCATGATTTCAAACGTTTTGAAGTCATCGCCGGTCAGGTCGAAAATGCAATCACCAAGGGCGTATTCCTGCCGAGCGAAACATCGTTCGCCTGTGCGGAATGCCCGTATGCAAAGAAGTGCCGTTCTTGGCACTGTAAAGTGAGGTAAAATATGGGTTTGATGATAGATTCAAAGGCGAAGTTCGTTGGTCGTGACGAGATCGCCCTGGTGCCGACGCCGGCCGCAACCGCGAGCTGGAAGCCGGTGCCGCACACGGAAGTAATCGACGCCGTAACCGACATGGTGAAGGCACGTAGTTGGCAGATTCTCGACGAACAATATGGCCTGGCTCGTGACGGACAGAAAATGTTCGGAGTGATTCGAATCAACAAGAGTTCGAGTATAGAGTGGAGCCGCTGCATCGGTATTCGCAACAGTCACGACCGCAGTTTTGCGGTTGGTCTGACTGCCGGTGTCAGCGTAACCGTGTGCTCGAACATGGCGTTCGGCGGTTCGATGGTTTTGAAGCGTCGGCATACCAGCCGGATTGAACTCAACGGCCTAATCATCGAGGCTATTGATTCGCTTGAAATGGAGTTCCTGACGCTCGAAAATGTGATCGAGGATTTGAAGGTTGGCTATCTGGACGACAATGACGCCAGAGTAGCAATCGTCAAAGCAGCAGAAGCTCAGGCGATTAATTCTTGTGACATTGTTCCGATCTTCAAAGAATTCAAGGAGCCCAGGCACGAGGAGTTCACGGAACCAACTCAATGGAGCCTGTTGAATGCGTTTACTGAACATGCCCATAAATACAGCCCGGCCAGAGCAGACCTCTGCTATCGAAACCTGACCAGGTTATTCGGCCTCGACGGCAAAGCATCGACGTTATGGAATTAGTCCAGAGGCACTTGCAATACCTGGCGTAAAAGCAAATTGGCACACCGCTTTTATGTATCCCGTGCCCCGGCAGCCTAAGAACTGCCGGTTTTTCTTTTCCCAAAAAGGATTGAACATGAACAAAACAAGTTGCCCCAAATGCGGTGGTTCCGCGTTCCTGCGGCATACAAGTCAGAAGGTCGGAACGGCAGCCGGTGTAATCGCTGGAAGTGCTGTAGCATACGCCGGAGCTGCTTCTACAGGCGCAGTAGTCGGCGGTTTAATCGGAGGGCCGCTCGGAGCCATTGCCGGCAGCGTGGCTGGTACGGTTCTGTCCGTGCTGATCGGTGCGTCAACCGGAGCCGTGGCCGGTTCCAACGTCGGCAAACTGGTCGACGAAAACGTAATCGCTACTTACGAATGTTTCCGTTGTGGACACGAATTCAAAACTTGAGGTGAAATTATGGATGATATGAAATGTCCGGATTGTGGATCAAGAACCTGTGTTTCGTGGGACGACGGCTATCTCTGCCTCGACTGCGGAACGGAATTTGATCTTGCCGCTAACAACGAACCCTACGAAGAAATGGAGGAATTCTATGCCTGACGAACTCACTACCCAAACCAACAACAAACCCGAGTCACCGGAAAACGAAAATTCCAACTCGCCGTTCCAGATCGATCTGGATGACGACAGCCTGACCGACGCTGCCATCGGCTTTGGCCTCGGCACTCTGGCGACCTTGCTGATCGTCAGCCTTGCCGGCATCTTCAAGCGGTAAAAAACGAATCTTCCCTTGGCTGTCATTGCCAAGGGAAGATCTCCAACTTTCAGTCTTATTTTTTTGTTTATCGGACGATTGTTCCATTCACATAATTTTGCTTTCCCTTAATACTCCCATCGATATCATAATTGATCATTTCACCATGAAGAACTCCGTTAACATAATTTTCTTTCGACAAAATACTTCCGTCGATTTCGTAGCGAATAAATTCCCCATGAAAAGCACCTTTTTTATAATTGACCTTGCGTTGTAGTTGTCCTGTAACATAGTAATCGCGGTGCTCGCCTTCACGCTTACCATTCACATAATTGCCTACAGATTTAATCGAACCCTCCGGTTTATGATATTCTGTTTGGATGCCGTTGATGTTTTCTCGTTCCAACTCTTCTTTAGTCTTGGGAGTGTGCTTTTTCAGCAGGCTTACTATTTTGCGATCATAAGCAGCACTTTGAATCGGTAATAGACCATCTCCACCGGCTATTGCCGGGTCCGCTCCGGCTTTCAGCAGAATTTCAGTGAGCTCATAATTGGGTTTACTATCAGCATCTGTCCTGCTGGTTGCCAGATTAAGGGGGGTGTATTTTAGATGATTTTTGATATTGACGTCGGCTCCTGCTGCAATCAGAAGTTTTACAATATCAGTCTTTCTATTTGCAACTGCATTATGTAGCATGGTTCGACCTTCGGCATCTTTGATCTTAACATCGGCACCGGCTTCAATCAATAATTTAACTGCTGCTGTATTACCTTTGTTGACCGCCTTGAATAAAGGCGTTTCATTCCGATATCTTCCCATGGCAGGGTGATAAACGGTCAATTTTGGCGGCTGATCCAAGGCATCGATTTGAGCTCCATGTTTCAATAACAATGGAATGAGTTCTGCATAATTCTTCGATTCAACGGCACGATGAAGATAAGGATATGATTTCACATCCACTCCTGCTGCTAATAGCATGTCCACCATTTTTGCGTCATCTTTTTCCAAAGCATATACCAGCGGAGTTTTCTTATCGGCATCAATCACATTGAGGTCGGCTTTCTGCTTGATCAGATCAGCAACCAGAGATTGGCGGCCGCTCTTGGCTGCCATCGAGATGAGGTAATATTCCCCGCACGATTTATTGACGTCTGTTCCGTTTGCCAGCATCGCTGAAATGAATTTTTCATTTGGGAAATACAACTCGGCAAACGCATGCAGGTCCAATGATGATTTTTTTGCAGCTTTAACGATAACATCCCATTGTTCAGCAGTAGAGTTTTCATACAAACCTCTTGCTAAAATACCATTAAGCTCTTTCTTATTCAAAGCTGCGCCAGCTTTCAAAAATACTGTCACTACATCCAGATTAGGAACCATGCATGCAGCCAAATACTTATCCATGGTATCTCCAATTTTCGCCCCGCTCTTCAGCAGCAATTCGATCGCTTGAACATTGCCACCATCGGCGGCATGTCTCAAGGGATTTCCCTTGCTTATATCCGCCTTTTGTTTCAGCAATGTCTCCATAATTGGAAGATAGTCCACATGGCCGGCTGCCAGGCATAAAGCTGTTGCCTGATCTCTTTTGCCCACGATGTTGATGTCAGTTTTAGCTTTTATGAGGCTATTGATCATCTGAATGTCTTTTTCGCCGGAACGGCGGCTTTGCAATATAACCATAAGCGGGGTATATCCGTCGTAATTGGTAATATTAACATCCGCTTTAACGCTCAGCAATTTTGACGCCACCAGATATTGTTGCCCCCTGCAAGCACGAATCAGCGGAGTTTCCTCCGATTTGTTTCGGGCGTTGAGCGGGACATTTCCAGAGATGAAAATATCTACAAATTCAGAGGCGTGATCCGTTGTGAGATGGAGCAGATTATTGCCATCACTGTTGTTTATATTCAAATTGGCGTTGTGCTTGATCATTACCTTGACAAGTTCATAATCACCGCTGTTGAACGCTATGAATACAGGCATTAATCCAAATCCATCCAGTAGGTTGACATCAGCGCCGGCTTCAATCAGCTTTAGGGCAATAGGCCGGTGCTTAGTCATGATCGCTTGGTGCAATGGTGTTTGAGAAAGATTATTGATGGCATTCACCGAGGCTTTCTTTTTGATGAGATATTCAACAATGTCCTCATACCCATTTGCGGAAGCCAGATGCAGCGAGGTATCTCCTGTCGATGCCAAACACATTTTATTGGGATTGGCTTTCAGCTTAACGATGAGGTATTTTACTCGACGCAGATCGCCTATCTTGGAATAAGTCAATAATTGTTCGTCCGGATTGCCGGCGGGAATCTGCACCTCTTCAACGCTCTCTCCGCAACCGTATAAAAACAGCGAAGCCATAATGCTTATGGCACAGATACATCCGAATGATTTCCAATGATTTTTCTTCATATCGTGATCTCCTTTCAATAGCCGCCCGGATTGATCGATACTTCGATCCTTACTTGGCTCCCAATGGTGGTTTGCCGTATCGTAATAGACAATCTGGAACCGTCATCCAGCATGACCTCGCCGCGAGTGGCCCCATCAGCAGGGTTACCCTCAATGTCGATTACTGCCACGCAGATTTTCGAAGAGCCTTGCTCCTGCAGTATCTGATTTACCAGTTTTACTACGGTTTGCTCCAAAGGTGATGAACTGTAATAAGAACCGCTCCGCGCGGAATTGATCATCTGGTAACCGCTGCCGATAATGACCGCAACCCCGACAATAATGGCAGTCCAGACACGGGTTTTGGTGCCGTCTTTCCAGCGCGACATGCTTTTCTCTGTGTCCGTCATTGCCCGTTTGGCTTTAATGCCCAGCCCGAGCCCCAATGCTCCGCATATCAAGCTGATAATCCCCACGAACATGGACCCGCCGGCCACGAATATTCCGAAAATGAATAGCAATACTCCGCCAAGGCCGCTGAGGTTGGAAGCGATGGTTGACAACTTCGATGGTTTGATTTTCTCTGACATCCGATTTTCTCCTGTGATTTTGAGTTCAAGACAACTTCGGACGCACCCTTGCGATAGGCAATAAAAAAGGCACGTACCGAAGAACGTGCAACCAGAGGCACTTGCAAGCCGAGGCAACAACGAAGATCGGACGTGCCTACACATTTAGATATGTGAAGACATGTCACATCATTGTCTGTTGCCTGTGAGAAGTTTGCAAGTTTCCTGGTTACAACACTGACGAGAATGCGTTTTTATTCAATTGTAATCGACACTTTTCCTAATCTATCCTGGTTCACCTCCATATGAAATTTATTCTAAAATTTAGCACGTCATTAAGATGGATTCAAGTTATGGTAGTCCTTTTCAAATAGAAATACCAAAGGTTGGCTGCGAGTAGTTGTTCTTCGTAGACCTGGACGATGCCTTCTTCGACGAGGAGATGGAGGATATGCAAGACGAGCTTGATGATACGTTGGCGGGTATGTTACTCATAAGTGCCTTCTATGTTTTCGGTATAAAATTATTGTTTCATGTATTTTTCTACTGCGCTGTGAATCAGCGGCTTACTATTATATGCGCGGGCGTGTGTTATTGTTAAAATAGCTATTTACGCCGGAAGCCGGTGACAATCCTGAGTTCATGTTAAAAAGTAATGTGCATTACCATGCTGTGCGGAGTTATTTCCGCGACATTTTTAACATCGAACAGTAGGAGGTAATGAAATGCCAAGTAGGAAAATCGTCAACGGCAATCTGTACAACGGCTACCAATTATTGGATTATGACGGCGTCAATCCGGGATTTTACCAGAGTATTCTCGACAAGATGATCGAGCGGTTGGAGCTCATGCTCAATCGGCACAGCAAAGTGCTGATCGTCCGGTTGATCGTGCGATATCCGTTCGAGGTGACGAGTGACAGCCGCAATGATTGCTTTCAGTACTTCATGGAGGAGTTTCGGCGGCATCTGAAACTGGAGGGATTCGATCCGCAGTACGTCTGGGTTCGCGAACAAGACTCTTCGCACAATCCGCATTATCACGTGCTGATATTTTTGAACGGCAACAAAATCCAGTATTACAAATATCCGTTCAAAGCGAATGAAATCTGGTGCAATGCGATTGCCAGGCATCACGGTTATGATTGTCCCCAAAAAGGTTTGATCGAGGTGTGCTCGGCCGGTTATGACGGAATTCCGATGAATCACGGCATATTGCTGCACCGCGACAATGAAATGCTGAAGCAGGAGGCCTATCGAATTTGCTCGTATCTGGCCAAGGTCAATACCAAGGGAAACACGCCGAAAAATGTCCGCGAATTTGGCACTTCAGTCTTGGGAGGAAATTGACATGATTTATTTGACCTCAGAACAGAAGCAAGCACTGGACATCATGCTTTCAGGCAGAAATGTCTTTCTCACAGGCAGAGGCGGCACCGGTAAATCGAGCATCATTAAAGCTTTCCTTAAGCAGCGCAGCCAACGCGTGGCCTGCTTGGCTCCGACTGGAATCGCAGCTCGAAATCTGCCGAATGGAGTTACAATCCACAACTTCTTCCAATTATCTCCGTCCGGCCAATTTTCAAGCAAGAGAGAGCCGTATTTGCGAAGGCTTTGTCAAGCAACAAAAACAATCATTATCGATGAGATATCCATGGTTCGCAGCGATGTATTCAGCCTGATCGACCGGATGCTCCGAGGTTATGGCTATGGAAACCAGCCTTTCGGAGGGAAACAGATCATTGTGGTCGGGGATTTTCACCAGCTTCCACCGGTCATTGACGATGAGAATATTCGCAGATATCTGGAGGCCGAACTAGGAGGGATTTATGCGTTCAATACAGAAGCCTGGCGGCAGGCCGATTTTATGAGTATCGAATTGCAGCAAATTCACCGGCAAACGGATCACGAATATATCAAGCTGCTGGAGGCGGTCCGAAGCGTGAGCCCTGATCTGTCATCCCATCTGAATAAATGTGCTGTCGCTGATGACGGTATTGCGCCGGATCGTATCGGTATTTGCTGTACTCGTGAGGGAGCGGCAGCCATCAATAACGCGGCCATGGATATGTTGCCGGACATCGGAATTACTTCTCATGGTGAATCTGATGGTTATTTCCCTGAGAATGAATTCCCAACGGAAAGAGAACTAACGCTTAAGCGAGGCGAAAAGGTCATGCTGCTGGCGAATCAGCAAACGCCGTTTTTCAATAAATATGATTACGTCAATGGTGACATCGGAATCGTCGAAGATTTTGACCGGATACGAGGCTATGTTTCTGTACGGTTACTTGAAAGTCAACGGCTTCTGGCGGTTCATCCCGCGACCTGGCTCAACTATGAATATCAAGTTCAGACGAACTTCAGTACCGGCGAATTAAGTCTCATATCCAAAGTGATTGGCAGCTTCCGGCAACTGCCGCTGGCACCGGCTTATGCCATGACCATCCACAAATCCCAAGGGCAAACTCTCAACAAGATCCATCTGGTGTTAGGGCGAGGCTGTTTTGCACCCGGACAACTTTACACCGCGCTGTCCCGAATACGCAAATTCACAGACCTGACCTTGGATCGCCCTATACAATTCCGCGAAGCCATGAACGATCCTCAAGTCACAGAATTCTACCGAGTCATTTAACTTCAATCCCGGCAGCGTCTCAACGTGCTGCCGGGATACTCCCCCCCAAAACAGCATGCGTGTACAGAGATACACACGACCAGCTTTATACCATTTTCGAGACCAAAGCTCTCCTGCTGGTGGATATCTTTCCGGCGTTTCGGAATGTTACGCAGAAGAAATCGTGATTCGTAACTTTCGATAGTCCTGATTCTCAAAACTCCAAATTCTAACTTATATTTCATTCCAATATTGTGTCCATCCGATAAGTACAACAGATCATTTAAGGGACGAAAATTCATCTTCAGATGGAGAAGGTGTGATACTGCATTTTATCCAAACTGGGTTCCATTTGGCTACTTATCCAGGTATATAGAAAGTCGAAATCATGTTTTGCCGATTTAGGCGTTACAACTTATCTTCCAGATGAATATTAGTTTATCCTTGTCCTATCTTTCCGGTCACAGGCAACCAACGTTAACCCCAATCAATGACCAAGAGCTTTTGATCGGCATTGTCAGAAAAACGGCTATAGTAGATTTGGCCTTTCGCCAGCCGGACACGGACATTTGAGTGGAAATATCCGTTTGGGCGAGTCCGCCAGGACTATTTAGAAGTCCGGAGGGAGTATGGGGAAAATCCGGCAAAGCCCCATCCGGACACCGGCTGATGCCTTGATATGCCCGGTAATATTGACTGGCTTATAATAGCTTGACGCGTAAAATATGCGATTATTTAATCGCCAAGTATTTTCTCGATTTGTTTCAGCTTCTCTGCCGGCTTGCCTTCACTGGAACGGATCAATGCCAGGGCATCTTCGATCCGCTTTCGGTCTGGCGACTGGACGTTGGTTTCGCCAGTAATGGCGGCGATTGCCTTTGCCTGGGCTTCGTCCCCGATGTGGGTGTAATACTTGGTTCTTCTCCGATTTAAACCATAAACGGCCTCAAAAATGATGAAAAATCCTGGAATAAATTGAAAAG
>JBEBXH010000107.1:0-16746 GCA_040391785.1 Victivallis vadensis
GGATTCCCGAGGCCTCTCGAATTCCAATCGATAGATCGGGGTATTGCGTTTTAATAAAATGCTGGTCAGTAAAGTTATATAACTTTACTATCTGGAGAATGAAAAAGTCTTGACATTTTCAATTGTTTCTTGTATCATGGTAAAAGAGATCAGTGCGTATATGAATTTTGAAATAGTTGTTTTCTCGAAAAGTGATTTCTGGGTTGATCATAATGTTACAAGGGTTCGTGAAATTATTGTTCTTGATGTGTGGTTCGAGAAATAAACCGCCAAGTTTATAAAGTTGACGGTTTGGAAAGATGGAAAGAGTTGAAATCTTAGGGTTGGGTTGATTATCCTGGAAAAAGAAATTGGTTTGAGATTGTTTTATCGGAGGTGATTGTTTTGTTTAATATGACAAAAATCAGAGCTACTAATGGTGGAGGGAAGTCATTTTATGTGAATCATCTTTCGTGTAATGATTATTATTCGGAGGGGGAGAGGGTCATGGGGTATTGGCGGGGGAGACTGGTGGGGGATTTTGGCTTGATCGGGTTGGAGGTGGATTCTGAGACGTTCAGTTTGTTACAGAAGAACATTAATCCGAAGACTTTGGGGAAGTTGACTCAGAAGAATGTGTCTGATGGTCCTCGTTTTTTTGATTTTCAGTGTGCGGCGCCTAAGTCGGTATCGGTGATGAGTATGTTTGATGAGCGGTTGTTAAATGCACATAAGGAAGCGGTTTGGGTGGCGATGGCGGAGTTGGAGAAATTGGCGGCGGTGAGGTTGCGCAAGGGGGATCAGGTGCGGACAAATAATTATGAAATTACGGGGAATATTATTTATGCGACTTTTATGCATGATACGAGTCGGGCGTTGGATCCTCAATTGCATACACATAATGTGGTGGCGAATGTAACGCGGACGGCGGAGGGGGAGTATAAGGCTTTGGAGAGTTTGGAGATGATCCGGGCGATCCGTTATGCGGGAAAGGTTTATCATAATGAGCTGGCCAGGGCGTGTCAAGAGATGGGGTATCAGACGGTGAATCATCTGGATGAAAAGGGGAATATCGTCTGGTTTGACATCAAGGGGGTTTCGGAGAAAATCATGGATAAGTTTTCGAAGCGTCGGGCTCAAATCGAGGCTATGGAAGCGGAGTTTATCGCGAAGCATGGGCGCAAACCTACTTTGAGCGAGAATAATTTCATATCGATGACGACGCGGGATGAGAAGCTCAAGGAAATTTCGACGGGCAAGGTGAAGAAATATCAGATTAAACAGTTGACGCATCATCAGAAAAATGAATTGGATCGGGTATACTGGGAGGCGAAGCGTAATTATTGGCCGGTTAAGGCAGCGGGAACGGAAAAGACGGTGGAGATGATACAGGCGGCGTTGCCGATGATTTATGAGCGTGACAGTGTATTGAAGCTTGATAAGGTGTTGGCGGAAACGCTGAATCAGAACCTGGGCAAAGTTGATTTAAAAACGTTGAAAGCGGCGGTAAAGGATGTGCCGGAATTACGGAATCTGGGCGGGCTGGAGGCGAATCCTTATTATTCGACGGAGCAGATTATTCAGCAGGAAATTTACGCAATTGAGGCGGTGGAAGAGCAGAAGGATTTGTTTGAGCCGATTGCGGCGGATTTCGAGGCGTTTCCGGGGCAGGAAACACGACAGAAACAGGCGGAGCTGATTCACGGGATGTTGAGCTCGAAGGATCGATTTAATTTGTTCAGGGGCGTCGCGGGGGCCGGGAAGACTTCAACGTTGCAGGAATTGTGTAATGGTTTGCGGTCTGGCGGGATAGAGAGCATTCATTTGATTGCGCCAACGAATTCGGCGACGGATGTATTGAAGCAGGAGGGTTTCGAGCAGTCGCAGACGGTGGCGAGCTTTCTGTTATCGCAGGAAAAGCCATCGGCGGGGAGTTATGTGATTATCGATGAATCGGGATTGAATTCATTGCGCGAGGGGGTGGAAATTGTCAAGGTCGCGCGCGCAAATGATTATCGGGTATTGTTTGTGGGGGATGCACGGCAGCATAACGCGGTCGAGAATGGCGATTTCTTTCGATTATTGGAGGAGCATTCGGAGATCGGACGGTTTTCGTTGACGGATATTCACCGGCAGCGGAATGAGGAATACCGGCGTGGGATTTTGGATTGCGCATTGGGACGATTTGAGGCGGCGTTTGAGCGTTTTGATCAGAATGGATTCATTCACGAAGGCAAATCGAAATATTTGGACCAGGCTGCGGAAAGCTATATGGAATATACGGAAAACGGGCAGTTTATCGACCGGGCAATATTGGTGGCGCCAACGCATGACGAGGGCGATAAACTGACCGAGGCGGTCCGTGCTAAACTTAAAGCAAATAGGGTTATTAGAGGCAATAGCGAAATAAAAAAAACATTTCGTTCATGGAACTGGCCGAAAGCGCAACTACGAAATGCGGAGAGCTATCAACCAGGCATGACGGTGGCGTTCATTCGGAATATGAGGGATATCGGCAAGGCCGGCGAGACTGCAAAAATCGTCGGGATTGAAGCTGGCAATCTTGTGCTCGATAACGGTAAGGCGATTTACGCCAAACGTTGCGCGGAATTTATCGAGGTTGGAGAGCGGCGCGAAATCGAGCTGTGCGAGGGCGATCTGATCCAGTTCAACGTGAATCTCCGTGACCGACGCATTTACAATGGAAATATCGGCATGATTACCGCCGATCCTGGCAAAGTGATGATGCTGCATTCGGACGGCAAACCGCGTGAGCTGATCGACCTGCCGGAAGGCTATGACACGTTCAAATACGGTTGGGTGACGACTTCGTATAAAGCTCAAGGACGTACCGCTGAAAACGTGGTGGTTGCGGCGCAAGCGCTTGACCGCAAGGCGTTTTACGTGGCACTGAGCCGTGGACGGCAAAATATGGCGCTGCACTGTCCGGAAAAAGAGTTCTTGAAGGCACGGCTGTCGCTCAATTCCGACCGTAACAGTGTTCACGACCTGATGAAATCCGGTGAGATCCGGCAGGACGCGATTCTCAATCTCTCGCCGGAAGCCAGAGACGCCAAGGCCAAAACCTTGCCGGACACAACCTATAAATCGATCAAAGGGCGCGCGGCCAAATTGATGGAGCATATCGCAGGGGTTGCAAAGCGCATCGCAGATAGTGTAGAGCAGGTCATCGCCAGTCGCGTTCGTTTCAAAAAATACAACTATGGCGTCATTACCGAGCAGACGTATTTTGAGCAAGGGATCAATTTCGCGGTTGAAGCGAAGCCGGAAATCAAGTTAAAAGAAGAACCTAAGAAAGAAAAATTTCCGATGATGGATATGCCATCCATGAAGGATTTTGCGCCGCCGAAGTCCAAGCCGCCCGTGGACAAATACCCGATGATGGATATGCCGTCCATGAAGGATTTTGCACCGCCGAAGCGCAAGCCGCCCGTGGACAAATACCCGATGATGGATATGCCATCCATGAAGGATTTTGCACCGCCGAAGCGCAAGCCGCCAGTGGATAAATTTCCGATGATGGATATGCCGTCCACGAAGGATATTGCACCGCCAAAGTCCAAGCCGCCAGTGGATAAGTTTCCGATGATGGATATGCCGTCTACGAAGGATCTTGCACCGCCGAAGTGCAAGCCGCCCGTAGATAAGTTTCCGATGATGGATATGCCGTCCACAAAGGATCTTGCACCGCCAAAGTCCAAGCCGCCAGTGGATAAGTTTCCGATGATGGATATGCCGTCTACGAAAGATCTTGCACCGTCGAAGCGCAAGCCGCCAGTGGATAAGTTTCCGATGATGGAAATGCCCAAAAAAAGTCACTCTGGAGCTATACCTGAATTCGAACCGGAACCGCCGACGATGGCGGAACCGGAAATCGTCGAAACCGAAGAATCGAAAGCGGAAAAATTGAAGATGGAAGCCACCAGGAACATTCTGATTGGCGACAACCAAAAGAAAATTCTCCAGCGGGCGATGGACAGTGGAGATTTGCATGAGATCGATTCGGCAGAAATCGACAAAATGACCTGGGGAGAGTTCAGGCAACTGATGGAAATTGTTCAGGAAAACCGCCGCCGGAAACGCGAAATGGAACCTGAAGTTTCGGCACCGCCAACCCCGCCCAAGAAAAAGCCGCCGCGCGGCATGGATCGTTAAAACTTTAACCGGAGGAATTATTTATGAGTTTAGAAAACAATGGATGGGATTCATTAAGGAACGAACGCAGCCCCCGCATCTGGCTGCTTATGAATGACAACAGTTATTTGCTGCGCTGGGAGGACATCGAGCTGATCACCGCGTCCGCCGATTACCTGACCCTGAAACTGGATTTAAAGATGGGACAGGTGGTGATCACATCCGCCGGAAGCCTCCAGCGACTGTTCGAGGAATTCCAGCTTGAATGGGTCCGCCTGATCGACGGCCGCAAACTCAATGTCAAGGTACACTTCCTCAATCCGTTATGACATGCGGTTGCTGAGGTGGCCCGGCAGGTAACCCACTACGACCTGGGAGGTTTCCTCGTCCCAGAAAAAGTAAATCCGCAGGCAGTAGCGCCGTTCGCGGGAATTGCCGTGTTCGAGGTGGAATTTCAGCAGTTGTTTGTTAGCGCTGCCCGGTGGATAGTTGATGAAATAGGCATCGCCTTCGGTTCCGGCGCGCCCCCGGTCGATGGCCCCAGAAAACACCAGGTTGGCGGCCTGCAGCGCGTTCCGGAACGGCTTTTCATTGGTTATGCCGAGGCGGCTGTTCCGGTACTCGCCGGCCAGGATCAGCAAGGCCCGATAGACCTGTTTCACGTCCTGATATTCCGCTTTGGCCAGCGCGCGTTCGGCCCTGGGATGCAGCAGCAGCCGTCCGGCGAGATGCTGTTTCGCCCAGTCTTTCATGGCGTCATAACGGTCCGGAATGGGGATCGCCGCATCCGGCGGCGCACTCGACAGCCGGGCGATATGCGCCTGCAGGGATTCAAGCTGAGCGCGCAACGCCATGTTTTCCTGTTTGTAGAATTCAGCGGTCTCGCCGGCCGATTCCAGTTCGCTGAGCCAGCGCTCATTTTCTTCGCGGGAAGCCGTCAGTTTCAACTGCAAGGCATGGACATGATTGTTCAGGGCTTTTTCCCGCTCGGGAGCATTGACGGCGTGCAATGAATGCGCCATCCGGAGTTCCGCCTGGATGACCCGGGCATCGGGCACAAAATAAAGCCCTTGCCAGTTGATGCGGCTGACGCCCGGTGAGCGGTTGGCCAGATCGATCAGAAACGAGGTATAGGCGTGCGGTCCGTGCTTGTCATCAAAACTCCAATACCATATTTTGTCCTTGTAGTGAACGGGATGTCTGCCAGGAATATCTTTGCCAAAGTCCAGCGACGGATAATAGACCCGGCAGGCGCCGTTGAACACCGACCATTCCCGACTGACCATCCGGCTCCATTCGAAAGTTGCATTGAAGCCCAGGCGTACCACGCTGGCATAACCCTGCAGCCGGACGGCAAGATAAGAGGCGTCCACCAGAAACGGCGGCGGATGCGGCGTGAACTGCCAGCTCTGCCGGTTGACCGCAGAGATCACGATGACTGGCAGACTGCGCCGCGGCGATGAAAGGAAATTCCGGAAAGCGATGAGTTCCTGCGGATTGTCAATGTACCAGAGGTTGTTTTTGAGCGGTTGGCCCTGCCGCAAAGTGAGCATGGGGATAAGTTCTCCGACGAGCGCGAGTTTCTGCCGGATCGCCATCGGATCGAGCGTGGACATGGTTTCGATTTTTATGCCGAAAAGCAACTCGCCGTTCTCTTCGATCATGGCGATGTCATAAAACCAATGCAGCTTATCCCTGTCCTGAAACTCGAAGCGGGCCGCCCATATTTTGCGCTCCGGAACCGAAATGCATTCGCAAGTTCCACGCTCTTTTTTGGTGGCTGTGAAATTCCGGTACGCCTGGGCCTCGTCCGGGATGCGCACATATAGCGATTTGGCGATGAATGCCTGGATGACATCGATGATGCGGTAATATGCTGTTTCAATGCCGCTGGAAGTATTTACCGTAGCACGCAATTGATACACCACTACCCGGCGGCCAAGCATCAATTCCGCATCCGAATGTCGTTGAAACGGCATAGGCAAACTCCATGTTCCGGCGTGGATTAAAGCGTTTTCAGGTATTTGGCGTAGGTATCGGCCAGCAGCATATCGTCTAATTCAGAGGCGTCGAAGTCTTCGAAACGGCAAATCCACCCTTTATCTTCCGGCGAATTGTTCAACAAAGCCGGGTCTGAATCCAGGATCTCGTTGATACCGCTGACGGTGCCGCTGATCGGCGCATATACGGTACAGCCGTTGATGCTGGCGAAAGCATCGCCCACAATGTAATCATCCCCCTCGTCCGGCAGCCTGATCGACAAAATATCGCCCAGCTCGCGAGCTCCATACTCAGTAATTCCGATGATCGCTTCATCGGTATTGATTTCAATCCAGAGATGGTCCTCGGTATAATACTTCATCGCATTTTCCTTGTGCTATTATTTGTTGAAAACAATAATGCCCCGCGATGGAGAAAAATTCAAGTCCGGAAAATAAAAAAACGGAGAACTTGACCCGTTGCCGGAGGGAGTGGGATTGAGAGAGAGGGACCGGCAGACGAAATCAAGTTCTCCAAAATGCAGCTTAAATGTTACGACATTTCTCCAGTTAAAACAACATTATCGGCTTTCTCGGCGGACAGTTGAATCTGGCAACTTCGAAAGCCGATAGTTATTTTACTTATTTTTCTTGGGAGCCTTCTTGACCGGAGCAGCTTTTGATACGGTCGCCTTTTTCACAGTGACTATTTTCTTGGCCGGAGCGGCTTTTGGTGCAACTTTAACTGCGGCTGTCTTCTTGGCCGGAGCGATTTTTTTCGCCGGAGCAGCTTTTGATACGGTCGCCTTTTTCACAGTGACTATTTTCTTGGCCGGAGCGGCTTTTGGTGCAACTTTAACTGCGGCTGTCTTCTTGACCGGAGCGACCTTCGTAGCGACAGCTTTCGTAGCGACCTTTTTAATCGGAGCAGCCTTCGGTGCTTTAACCGGAGCGGCCTTCGGCACAACAGTTTTCGTAGCGACCTTTTTAATCGGAGTGATCTTCGGAGCTTTCACCGCTGCTGGCTTCTTGGCCGGAGCAGTCTTCGGAGCAACAGTTTTCGGAGCGGCCTTTTTAATCGGAGTGGCTTTCGGCACAGCAGTTTTCACGATGGCTGTTTTTTTAACCGGAGCAGCCTTTGCAGCGGTTGCTTTTTTTATTGGAGCAGCTTTCGAGACGGTTGTTTGGGGGGCTGTAACTACAACTTTTTTCGCTGTTGCGGCTACTTTTTTCACTGCGGCCACTTTCTTGGCCGGAACGGCTTTAACCGGTGTAGTTTTCGGTGTGACAGCTTTTTTCGGCGGTGCCTTTTTGGCGACTGCGGCTGTCTTTTTGGCGGAAGCAGTTTTCTTTACGGGTGTCGTGGTTCTCTTGACGGGTGCGGCTTTTTCGTTTTTTGTCTTTCCCATTGAGCATTCCCTTTGTTGAGTTTTTTGGCGACAATGCCGTTCTCTTGTCCCTAATATAACCCAAACGGACTTGCAATCAAGAAGATCAGCTATAAATTATTGAGGAATTTCCAATCGATTTATCGGAGGTAAAAATAACAGGAAAACGATCGAAAAATAAAAACTAAACATAGATACTGAATTTCAGTATTGCGCAGAGATAGAATCGCCAAATTTTTAATAAGCGCAACAACACGTAATACGGAACTGCTTTTTTGCGGCTCCGCTTGTCGTGTTGTTGCGGGTTTTGGCGAACCTTATCTCTGTGGCAAGTTGGGGCCGCTCTTTTTTATTGCGGCACAAGGAGTTGTCGTGAGAAAAATATGCGATTTGCTATTGGTGTTCATAGTTCTGCTGTCCCTGAGCGGCGAAACATCTTCCGGGAATCATTCTTCAGAGCATTTACCGTATGGGGCTCCAGGGCTGGCTGATCATGTCGCCATTCGCGAGGGCTATGCAGTGGGCTTGTCCTGTCGCCACAAGGTTGCCGTGTGGGTCTCGTATCGTTTGACGAAGAACAAAGTCCTGTCCAAAAATGTCGCCCGGACGGATCGATTTCGGGAGGATCGCGAATTCCCCTGCTGTTCGGTGAAGCCCGGCGACTATAAGGGCTCCGGTTATGATCGCGGGCATTTGGCCCCCGCTGGCGACATGACTTTCTCTGTCAAAGCAATGGAAGAGAGTTTTTTGATGAGCAACATGGCGCCTCAAAAACCAGGATTTAACCGTGGGATTTGGAAGAAGCTGGAAACGCAGGTGCGCCAGTGGGCATTGGCGGAGGAAGATATCATCGTAGTGACGGGAGCAATACTTCCGCAGGAAGTTACACTGACAGTCGGCCCCGGAAAAATCAGTGTGCCCGAGTTATTTTTCAAAATAATCTACGATCTGACTCCGCCACAGAAAATGATCGCATTCGTGATCTCGGATGAAGGAAGCAGGCAAGATTTGCAGGATTTTGCATCTACTGTGAATGCGGTAGAAAAAATAACCGGCTTAGATTTCTTCCCGGACCTACCACAGTCCGTTCAGCAAAAGCTCGAATTCGAAGCCAACTTTACGCAATGGAAATAGCCGTGTCAGTCAAGTTTTCCCATCCGATGGCAGCGGCGAATCCAACTAAATCTCGACAAGCTAAAGAAGTTTCACGGTTGCAATAATCAAAATTCGTGATATAGTATACTGTGTTACATAGGAGGAGTTTATTATGAGTAAAAAGAGCATTGATGTGTCGCAAAAAACAGACCATGACACAGAGGAATCCAAGACGGAAAAACGCCGGCATACCTTTGTGATGCAGGCGGAGCACGGCAGTACCGTTTCGGTGGCCGGATGCTTCAATGACTGGTGTCCGGATAAGCATATGCTGGAGGACAAAGACGGCGATGGCAACTTCAAATGCACTCTCATGCTGCCGCCGGGCGTTTACCAGTACAAATTCAAGGTCAATGACTGCTGGTGCATCGATCCTGAAAATCCCAATTTTACCCCCAACTTTGCCGGTACTCTGAACAGTGTACTGGAACTCGAATAATCAGCATCAAGCGGTCGATTCGGTGAATTTTAGAGGAGTTTCATCGGAGAAGCCGCTTTTTATGAAAGTCCAGTAGATGGGTGAATTTTCAAAACCCGGCCTGCCACTCAGCGAGGAGCTGGAGGATAAGGGGTGTATCAGGCAGGCCGGGTCTCCCAAGCTTGACATCTTGCTTGGAGCTGTTCGACTAAGCTGCGGGTTTGTCGCACTTCAGCTCAGGGTGTGCATTGAGATATTCGACGATTTTCTCTCGGTTGCCGGTGTCGAACAGAATTTTGCCGGATTTCAGTTCAACCAATGTATGGTGCCATGAGCTGTGATGCACGATCCATTGAAGATCAGCAGTATCCCTTTGATTTTTCTTACTTTCAGGCTCCATATAAGCTCTTACCGCTCTTTGCATTAAATTCAATTTGTGTTTGTTCATGTGCATAATACGTCCTCTGAATAAATCTTATGAAAGCCGTTAAAGGTTAAAAAAAGAACCCGGCCTGCTGCCGGTGCCGACGTTCGGCCGGAGGGGAATTTGGGTAGGCGTTTTTAGCAGGCAGGCCGGGTTCTAAAATTATGCGGAGCGACCGAGAGAGCCGTTTTCGAGGTGCCATTGCTCGCAGGCGTTGATTTCCTGTTCGATGGTAGCGTATTCTTCATCGGAGATTTCGCTGGATAAGCTGCGGAGATAATCGTGCCATTCATCGATAATTTCACCGTGGGTTCGGCCTTCCAATCCATTCTCAGCGGCGTTGAGAATCCTGCCGTAGAGTTCCGGATTGGAGAATCCGTAATTCGAAGTAAGCGAATCGTGCCACGCCTGGAACTCTTCGCTATGGATCATTTCGGATAAATTCATGTCTGTCCTCGGTTATTTGAAAAATTAATCTGTGTGCCTGACTGCATATTTGAGCGCGGGGTGTATTTTCATGTATTCGAGAACACCTATTGCGGAATTGGTTTCACGCAATACTTCACCGGTTTTTGCGTCGCTTATGATATAGGTCATCCATCTGCCGCCAAAGCTTTTCACGTGCAGATCGGCCTCTGCCCATTCTTTCTGTATCTTGACAATTTGCTCGGCCTTAATCTTGAAATGAGCCTCAACAGCCTCGTATGGCGTCGTATATACTTTGTGCTCGGCGATGCATTCCCAAAGGCCATTAGCTTTCCCGCTGGGACGAATATAGCTGCGCTTGCGGGCCTCATTTTCGCTGATTCCAAAGTCCTGCAAAATTTTATCATCGCATTTTTCCATATATTTTTCCCTTTGTACTGAATATTTGAGGGTTCCATTATTGGCATCCTGCCACGATTACGCCGCGCTATGGTCAGTCCTCTTCGATTTCTTCGAAGAGATCGCTGCCGTTTGCGCGAAGGTATTCAATTGCAGAAACTTCCATGCCGGAGGACCAGTGAAACATTTTCCCTTCGAAGGGCTTCGGATTGAAGCCGCGGTTGATGGCTTCGGCGACGATTTCACTCATGGTCATGTCATTGAATTTGCTCATAGGTCAACTCCTTCCTTTGCGATTGTTTTCGATGGCGTCATATAGATTATTGGCTTTGTCAATATTTTTCAGGACAAGTGTACCTTGCCGGGAAGCCGCTGAGCTGACGATGATGTCGCCGCAACCCACGATTTGCTGGATCAGCGAGCATTGGCAGGAAATGCTGCGGATGTCAGCGATATGGATCTTTTGACTGAAGGTACGGAGTACGCCACCTTCACTGGTGACGGCATCATCAGTGATCGTATACAACTGGCGCTTTCGCAACCATGCGATATAGATGATCCGGCAGGCGATGATGGTTGGAATCAGCACAAATCCTAAGCACAAAATCGGCTGATTCAATTTGCCGTCGTTGCAAAAATGACCAACTATTCCGCTCAGAAACAGAGCCGGCAGCAGTACGCCGCCGATTATTCCAATCGTAAACCAGAAGATCTGATGAATCGCTTTGCAAACAAACAGGAATTTGTTACTCTTGCCGCGAAAGATGATTTTCTGCGAGTGCTCTTTCTTTGCTGTCCTATTCATGGTTCCCTCCTTAAATGGTTGTCCTTCACCCCGTGAGGACAACCATAAAAAGAATCCTTTCCGGGCGCTAGCCCGGCTCTGTGGCATTGCAAATCTTCCACGAGCGACTATATTACCTGTCAGATTATTCATGTAGGAGGCAATATGCGGAATATCTTTTTATCGTTGACTGTTTTTGTAGTTCTGTCCTTTCAGCTTGCTGCCGTGGAGAAAATGCTTTATCCGGCCTGGGACGCGCATCTGCATTATCTCGATTTCACCCAGCGGACCGATGGTTTTCCCGAACTGATTCGTCAGATGGACGCGACAGGTGTCGAAGAAGCCGTTATTTTCGGAATGCCGATTGTCAAAATGTGGAGCGCTTCCGATCCGGTTCGGCCCGATTATTATCTGGATTCGGACTCCAGAGGATATTACTATTCGGCCACCGACTTTATCCTGGCCGAAAGTCTTCGTCGTCAACCGCCGGAAATTCAGCGCCGTTTCCATCCGTTCATTTGTGGTATTAACCCGTTGGACCTGAATGCCGTCGAGCATATCGAAATGCTGCTGAAAATGTATCCGGGATTTTGGCAGGGCATCGGGGAACTGATGTCCCGTCACGACGACCTGACGGCTTTCACCTACGGCGAACCGCCGACTGCCGACCATCCCGCTTTGATGAAAGTATATCAACTGGCGGCGAAACATGAACTGCCGGTTATGATACATCACAATATCAGTTCAACCAGCAAACGTGATCCCCTCTATCTGCCGGAGATGGAACGCGCCATTAAAGCCAACCCGAAAACCGTATTCATCTGGGCCCATGTCGGCATTTCTCGCCGGGTCGATGTCCCAACTTTGCCGGCCGTGACCGACCGTTTGCTAAGCGTATATTCAAATCTCTACTTTGATATTTCCTGGGTTATTTACGACGAACATATTATGTTGAACAACGAATCCATGGCCACCTGGGTTGCGCTTATTGAAAAATATCCGAATCGTTTTATGATCGGTTCCGACAAAGTCGGTCACTGGAAAACATATCCGCAGGAAATGAATAAATATAACCGGCTGCTCAAAATGCTCAAACCGGACACCGCCCGCAAGATCAGCAAAGACAACATCTATAAACTGCTTCCCAAGCGTAAAATCCATGATTTTACCAAAGACCTGGCCGCCTGAAAAATAAAATCAACGGTTTCAGGTCAGGTATAAAAACGTCCTTTGGTGCAGGGCAATACGCCCTGCCGGAGGGGTTCGGGGACGACGTAAGTCCCCGATTTGTTTCGCCCCGCTGGGGCGACCAGCGTCCCGCCGCTGGATCGCGTGCGGCAATGTGCCGCTGCAATGTTTCTTTTAAGCAGCTAATTCCTTGCTGACGGCTCCTTGGAGGATGTAGTTGACGGCGTGGGCGGCTAGTTAACAGGAATAAGAATTTGTCCGGATAGCTGTTCGGATTATGGTTGAACTTGCTTCAATTCTTCCCGGATAATGCGAATATGTTCCGGAATCGGGCCTGATTTCAGGCTATCGGGGTATGAATCTGAAATTTCTTTGAATACATCATTTACCATTTGAGGAAAGTCAACGTCAAAATTATCCAGGGTCTTATAGTATTGCAGGCTTTTGAGTTCCCAAAGATACCCTTCTTCCGATAATCCATTACTTTTCAGACAGTTTACAATATCGTGAAATCTTGATGCCAACCTCAATTCCAACGCTTTACGCTCTGAAAGCGCATCTTGCCAGTCATGTTCCAGCTCATCCGCCTTTTGAGCATTGTGCAAAATCCAGGTATAATACAAAAAAGGAGCGATCGCGAAAAGAATAACTGCTGATATTGGCAAGGATTTGATATTAAGCCATAAGGGGAACCAGGTAAAACACAGATACAACAAAATAGCCGACGTGATCAGGCAAAGCAATATAAAGTACCATTTCGGCTTATATTGTGAATGCAATTTTGAATTAATTTTACCCATATGATCCTTATCTTCAATAAAAATATAGCATATTTTCTGGAGCATTCAATTCCCTCTCGCTTATAAACTGGCAGATTAATTATCCTCGGCATCCAGCCACCAGTCATGGCCACAGGAATGGCATTTCCAATGGACTATTTTTTGACTGCAGTCATAATTGTAAGTAATCTCTATGTCCTGGATATCGGCGCTGTTGCATTTCGGGCAAATTTCTTCGTGTGCCATGAGATTATTCCTTGGGTATTTTCATGTATCGGGAGTAACCTTGATTCAAGTATTTTGTCGCATAGAAGGTCAGGATGCCACAGGCTTCGCCCATGATCTTCATGGCGACGAGGTCGTCCTGCAGGGTTTTAATGGTTCCAATGGAGGCGCTTTTGTGCTCGCCGGAAGCATCAAAACGTCCGTCGATATACGCATCAATATAAATGCCTTCGCTGCCCCCCATTTGAACGGAAAAATTGACTGTAAAATCGTCATCGGAGATTTCGAGACGATCCCATTCTCTTTTTCCCTGGTGATAATCCTCGATAAATTTCAATTTTTCAAGTTCACCACTCTGCTCGGCCAGCCGGTAAATATCCAAAAACAGATCGCCGGTAGATTCAAACGTTTCTTGATTCTGTGGGAGCATTCTTTGTTCGAGGCTTTGAGCAAAATCTCTTATCCGCTCGATTTTGTCGACGGAATATTCCTCCAGCCAATTGCATAACGCAGAAGATATTTCGCCATTTTCTAATTCATAACGATATTTTTCTCCGACGTCGACCAGCCAATAGCCGTTTAAGTGTATGGATGATTTTTCAAAAACCCATTCGGCGAGTTCCGCAATGTCCTGATTAAAATTACTGGTAATTTCATCATCTATAGTAAAATTCACTTTATGGGGATTTTCTTGGTCTATCTCCGGATTAAAATAATCCAGTATTGGGGCAACGGTTTTGTAATCGGAAAGTAATTGTGATGCTTGTTCGGATGAAGCACATTTAACACTCAAAAGACCCCAGGCATTTCCTTGACTCATAATATCTTTCCCTATTTTAAGCGGCCAATTCTTCTGAATTGGTTTTCGTGTGGAGGATGTAGTTGACGGCTTTTTCTGCGGCGGCAGAGGCTTGAATGATCAGCTTTTTGTCATTTTTCAGCCTTCCCAGCCAGTTGGCGATGTAGGCTGACGAGTTTTTGATCGTGCCATTGGCGATGCCGCTTTGGGCGCAGAGGAAGGCCGCGCCGATTTCGGCAACCAGCTCTTCTTTTGAATAATCGGAACTGCCGAAGTCGGAGGCCATGAAGCTGGGGCGGTCCAGGCGCTTGGGGTGCCCGGTCGCGTGGCAGGATTCATGAAATCTGACCGAGTAATAAGTATCCTCGCTGTCGAATTTACTCCGGTATGGAAGTTGGATATAATCTTCGAGAGGCGAATAGTATGCGGCGTCACCGCCATGCAATACCGGTGGCGAATCGGCAAAATTGGCGATGATCCGTTCCGCATTTTCGATCGGCTGAAACTCGATTTCATTGCGAGGCCGCAAAGTCGGTATGTATTTGGACGGTATGCCGATGGTTTGTTCGACGTTATAGACCAGGTATTCACGCAGGAATGGGATGCCCCGGCTTTTCAGTTGATCGTCTTTGAACTCGTCGATGCAGAAATATCGCCAGAATACGATGCCCGTCGGTTCCGCGTGCGGCAACAGGCTGCCACCTAATTTCTGGAGCTGTTTGGCGGTCAGCCAGAACGGCGATTCGTAGGGCATTGTTGACAGCAGGATAACATTGATACCCCGGTAAGGTTTCTTGCTGATCAGATTCCGGTGACGCCATTCTTCCGGCCGCCAGGGGCAATGCCATGGGATCGTCCCCTGTTCCAGTTCGGCGATAATCCGGTTGGTGATGTCCTGGTAGATGTCGCGTGTCGATTTGCTGCTCATGCGGCCTCCGGATCATCGTCATCGCTGCCGACAAATTTCAGTTCAGGATCGTATTTCCGGGGAAACTCAACTTTTTTCTGTTCCTGCAAACTGTTCCAGTGGAAATATACCTGGGGCTTGGGGAGTTCCGGTTTGATGGTGATTTTCGGCAGAGATATTTTTTTGATTTTCGGCATACTATGTCTCCGTGATTTCGCCCGTTGGGCGACCAGCGCTTCTGCGCTGGACCCAGCCCGGCCAAGCGGCCGGCGGCGAGTTCTGTTTTTGAGCTAGATAGAGTCGGCGGCGTCTTCCAGTTTTTCTGCGATATGTTTCAGATATTTGCGTTCAACAGGTACGACCTCTCCGAGCCCTTCAGCGGACATTTGATCCAGAGATTGGGCGATCAGTCCGACGCCGAATCTTGCTTCCAGCGGAGTTTGTGTAGGCGTTTCGATTCCGACGTGCCGGATATTGGTGTTTTTCAACAATTGCCTGACCGCGGCGGTTTCTCCCCGGATTGAGATTTCCGGGGAGAGTCGGGTTCGAACCTTCATGTGAATATTGCTCATAGGCGTCTCCTTATGCCGCTTTTGCTTCGGGCTCGGCTTCCGCAGATTTTTCGGCTTCTTTTTTCTCTTTCCGTTCGAGAGCCTCCCAGGATTTGGGCTCGGGGAGCTCGGTTACGGATTCGGCAAAGGCCTTGTCAAGCGTGAATTCGGTCAGTTCGCTGATCAATTTGGCTTCCGACCACTTAGGATCGGTGGAAGGTTCCTGGCCGGATTTGAGTTCCGAAATCAGATTGTCGGCAAGCCGGTTCCAGATCAGCTTGGAAAGATCTTCGTGGTCGAACATTTTCTGGTAGTTCATGATTTTCGAAGTATCGACCGCGCTGACGCCTTTACTGGCAATCAGAGCCAGCATTGTTCTTTGGCGCGGAATCTCGTATTTGCCTTTCTTGAGATATTCCATCAACTTGTCGATGGTATGCTTCTGGCGCTTCTTTTTCAGGGCTTCGCGGCGTTCCGCGAGGGAGGACGAACGTTTGACCGGTTTCGATTTTGCAGTGGCCTCCGGGCGTTTGATCAGGGTTTTCGTGCCGGCCTGCGGACCGTCGGCGATGATCGCTTCGATAACACCTTCTTCGCCCTCCTTGGCGGGGCGCCAGTCGCCGGGCGGTAAAACAGTGTTTCCGGCCAACGGATGCTCGGGATTTTTATCGCTGTCAGGAACGGTAAAAGTTTGTGATACCAGCACGGTTTCCGGTTCCTTGGCGGCCTGCGTGGCGACGTATTCCAGACGCTTGCGTTCCAGGTAGGCGTGATTCATGCAGCGCGGATCAGGGATCAGTACCGAAAACAGCCAGCCGCCGGAGGCGCGTTCTTTGCACGTCGGGCATTCGCCGCAGCCGGTTTCTTCCCACGGCAACGCGGAAAGCAACGTCGCATAGCGGTCATACAGAATGTCGGTAAACTTTTTGATCGAAGTTCCCTTGAGCGTGTTGCGTCCTTCTTCCGAACGGATGAAATTGAAAATTTCCTCCTGAATATTTTCCGGAAAGGTCGCGATGGTCTCGTAGTGCCCGATCACTAAAAAACCGAACGTTTTCTCGGTCATCGCCTGTTTCCAGAGCGCGTTGAGATTCAACAAATTCAAGCGTCGCGCCACCCAGGTCGGCGAATGCCCGAGCGCACTAGTAGTCCGTTCATAAAATAACATATCACATCGTCCGCATTTCTTC
>JBEBXH010000108.1:0-16262 GCA_040391785.1 Victivallis vadensis
GCCACGCCGGGACGAAGCTGGAAAATCCGATCTGCGGCGTGGAGGTGATGAACGATGCCACCGTACCGTTGCCCGCGCCCTGGCGGCGCAGCGTGGCGGCCACCGGGATCACGCCGCAGGAGCAGAGGGGCAGGGGGACGCCGATCAGCGCGGCTTTCACAATGCCCATGAAGCCTTTGCCGCCGAGGTGCTTGCGGACGACCGAGTCCGGCACGAAAACCGCGATGATGCCGCCGATCAGAAATCCGAACAGCAGCCACGGGGCCATTAAACAGGAAATGTTCCAGAATTCAATAAAAAATCTGCTTATATAATCCAGCATGGTTATTACTCCTCAGTATTAGTTTCACCTAAATATATCATCTTTTTATTGAAAAAACAATAAATTATGCCATATTTATAGATTATTATAAATTAACGACAAAGGAATATAAAAATGAACTGCGACTACGATTTCTGCGCCATCGAGAAGAAATGGCAGGATTATTGGGAAACCAACAAGACGTTTAAAACCGAAGATTTTGTCGAAGGCAAAGAGAAATTTTATGTGCTGGACATGTTTCCGTATCCGAGCGGCGCGGGGCTGCATGTGGGGCACCCGGAGGGCTACACCGCCACCGATATTCTGTGCCGTTACAAGCGCATGCGCGGCTTCAATGTGCTGCATCCGATGGGCTGGGACGCGTTCGGGCTGCCGGCCGAGCAGTACGCCATCGAAACCGGAACGCACCCGAAAGTGACTACCGAAAAGAACATCAATAAATTCCGCAGCCAGATCAAGGCGCTCGGTTTCAGCTACGACTGGGACCGCGAAATCGATACCACCGATCCGAAATATTACCACTGGACGCAGTGGATTTTCAAGAAACTCTACGAAAAGGGCCTCGCTTATGTGGCCGAGGTGCCGGTGAACTGGTGCCCCGCGCTCGGTACCGTGCTGGCCAATGAAGAAGTGATCAACGGCCTGAGCGAACGCGGCAACCACCCCGTGATCCGCCGCCCGATGCGCCAATGGATGCTGAAAATTACCGAATACGCCGAACGGCTGTTGAACGATCTCGACGACCTCGACTGGTCCGAGGGCATCAAGGAAATGCAGCGCAACTGGATCGGCAAATCGGTCGGTGCCGAAGTCATGTTCGCCATCGACGGTATCGAGGAGAAAATCACGGTTTATACGACCCGTCCCGACACCCTGTTCGGAGCCACCTACATGGTGCTGGCCCCGGAGCATCCGCTGGTTGACAAGCTGACCAAGCCGGAACAGAAAAAAGAGATCGACGACTACCGCGAAAGTGCCGCCCGCAAGAGCGATATGGACCGCACCGAACTGAACCTGGAAAAGAGCGGTGTTTTCACCGGTTCCTATGCCGTCAACCCTGTAAACGGCCACAAGATTCCGATCTGGATCGCCGATTACGTGCTGATCAGTTACGGTACCGGGGCGATCATGGCGGTGCCGGCGCACGACTCGCGCGACTTCGAGTTTGCAGTCAAATTCAAGCTGCCGATCAAGGCGATCATCATGCCGGAAGATGAGAACGTGGTCGGCGACGTCCTGAAGGGCGACGCCTGCTGGACCGGCGACGGCAAAATGATCAATTCCGCCAACAATGACGGCCTCGATATCAACGGTATGGGCGTGGAAGACTCCAAGCGCACCACTACCGAATGGTTGGAAAAGCGCGGCATCGGCAAGGCCGCGGTGAAATACAAACTGCGCGACTGGCTGTTCAGCCGTCAGCGCTACTGGGGCGAGCCTTTCCCGGTCATCAACATGGAGGATGGCACCACCCGGCTGGTGGATGACAACGACCTGCCGCTGACACTGCCCGAGCTCGACGATTTCAAGCCCACCGGCACCGGCGAGCCGCCGCTGGCCAAGGCCACCGACTGGCTGCAGTACGCCGGTCCCGACGGCAAAAAAGGCACCCGCGAAACCAATACCATGCCGCAGTGGGCCGGTTCCTGCTGGTACTACCTGCGCTACATTGATCCGTTGAACGACCAGGCCGCGTTCGATCCGGCCAAGGAAAAATACTGGATGCCGGTCGATTTGTATGTGGGCGGGGCCGAGCACGCGGTGCTGCATCTGCTTTATTCCCGTTTCTGGCACAAAGTGCTGTTCGATCTGGGCTATGTTTCGACCAGGGAACCGTTTCAGAAGCTGGTGAACCAGGGGATGATCCTGGGAACTTCTTACAAGGACAAGCGCGGCGCGCTGATTCCGACCGACAAGGTGGAATTCACCGCCGAGGGCCCGGTGAACAAGGAAAACGGCGAAGCGCTGACCGAGTTCCCGGCCAAAATGTCCAAGTCGCTGCGCAACGTCATCAATCCTGACGACGTGATCCGCGAATACGGCGCGGACAGCATGCGCCTCTATGAAATGTTCATGGGCCCGCTGGAAGCCGTCAAACCTTGGAACACCAAAGGCGTGGAAGGCGTGTACCGTTTCCTGAAGCGTTCGCACCGGATGATCACCGGCCAGCCGATTGTCGACGAACCGTTGACCGCCGACCAGCTGCGTGTGCTGCACACCGCAATCAAAAAGGTGACCGAGGACCTGGAAACCATGTCGTTCAACACCGCGATCAGCCAGATGATGATTTTCATCAATGAATTTGCCGGTGAAAATAAACCGCTGCCGCGCGAAGCCGCCGAGAAATACGTGCTGATGCTGGCGCCGTTCGCACCGCACCTGGGCGAAGAACTCTGGGAAGTGCTCGGTCACTGCAAGACTCTCGCCTACGAAAATTGGCCCGTCTGGGAAGAAAAATTCCTGAAAGTCGCGGAAGTCGAAGTCCTGGTACAGGTTCTCGGCAAGCCGAAAGCCCGCGTGATGATGCCCGCCGACGCCACCGAAGCACAGATGCAGGAAATCGCCCTGCAGCAGTCCGAAGTGAAAGAAGCGCTCAGCGGCAAAACCATCCGCAAGGTGATCTGCGTCCCCGGCCGCCTGATCAATATCGTAGCGAACTGATTACGGTACAGAATGCGAGGGCGGCTCCGCGCCCCCTCGCGCTCCCCGCGGCAGGCCGTATTGGCCTGCACCTCAGTACTTTTCAAAAGGAGACCCGCGAGTTTCCGACTCGCGTCCGGAGGCTGCCGCCCCTGAACCCTGCCGGAGAATTTGGTGCAATCGGAAATTTTTTCCCAATTCACCAATTCAGCCCCACAGGTGGCGGCCAATTCATTCTTTGATCGAGGACATGGCGTGTTCGATGATCGCGGCGCGGTCCGGCGCGGCGGTTTTCAGGCCTTCGCGGTACTTGGCCAGGGCTTCCTGGTTTTGACCTAGCATGCGCAGGCTTTCCGCCCAGTAATAATAGAAAATGGTGCGGGTCAGGTTACCGGTTGGCGGTGTCATGGCGGCAAACACGTTGGCGGCGGCCTGGAAATGCCCGGCATGCAGCAGCGCCATACCGTAATAATTGGCGATGCCTTCGGATTCTGGATATTTCAGGTAATAGTTGTACAGAATATCAGCAGCCTGCCGTGCTTCGTTGCGCTTGATCATGATATCGGCCAGATTGATTACCGCCGGCAGGTGATCCGGATTGTGACCGATTGCTTCCAGATAAGACTGTTCGGCGGCCGCGGTGTTGCCATCCCGGAATTTCTGGGCGTGCCCGTAGGCCACGAAGTCGGAGGCGCGTAACAGATTGTCATCGAAACCCGGGAACCCGGCTACGCCGTAAGCGATAACGGCGACCAGGGGCAGGGGAAAGAACCAGCGTTTTTGATTGTACAGTTTCAGGGTCAGGAAAATGACGTATGGCGCCATCACCGTCAGCGCCGGGCAGAGGATCATCCGGTAGCGTGCCAACGGCATGAAAGCGATGATCGGTACGGCGTAACAGGCCACGTACAGCAGTGGCAGATTGAAGCGCCTGCGCCATTTGCGTTTGAGCAGCAGCAGGATTACCGCCACCCCCGCGAACGGAATCAGCAGCAGCGGTCCGGGCAGGAAATTGAACAACGGCATCTTGTTTTTGACGAAATAATGGTTGATATTGTTCGGTATTTCATGAGGTTTGGCCAGTTGGAATCCCTTGTTCAGATAATTGAATACACGGTCCGGTTTTGAGCTTACGTTTCCTTGCAGGTTCAAGGCGTTTTCACTCAGTTCCATCGCTGAAACGGCGGCGGCGTATTCGATATTCAGTTGAATCGGCATGAAATAGCCGTTCAGCGAATACACATGGAACGAAAGCAGCAGCAGCACAATACCGACCGGCAGGGCGATACCGAGGAGCATCCGGCGGATGTTCCAGCGCAGGTAATACCACAGCCAGAGATAAGCGACCGCCGCAAAAAATACCGTGGAAATATGGGCGAAAAATGGCAGAAACACCCCCAGCGACACCAGCGGCAGCCGCCAGGTTCTGAAATGATGTTTGCGCCCCCAGACCAGCAGAAACAGCGACAGCGCGGCCAGGTCCGGCACCAGCGAGTCTTTGGTCAGGAAACACTCGTGGATCAGGAACGGTGAGTACAATGCGGCGACCAGTCCGGTGAGCAGGGCCCACCAGCGGTTTCCGGTCAGGTGCAGCGCCACATAACCCATCATGGCGCCGACCGGTACCCCCAGCAGCATCTGCATGATGATGACTGCATCCGTGGAGGGAGTTCCGTGATTGAGCCACATCGTCAAAGCGATCATCACCCGGTGCAGCGAAATCTGCATGTTGCCCTCATACAGCATGCGGCCGAATTCGAGGTGGGTGGACATATCGAGCCCCGGCACGCCGTGGTAGTAACGGAACGGTGAATTGAACCATTCGATCAGTACTGCCGCCCGGGCGACAATGCCCGCCGCCAGCGGAATGAGGATGGCCGCGATGGTATTTTGACTGATTTTTTTCATTTGATCGTATTCTGCAGGGCTTCGCGGGCAGCCTCGAGGGATTGATTGCTGCCTTTGGCGGCCAGCGTCGACATGGCGGCGTGAACTTTTTCGGCGACTCTCAGGACTCCGGCGGGGTACTGGTACGATGAACCGTTTTTCAACCGGCCGCTGATGCGGAAATAAGCGGCGGCGTCGAGGTATTTCTCCTGCATGGCGCAGGCCAGTCCGGCCATGAGCTGGGACTCGGGGTCGTCCTGGCGGTTGCGGATGTTCATCAGGGCGTCTTCGGCCTTGTCGTTCTCAAGCTGCATCAGCGCGAGGCGGTTGGCCACGGTGCTGGTATCGCCTTCCAGCTTGCGGATCTGGGCATAATACCAGATGGCGGAAATGGCGTCGTTTTTCTTTTCGGCTTCGGCGGCGGACTGGTAGAGGAACTGCTTCGCATCTTCGTTGTCATTGTTTTTGCCGCTGATTTTTTCGAGACGGGCGACCGGGGCGGCGCCGAGCTTGCGGGCCTGACGGTACAGATCGAGTGCTTCGTCGCGGCGGCCGCTCTCGGCCAGCGTTTCCGCCAGATAAACCATGGCGTCGACCCGGCCCGGCGTTCTTTTCAGGACGCCGCGCAATTCTTTTTCGGCTTCGGCGGTCTGGCCGAGATTGGTCATGGCCAGCGCCCAGACGCTGCGCAGGTCGTCGTTGCGCGAGTTGTTTTTGACGGCGCCCGCCAGGATTTTTTCCGCGGTCAGGTAGTCCTTGATTTCAAAGAGACAGAGGCTGTATTCGAGGTTGACTTGCGGATTCGCGGGATCCTTTTTCATGGCCGTGCTGAAATGGGCGGCGGCTTCTTTGTACATGCCTTTTTTCAAACAGATGCTGCCGAGCCGGGCATTGGCCTGGAAGTTCTCCGGATCGAACTCCAGAATCTTGCGGTAGTTCCACATGGCGACATCCGGCTCATCCTCCTTTTCCGCGCTCTGGCCGACGGACAGGAGCTCGGCCGCATGCAGCGAAACCTCCTCCGGCGCCATCTGTGGCTTGTTGTCCATGGCCTTGGCCAGGTCTGCCGAAAACGTGCGGTTGAAATTGTCGATGGCCGCCATTTCGCTCCGGCGGGTAGCTTCGAGTACCGAGAGCTGCTTTTTGGCGTCTTCCAAGTCGCGCTGCAGTTGTTTCTGAGTCGTGGTGTTCATCGCCATCTGCTGCTCAAGCTGAGTGATTTTCGTATCGCGTTCGCCGAGCTGGCGGCGGTAAATTTCCGAGGCGGTGGTGAGCTGGCGCTGCAGCAGATTGTCGGAACCGGCAGCGGTGGCTTTGTCCTTCAGGTTCTTTTCCGCTTCGGCCAGCGTCTTGCGCAGTTCGTCGATGATTTTGCCGTTGGCGGCGGATTCTTCGCGGAGCTTCTTCAACTGTTCCTGATTGTCGGCCAACTGCTTATTCAGTTGTTCGCGGGTTTCCGCCAGTTCCTGTTTCTGCTTGTCCGTGGCGGTGGTTTTCTTTTCCGAGGCCTTGAGGATTTCGCTCAGGCGGGCGATTTCGGTCTGGTTGTTGATCTCCTTTTCCTCATGAATCTTGACCAGGGCGGAAATCTTGGTTTTATCGTCGAGATCCTGCTGGTGGAGCTTGTTCAGTTCCGCGAACTGGGTTCGCAGCGAAGCGATGAGCTTGGTATTCTTTTCGATTTCATTTTCCAGCTGTTTGAAAATAGTGTCGGCTTCCTTGCTGTCGCCGATTTTCGACTGCAGCGAAGCGATGATCTGGGTCCGCTCGACGGAGGCCTTTTCCAGCACCGCGAGGTTGCGCTCGGCCTTGGTCCACGGGGTATCCTTCGAATCGGCGTCATCCTTGGTATTCAAACTCTCCTGCAACGCGGAAAGCTGTTTTTTCAGCATGGCCATTTCCTTCAGGGTATTGCGGTCCTCCTGGGCCTGTTTGTCGGCGGCGGAAAGCTTATCGGCGGCGGCGGTGAGCCGGGTATTGGCGGCAGTGATTTTATCGTTGGCTTCGGCCAGTTGCCGGGTTAGTTTTTTCTGCTGCTCGGCGTTTTCCTTGAGCTGCTCGCGGAAATTTTTCAGGAGGTTGTCGTTTTCGGCGAGTTTCTTATCGGCTTCGGCGATTTTCTTCTCATACTCGGCGAGCTTTTTATTGTCCGCCGGGGCGGTGGCGACGGCGACGGGTTTGACTGCGGCCTGCGATTTCCGGAGCTCCTCGACGACTTCCAGAGTCTGCTGGTGCTTGACCTTCAATACATCGAGTTCGGCCTTGCTGGCGCTGAGTTCTTTGAGCTGCTTGGCGGCGGTTTCGTATTTGGCGGCGACGGCGGCGTTTTCGCGGTTTTCCTTGTCGAGTTTCGCCAGATTTTCCTGCAGCTTTTTGTGCTCTTCCTGCAGTTTGGTCAGGTCTCCGGACACGCTCAGCAACTGCTTGCCGGCGTCGTCGCGGGTGGTGAGTTTGTCGGTGAGTTCCTGGATCGTGTCGGCCTGTTTTTTGACGCTTTCCTGTGATTTTGCCAGTTCCTCGCGGACCTTCTTCAAATTCTCTTCGCCGGTTTTCAGTTTTTCCTTGCCTTCGTTGACTTGCTTGCTCAGGGCGAGGACATTTTCGTATTCACTGGTGAGGCGGGTTTCGAGGCGCTGCTGGGCCTTGTCGTATTTGTCGATGTAGGACTTGCGCTCCTCGGAAATCTCAAGATTTTTCTTGGTGAGGTCGGCGATTTCCTTCTGTTGGGCGGTACTGAGTTCCGCGGCTTTTTTGGCCTGATCGATCAGGGCTTTCTGTTCCTTGGCGAACTTGTCGCGCTGGTCGGTGAGGGCGACGATGGCCGCCTTCAATTCCTTGACCTCGAGCGCCAGCTCCTTGTCCTGTTTGCGAAGCTCTGCGGCTTCCTTGGTCAAACGTTCGTTTTCCACCGAAGCCTCGGTCAGCTTTTTCGCCAGGTCGCGGTTGTCGGTCAACTGCTGGGCGTGGGTTTTGTCGCCGGAGGAGGAGAGCTTGGTCAACCGTTCGATTTCCGCCTGCTGGTTTTTCACCCGGACATCCTGGATATCGCGTTCCTTGGCCAGCGCTTCAGCCTTCTTTTCGAGTTCGGCGAGCAGCTTGGCGCGGGCCTGAACGATCTTGTTGTTATCGGCCAGCTGGCGCTCGAACTGGGCGGCGGCTTTTTCGGCGGCGGCGGTTTTTTCGCGGGCTTCGTTGCGGCTTTTCAGGAGGTCGGCGATTTCTTTTTTCTGCTTGTCGGCTTCGCTGTCCTGCATCTTCAAACGCTGGTTGGCGATATCCAGTTTCATGCGCTCCTCGAGCAACCGCTGCTGGATGTCCTTGAGCTCCTTGGCGGGCTCGTCCTGCTTCTGGTTCATCAACTCGATTTTGTTCTGCAAATTGGTGATGCGCAGTTCAAGGGCGGTTTTTTCCTTGACCAGATTGGCGACTTCGAGCTGGGTGCTTTTGTTGCGCTCGATTTCCTTTTTCATGACTTCGTTTTCGGCGCGGATCCGCGAAAATTCCTTCTGGTATTTGTCGAGTTTCTGGTTCAATTCGTAAGTGTTGCCATGAGATGCCACGATTTCCTTGGAGGTCGTACCGTCGTCCTTTCCCTGAAGGGGCGGCGGCAGGGCCTGCTTGGCGGCGGCGGTCTGGTCGATCTGGTCGCGCAATTCCTTGATCTCGCGGTTACAGCGGTTGATGCGCCCCTCGATCACCGATTGCTGCCATTCCGGACGGGCCTTTTGCACTGCCCGGTAACAGTCGCGGGCATTCAGAAACGCTTCCAGGGCTTTCTTGGAATCGCTCTGCTTCTTGAATTTTTCGCCTTCTTCATAAAAACTGTACCCTTTGCGCCAGGCTTCCCACGGCGAAAAATCATCGTTCTGCGCGTGCAGCACCGTACCGCACAGCAACACCGCCATTACGGCGGTCAGAAATAGTCTCGGCATAATCGGTTCCTCAAGTTATTTTACCAGATAATCGGCAAACCGCTGGGCGTTGTGCGCCCCGATCTGTACCGTCATATTCAAACTACCCGAATCGTCGTATTCGGATTCCAGGACTTTGCCGTGCCGGTGAGCGAATGCCGCGAGGTCGTGGCGGTTGGGCGGCAACAGGACGCGGAGGACGCTGCTTTTGGCATTGACGTAGTTCTCCATGGTCTTGAGGAGCTCGTCAATGCCTTCGCCGGTGGCCACCGAAACGAACTGGGCGCGGGGGAACAGGTGCCGGACGCGCGTCATGATCACCGGGTCGTGCTGCAGGTCGATTTTGTTGAAAACCGGCAGGATGTTCTTGTCCTCGGCGCCGAGCTCTTTCAGCACGCCCATGGTTGTTTCCCATTGTTCCTCCACGCACGGACTGCTGATGTCGAGCAGCAGGATCAGGAAATCGGCCAGAACCGCTTCCTCGAGGGTCGATTTGAATGCCTCGACCAGCGCGTGCGGCAGCTTGCGGACGAACCCGACGGTGTCGGTGACCAACAACTCCTGCTGATTGGGCAGATTGATCCGGCGGGTGGTCGGGTCGAGCGTGGCGAACAGCTTATTCGCCACATACACGTCGGCATCGGACAGGCGGTTCAGCAGCGAGGATTTGCCGGCGTTGGTATAGCCGACGATGGCGGCCTGCGGGACGTTGTTGCGCTTGCGGCTCTTGCGCTGGGTGTCGCGCTGTTTCTTGACGTCCTCGAGCTGCACTTTGAGCTCGGCGATGCGGGTACGGACGATACGGCGGTCCAGTTCGACCTGCTTTTCGCCTTCGCCCTTGTTGCGGCCGCCGCGCTGACGCGAGAGGTGGCTCCAGGCGCGGGTCAGGCGCGGCAGGTAATACTCCAGCCGGGCGAGTTCGACCTGCAGCACCGCCTCGCTGGTGGTGGCGCGCTCGGCGAAAATGTCGAGGATGATCTCCTGGCGGTCAATGACCGAGAGTTTGGTCAGCCGCTCCCAGTTACGCTGCTGGATCGGATAAAGTTCATTGTCGAAAATCAGGCAGTCGGCCTTCAACTCTTTCGCCATTTCGGCGATTTCCTCGGCTTTGCCGGTGCCCAGATAGTACTTGGCGTGAGGTTCCTTCAGCTTCACCACCACTTTGGCGGCGGAGGCGATGCCGAGGTTGCCGGCGAGTTCTTCAAGCTCATCCAAATGCATGGCGGTATCTTCGTCAGGACCGTTGAAATCGTTGATTCCGATCAACAGCGCCTGTTCGACAATCTTGCGTTCGTCTTTCTCAGTATCTATCATAAATTTCCATGAAAAAAAATTATAGTTAATAACTATAATCTAGCCCGTTCCCGCATGAAAATAAAGAGGAGTTACAAAAAATTAACGAAAATTACTGTGGGGAGATTTTTTGTCCACGAAATACACGAAAATTCACGAAAAAAGGAATCCTATTGGTCCGGCATTTTGTCTTTGCGCCAGTGGGCGAGGGCGGCGGCCGAGGAGAAGCCGAGTTCGTCGGCAATCTCTTTTTTGGCGCGGCCCTGAGCGATGAGCTGTTCGTAGCGCTGTATGCGGCGCGAGTCGATGTACTCCTGTACACGGCAGCCGGCGTATTGGCGGAACAACCTCAGAAAATGCGGACGGCTGTAGCCGGCGATACGGGCGAGCGAGAGGATGTCCGTGTCGCGGCCGCAGGTACGGTCGAGGTATTTGCGGACTTCGCTGATGGCCTCATGTTGATGCGAATGCGTTTCGGGTTCGCCGGAGCCGGACGTGAGACTTTTCACCACTTCGGTGAAGATCAGATTAAAAATGGCGTGGAGGCGCGGCAGGGCGATTTCCGGGGGCAGGCGTCCGGCGGCGGCATCGTCCCAGGTGGCATGGAGGAGCGTGAGCAGTTCCTGGTTGCGGTAAATCGCACGGAAATCAATGATTTGCGAACCGCCGCGGGTTTCGTCGCCGATGCAGTTGATGACATTCGGGAAGAGAAACAGCCAGAAGTGCGCGCCATCGGGTGTGGAGCTCGAATATCCTTGATCGTGCCCTTCGTTGGAATCGAAGAGGAACAGCGAGCCGGGACCGCCCTCGTAGATGCGCCCGTTCAGCGACTGCGTGACGGTATTTTCGAGCACCAGCATGGCCTCGCGATGGGAGTGGCGGTCCTTGAAATTGTGACGCGACGCGGGCTCGTTAATCTCCGTCTGTTCCGCGAGGTTCAGCGAAGAGATGATTTTGCGCGGCTGCATGCTCAGCAGTACTGCTGTTTTTCTTGATGTCAGCATATTATTCCAGAATTATCAAGGTTATGAGACTTTTCATCAACTACAATACATTGATTTCTGTCGATTGCAAGGTATAATTGATATCAGAAACAACAATTTCAACGGAGGAACGAAACATGAAAAATCTCGCAATCAACGGAGCCGCACCGGTCGTCAAGGACGGAGAGTACAAGTACATCGAATGGCCGCCGGTCAATGAAAGTACCGCCGAAAAAGTCAAGCAGCTTTACCTGTCGCGTAAATGGTCGTTCAACAGTGAAGAAGAGCAGAAGTTCGAGAAGGCCTATGCGGCGCACCACGGCGCGAAACACGGGATTTTCATGGCGAATGGTACCGTGACACTGGAGTGCGCGATGGAGGTGCTCGGCATCGGCGCGGGCGACGAAGTGATCGTGCCGGGGCTGACGTGGATCGCTACCGCCACGGCGGTGCAGTTCGTGGGGGCCAAACCGGTTTTCGCGGATATCGATCCGGCCACGTGGACGCTGGATCCGGCGGCGTTCGAGGCGGCGATCACCCCGCGGACCAAGGCGGTGATTCCGGTGCATCTCTACGGTTCCATAGCCGATCTTGAGAAGATCATGGCGATCGCGGCCAAGCATAACATCGCGGTCATCGAAGACTGCGCGCACATGCAGGGTGGCGTGTGGAACGGGCGCGGCGTGGGCGCATGGGGCGAGATCGGGTCGTTCAGCTTCCAGCAGTCGAAAACCATCGGCGCGGGCGAGAGCGGCATTTGCCTGACCAATGACGACAAGCTCGCCGAGCTGCTTTACCGCACCAAACATATCGGCTATTCGCGTTATGACAAGCAGGGACAGGCCGGTACGCCGCCGCCCGAGGGGCTGCGTTGCCATAATTACCGCGGGCTGGCGATTCCGGCGCTGATTCTCTCCGAGCAGCTGGCCGAGCTGCCGGCTCTGTTGAAGCGTTATCAAGCGTTCGCCGATATCCTGAAGGCCGGGGTGGCGGACGTAGAAGGCGTCCGGCTGCAGGCGCCCGGGCGGTTGGCCACGGTGCAGGGGTATTATGCGCTCGGCATTACGTTCGAGGAAAAAGGCTGGGAGGGGGTTCCGGTGTCGAAGATTTTCGAGGCGATGTATGCCGAAGGGGCGCGTTGCGTCGGGCGGACTTATGGGCCGGTTTACAAACATCTGCTTTTCAATTTGCCGAAAGACGGTTATATTATGGCAAAAGGCGGTTGCCCGGCCAGCGACAATCTTTGTGACCGGAGCGGCGTGATTATGCACTACGCCATGGGATACACCGAATCCGCGCACCAGATGGTCGAGATCATCCGGAAAATCGCCAACAACAAAGGTGAACTGAAATGAAAGCAGGTTTCGGAGTTTGTGACATTACTCCACGGGTTGGAGTACAGCTTTACGGCTTCGGGCCTTTTTTGAATCGCCAGTCCATCGCGGTGCGGGATCCTCTGGATGCCCGCGCCGCGGCTTTTCAGCTCGGCGATAAAACGGCGTTGATTATCAGCTGCGATATCTGCACGCTGAAAATTCCGACCGTGAAATTGATCAAAGAAATCATCCGCGAAACACATCCGGAACTGACCGATGCCGACATCCTGATCTGCGCCACTCACACGCACTCGGGTCCGGCTACGACACCGGGCGATTTCGGCTGGGGCGTGACTGATCCGGTTTACCTGGAAATTCTGCCCTATAAGATCGCCCGCGCCGGCCTGAACGCGCTGGCGAATCTCGAAGAAGTCGAAGTCGCCACCGGCACTGCGCCCTGCGAGCATATCGGCTTGAACCGCGTTCATGACAAAGACGCGCCACCGCTGGCGGACGTGCTGGACGAAAACTGGCGTCCCGCCAAGCCCGAGCTGACCGATACCGAGTGCCGCGTCATCACGTTTTCGAGCAAAAACGGCGAACTGAAAGGTTTGTTGACGTATTTCGGCTGTCACCCGGTGGTGTGCTGCCAGCAGACGCGCTATATCCACGGCGATTATCCGGGCGTGGCCACGCATAATTTGATGCGGCAGTTTCCCGGTTCCGTGGCGCTGTTTCTGCAAGGGGCCGAGGGCGATGTGAATAGCTGCGTGGTGCACAAGCCGGAGCAGGAATCGCTGCTGGCGCTGGATATCATCGCCGGGCGTTTCGAGCGGTCGGTGCGGCGGGCCATGGCCAATGCAGAACCCGTTGCCATCGACACGCTGGAAACGCTGCTGATCGAGGTCGATTTCAGTACCCGCCAGTCGTTCACCCGCGAGTACTTGCTGGAGCTGAAAAAGGAACAGGAAAACATCCTGCATTCGGCCGATGCCGACGAAACGTCGCATCAGGCCCGAATGGCGACCGTATATCTGTGCGGCATTCGCAAAATGCTCGAAGATATGGACAGCGGCATGGAGCCGGTCATCACCGGTCCGGTCCACGGCATCCGGCTCGGGCCGATCGAATTTCTCGGCGCGCCGTTCGAGATCATGCAGGTGATCAAAAACGAAACCGTGGCGGCGGCCAAAGCCCCGATTCCGCTGGTGATGAGCCTGAGCGACGGCGCGCTGGGCTACGCGCAGGATAAATATCGCGATTCCGTGGACACTTACGAGGCGCGCATGGTGCCACTGATTCAGGGGCGCCTGCCGTACGGCAAGATCCACGATGAACTGCTCGACGCATTTACGAAAATCGACAAGATATTATTTAAAGGGTAAAACACGATGAAACTGGAACTCTCTCATTTCTCATTGTTTCCGAAATTCATTCCGGCGGGTTCTGACGCGCAAATCCGTATCAGGCCGCTGTTTGACAATGTGAGATTTCCCGGCATTTCCCAAATCAAGGTCCAGGTGTTCGAGGCGGACAGCGGCCCACGCGGACCCGACCTGTGCCGAGCGGCGGAAATGACAGGCGGAGTTCTGGTAATTCGGGCGGCATTCGGCCGGGAAGGGCAGTACAATATCCGGGTCAGCCTCGCGGAAGTGCCGGGCTGGGCCGAGACGCTGCCGTGGGCCAAAACAGACAGCCGGGAGTTTCATTTCAGCGTTTACGCGCTGGATACGGATCTTTTCCGGCTGCATCCGTTCAAGGGCGAGCTGCATTGTCACAGCGTATTTTCCGATGGCACCGAGTCGCCGGCTTATGTGGCCGCGGATTACCGGCGGGCCGGATTCGACTTCATGGCGCTGACCGACCACAGCAAATATCAGCCCTCACTGGATGCGGTGGAATATTGGAAAAATCTGCATAATGGTTTCAAGTTATATCCGGGCGAAGAGGTGCATTTGCCGTGTTGCGGTTATGTGGAGCACCTGTATCAGCATGTCCATGTGGTGAACTTCGGCGGACGTGCCAGCGTCAACGGTTATGCTTATGCGAATGAAGCACGATTTTTGAGCGAGGTCAAAGCCCGGATGCCGGAGTTCGACGGGCTCTCCGAGGCGGATCGGTTTGTGGCGGCCTCGGCGGAATGGGCCTTTGACAAAGTCCGTGAATACGGCGGTTTTTGCACGCTGGCACATCCTTACTGGCAGCAGAACGATACCAACGTGGTGCCGGAAACGGTGATCACCGCGCTGCTTGACCGCTGTAAATTCGATGCACTGGAAGTATACGGAGGCTTCACCAAACCGGTCTGGCGCGGCAACTGCCTGCAGGCGGCGCGTTATCATCAGGAACTGGCGCGCGGTAAGCGGATTCCGGTGGTGGGCGCGAGCGATTCGCACGGGTACCGGCAGGATTCCGGCGGCTGTTTCTGCACGGTGGTGCTGGCCGGGGCGAATACGCTCGGGGCGTTGTCCGAAGCCGTGCGGCAGGGGAACTGCGTGGCGATTCACTCCTTCGAGAATGAAATTCCACATCTGGCGGGTGATTTCCGATTGGTTAAATTTGTGAGTTTCCTGCTCGATGAATATTTCCCGCTGCATGAGCGGATTTGCCGTATCGAGGGCGAGCTGATGCTGTCGGCGCTGGCCGGTGATGACAATTCGAAAACCCTGCTGGAAATACGCGGCGCTCCGGCGGAAGAATTCCGCGACAACTGCTACCGCGCCGACTGAAGGTTAATCAGCAGGATTTCGGAGCGGCCGCTGGTGCGGATCGGCAGCCGCCAGGTGCCCGCGCCGGTGCTTATGACCAGGTGGTAATCACCCCATTGATACTGGCCGCTGGTCACGCCGTAAACGGTCAGCAGCAGCCATTTGAACGGAAAAAGCTGTCCGTTGTGCGTGTGGCCGGAGAGCTGCAGATCCACGCCGAGTTCTCTGGCTTTTTCGCGGTCAATGGGCTGATGGTCGAGCAGGATGACGGGTTTGGATTTGTCGATGCCCGCCGTCAGTACTTCCAATTCTTCGCGCGGCTTGGCCTGATCCCTGCGGCCGATCAGGTAGAACTCATTGTCGATCAAGACGGTTTTGTCCAGCAGGACGCGGACGTCCGATTTTTCCAGCTCCGCCATGATTTCGTCGATATTGATGCCGGGGCCGTGGCTGGAGAATTCGTGGTTGCCGGTGACGTAATATTTGCCGAGGCGCGCGGCCATGCTTTTCCAGACGCCGTATGAATGCGCTTTTTCATCCTCGGACGTGCCTTCGTCGTAAATATCGCCGCCGAGCAGAATCAGGTCCGGGGAGAGTTCCTCGACCATTTTTTGTGTTTTGACCAGTTCATTGGCCCGGAAGGCGGCGCCGATGTGGGTGTCGGATATGAACACGATCCGGAGCGGCTTGATCGGCTTGTTGATTTCGACCGTGTACTCCGTGAGGACGAGGTTGCGGGCGTTGTAATACCCCAGCAGACAGATGAGCAGCCCGAAAATCCAGGCGAAGTGGTTCACCGGAAAACGCTGCCATTTCTCCCGGTGGCGGGTACGGCGCAGAATCAGCCCGGTCATGTCGCAGAGGAAATACCCGATGCAGACATAGAGAAATAACGCGATCAGCCACGTGCGGAAGATGAACGCGGCGACGAAAAAAATGCCGGCGATCACCGCTCCGCCCAGCCACCGCAGCCACTTGCGCGGTACATATTTGACCAGAAGCGGCAGGCTTTGAAAATGCCAGGAGAGATAACCCGTCAGAATCAGAATCGTGACAATAATTGTAATAAATAACCAGAGCATAACGACCTCTATTCAGGTCATATTATACTACCACTATTTAAACAAGTCAAGTTTGATGTTATTACAGAACAGCGAAAAAAAATCAGAAATAATTTTTGCATGCTAAAAAAACGTCGCTGA
>JBEBXH010000109.1:0-16049 GCA_040391785.1 Victivallis vadensis
AAATGGAAGAAATGCGGACGATGTGATATGTTATTTTATGAACGGACTACTAGTCTATGTGTATTTCAAATGGAAAGAGTACGGCGGAGCCAAAAATTACGTCGCCCCGCCGACCGATTAACAAGCAGCAAAAGGGAAAGAAAAACGATGAAAAAGATCTGCAGCATTTTGTGCGTAGTCACGCTGGCAGTTGCCGGCGTATCGGCGCTGGACGACCCGAAACCCGCGCCGAAATCCGCAGTGGACAAGGTTCGCGAATTACGGAAAACCGTTGATTTCAACCATGCTGCGCGCTCTTATTCGATGGTGGATTTCAGTCGCGGAGCCTTTGACGGCAATGTGGAAAAAGTACTGGTCAACGGCAAAGAAAACCGTTATTACCGGAGTGGCGCCACCATTTCACTGCGTCCGGAACAAGGCTGGCGCGAGGGTTTGAATGAAGTGGCGGTGCGGGCAAACGGGTATGATTACACGATGTACGTATCGCATTACAAATATATTCCGACGATCGGCGACTACAGCAATAAAATTTCGTTGTTGAATGGAAAACCGTTTACGCCGCTGGCGATTTTCGCCGTCGACATCCGGCAGGTCAAAGACGCGGCGGAATTCGGCTTCAATGTCTTCCACAATTACACGATGACCCGGCAGGAGGACAAATACCCGATGCAGGAATTCCTCGATACGGTTCATTCCGTCAACGGTTATGCGATGATTCATTTGCAGCATCTGCGGATTGCCGCCTCCGACTACAAGCCGGTGATGGAGCGCGTGGTGAAATATATGAACCATCCTGCAACTTACTGGTGGTACCTCTTCGACGAGCCGGGCATTTTCGGGGTGGACGTCGAGCAACTGACTTTTTTCAACGACATGATCCGCAAGCTCGACCCCTATCATAACGTGGTCAGTTCGAGCTGGTATCAGGGCAGATTCCAGGACAGTGTGGACGTGGATATTCCCCAATGGTACCATGGTCACGCCTCCGGCATGGCGAAAACCTCGATCGAGTACCGCAAAAATGCCGCAGGAGAATGGCACAACATGCAGTATCTTCCGATTTTGAATACCCATGACTCCGCGTTCGGCATCGAAAGTCAGGGGTCGCTGAACCCCGATTCGTTCTACGCTGAAGAAGTCAACGGCAAAAAGCGCGGCGATTACCCGAAAGACTCCCCGGAATATAAGGACGCCGAACAGCGCGCATTGAGCGTAGTGAATAATCCGGACAATCCGTTCAAGCAGCCGACCGCCACTTATCCGGGCTCCATTGAGCGGATGCGCGGACAAGTCGCCGTCAGCATTCTCAGTGGCGCCAATGGTTTGATCTACTGGCTTTACAGCGATCTGAAGTTGAATCCCCGCTGGGGCATCTACACGGTTTTCAATCCGAAGAAAAACCGCGCCGAATTCACCAGGACCATGCAGGAAGTCAAGGCATTTGCGCCTTATTTCAACGGCTTCACCCATGGGTCGCAGTTGAAGCGTGAGGGCGATCTCTGGTATGGTTTCAAGCAGATTGACGGCAAAAGCATCCTGATCCTTGTGAACGTGACCGACCAGCCGATTGCCGGCAAACTGGAACTGCCGGAAGCGCCGGCGACGCTTTATCGCGACAACGAGACTCCGGTACAGTTAAACGGTGGAAAACTCGACTATTCCCTGGCGCCGGATGAAGGACGCTTCTATTGTTCGGAAATCCTGCCATGAGCATTTGAATAATTGCCGTTCCGCAATATATTTTCTATAAATGGCGGGGCAAATGGAAAAAGATACACAACAACGGAACCACGAAGCAGTATCGCTGGTTCCTTTTCCTTTGGATATTCTGTTTCTCAGGCGGGATGTCATCAAGAACTGGAACCTGACGGCGACCGATCTGAAAATGCCCTACTGGCGCATTTACCGCCCCTATAATTCCTGTGGTTTCATTCACTACAACGACCAGGTCATAAACCTGAAAGCCGGCAGCGTTTACCTGATTGCCCCGAATACCCCCTTCGTTTCCCGTACCCGGGGCGGCCTGCTCGAAAAGATTTACGCGCATTTCACCATGGGCGGTCCCTATGCGGACTGCATGGATTTCATCCAGGAACTGCCGGATTGCCCGCCATTGCTGGATATGCTCGAACAGATGAGCGAGAGCCTTCTGGAGCGCAGACACGACGACCGGCTGATTTTGTTGACGACGGCCGCCATAAATCTGGCCGTGTCGCTGCTTCCGCCGGAGCACCTCGAACGGCACCGGAACATCGAGTTCCAGTTATTGTCCGTGTATCATCTGATCAAAAAGAATCCGGCCCAGAATTACAGCAACAAAAAGCTGGCCTCAATCGCACATATGAGCCTGTGTACGTTCATTAAGAAGTTTTATAACAGTTTCGGGGTTACACCGCAGCATTTCCTGCTGGAGCAGAAGGTGGATATGGCGGCACTGCTATTATTGCAGAGTGATGAGACGATTTCCGATATTGCGGAAAGCTGCGGGTTCTGCAACCGCTATTATTTTACCCGGATTTTCACCAAGTACCGCGGTATTTCGCCCGCCGCTTTCCGCAAAGCGTATCATTTATAATCGGCAGTGACCGAAGCGCCCAGCCGTTCGTCGGCCGGAAGCTGTACGGTATAATCTTTATCCTTGATCCGGACGGTGATCGTGTCCAGATCCTTATTCATTTTGCCGTCCGCCACCGAGATTTCGACCTTGCCGTCAAGGAACCGGACTACCAGTGCGCAGGGAGCCGACACGGAGATTTCACCATGCGCGGACCCGATCGCCGCCGAGCTCTCATAAAATACCGCGCTTACGGTGCCGTTCAATTCCGCGGCCTGCACCTGAGTGGTGTTGGCGAGGACCTTCGGCAGCGCCGCCGGAACTTCGCCGCTGCAGGCGACCATATAGGCATAGGTGGCGCCGGAAACTTCGCGGCCATGATCGATCCACATGCTGAAAATCTCCATTTCGCTTTCTGTCACATTCTTATTGGCCTCGCTCAATTTACGCCAGTCGGTGGTACGTTTTTCGGACTTGAAAACGGCCTTGCCGTTCATGTCGCCATACAGGAAACCGTTGTTGCCGACCCAATCGATATTATGTGCCCGGGTGACTTTGTTGTCGCCCTTTTTCAAGGTTTGCTCGATGGTGGTGAAAATGTTGCCGTCATACTCCGGGGCAAGGTTTTCGATGCCCGCGCCCAGTGCCAGCAGCAGATCGCCGAAGAAAAAATAACTCTTATGGGCACGAACTTTCAGGATTTCAGGATTTTCCTCGTTTCGCGAGGGCTTTTCGACGACGGAGTCGTTCACCTTGTCGAAGATGAATCCGGCGGCGGAATCCTGATTCGACGCCACGGCTCCGGCGGCAAAATCGCCCTGGCTGCCATAGCCGAGCCAGTTCTCAATCGGATTGAGCTTCTTCGTCTGCCGTTCCGTGGTACCGGGCAGCATGGTCAGCACGGAAGCGCCCAGCGCCAGCGAACTCTCGCCGCCCTCGCGCTCAAAAATGGTCTGTCCGTCACAGGTAAAGAGATTGTAGCCGTTGGCTCCGCCGTGATAGCTCTCCAATCCGTTGCTGCGGTTGCTCACCATGTTGATGAAAACATAATAATCGGGGTTTTTGCGGATCAGGTCGTCGTTGTTGAAGAAATAACGGGTACCGTGATATTGTCCCATCGGGAAGTTCAGCATAAAGAGGTTTTTCACATTGGCTTCTTTGCGGAACTGATCCATCTCCGACAATTGATCTTTGGACAGAATACCGCGGAAATTCCAGTTCAGGTTGTCGGTCAGCGACAGGGATGGAATCGTCCGTTTGGCGGCATAATCCGGGCGGGCGTTGCCGCGCTCGAGCACCGGCGGAATGGTGCCTTTGTAAAAGTAAAATGACGAACCGCGCAGAAACTCGAAGATCGTCTCCATCACCGCGGCATCGGCTCCGGAGGCCCAGGGAGTATTTTTGAAGCGGGAAATGATATTCAGCGAACCGTTGGTGCCGTGGATCGGATACCCCCAGATCAGGCACTGCTTGCCATGACCCCAGCCCGCGCCGTCCGCCGTGAATCCTTCCACCCAGAATGCGGAATCATACGTGTTCTGCGAAACCACCGAAATGCTCTTGTTGGCCACTTCGCTGAGAACGTCGAGCATTTCCGGCGAGGAGTTGACGATGGATGCCTCGAAAAGCGGACGGTAGGCCGTGGCATTGCCGCCCACCCACCAGACATGCTTGCGGAAACGCTCGACGCTGATGATATTTTCCTGAGTCGCGTCGTTGCGAACGGGCTGGCTCCAGGATTGAAATGAAATCTTCTGCAGGATATCGGCGACTTCGGGGTATTTACCGGAGTCCATATCGTCCAGCATGGTCAGGTAGACCCACGCGGCACCGGTCGGAATCGCAAAACAGGACGCATGAAACCGCCCGTTTTTGATCGTCTCGCCGCGGTCCAGTTCGATCTTGCCATACCGCACGACCGCCTTATACAGTTTGTCTTTTTCGCTCGCCGCGATCTTGCCGTCGCGAATATCCAATGCCATGACTTTGAGCCGGTTAAAAACATCGGTCAGCATGTGCATGATCGGATTCTGTATCGCATAAGTATCCGCTTTGGCGCTGCCCCAGTGGTTGGACCAGTAGTTTTTCTCCAGCTCCCGGTATTTGGCGAAAGAACCATCTTCGGCAAGCATAGAAGCGGTTTCGGCGCCGAGGTTCTTCTCTTCGTCGCGCAGCCACGGCGTTTTGGCGGAATATTCTTTTCTCAGTTTCACGATGGCGTCGTCTTTGGGTGAAGCCAGCGCGGCCGCGGCAAATCCGAGACATAGCATGAGGGTAATTATTTTCTTCATATCTTCTCCTATTAATTATTAACCATTTCTTTCATTTCGCTCATAAAACTGATGACTCCTTTATATTCCCTGATCCACCGCCATGGTTCGTTCGGGCGGAGGTGGATGGACTGCTCCGGGATACCGGGAGCGACCAGCCTGATGTTCTGTGCCGTTTCCGCCTCAAGTTCGAGCTTGAACAATACGCCACGGCGCAGTTCCGCGGAAACCCGGACATTGCCCTCGGCCCGCAGGTTTTCAAATGCCGCCCGTGTCCACTCCGCCGGCAGCGCCGGAAATACCCGGATGATATCGCCGGACGATTGCAGCAGCATTTCGTGCATGGCCTGCATGGCGGCGAAATTGCCTTCCAACGTAAACGGACGGTATTTAAACGCGGAGTCGCCCAGATTTTTGAAATCCCCGTTGAGGTGAAAACCGTTCGGGCTGACGAACGCATTCAGGTAAAGTTTCAGCAGCCGCAGCGCGCGGTCCCCCATACGGCACCACGCATTGATTGCCGCCATCCAGCCGAAGCTGTACCCGACCCAGAAGCCGGTTCCCAGTTCGTCAATCAAATGCAGAGAATTATCGATCACGACTCCATGTTCGTCGGTATTCAACAGTTTGAGCGGATAAATGGCCATCAGGTGCGAATGATGACGGTGCGACTCGTGCAGGATTTCATCGGGCGAGATCATCAATCCCCGATAAAGGTCAATGCTCAAAGGCGGCAGATGCTTCAACTCCCGCCGCCACTTTTTTACAGCCTTGAAATCGCCGGCGGCTTCGTTCAGCAGGATCATGTCGTTGAAAAGCCGGGTCAGCAGCGACAAGTCGTAATTTGAATTCGGCGTCAGAAATGCTTCCGGTTTTTCGTCATGAATTTCGGGCGAAGTCGAATACGGCAGATAATAAAATCCGTCGTCCTTTTTTTCCAGCAGTTGCAGGATGAATTCGGCCACCCCGTCGACGAACGGCAGCGCCTGTTCCCGCAGGAACTCCCCGTCGTGCGTATAGCGCCAATGATCCGTGAACATGCTGGCGAGCCATGCGCCGCAAGTCGGCGAAAATGAATACTGCGGCCATCCCCCCAGCGATTGCCCCGCCAGCGAGGTAACTCCCGGTACCGCAATCCCGCTGCAGCCGAAAAAATCCCGGGCGTATTGCCGGAAAATCTCAATCCGTTCCGTCAGGTAATCGAGGAAACTTTTTCCGCAATCATAATCGCCGCTGGTCAGGTAAGCGATATAGCTGAATTCCGTATTCAGGTCATGATGGAAATCGCCACGCCACGGCGGCAGCGCACCATTGTCCGCGGTCCAGATCCCCTGCAGCGGCATCGGCGGCGCACCTGCTCTTGAGCTTGAACCGAAGAAATAACGGCAAAGTTCGTAATGCTGCTGGAGATCCGTATCCGGCAGATTGATCCGGGAGCGGTTCCAGAATTCACGCCACCATCTGCGGTGCTCAAGAAATGCATTTTCGAAGGCGGGGTGCCTGGCCGTTTTCGCTTTTTTCAGTTCCGTTTCCAGAGCTTTCAATGTTTTCCGGCGCACGATTTTTATGACATATTCTCCGGCATCGTATTCGGTCAGAAAAACCGCATAGCAGAGGTTTTCAGTGCAAGGTTGGAAGTAATATCTGGTATTGCCGCTGACGCCGGATTTCCCCGGCGGATAGCCCAGCGAACCGACACTGTTCACGGTTCCGGCCGCCTCGACCAGTTTCGCCTCGCCCTGATAATCGGGCGGAACGATCCTGATCGATTTCACCGGGATATTGATTTTCAGGTAAATCTCATCGCGGAGAGCATGGCAGAATGCAGCCAGCAGCAAAGCATTGTCCTCGTTGCAGAGATATCCCTGTGCCTTGGTCAAATCCAGCCCGAAATAACCATTATCAACCGGCCCATCCGGCACGATTTCGATTCTGCCGGTAGGCAGCTTGGTGGCGGGAATGGAACTTGAAAGGTCGCACAGTTTACGGCAGTGCGCATAATCACCGCTGCGGGCCGCTTCGATAATGCTTCGGTGGTTCCAGTGCGGGTCATCATACACATCGCCCGTCCGTTCATCCCACAGATCGGCCCGGTCCAGCGACAGACGAATCTGCTTCGCATCTCCCCAGAGGAGCACTCCATTGCGGCCGTTGCCCAGGGGAATGGCTTCATCCCATCGCTGAATCGGTGCCGGTATTTTCAAGTTCTTCATATGCCTCAGGCTCTCGATAAAATTAATTGGACCATATCCCGGTGCCGGCTTTATAACCCCCAGGTATAATCCAGCCGCCGGCCACACTCTGTTCTTCCAGATCGGTGGTAACATAACGCGGAATCTTAACTTCCTGGATCATTTTCCCGATCGTCATCGCGGATGCATGGCCGTCCAGGAAAATGACATTGCTCTGATTGCCGTGCCCCAATGCGAATTGCCCCACATTGCTGTCCTTATTGCCGCTCATGACCGGGAAATTTCCCCAGGTTTCATTATAGGCTTCGCCGAGTAGAAGCATCATTGAAGGGTTTTTATAGCGCGACATGGGAACCACGCCGCTGGCATGGTGGATGGCCGGAAGTGCATAAGTGTCTGCGACATCCGCACCGGAATTCACGGCAAGTACGGAAGGGCAGACCGCGATCTTTCTCGCCAAAGTGTTACACTCGGGATCCGTGGCACTGGTGAATCCGGGAACTCCGTCCTTGTGGTACAAATAGAACCACGACTGGCTCCACGTGGTGATGCCTTTATGCGAGCGGAGCTGCCCGTTATACTCGTCCATATAGCCGATCAACATCAGCGATAACTGTTTTTCTTTGTTCAGGCAGTCGATGGAACGGGCTTTGTCGCGGGCCCGGTTCAGTGCCGGCAGCAGCATCGCCGCCAGAATCGCGATGATCGCGATCACTACCAGGAGTTCAATAAGTGTGAAGTTCATGCAATGCTTGAAAGTTCTTTTGTCCATTTTTTATCTCTCTTTGTGGTTGGGTTTCAAATCCGGATTTATTTTCTTGCTTATAATTATACTTCCAACCGTTGAAAAAGGAAATACACAAAATCAATCATTTTGTATCCGATAGTTGAATTCTCTCCATTCTTTGAGCTCCGCTTATATCTTTTTGTATACTTGTTTTTTAATAAAAAGCTCAACAACCGGAACCTCGAAGTCCGGTCTGGATACCGGCAGCTCAAGGGTAATGGCGCTCTTCGGCGCGCGTTCGGTCATACTCCCCACCTCAACGTTCATATCGCGAAACGCAATCTCGCTGGCGTCGTTCAACAGTTGAGCATATTCCACCCGCCCGGCCAGCCCGGGGAGATGAATGAATTTGAACGGCCATTCAAACATGCACAAGTAAAGGCATCCCGTCTCCGGGTTCCAGGTATAGCGCGCCCCTTCCGGTTCCGGAAATTCCTCCGGCGCCACCGTACAGCCGCGAATCGCACGCTCATGATATTTCATCCATTTGCGGTAAACCTCGAGCCCGGCCAGCGTTTTCGGGTCGAAATCGCCCCGTCCGGTCGGCCCCACATTCATCAGGAGATTACCGCCCCGGCTGACGTGTTTGACCAGCATTTCGATCAGCATTTTCGGCTCTTTCCAGGCGAGTTCGCCGCGATTGTAGCCCCATGCCCCGGAAAAAGTCTGGCAGCCTTCCCACGGAACCAGCTCGCCCGCGTCATCACGAATGCCGTTGCTCGGAATATACTGTTCGGGGGAGCGGAAATCCCCTGCCCCTTCCAGATCCAGCCGGTCGTCGATAATGACATGGCTTTGAAGCGAGCGGATCAGCTTCACCAGTTTTTCCGATTCCCAATCGTCTTTTCCCTTGCCGACCGGCCAGCCGGGAAACTTGCCGGAAGGATAAGAAAAATCGAACCACATGACGTCGATTTTCCCGTATCCGGTCAGAAGCTCTGTGACCTGATCGCGCATATATTGTGCATATTTTTTCATATCGCGCGAGGCGTTTTGAGCCACCGCCCCGGCGTCATCGCGGAGCGGATGGACACTGTCGACCGTGAAATCCGGATGGTGCCAGTCGATCAGCGAATAATAAAGCCCCACCTGTATCCCGTGCCTGCGGAACGCCTCGCAATATTCGCGGAGCAAATCGCGCCCGAACGGCGTGTTGGTGATCTTGTAATCCGTGCAGGCGGAATCCCAGAGGCAAAATCCCTCGTGATGCTTGGCGGTCAATACCGCATACCGCATCCCGGCTTCCTTTGCCCGCCGCGCCCATTCGTCGGCGTCGAACAAATCCGGGTTGAAGTGATCGAAATACTTCTGATATTCCTCGTTGGAAGTCCGTTCGAAATGGCGTACCCATTCCTGCCGCGCAGCAGCCGAATAAAGCCCGAAATGAATGAACATCCCGAAACGCGATTTCAGCCACCAGCCAAGCTCTCCATGTCCATAATCTATCATCATAAAAATCCCTTATTGTTGCTTAGTCGCAAGTTTTTCCAGCTCGGCCAGGAACTCCCGGCGGACTTCCAGAAAACGCTGCGGGTCGGTTTCGAAATTCACCATGTCGCGGCCGAGCCGTTCGCTGTATTTGTGTGGATCGCCGCCGAGCTTCTCATAGAGTTTGAAGGCGTCGAAATCCTCGGCCATTTCCCGCATCTGTTCCCAGCGCGTCGAGCTCGAAATTTCAGTGGTATAGGGATCGAAGTAAATCAGGTACCCCTCGCCCGGGCCGTAACCGTCGACAAATGCATCCTGATAAGGATTGTTCCTCTTATCCCAGGACCACGCCCAGGACCACTGGTTGAACCCTTCGCAGCCGAAATTGTAGAGAATCGCCCCCATTGTCCGTGTGCAGAGCAACGAGCGGTCGAGGTAGCTGGAGAAGTTGTTGTACACGATCGCCCGGCGTCCCTTGGCGGTAGCGGTCCGGATCGCGGCATCCATGCCCTCGTCGGCGGTCCATCCCGGTACCACGATATCCACGTCCGGGTACTGCTCGATCAGCCCGGTATGGGTCAGCGTGTTCATGTAAGTCAGCTCCGGCGCGATCTGCTTCAGGTGCTTGTATACATGCTTGCCATTGGCGAACATCACCGGGTCCGGTTCGTCGCGATAGATGAACTGAAATTGAGTGATCCAGCCTTTTTCCGTCAAGTGCCCGACCAGGTCGCGAAGCACCTTGACGGCAAACTCGCGAAACTCGGGATCGTCGAAATTCCAGTAGCGCTTGCGCAGGTCGCTGATCTTGCCGAACGGATTGTATTTGATCTTGCCTTCGCGGTCATACAGCGGCGCGTCCAGCGGAATATCGGCGGACATCACGCGCCAGTTCCCCTTGCCGTACACCTTGTCCAGCATTTCCGGGAAACGGTCGAACGAGGAATAATCGATTTTCACGCCGCCCTTGCCGTCCTCGGCAATGCGGATATTGTTGCGAAGTTCCCACAGGGGCGGGTCGCCGAAATTGTAGGCGCGGTGTTCCTTCATATTGCGCAGGACTTTTTCGAACAGCGTCCAATAGCGCGGATCCTTGAAGTCGGGCTGTTCCGTGAAACCGGCCAGATTCCCCAGCAGCCGGGCAGAACCCCAGGTACCGAGGCGGAACACCGGGTTTTCGGGCAGAACCACATCGTAAACCCGCATTTCCACCTCCAACGGCTGTACCCCGAACATGGTCTGTACCTCGACCTGCCCCCGGTAAAGCCCCGCTTTGGCATCGGCGGGAATCCGGACGGTCAGCCAGACCGGCTGCGAACTGCCGGGTTCGAGCATCGCTTTTTCGTCCGTCACCAGCATATCGGGAAACGTCGCGGGCGCCAGGCGCAGCAGCGGACTCAAGGGATTGCGGTAGAAACCAGCGGTGTTTTGGGATGCGTAAATTTCCTTGACGAAATTGGCGGTCATATCCGTCAGCCGTGCATCCGGATCGGATTCATGGGTCAGCGGATTGAGCTTGATGCGGACCGGACCGCGGTATTCGAGGGAACTGATCACGAACTGCCCCGGCTCGTATTCACCGCGGCAGGCGTCCAACCGGATTTTGGCGGAAACCTCGCCGTCCGGCAGCAGCTGATCGCTGAAAATGTTATCAAGCGCGGTCGCGCCCCAGACCAGCGGCAACCGGACCTGCACGGTACGGTTCCCCCAGAAGGAAGTCCGCACCGACGCCGTATTGATCCGGCGCAAACGCTCCTGATCCAGCTGATGTCGGAACCCCTTCGCCTCCACGCCAATGCATCCAGTGAGCGCATCGATTTTTCAAGTTCCGCGCCGCGTACCGCCAGCGGGATCGCCGCCAGGCGTGAAGTAATCTCCCGGTACCCCGCTTTCAATTCATCCGGCAATACATCGACGGAGCCGAGCGTTTTGGCAATCATGTTGCGGCGGAATTCCAGTTCCGGATTATTTTGCGGAGTTTTGATCAACCGCTTGAATTCCCCGTCGATCTCGGAGGAACTCAAAATCCCGTTGTAAATTTTCACGTCATCGATAATACCATGGAATCCGCCGAGGTCCTTGCCGGTCAGCGAACCGATCGCCAGTTCCGCTCCGGCGTTGAGCCTGACCGGCTTTTCCAAACGCGCCTCGCGAATCAGTTTGCCATCCATATATTCCCGGACTTCGCGCCCCTGAATCACCAATGCGCCGAGGTGCCACAGGCCATCCGACCAGTTGTCGCCGGCGGCGTCTGCGGGAAGTACGGAAATGAGTTTGTTGTTATCGATCCCGAAGCGCCAGCCTTCGCCGCTTTCCGGATTTTCCGCGCTGGCGATCACCCGCAATCCCATTGGGTGAGTGGCTTTGAACCAGACCAGCAGCGTCATGCCCTTGCTTTCGTCCAGCTCCGGCATCCGGCCGCAAAGCACGGAATTGGTCGCGCCATCCAAGCGGATTCCCTTGCCCTGCAGGGCCGGGGCCCAGGCCGCCGGTCCGCGGAATTCACCGCGCCCGGCAGTTCCCTGCCGATTATTGACCACGGTGCCGGAATTTTCATTCAGGTCATAGTGGGCCACCAGCGGCGCGTCAGCCGCCAGCGAAAACAAAGCTCCCAGTGTACACAAAAATATTGTCTTTCGAATCATTGCAAACCTCATTGCTGTGAAATTGTATCTTATACCTGTTCATATTATACAGTTTCCCAGGCATTTATGGAATGCACGAAATCAGTTGTTTTGTGTCTCTTCGTATATTTTCTTGTCTTTTTCAGAAAATACGGATTTCATTCAGCCCGGCATTGCCGCTTACCGCCAGCTTGACATAACGGGCCTTGACCTGCGTCAGGTCGAGTTTCTGCTCCTTGCCGGGTACGGCGATGGTACCGGCTTCGGCGAAAGTTTTGCCGTCATTGGAGGTACTGACGTTGACACTGCTGAAGCCATTATTGGAGAGCAACACCAGCTGCTTGATTTCCGTTTCTTCGCCCAGGTCAATCGTAATCGTGCTGCCTTTATAGCTAGACCAATGATTGGCCCGGGTTTTGCTGTTGCCGTCCACGTAAAAGGTCGGCGGGGTGCGCCAGTTCATCGAATCTCCGGTTTCGGTAATCGGACGGAACAACGCTTTGTGGGCGGGGCCGTCGATGTTGTATATCTTCATTTCCTGAACCGATATGGCGGCGGATTTCGGCCCGCCTTTGAACGTAAAGCGCAGCATCGCGGCCTGGGCGCCGTCCGCGAAATGCTTGCCGATGAAATTAGCTTCCGCCGAACCGCTGATCTTAGCAAGCGGGGTCCAGGTTTTGCCGTCGGTCGAGCTTTCGACATCGGCCTCAACCAGATTAGCGCCCCAGATGGCAATGGCATTGAACTCGGTTTCTTCGCCGAAGTTTACCGTAATGGTCCCCTTGGCATTTTCACCGGTGTAGCTGACCCACTTGGTTTCGATGTTATTGTCGGTGATCAGGTTGATTTTGTCGTTGTAGGGGTGCGCCTTGACTTCTTTGGCCTGCTCGAGCAGGTTGTCGGCGGCCAGGAGAGAGCTTGCGGAGAACATTGCGGCGGCGATAGAGTACCAGAATACGTTTTTCATGTTTGATATTCCTTGATTGATTTGATTATTGTTTAGCCAGTTCCCAACCGGCCAGTGAATAATGATCCGGGGCGAAATAGAGTTCCGGCATCAGGATGATGCGCTCATGGCTGTCGGCGACTTCGCCGGTGATGATTTTCAGCAGCGTCTCCGCGGCCTTTTTGCCGATATCCCACATGCGGATATCGATCGACGGCGGATAAGGATACATGCCATGCAGATTGAATGTATTGTTGTCGCAGCCGATGATCTTGTCCTCGAGCGGCGAGCGTCCGTATTTATAGAGAATCTGGTACAGAACCTGACCGGAGATGTCCGACGGCAGAAAAATGCCGAGCGGCTTCCGGGTTTTCAACAACGGCTCGAGTTGGCGGCAACTGTCCGCAAAAAAGTCTTTCAGTGTTTGCTCATAAGGATTTACAAAGACCTTTTCCGCCTTGAAGCCGTGACTGGAGAGCCGCGCCATGAAACTCTCCCAGCGACAGCCGAAAATACTGCCTTTCTCATATCCGTAATAAATAAACTGGCTGCATTTCTGTTCGACCAGATAATCGGCGGCCATGCGCCCGATGACGTCGTTGTTATAGGTAATCATGGTTGCCTTCAACGTGTTGTTGTATTCGCCCATGCCCAGAATCCACGGAATATCCGAGAAAATCGCGAAATCCTTGTCATCGATATGCCCGGAACGCACAATAATCAACCCATCGACTTCCCGTTTCAACTGGTTGATGAAACTGACATGTTTCGGCGAGGCCACACAGGTGTGCAGCGTATAGTGCCGCGGCTCCAATTCGGTGGAGATGCCGTTGATGATCTTGTCAAAAATTGAGTTGCCGCCCAGGAAATGGTTGCCATGGTGCTTTTCGCTGAAAATCAGCAGCCCGATCCGCCGCTTGCGGTTGACAAAGGTGCCGACGCGCTCGTATTTCTTGATCAACCCGTTATCCTCCAACTCATTCAGGACCTTGCTCACGGTCAGGGGATTCACGCTGAGCTCCTTGCCGAGCTGGTGAACCCCCGGCAGCTTACCGGAGTAAATACCGCTGTTGATCCGGGCCGTAATCTCATCCCGGACCGAGTCGAATTTCGTACGGGGCTTGGGTTGCCGCCCGATTGCCTTGACTTTCACGATTCTCTCCTGTATTAGTATCTTCAAATAACTGATTCATTTTTAAGCAATACAGTTGCATTACTATATAGTATAACTGAAAACAATGAAAAATCAACAGTCCTGATTTATTTTTCCACAAAAAAATTTTCAGGCCGGAATCAGTTTCAGCATAATCAGGTTCAGCGAGCGGGTATCGTCCTGGTCCTCGCTCAGGGCATTGTGAGCCTTGAACACCGGCATGGCGGCGATCTCGATACTCAGCTCATATTCCCCTGCCCTGTCAAACGAAATTTCACCGACGAAACTTTCGGTTTCCGGGTGATACTTGGTCTGTATATTCTCGAGCGGCTTATCAGCAGTCAGAACCCGGCTCAAACGCTGCCCGGAGCAGCGGATGGCAACCTCGATACCGTCGATCCATTTCGTGCTCCAATGGCGGTTGGTCAGAGCTTCCACGCGGTACCTGCCCGGTTTGCTCACGCTGAACGTCCAGCGCAAGCACCCGGTGCCGGGCTGGAAATAGACCGGCACCCCCTTGCGGTCCAGCGCCAGTTTCGAGCCGGATTCCGCCTCGACTTCAGCGCGCCCGGAAAGCAGCGACACCGTACCGTCGGACGCCTGCCGGATCGCCGGATCGACCTTCACCGGCGCATCCAATTCCAGCGCCAGCACACTGAAATATTCGCAGGGCGGCTGTTCCGGCAAATTCGCGAAATGAATACTTCCGTTTTTGCGTTCGAAATTGACCTGCGGCCCCGAAAGGATGCGGGCATTCTTCACCTTGTTCAACACGCCGTCAAGAGTAAAATTCGTCCCCGGCCATTCCGAGAAAATCAGGTAGAGCATATTACCTTTGGCCGTGGCCGCACCCCACGCGGGCGGCACCGGAAACGGCACACCGGAAGCGCCGTAAATCGCCTCGCCGTTGACCTTCAACCATTCGCCGATCGCCTTCAAGCGCTCCACGCTGGGCGCAGGAATGACGCCGTCCGCATCCGGCCCCACATTCAGGAGATAATTGCAGCCGTTGCTGACCGAGCGGATCAGCGAATACAACAGGTCGCGGACGCTCTTCCAGTGGTGGTCGTTTTTCTTGAAACCCCACGTATGATTCAAGGTCGCCGGCACCTCGCCGTTGAGGTTGTCGGCGCAGTATGGGAACTCGTTGTCGCCAAGTACCGCGTAGTCGCCGAAACCATTGCCGACGCGGTCGCAGACCAGGCACTCCGGCTGCAGCTCGTGCACCAGATCGTAAAACGCTTTGGACTGCTCAAAAGTGGAGTCCGTGGGCGTGTCGTACCAGACCAGCCCCACCGGCCCGTATTTGGTCAACAACTCCCGTATTTGCGGCAGGGCCTTCGCATTCATATAACGGTCAAAATTCACGCCGCGCTCCGCCGCCGGTACCGGAAATTGCCCGGGCCATTCGTGCCAGACGCCGTCCGGCTCGTGCCAGTCCTGGCGCTGCGAATAATAGATACAAAGTTTCAGATTGTGCCGCGCGCAGGCTCCGGCCAACTCGGCAATAATATCGCGCTTGAAAGGCGAATTCATCACCGAAAACTCCGAATACGCCGTATCCCAGAGCGCAAATCCATCATGATGCTTGGCCGTAATAACCAGATATTTCATACCGGCGGCCTCCGCCAGCGCGGCCCACGCCTCCGCGTCGAACGCCCTGGGACTGAACGAGCCCGCCAGCCGGGCGTATTCATCGGCCGAGATCTGGGCGAAACGCATGATCTGCTCGCCGATCCCCGGAATCTCCCTGCCGCCCCATTCCCCCGCGGGAATCGCATAAAGCCCCCAGTGAATAAACATCCCGAAGCGCGCATCGGTGAAAAAACTTGCTGTATCCATGTCGTTTTGATCCTTCCGGTAAGTATTTTTCAATTTTTTTCCATCTGCCTATTGACTTTTACCAACACTGTAGATATAATTTATAGTATGTCAACTGTATTATTATAATGCCGGGCAACCGAAAAAGCAACGAGGCAAATTATGGAAAACGGGAAAAAAATCAGAAAAATAAATTTTACACTCATTGAGCTCCTGGTTGTGATCGCGATCATCGTTATTGATGGAATATGATCTTTCCGAAGTTATCTTGCTT
>JBEBXH010000110.1:0-15773 GCA_040391785.1 Victivallis vadensis
CAGGCCACGATCACGGTGACTCGCACCGCCGACGACAAAACCTACGACGGCACCACCGTTGTAATCAATCACAACGGCGTCATCACCGCCGGTGTAATCGGCAACGACGAAGTGTCATACACCAAAGCCGGAGCACAGTTCGAGGACAAGAACGCGGGCATAAACAAGACTGTCATCTACGAAGACGGAACCCTGAGTGGTAAGGACGCCGGGAACTACACCATCACATATGCTGACACAACCGCCGACATTACGGCGAAAGTCCTGACGGCAACCGGAAGCGTAGCAGACAAAGTATACGATGGAACGACCGATGCAACCTACACCTTCGAGAATATCACTCCGTGGTTCACCAGTGATGATGTAAGCTTCAACCACAGTACCATCACGGCTGCGTTTGGCGACAAGAACGTCGGCGACAATAAAAATATCACATCCGGCAACGGAATCCTGAACGGCACTGATGCGGGCAACTATATCGTAGAATATGCCGACATGAACGCCGATATTACGGCGAAAGTCCTGACCGTGACCGGAAACGTTGCGAACAAGGTGTACGATGGAACGACCGGTGCAGCCTATAGCTTCGAGAATATCACGCCTTGGTTCACCAGTGATGATGTAAGTTTCGACCACAGTACCATCACGGCTGCGTTTGGCGACAAGAACGTCGGCGACAATAAAAATATCACATCCGGCAACGGAATCCTGAACGGCACTGATGCGGGCAACTATATCGTAGAATATGCCGACATGAACGCCGATATTACGGCGAAAGTCCTGACCGTGACCGGAAACGTTGCGAACAAGGTGTACGATGGAACGACCGGTGCAGCCTATAGCTTCGAGAATATCACGCCTTGGTTCACCAGTGATGATGTAAGTTTCGACCACAGTACCATCACGGCTACGTTTGGCGACAAAAATGTCGGCAATAATAAGAATATCACCTCCGGCAACGGAATCCTGAGCGGCACTGATGCGGGCAACTATATCGTAGAATATGCCGACACTACCGCCGATATTACAGCGAAAGTGCTGACTGTAACCGGAACAGTGGCAGATAAAATGTACGATGGAACGACCGATGCAACCTACACCTTCGAGAATATCACTCCGTGGTTCACCAGTGATGATGTAAGCTTCAACCACAGTACCATCACAGCGGCGTTTGGCGACAAGAACGTCGGCCAAAATAAGAATGTCACCTCCGGCAACGGAACCCTGAGCGGTACCGACGCGGACAATTACACCGTGGTATACGGCGACATCACCGCCGATATTACTCCGAAGGCTCTGGTTGTGAATCGCAACGGTGAGAACAAAGTCTATGACGGTACTACCGATGCCGATTATACGTGGTCTTTCGACGGTCTGGTCGACGGCGACGATGTGACCTATACCGAGGGCGACGCCGCCTTCGGAGACAAAAACGCAGGCCAAAATAAGGCGATCACAATCACCGACGATTCTCTCGAGGGCAATGACCTCAAGAATTATGATTATTCATTCAATGACATTGGCGCGGACATCACCAAAGCCACGCTGGTCGTGAGCCGCGACGGTCAGGATAAGGTCTATGACGGTACCACCGATGCCGATTATGACTATTCGCTTGATGGGTTGATCAGCGGCGACGACGTGAGTTATACCGAGGGCGACGCCGCCTTTGGAGACAAAAATGCCGGTGATGACAAGGCCATCACAATCACCGGCGATTCGCTGAGCGGCAAGGATATCGGCAATTATGAAATGACTTACAACGATAGTCTTGCAGGAGATATTACCCCTGCTGACCTGTTGATCGTCATCGATGACCAAGGCAAGCTTGTCGGCCAGGCAGATCCGGAGTTTACTGGTAGTACCAGCGGCCTGATGAATGGCGACTCGGTGTCCGGTTACGGGCGCGCCGCCAGGGGCGAAGCCCCGGGAAAATACGCCATCGATCAGTATCAGGTGGATGACGGCAACGGCGGCAAAAACTATAACATCACAGTTGTCGACGGAACACTGACGATTACGGGCGTGGAACCCGATGCAGTCTCGTCCAATATTTTCATGGACGCCTCATCCAGACGTTATTCGGTCAACGGTATGAATCAGGCCAGCCTGATCGATACGGTATCAACGATCCAGGCAAACCGGGATGTGGACTCCGTGGTCGATACCGAAAATGCGGGAAACGTTCACAGCGTCTCCCATCAGACCGTGGTCCGGGCTGACGGCAAAGCCAAAATCAATATCCGGGAAGCCAGTCAGAAAAGAACCCTCGAAGGACACGATTTGCATATTGCCGATCAAAAGACCAATTTGCTTCAGGTCAACGCTGGAGAGTCTGTCGACGGTGCGGAGAAAATCAGTATCGTGGAGTCGCAGCACCAAACTGAAACCAGATCACCGGGTGGCGTTCAGGTGGCAGTACCAGGCGCTAAGCCGACAAACGTTTCCCGGGTCGTGGCGCCAACCGCCACCGGCGGCTATAGCCTCGACTTTAGCGGCGATGCCTCGAGTCATCCGTTGAATACCATGCCGTCGCAGATCAACATCAGCAGCAGTCCGTATGATGTGGTCAATTTCAACGGCGGATTTGCTAACGTCATCTGGGTGGAAAAAGTAGAGAACCTCAAAGACAAACTCGACCTCATTCTCGAAGATATGATGGCTGTCTGAAACAAAAACTCAGCAATCATGAAACATATATGATTCAATACCCCTGTCATAAAATCATGACAAAATATGGATGGGGGTATTGACAAGACGCGGAAGCGGAGATATAATATTTGAAAGGTTTCAAAAACGTATTTCAAATATAAATCTCCGAGGCTGCGGATGCAAACAGAAAAAGAATTGACCAAAGCTACCATTGCCGAAGTCGCGCGTCTTGCCGGTGTGGCGGTGTCTACCGCTTCAATGGCGCTGAACGGTCACGCCGCTATCAAAACCGCCACCCGGGAAAAGGTGAAAGACGCGGCGGAGCATCTCGGCTATATCCCTCATCCGGCGGCGCGTACCTTGCTCGGCCAGAAGACGTTTTCGCTCGGGCTGCTGCAGTGGCCGAGCCTGAATCCGCTTTATACCGAACATTCGCTGCGGCTGCGGGAGATGGCCGCTCAACAAAACTATGGATTTCACTTGTTCTGGTCGGACATTCACCGCCCGGAAACGGTTTCCCCATTGATACAATCGCTGCGCGGCACGGTTGACGGCGTCATTGCCTATAATCCATTTCTGCAGGAAACGCTGGAGCTGCTGACCAGACAGTTACGTCAATGCCGGATCGCCAGTGTATTCGCCAACTATACGCCGGCCCCGGAACACGACTTTGTCGCTTCCGACAATCACGCCGGAGCTTATATGGCCATGAATTTCCTGCTGAAAAAGGGACACCGTCGGATCGCCGTTTTCAGCTCCCCTTCCGGCGAAGGGAACATCTCGCCGAGCGAGCGCGGCATCATCGACGCGCTGACGGAATACGGGTTGGAATTTCATCCGTCCTGCGTGGTCAGGCATACGGTCGCAACCTATCGGCGCGCCTTTGAAATCTGCCAGGAAATGTTGAAATCCGAGCCGCGCCCCACGGCACTGTTTGCCCGGTCCGACTTCATCGCCGTGGGAGCCATCCGCGCCGCCCACGCCCTCGGTTTGCGCCCCGGACAGGACATCGACATTATCGGTATGGACAACATTGAACAGGGGGCTTATTGTGTTCCCGCGCTCTCCACGGTGGGCTTTGATTATACGAAGCGCGACAAGAAATTGGTGGATCTTCTGATCCGGAGGATTAACGGCGAGGAATTTCCTCCCGAGCATATATTTATTAAACCGGAGCTTATCCTGCGGGAAAGCGCCCAATAGAGAAGGAGTTGAAGAATGAAAAAGAGAAGTAAACAATTCACACTGATTGAATTGCTCGTCGTTATTGCAATCATCGCAATATTGGCGGCAATGCTGCTGCCGGCACTGAACGCGGCCCGGGAAAGAGCCCGCACGGCCTCCTGCGTATCCAACCTCAAGCAATTCAATACGATCATCGCCCTTTATGCGGCGGATTATGACGATAACCTGCCGCCGGTACGTGAGCTCATCGCGTCCGGACAGTTCTGGGAACGGCTGCTGCTCTCCACCATGAAGCCGGATTATCTAGGAATTCGCGGTTTCGGCGTGATCCGGGGTTATCTCCCCTGCCCTTCGTTCAGCGATACGGATAACAGTTTGGCCACCTTGAGTTACGGACTGAATTATCCCGCGGTTTTCGCTTATCCGGACAGTGGATTCGGAGCAGCCTCGCGCAAGTACAGCCGGGTTCCCCCTGCTGCATTTCTGGCCGGCGAGGTGGACCCGATCGCCGATACCCGCTATATCGCCAATCCCGGCAAAAGCTGGTTCAAGCTCACCGTCGACACCGATGGCGACGGCGTCAATGACAGCTACAACGGCTCCCTTGCCAAATATCAGTACAATTTCATGAAATTCCGCCATGCCGGAACCGCCAATGCCGCGCTGGCCAGCGGCGCCGTAACCAATCTCAAAGTTCGCGATTTTGTCACCAACAAAGATGGCATCTGGGGCGTCCAACAGGGCGAAAACCCGCGTCCATAAATCAGGAAACAACCATGAAATATTTGTTTGGAAGCATTCTCGGCATGGCGCTGATCTCGCTCGGCGCCCAGCAATACACGATTAAAATGGAGACCGGCAAACCCGATGCCGTTTACCGCAAAGGCGAAACCATGACTTTTTCCATGACCCTTCTTGAAGACGGCAAACCAAGTACCGGCGGCAAATTCGAATACCGGCTCCAGTCCGACGGCAAACCGGAAATCAAGGAAACCGTGGAAAGCGGCGGCAAACCTGTTGTCATTGATACTCAGGCCGACGCCCCTGGCTGGACCAGCGTCACCGCCACGCCGTTGGACGAAAACGGTGCTCCGCGAAAACAGAAAAACCGCCAGGGCGTGGAGCAGGTCATCCGCTTTGCCATCGGCGCCATGACCGATCCGCTGGAGATCAAACCGGGCATGAATGAACCGGCCGATTTCGATGCATTCTGGAAAGCCCGCCGCGAAGAGTTGAACCGGGTTCCGCTCCGGGCCGATGAAAAATCCATCGAGGTTCCGGACGCGCAGAAAGACCGTTATCTCTGTTTCGACGTCAAAGTCGATTGTGCCGGCTCCAAACCGGTTTCCGGATACCTGACCGTGCCGGTCAATGCCGCCCCCGGCTCCCTGAAGGCCGTAGTTCAATACCATGCTTCCGGCGTACGCTCGGCCGTGCGCTCATTCCAGCCAAACGCCATCACATTCGATGTCAATGCCCACGGCATCGACAACGGCCAACCTGATGCTTTTTACCGGGAACTGGCCGGAAAAGAGCTGGCGAATTACCCGTTCCGCAATGCCGGTGACCGCGAGCGTTTTTATTTCCATGATATGTTCCTGCGGGTGATGCGTGCACTTGATTATATCAAAAGCCGCCCCGAATGGGACGGCAAAACCCTGATCGTCAGCGGCAGCAGCCAGGGCGGCGCCCAGGCGCTGGCGGCGGCGGGCCTCGACCCGCAGGTAACGCTCTGCCTCGCCGGAGTGCCCGCGTTGTGTGACCACGGCGGCATTTTCGCCGGGCGCAACTCCGGCTGGCCCCGCCTGATCAAGCTGAACAACGGTCAACCGGCGGATCCTAAAATCGTTGCAGCCTGCGGTTATTATGACATCGCCAATTTCACCGCGCGCATCAAAGCCGAAACCTATATAACCACCGGATTTGCCGACAGCACCTGTGCCCCGACCTCCGTTTATGCCGCCTACAACCGGATGCCTGCAGCCACGAAAAAAGCCATCCATACCGTGCCGACCGCCGGACATAACGACATGCCGAATCCGGGCGGAAACCGCCGCATGGCCGAAGTCCTGCGCGCCGGAGCCCCGGCTGCCGCCCCGGAAAGCCTTTTCACGGCGGCGGACACCCGGATTCTCGGCGGCAAACTTCAGTATACCGAAGGCCTGAACGGCCCTGCCGCAATATTCGGTAATAAGCTGAAAGCGGTTATCCCGCTTGCCGGACGCCTCAATCCCGAATCCTGGAGCATCTCGTTGTGGGTCAAGCCCCTCGACTGGCTGCCGAAAACCGAGAACTTCGTCTTTTTCTTCGCATTGCAAGGCGAGAAAAGCGACAACCGGCCCGTCGACATGGTTATCAGCAAATTCTGCAAGGGCTCCGCGCTGGCCATCAACCTCCGTGACCCGGAAGTACAGAATTTCAGCCACGACATCGCCCTGTGGGAAATGCGTCAGTGGCATCACCTGGCACTGACGTTTCAGGACGGCGTTTTCCGTTATTATCTGGACGGCGCGCAAATCAGCGAGAAAAAATCTCCGCGCAATGTCGCCTGGCAGAACCTGACCGTCGGTACCCCCTATGATACCTGGGCCTTTATCGGGGAAGAAAAAACCGCCATCACTGCGCCCCGGATCGCCTCTGCCATGAGTGCCGAACAAGTTCAGGCCGAGTACCGGTCCGGCGCGACACTGCAGGGTGAACGGCAGCAGCAGGCCAAGCAGCCGCCGCAAAGCCACTGGACCTTCGACAACGGCATCCCCGCCGATGTCAAAGTCAACGGACAAGTGACCGTGATCCCCGGCCTCACCGGAAATGCGGCACAGGTTACCGACGGTACTTTCGAACCGGCATCGCGCGACTACAGAAGTGCACAGGGCAGTTGTTTTTTCTGGGTGCGGCCCCACTGGCAGCCTGATACCGAAGACTGTTATTTCTTTGCGCTGCTCACGGCCGGAAAACAGCGGCTGCTCCTTTATAAACCTCATAAGCTGGCGGCTGTACGGCTCATTTATCAGGATCTCGATAGCGGCAAGTCGTCGTTTGTCGACGCGAACGCCGCCGGGTGGCGGCCGGAACAATGGCTGCAGATCGGATTTTCCTGGGGCCGGGAAAACTGTACCCTCTATGTGAACGGTCTGGAAGCGGGCAGCCTGAATTGTTCACTGGAGGGCGGCGACATCCGCTTCGGCAAGGTACTGCCGACCTGGGCGAAACTCGGGAAAGAGCCCACCGACTACGACGAGGTCCGGATCTTCAAACGTCCCATCAATGATTTTGAAATCAAGGCCGATTACGACCTTCATTCAAAACCACAGACGGTCAACTCAACCGCCGTTTCCGCCACGCCGGATCTGGCCGGTGCGAATAACCGCTGCATCGGTATCGCCTCGTCGTTCGACGATTACCAGCGGTTTTATACCGACAATCTGTTCGACGGCAAAAGTGATACCTTCTGGCGCTCCCGCGAAGAAGGTACGGAAGCGTATCTTGAACTGCGCTGGCCCTTTCCGCGCCGGATCGACCGCCTGATCCTGCGCGATGCCGGCAAATCCATCGAATCCGGCTCCATCATGCGGCTCAATCTGCACAATGCCGATTGGGTGGAAGTGAAAAAACTCAGCCGCGCAGAGCTCGACTCCGGCGAATTCGCCCTGCCGGAAACCGACGCCTCCGCATTGCGGCTGTACCTCAAGCCGCAGGCCGGACAGAAGTTGACCGCCTCCGCGCTGGAGGCCTACGGACCACAGCAACCGGGAACCGGGCTGAAGCAGCCCTACTGGGATGCCTGGTACGTCTGGTTTCCGGAACCCGACAAAGTTCACAAAGCCACGCAGCCGCGTTACTTCCGCAAAAGTTTCCAGATCGATAAACTGCCGGTCAGCGCGTTTGTGCAGGCGCGTTCCAATGATTATTACAAACTTTACCTGAACGGCAGTGAGATCGCCAGCGGCTCGACCGAAATCCGCCCGTTCAATGTACTCAAACTGCTGCAGAAAGGCGAAAACACCATTGCCGCCGTTGCTGACTTGAGCCGCAATCCCGGTCAATGGGGCTGGGGTGAATTCATTGCCGAATTGAGTCTGAATTATCCCGACGGCAGTACCAAAATCGGTACCGGCCCCGACTGGAAAAGCAGCGATCAGGCACCCGAAAACTGGAACCTCAACGGCTTCGACGACCGTCAATGGCCGGCTCCCTTTTGCTACAAGCGCCCGCCGGAAGGCCCCTGGGGGAAAATCCATTATTTCCCGAGCGGCATCTGCGAAACGATCACGCCAGGGTCCACTGGCATTCAACAGCTTACCGCCCGCCCCGGCGACACGGTCAAGCTGAATCTTTCATTATCCCCCCGTCACGCGCTGTCGCAGGACTACGATTTCCTGCTGGAAGCCGGCAGTGCCACCTTCGCCGCCATGTATGCCGCCGTGCCCTCGCTGAAAGGTCAAAAGGAGAACTTCCAGCTCACTGCCGAGCTAACCCTGCCTCCCTGGACGCCGTCCGGCAAACAGCCGGTCTGGCTCTCCGCCGCCGGACATGACAACGGACTGGCACTGAACCTGCCCTCCTCGCCGCGTATCCAAATCGCCGAAATCGACGTTGCGCCGCGCCCGGTACCGCCGCCCGCCACCGGCAAAGCCGCCATCACTTATCACAATGGCCAGGCGGCGTTCAATATCGACGGAAATATTGTCTCGCCGTTTTTCTGGCGCTACATCAACATTGTCGAACCGCGCCGCCTTTATAATACATCGCATTATTCGTCCATCAACATCCATCAATTTTTGCTTTACGGCGGGCTGATCGACGCCGGCAACCCCGACTGGAACGCACGCCTCGTCCAGCTCGACCGGGATATCCGCACGCTGCTGGAAGTCAGCCCCGACGCCCGGGTCATCGTCCTCTATGATCTCCGCCCCACTCACCGCTGGCTGCAGGAAAATCCCGGCGAAATGCTGCTCAACGCTTTCGGCAAAAAAGAGGGCGTCTCTTTTGCCTCGGCCAAATACCGCAACGCCTGTTTTGACTTCATCCGCAGTTCCATCGGATTTTTACAGAAGCAGCCTTATTGGAACCGGGTCGTCGGTTTCCAGCCGTGGACCTGCGGCATGCCGGACAGCGTCACTGGCGGCGTGGCCGAAAATCTCTGGCAGACCGATCGCAGCAAGATCACTGTCGGCGACTTCAATCCGCAAGCGTTGGACCGCTTCCGCGAATTTCTGCGCCAGCGCTATGACAATGATGCGGTCAAACTTCAAAGCGCCTGGAAGAAGCCCGGCATCAGCTTTGAGAACGCCACGCCAGAAATTGCCGAATTGACCGCGGAAGGCGTCGACGGCGGCGTATTCCGTAACCCCGCATTGGGGAGGATGACGTTCGATTACATGGACTTCATGCCTACCATGCTCAGCTCGCTCACGCTGGAAATGTGCCGCCTGGTCAAACAGCTCACCGGCAATACCCGCATGACTTTCGTCCATTACGGTTTCCTGATTGCCCACATGCAGGGCTACAACCTGCCCGGGGGAGTTTTCAACAACAACAATTTCGACCTCCCTGCCCTGCTGGCGGACGATGCCGTCGACGGCTACATCGGCGCACCGCATTACAGCTACCGCCTGGCGGGCACCCCCTGCGTCACCTATTTCCCATGGAGCAGTTTCCGCCTTCATAACCGCATGTACCTGCCGGACGACGACACCCGTTATTACCAGACCGGCACCAAAAACTATGGCCACAACCGCAGCATCCGCGAATCGCAGGCCATCACCCGCCGTAACCTCGGCGCGGATCTCACGCGCAATTTCGGGTCATGGTTTTCCGACATGTCTCAGGGCAAGGAGCGCTCCGCCGTTTCCTGGACCGGCGAGCCGGAAGTCGTACAGATGATCGAGGAAATGAACCGCGTTTACCAGACCGCACAGAAAGAGGGCTACCGCTCCGCCGCCGAAATCGCCGTTGTCTTCAGTACCGACTCTATGCGCTATCTGGATTTCTTCCATGGCCCGACCTTGAGCAATAACATCATCCAGTGGATGTTTTATTCCGAATTTTTCAAGATCGGCGCTCCGTTCGACGTCTACCTGACCGGGGATCTCAAACACCGGAACTTCTCAAAACAATACAAACTTTATGTCATGATGAATTGCTTTTTCCTGTCCGATGAGGACCGCGCACAAATCGAACGGATGAAGCGCGACGGCGTGACATTTCTCTGGTTCTACGCCCCCGGTTATATCAGCAATGACAAAGGCTTGGACACCGGAGCCATCGCCAAGCTGACCGGTATGAACGTCGAAATGCTGCCCGGCAAGGAAAAAATGTCCGCCACCCCGGCCACGCATCCGCTGACCACCGGGCTGCCGGAAGGCTACCGCTTCGGCGCCTCCGCCTTCGCTGTCCCGATGACCCAGAAAATACACGCCTCTGAATTCGGTCCGCGCTTCCGGATCATCGCGCCGGACTCCGATGTTGCGGCCCGTTTCGACGACGGCAAGGCGGCGCTGGCGGCTAAGGATTTCGGACACTGGAAATCTGTTTATTCCGTTATTCCGCGGCTTGAGCGCAACGTACTGCGCAACATCTGCCGCGGGGCAGGAGTACATATCTACACCGATGAAGATATCGCGTTCGACGCCAACCGCAACTTCATAATCCTGCACAACGGCTACGAGAAAGAGCGTAATTTCACGCTGTCCCTGCCGCGCCGTGCCGACGTGACCGACTCATGCACCGGCAAGCTGCTGGGCAAGAATGTCGATTCACTCCCGATCCGGCTGGAACCATGTTCCACCCTGGTCCTGCACCTGAAATAAACGCACGCCCATGAATCACCGAATGGCTCATGGGCGTGAAAGTTATCCGGGTGAACCGGTTATTCGGAGTAAGCGCCGGAGGAATTTCCGCGTAATTCCACGCGGCGTATTTTGCCGCTGATGGTTTTCGGCAGTTCCGGGATGAACTCGATAACCCGCGGGTATTTGTAAGGAGCGGTATGCTTCTTCACATAATCCTGGATTTCCTTCTTGAGCTCTTCGGAGCCTTCCTTGCCTTTCATGAGCACGATGAACGCCTTTACGGCTTGTCCGCGCACCGGGTCGGGCACGCCGATCACCGCGCATTCGAGCACATACGGGAGTTCCATAATCACGCTCTCGATCTCAAAGGGCCCGATCCGGTAGCCGGAAGATTTAATCAGGTCATCGGTACGGCCGACATACCAGTAATAGCCCTCTTCATCGCACCATGCCGTGTCGCCGGTATGGTAATAACCGTCGCGGCAGGCTTCGGCGTTCATTTCCGGGGCATTGTGGTAGCCGAGGAAAAGTCCGCAGATGGAACCGGGCTCCGCCCTCACCACGATTTCGCCCACTTCACCCGGCTTGGTCGGATTGCCTTCGCTGTCGAGCAATTCCACGGGGAACTGCGGGGAAGGTTTGCCCATGGCGCCGGGTTTGGGCGTCATGCCGACAAAGGTAGCCAGCAGCAATGTGGTTTCGGTCTGCCCGAATCCTTCCATGATCTTGAGGCCGGTCGCCTGCAGGAACTGCTGGAACACTTCCGGATTCAGCGCCTCCCCGGCGGTAGTGGCGTATTTCAGCGAGGTGAAATCGTATTTGCCCAGATCTTCCTTGATAAAGAAGCGGTACATGGTGGGCGGAGCGCAAAACGTGGTAATGGAGTGCTCCTTGAAAAGCGGCAGGATTTCAGCAGCGGCGAAGCGGTCGAAGTCAAAGGTGAAAATCGCCGTTTCACACAGCCATTGACCATAAATTTTGCCCCAGAGCGATTTGCCCCAGCCGGTATCCGAAATGGTGAAATGAAGCCCCTGCGGATCGACATTGTGCCACCATTTGGCGGTGAGGATATGGCCCAGCGGGTAAGTGCCGTTGTGTGCAACCATCTTCGGATATCCGGTGGTGCCGGAACTGAAAAACATCAGGATCGGATCGGACACCAGGAGGTCCTGCGGGCGCTCGAATTTTGCGTCGTAGCGCGGCATTTCCCGGTCAAAACTCCGCCATCCCTCGCGATCGCCGTTGACGATGATCTTGTGCTTTACCATGGGACAAAGTTTAATGGTTTCATCCACCGTCTGTGCCACAGTGCCGTCGGCGGTGCAAATGATCGCGGAAATCTCCGCACTGTCAAAGCGGTACTGGAAATCCTTGACGGTAAGCTGATTGCTGGAGGGAACCGCGACCGCACCGATCCGGTGAAGCGCGTTGATGATGAACCAGAATTGGTAGTGCCGCTTGAGCACCAGCATGACGCGGTCGCCCTTTTTGATCCCGAGCGATGCGAGATAATTCGCTGTGCGCGCGGAGGCGTCGGCGATATCTTTGAACGAAAAATCGCGCACGTCTTTTTTATCCTTGGAGACCCAGAGCATCGCGCGCTTATTCGGATTCTTTTCCGCAATCGCGTCAACGACGTCGAAGGCAAAATTGAAGTTGTCCGGGACGTTGAATTTCACATCTGTCAGCAAACCGTTTTCATCGATGGTTTCGGAGAGATATTTATGGCAGATCAACTTATTGCGCGACGAAGGCGCCACTTCTTCCGCCGCCGCCACCAGCTCCGAAACTTCATGTTCATCGGCGCCGGCCTTCATCACTACGGCCAGAAATGTACATGGTTTGCCGTCGGCGGCGACCATGCCGTGGGGATGCCCCGAGTCATAATAAACACTGTCGCCGGCGGAGAGAATTTCCACTTTGTCGCCGAGCTGTACCTTGAGTTTCCCCTCGATCACATAGTCGAATTCCTGCCCCGGATGCGTGGAAAGATGAATCGGAGCCTGGTCGTCAATATACGGCGCCGTAACGATAAACGGTTCCGTATGGCGATTCTTGAACAGTGCCGCCTGATGGAGATAATTGAAGCCCTCGCGGCGCTGGATGTGGGTGCCGCCGCCCTTGCGGGTAACCGTATAAAAAGAGAGTTTCGGCGAATCCCCGGTAATCAGCGAGCTGATATCGACGCCGAAGCGTTCCGCGCAGCGGTAAAGAAAAGTAAATGAAGCATCCACTTCTCCGTTTTCATGTTTCAGGTAATCCTGCTCCGAAATGCCATGCAAAGCCGCCATTTCCGCAACCGGAATTTCCAACACACTCCGCATTTCTTTAATGCGGCACCCCATCTGCTTCAAGTAATTTTCCATTTTCAAATATCTTGTGTCTGTGGTGTTAAAAGATTGATGTTATTATATAAACCGGATAATATACAACCGCCAGTACACAATGTCAATAAAAAAAATAACCGGTTTTGATTATGTTGACATTAATGGTTGACTTTTTCAAAAACGCGGTTATAGGTGACATTATGAAAATATTCGTTTTGATACAGAAAAAACACCACACACAGGAGCAAGGAAATGGATAAAAAAACCTCAACCATTCGCCTGATCTACCCGCAATGGCAGGGTGGAGATGTAACCACACTTCTGCCGGATCTGCCGCCGGACGATGCCGCGCGGGGCTATTATCTCGGCGCTCAGCTGCTGAATCTCCTGGCGCCGGAAACTTCCGATAAAACCGTGACGGTGCCCGTGTCGCTGGCGCCCGGGGAGCGCAAAGTGGAAAAAGGCGTGCTCGACCGCACCGCGATTCTTACGCAAAGCAAAGCCGCGCTGGAGAAACTGCGCGAGACCAATCCCGACCGGATCGTGACCCTCGGCGGTGAATGCTCGGTCAGCGTCGTCCCCTTCGCCTATCTCGCTGAAAAGTACGGTCAGGATGTCGCCATCGTCTGGCTCGACGCCCATCCCGACCTCAATCTCCCCTACAATGCCTACCCGGGCTATCACGCCATGGCGCTGACCGCCTGCCTCGGGCTGGGCGACGAGGAAATCATGCACCTGCTGCCCGGCAAAGTGGACGCCTCCAAAGCCCTGCTGGTGGGACTGCGCGAATATGAAAAATCCGGCAGCACGAAAGACCTCCGGGAGAAATTGGGCATCGACGCCTTTTTACCGGCCGAAGTGGCGCAGAACAGCGATAAGATTCTCGAATGGCTGAAAAAGACCGGAGCCAAAAAGGTCCTCATTCATTTCGATATGGACGTGCTTGACCCGGCTGAAATCATCCCGGCCGTCGGCACCGATCCCGACGGTTTGAAGATCGAACAGGCTGTCCGCATCATCAATGATATCGATGCCCGGTACGACATCGTCGGACTCACGGTTGCCGAGCCGATGCCGCGACTGGCCATCAAGCTTCGCAATATGCTCAAGCAACTCCCATTGCTGCAGGAACGGAAATAAAGCTGGACTACGGTTCAATAACCTTGTTTGCTTTCAACCAGAAAATCAGGTCCTTTGACCAGGGATGCGCATTGGTGTACGGAAATTTGCTCTTCAAGCCAATGCCGTGTCCGCCCTTCTGATCGATGTGGAGATCAGTCGGGGCCTGCCTTCCGGCGCAGAATATTCGGACCCTGCGATCATATTCAGATACAATATTTTCATTGAATCCGAGCAAATATTTCTTCGATCAGATACAAAATATGATATATCGTGTATTTATTTTCCGCAGCTTTTGAAGTATAATTATTGACGAGAAATCATTATACTTCAAGAACGGAATTTATACATGGAAAATAAACGAATTTATACGGTCGGGACCTTAAGTTATTCGCTCACGGGAGTGATTATCGTCAGCTTCTGGCTGATCCTTGGCGGCAGTTGCTTCAGTATGCTGGCGTGGATGATGGTGCCGACAGTGCTGCCGCTGGCGCTGGAGCAGTTCGGCACCTCGGGCGCGGTGATCGGGCTGGTCGTCGGCAGCATCCCCGCTGCCATGAATTTCGTCATGAATCCGATTCTCTCCACCATGAGCGACCGCACCCGGACGCGCTGGGGCAGACGAATCCCCTTTTTGATTGCTGCGACGCCTTTCGTGGCGCTCTTCGTCATCCTGCTGGGCTGGATGCCGCAAATCGCCAATTACCTGAGCACGTCGGGTATCGTGACTTCGATACCGCTGAACACGCTGGGGGTTCTATTGCTGGCGGCTTGCGCGGTGATCTTCCAGTTTTTCAACCTGATCGTCGGCTCGATTTATTATTACATTTTCGCGGACGTGATTCCACATCAGTTCATCGGGCGCTACATGGCTGCGATGAATCTGGCGGGAATGCTGAAAGGGGTGGCGTTCAATTTATGGATCATGCCGCATGTGACCGAGTATCTGTCCTGGGTATTCACGGGCGTGGGGTGCCTGTATTTCGCCGTGTTCATGCTGATGTGCATCTTCGTCAAAGAAGGAAGCTACCCACCGCCGAAGGAATATCAGAATTCCAACGAGCCGCCGCTCAAAAAACTCGTCAATTGGATCGCCATTTATTTCCGTCAATGCTACCGGTATCCGTTTTTCACGTTCCTTTTTCTGGGCACAGCGCTGAATAACGCCTCTACAGTGTGCCGGCAGGTGTTCAATCTGCTGTTCGCCACCAAGGAGTTGAATATGACGGCGGCGCAATACGGCAAGGTGATGGCGGTCGGCTCCTTCGTTTCCATGGGCGTGATCCTGCTGACCGGTTACCTCATGGACAAACTGCATCCGCTGCGGGTATTTCTGGCGAGCGGGGTCATCGTGATCCTGGCGAATATCTGGGGTTATTTTTTCGTGCACGATTACATGTCGTTTTTTGTCACCGGCATCGCGATCATCGCGGTTTATGCGATCCAGAATGTCAGCAACGGGCCGGTGTTCGTGGCGCTGTTTCCACCGGACAAGTACGGTCAATTCTGCAGCGCCAACGCCATGATGAACTGTGTGCTGCTAATTTTCGCCAACTATTTCGGCGGCATGGCGATTGACTATTTCGGCTACCGGTTTATCTTTATCTGGGACACGGTCTTCACCATCGGCGCCACCGGCGCGCTAGTAGTCCGTTCATAAAATAACATTGCAAATATGCGAATATGTGCTATATTA
>JBEBXH010000111.1:0-15360 GCA_040391785.1 Victivallis vadensis
CGGCGGCGGCGAGGATCAGCTCGATCGAGATCCCGGCGTCGTCCGGGCGGCCCGGACCGGGCGAGATCACGATCGCGTCCGGGTTCAACTTCATGGCTTCAGCCACGGTGATTTCGTCGTTGCGGCATACCTTGACATCCTGTTCGAGCATCTGGAAATACTGTACCAGGTTGTAGGTAAAGGAATCGTAATTATCGATCATCAATATCATGGAAAGTACTCCTTAAATTTCGAGGTTGTTGGCCGCTAGTTCCAGCGCTTTGAAGAGCGCGCGGGCCTTGTGACGCGTTTCGTTGTATTCGTATTCGGGCTCGGAATCGTACACGTTGCCGCCGCCCGCCTGCACATAGATCATGCCGTTGCGCAGCTCCATGGTGCGGATGGTGATCGCCATGTCCATGTTGCCGTTGAAGTTGATATAGCCGACGCAGCCGCCGTAAATCTCGCGCGGCTCCGGCTCGAGCTCGTTGATGATCTTCATGGCGCTGATTTTCGGCGCGCCGGAGAGCGTGCCCGCCGGGAACGCCGCCTTGATCAGGTCAAAGGCGTCCAGCTCGGGCTTGAGCATGCTTTCCACGTTCGACACCAGATGCATCACGTGCGAATATTTTTCGATCACCATCAGTTCACGCACCTGGACGCTGGCGGGCTGGGCCACGCGGCCGAGGTCGTTGCGCCCGAGGTCGACCAGCATCAGGTGCTCGGCGCGCTCCTTCTCGTCGTTCAGGAGCTCGTTGGTGTTCTGGTGATCCTCGGCGTCGGACGCGCCGCGGGGGCGGGTGCCGGCGATCGGGCGGAGCTCGGCTTTGCCGTTGTTCAGCCGCACCATGACTTCCGGCGAGGAACCGACCAGATACTTATCGGCCCCGGTTTTCAGGAAAAACATGTACGGGGAGGGGTTCACCAGCCGCAAGGCGCGGTAGAGCTGCAGCGGCGGCACCGTCTGCTTCGTGCTGAAACGCTGCGAGAGCACCACCTGAATGATGTCGCCCGCGACGATTCGCTCCTTGGCTTTGGCGACCATATTGAAAAACTCATCCTTGCTCATGTTCGACTGCACCATGTCCATGTTGAATTCGGCGCGGACGCTTTCGATCTTATGCGGTTTCTCCAGCTGCGCTTTCAAGGCATTGATGCGGTCGCAGGCGGAGTCGAAGGCCTGTTTCTGGTCGGCAAACTCGTCGACCCGGGCGCAGGCCACCAGCCGCATCGTATGACGGATGTTGTCGAAGATCACCGCCTGGTCGAACAGCATGAAATAAGCGGTGGGCTCGGCCAGCGGCTGCTTCGTCGCGGGCATTTTTTCGAATTCCGCGATGGTGTTGTAACCGAGGTAGCCCAGCGCCCCGGCGTAGAAACGCGGCATACCGGGCATGTCGACCATTTTGTAACGCTTCATGATCTGGCGCAACGCGAAGAATCCGCCGTCGCGGGCGTCCAGCGTCTCGACCTTGTCGTTTGCTTCGAACGTCGGCACGCCGCCGGCCACCTTGAAGATGCCGAAGGGCCGGATGCCGATGATCGAATACCGGCCCCAACGCTCGCCGCCCTCGATACTTTCGAACAGCGCCACGTGTTCCTCATCGGCGAAACGGCTCAGCACCGACACCGGGGTTTCCAGATCGGCCAGCATCTCATGACAGACCGGGACGATATTGCCCTGGCTGCACAACTTTTTGAACTCTTCGAAGTTCGGCTTGAACATTTTGATTTTTCCTTGTCTTTATTGGTTAATTTGAAATTTTGGCACAAAAAAAAGCGGGTTGAGTTTTGAAGCTCAACCCGCCTGAATGTCTTGGTACAAGAACACAACAGAACCTACGGACTGAGCCGCGTCTGCCACCACCAGTTGTTGCTGGAAATAATTGTGTTCATCTGTAAAATTCCGATATAAATTTTGAAAACTATACTTTAATAGACCGCCAAAAGATTATTTTGTCAAGGGTCGTATGAGAAAAAAATTATGAAATCTTGACAACGAAACTTTTTAACCTCAAAAATGAATCCGCTTTTCAGCGAATTTTCAGGATCAGCGGATAGCGGAAGTCGACTTCCTGACTGGCACTCATGGTCAGCTTTTTGCCGTCATGCGCCAGCTCGAAACCGGCGGCTTGCCAGGTGCCGGAGGGCGTCAGCTGTTCGACCCGGGCGGGGCAGTGGTCAAACGCCAGCGAGAGCTTGACTTCGGTCCAGTTGTCCAGGGCCAGGTTGAAGGCGCCCAGCAGGGTAAAGTCCGCGCAGTCTTTCCGGAAAGCCAGCGTGTGGCCGCCGTCGTTGCCGACCAGCAAATCGGGTTCGCCGCGGCTGAGCCAATCGATCGCCCGCTGGAGCTGAGCGGCCCGGATGCCGGTGAAAAATGCAAAGGAATCGATTTCGCCGAAGTGGAACGCAAAGCCGTAAATCCGGCCGCCCAGCGAGTTTTCATAGACAAAGGCGCTGGGCTGATGGCGCCCGGCGTCCGGGTCCAGCAGATTGCTGAGAACTTCGGCACCCGGGTTCAGCGTCATTTCCGAAAAGAGCGGGACCATGGCTTCGCCGAAAATCAGGCTCTGGTGGCAGTGGCGGTAACCACCGAATTTTTCGTGGTGGAATTCTTCGACGCTGTAAGGACCGAATTCATAAAGGCGCGCCGTCTTCCGGATCGCTTCGACGCCGATCAAATCGCCGTAGCCCATTTCTATGAGTGTGGCGGCGGCGGCGGCGTCCAGCAGGACCCCTTTGCTCAGGATCGCGCGGAGTTCCGCGTCGGAATAGGCCCGGACGGTCTGCCCTTCCAGACAGGTCACGTTCGAATCGTAATAATCGTTGGCAATCCCCATGCCGTTCAGCATCAGGGCGCTCAACGTGCCGTCCTGGGCCAGGTGATGGTAGTCGCTGCCGGGAGCGAGCTGCCGCGAATAAGTGCTGTCGTCCCGGTGCAGCAGCCGCACACCGCGCCATTGGCCGGGCGTCTGGGCACATTCCGCCAGCGCATTCAAATAATCTTTTTTGGCGCTCATCATTTTGCCGTAACCGGGGTAACGTTCCATCGGGGTACCCAGGTGGTCAAAGAAATTCATCGTCACGCCCTGGCAGCCGAACGCGAACGAAATCGCCATTTGCAGATACGAAACGGTCGCCGTCTTGGCAAAGGGCGTGAAGGTAAAGTTCTCGACTTCAGACTGTTCGATCGTGTCGGACGGCAGGACGAACCGGGTCTGCTTGATCGACGAAGCGCAATAACGCAGGTCGCGCAAATTGGCTTCGGAGTAGTTGCCCATCGGGGGGCGGCTGTACAGCGGGCGCCCGTCCGCCATCGCGCTGGCGAACTCATGCCAGCGGCGCCCTTCCAGACAATGGGTGCTCGGCCCGCTGGACATCAGCCCCATGCAGGTATCGGGGGAGATTTCGTGGACGGTTTTGCCGAGCATTGCCACGGTATCGATCATCAGCTGTGCCTGCATGTCGAGGTAAAGTTTGCGCCACGGATGCGGTGCGCCCGGAGCGGTCATCGCCGCCACCAGTTCCTCGCGGGTAACGGGCTGCCCCGCCAGTTCCGAGAACTTCTGCAGATGCAGCTCGCAGAAACAGCCGTAGCGGGCCGGGCCGTGATTGAAGCTCCGGATATCGTCTTCCACCCACATGATATGCGGCTTGGTTTCGGCATAAATCCGCCAGGCGGCTTTGGTATTTTCCTGCCAGACGGTCGAAAGCGGACAGGCGCAATTGATACTGGTGATGCCATTGTGCCCCACGTAAGTGACCAGCCCCGGCAGGGCCTTCCGTCCGTCGCGCCCCCGGTCGCCATGACCCTGCGTGATCCACGGATTGAGGGAGAATACCACGCCGAGTTTCTCCAGCTCGGCCTTGACCCGGAACAGTTTTTCCTGATAACCGCGCAGCCAGTCCAGCGGGATCTGGCCATGGGAAAATTCCTCCACGTCGACTTTTACGATCAGTTCATCCACCTTGTATTCGGGCAGCATCGCCACGACTTCGCGCAGATTTTCCTCAAAACTCCATACCGGCATCGTGCGGCGCAACGCATACCAGGCCGCAGGCTGTTTTTTAATATCCATGATCATCGTTCCCGTATTATTTTGTATCGACACGGGCATCAATATACCGCCGATTCCTCCAAAACCAAATGGTATATGCGGAGTATTTTAAAACAATCGGGGGCGCTTTTCGCTGCATTGGATCGCGGATTGTTTGTTTTGTACACAGAAATTTCCCGATTATCCATTTCAAAAAAATTGGAAATCATTATATTATACACAATGCGCAATTACATGGAGGCTGCATTATGTCTAAGTATGGTCATGGGGATTATTCGTGGTGGCGTGAGGCCCGTTTCGGTATGTTCATTCACTGGGGATTGTATTCGATGCCGGCCCGGCACGAGTGGATCCGGCATCATGAAAAGATCTGCAATGAGGATTATCAGAAATATTTCGATCATTTCGATCCCGATATGTACAATCCGGCGGAGTGGGCCAAAGCGGCGAAGGCGGCCGGCATGAAATATGTCGTTTTCACCGCCAAGCATCACGAAGGCTTCTGCATGTGGGACAGCAAATACACCGACTATAAAGTGACCAACACCCCCTGCGGCAAGGACTTGCTGCGCGAACTGCTGGATGCGTTCCGCGCCGAGGGCATCCGTACCGGGCTGTATTATTCGCTGATCGACTGGCACCACCCGGAATTCCCGGTGGATGATATGCATCCGCTGCGCGAGGTCGAAGAGGAAAACGAGAAAAACAAAAAGCGCGACGTGAAAAAGTACGCCAAGTACATGCGCGACCAGGTCACCGAGCTCCTGACCGGATACGGTCCGATCGACGTCATCTGGTTCGATTTCTCGTATCCGAAAGCCAAGCGCGGCAAGGGCTGCAAGGATTGGGAATCGGAAAAGATGATCAAGCTGTTGCGCAAACTGCAGCCGAATATCCTGGTCGACGACCGGCTCGACCTGCCGGAGGCCGGTGACTTCCGTTCGCCCGAGCAGTACGTGCCGACCAACGGCATCCGCGACGACAAGGGCGAGCTGGTGCCGTGGGAAGGCTGCCAGACATTTTCCGGTTCCTGGGGATATCACCGCGACGAAACCAGCTGGAAATCCAACAGAATGCTGATTGAGATGCTGATCCAGCACGTCAGCCGCGGCGGCAATCTGCTGATGAACGTGGGCCCGACTTCCCGCGGCTACCTGGACAAGCGCGCGATGAATGCGCTGCAGGGTTACGCGGATTGGATGAAATACCACTCACGCTCGATCTACGGCTGCACGCTGGCCCCTGAAGGCATTGCCGAGCCGGAAAACTGCTGCTATACTTATAATCCGGAAACAAACCGTTTGTATTTGCATTTATTGGTTTGGCCGTTTAAATTTATCCATCTGCCGGATCTGGCGGGCAAGGTGGAATACGTCCAGCTGCTCACCGACGGCAGCGAGATCTTTTTCCGCGATTCATCGAAGGCGGTCCATATGAACGAAAACGCACCGACAAATGCGATTTCGCTGGACCTCCCGCCGGTGAAGCCGGATACGGAGATCCCGGTGATCGAAATCTTTTTGAAGTAGATGGACGAAAAACGCAAGAAAAAATGGTTGAAATCAGCGCTCGGGACAGCAATTGCTGTTCCGGCGTTGCTGTTTTTTCTGGTCGGCTGCGCGGCGGACAAAATTATTTTCCAGCCGCCGAAGGGACAGCAGGCTTTTGTGCCGCTGATTTACCTGGACGTGGCGGAGGGCGTGAATATCTCGCTGCGTTATTTGCGGCCGCAGTCCGAGGACGCGCTCGTCATTCTGTACAGCCACGGCAATGCCGAGGATCTCTCTTACATGGAGTATTACCTGCAGGAATACCGCGCCCGCGGCTACGGCATTGCCGCCTATGACTACGAGGGTTACGGGGCGAGCGACGGCAAGCCTTCGGAACAAAACACCTACCGCGATGTCGAGCGGGTTTACCGTTATCTGACGGAGGAAGCCGGGATTGCGCCGGGGCGGATCGTGATTTACGGAACTTCGGTCGGCAGCGGCCCGTCCTGCTATCTGGCGGAGAAATACCCGGCGGCGGGTCTGGTGCTGGAAGCGCCGTTTACCAGCGCGTTCGCGGTGGTGAAAATGGGGTGGCTGCCCGGCAACCGGTTCCGCAATATCGACCGGATCGGCAATATCAAGATGCCGGTGCTGATTTTCCACGGCGACCGCGATTCGGTGATTTCGTATTCGCACGGACAGGCACTTTTCGAAAAAGCCAACGAGCCCAAACAGTTTTATCTGGTAAAGGGCGCCGGGCACAACAATATTCATCTGGTGGCCGGCGAAAACTACTGGCAAACCCTCGGCGCTTATTTCTCGGCGAAGCGGTAGCCGACGCCGCGCACGGTTTCGATCAGGTCGCTGTACGGGCCGAGCTTTTTGCGCAATCCCACGATCTGCACATCGATGGCGCGCTCGGTGACCGGATAATCGTCGCCTTTGACCCGGTTGACGATCTGGCTGCGCGAATAAATCCGGCCCGGACTGCGGGCGAAAAGGTGCAGCACCTCGAATTCGCTGTACGTCATGACCACCGGTTCCCCGTCGATGCTGACTTCGCGGCGCTCGACGTCGATGACGATCGGGCCGCGCTTGATGACCGACCCGGACGGCTTGCCGGAGAGTTCCAGACGGCGCAGCGCGGATTTGATGCGCGCCAGCAGCACCTGGAAATTGAACGGTTTGGTCACATAATCATCGGCTCCGGCTTCGAGCCCGGCCACGATATCGGTGTCGGTGCTTTTGGCGGTGAGCATGATGATCGGGATGGGGGCGGTATCTTCTTTGGCTTTCAGGTTTTTGCAGACGGTGATGCCGTCCATTTCGGGGAGCATCAGATCCAGCAGGATGATGTCGGGGCGTTCGTTGCGGGCAATATCGAGCCCGGTTTTGCCGTCTTCGGCGGAGAGGATCGCGCCGATGCCCGCCTTCTTCAAGTTGTACTGGAGGACGCTCTGAATGTCCTCGTCGTCTTCGATAATCAGTACTTTCGTGTTGTTCATAAACATCCTTCAATTTAGACTATACATATAATATGCCGCCAAATGCTCATGATTGCAACACGTCCATTGTTTGAATTTGGTTAGATTTCATCGAAAGTGTCTTGCTGTTCCTTCCCACCATGAGCGATATGATCAATGTCAGCAGGACGACAAAAATGATACTGATCCGGATCAATTTCCGGCTGTCGGCAAAAAAGATCACCGACCCCAGTGCCAGCAGTTCAAGAACCAGCATTACGCCCGCGGAAACGACCCCCTTCTGGAACAGCAGAGCCATATTGGCCATGATATCGATGCAGATCAGAATCATGAACAGGTGCAGCAGAAGGCTCTCAATGGAGAACAGTGTTTTCAAGTGCGATTTGATGATGGCGCGGAGGTCATCCTGGCTATCCGTCGTCAATGGAGCCCGCCGCGACGCCAGAAAACCGGTCACCCGATCGAAAAACGGCTGCTGTCCGGTCTCCTCCACCGGCTTCCTGATAACGCCTCCGCAATGACAGCATTTCTCCTCAGCCGGCTCATCGATTTTAGCCTCGGACCCCAGGGGGGCAATCTCTTTTTTGCAGGATTTGCACAGCTTGGCATTGATTTTGATCATTTCGCGGCAAAATGGACAAGCCCGCTCCGTAGCTGGAACCGCCGTCACGATTTCCATGCAGAACGGACATTCGAATACCGTATTCTGTTTGAAGCCATCGATCAGCATATATGAGGAACATTGAGGGCAGAAAAAATGAAATTTCTTTGCTAGCTCCGGCGGCGCGGGCGGCTGCGGAACCGTGAGGATTTTGCGGCACTTCGGGCATTGGACCTGCCGTCCGCAAAACAGCGTATCCGTTTCCAGACGGCTGCCGCAGTGAGTACATTTGATATTGAATGCTGCCATGGTTTCTCCCTTCGATTAATTGTTCATGATTCTTTTCCGGGAATTTACCCAAAAAAGAGGCGCCTTCTGCCGCACACGTCAGAGGCACGCCAATGCCCAAGAGATCATGCAAACAGAAAGCGCCGACAGCACTTTCCTTAAGCCTCCGATCTCTTACACTGGAATTTGGCGTTTTCTGACGTGTAGATCAGCTTAAAGTTCAATATTCAATTTTTTAATGCTTCAAAAAGATAAATCCAACGATCCGTTTTTTCCTTTCTGTGAGTTGGAATTCGCGATACACCATTGAATCTACACTTTTTTCAAGCTATTGTCAAATCGAAATTGTCTGTGCGCACAATCTTTTTTGCAATTGGCGTGCCTCTGACGAAGGCGCAGAATCTCCTTTCTTTGCACGGACACCATTATCCGTCATAGGATTATTCGTGCGGAGATGGAAAATCTATCAGAAGGCGAACGTTTTTTCGGAAGAATTATTTGGGGCGGGCGTATTTTTGTATTCCGCCACCAGGAAGTCACGCAATTTCAGCGCCGTGTAGATTTCTTCTATGCTGAAACGGCCACGATTATTGAGGTATTCGCTTATATATTCATAGAAATAAAGCAGACGGTCTTCAGATGGAAATTTCGACGGTTGCTTGATATGGCGTTGTACTGAGGCAATTGTTTCGTTGCAATTCAGAGGAAAATAATCCAGTTGTATATGATCGTAATATGTTCCTATTTCCGAAAGAACATTGTTGCGCGATTTGATTTTCGCCTGTAATTCTGGATTTTTCTCAGGGGAAGACGCTTCATGTTTCCGCCATAATTTCTCCAGAGCCTCATCTTTTTGAGCTTTCAGTTTTTTATCATCCTGTATTTCCAACTTTGGATCCATTTGTTTATCCCGTGCATTATATTCTTTCAGCACCTGATGTCGGACTTCCAGCGCATGCTCGATTTCCCTGACGACTGAATCATCATAGACTATCCTCTCCCTCGCATGATTTACGTCTTCTTCCGCGAGGAAGTAACGGATGGGTAGATTATCGGTGGTCTGCTCGAGGCGACGTAACTCTTTATTCCAATAGTTATTGTCCCAGATTCCAGGACTGAATTTCTCCGTGAGGCATTCTTCCAGGCGCTTTAAATCCAGTATGTTGGAATTATTTCTGTTCAAGGCATTTCTATATGCCATGCCGGCGCCGTAAAGTTCTGCGTAATTATCCTGACCATCGGCTCCATATTTTTTATCCCATTCCGCGATAAGTTGTTGTTTCTCTTTTTCGTCATACCACAGTTCTATTTCAACTGATTTCTCCGCGATTTTTTTTTCGGGAATGGCATCCTCAGGGGGGCGCGGTTGGAATATCGCGAGGACGGCGCCTGCGGCCAGTAAGATCGGGAGCAACAGGAGTAGCCAGAACTTTTTGCGTTTGGGAATGACCGGAGTGGCAATGGCGGCGGCGGCGATGACGCTGTCTTCGGCGCAGAGCTCCATGATCCGTTTCCATACCGGCGCGGCTTTCTCCATATTCAAATCGGCGGGGAAATGCGAGAACTCCCGCGCTTGATTACCGGTCAGCGCGCAATACAGCACCTTGCCCAATGCGTAGAAATCATCCTTCGGTTCCAGCTCGCGCTGACGGTTCAGCACTGCGGGTGACATGAAGTCCGGTGTGCCGATCAGGCTCGCTTCACCGGAAGCGGCGACCAGCCCGATATCGCCCAGTACGGCCATGCCGTTTACCCAGAGGATATTTTCCGGCTTAATGTCGCGGTGAAATGAATTCTGCGCGTGCAGCGCATGAATTCCGGCGCTTAGTTCCTGTTCGATTTTGATCAGGGTTTCGACCGGGAGCCGCCGGCTGCGTTTCAAACGGTTCGCCAGCGTGTCCGGGACATAGTCTTCCCCGTCGCCGTTCAGATTGTCGGCGGCTTCCATCGTATAATAGAGGTAGTCCTCCCAATAGTCGATGTGGTAAATCTGCAGCAGATGCGGATGTTTCAGCGCGCGGTAACGACTCAACGCACGCAGCTCGCGCTGCTGGGCGGTGCCGGGCGACAACAGGATCTTCAGGGCCAGGTGCTGCTCCGTGAGTGTGTTTTCGACCAGGAAAACCCGTCCGTAAGCGCCCGCGCCGCATTCCTTGAGCAACCGGTATGGCCCGATCAGCATCCCAACTTCAATTTTCACTCAGCAAATCTCCCAATTCCGGATCGTCTTTGGCGATACGCTTGAAAATCTCGTTCAATATGGCCAGGCAGCGGCTCTTCGCCAGATAAACTTTGGCCACACTCATATCCAGCATCCGCGCCACATCCTCGGCGTTCCGGTGCTGGAGCCCGTACAATTCAAAGGCGGAATAAGTCGTCAGTTCGACCCGCCCGCGCAATTCGGCCAGCGCTTCATCCAGCAGCATCCGGTGCCATTCCGCCAGCAGTGCCTCGTCCAGAATCTTATCCGGCGGCGGTTGTCCCTCCGGCATGAAGGGAAATTCCGGTTCCGCCGGAGCCCCCGTCCGCCGGCTGCGGAAAATATCGATGATGCCCCACTGGACGATCCGGCCGAAATAAGTACGGAACCGCGCGATTTCCGGATTGAATACGAAGGTCTCCGAGTGTTTGAAGAACCGCAGCATCACGGCCTGGACAAGCTCGTCGCATTCGACGGGTGTGAGCCCTTTCAGGGAGCCCAGGCTGCGTACGATCGGCGCGTAGGTGGCGTAAAAATCATTCCACGGAATTTCGTCGCCGTCGCGCAGGCGTTCGATCAACGTTTTCGGAGTGGCCGGATACTGCATGAAATTTCCCTTCCATATTTTTACTAATTTAGCACGGAGAATGAAAATACGCCAGTCGGTGAATTGTTTTTAGCCATTTTAAAATGCTTCCGGCAAGACTTTTCCGGCAAATGGTGCTACATTAACCGCGAATTGATGATATGAGGAATGCATGATGAATGATCAATACGATGTGGTTGTAATCGGCGGCGGGACCGCCGGTGTCGTGGCCGCCATCCAGAGCGGCAGGGCAGGGGCCAGAACGCTGCTGGTGGAGAAAGCCGGGATGTCCGGCGGCACCATGACTTTGAGTGCCATCGCCAAGCCGGGGCTGTTCTATGCCTGGCGCAAACAGGTGATCGGCGGCATCGGCTGGGAACTGGTCACCGAAGCCGTGAAGGAATGCGGCATGAGTCTGCCGGATTTCAGCGCGCAGGAGGGCATGAAAAACCATCCGCGCTATCAGGTTCAGTTCAATGCATTGGTCTACGCCGCGCTCTGCGATGCCAAAATGCTCGAAGCCGGGGTCGATATCCTTTATCACGCCATGGCCGCCGCCATTGACGGCGAAAAGCTCACCCTGTGCACCAAAGAGGGGCTGAAGGAGATTCGCGCCAGAGTGATCGTCGATTGCACCGGCGACGCCAACGCCGTGAGCCTGGCCGGCGGCAAAATCATCGAATCGGACGTTTGCCAGCCCGGCACCTATTCGTTCAAACTTTCCGGCTACGACCTGCAGTTGCTCGACTGCGAAAAAATCGCCGCCAACGCCCGGCAGGCCGTGGCGGAGGGCAAACTCGAATTTACCGATCTAAGCTGGAACGTCAGCGATTTTTCGCCTCAGTTGCTGCATTGCCTGGGCAATAACGGCAACCATTTGTGGGGCGACCGCGCCCATACCAGCGAGGGGCGCACCACCATGGAAATCGAGGGGCGGCAGGCGGCCCTGCGCGCGTACCGTTTCCTGCGCCGCCAGCCGGGGCTGGAAAATCTGCAACTCGAGCTCAATTCCGCGGAATGCGGCATTCGCGAAACCGTGCGGATTCAGGGCGAAACCGTCGTCACGGTGGAGGATTATCAGAGCGGCCGGGTGTGGGCGGACAGTATTTGCTACGCGTTTTATCCGATCGACTTGCACAACAAGGAACATGGTGTGAAGCCCGATCCGCTGGCCGAGGGCGTGGTTCCCACGGTACCGCTCGGCGCGTTGATTCCGCAGGGCATCGGCAATATGCTGGCGGCGGGGCGCTGTATTTCCAGTGACCGCCTGGCGAATTCGGCATTGCGGGTACAGGCGACTTGCATGGCGACGGGGCAGGCGGCCGGCGCCGCGGCTGCATTGGCCGCCCGGCTCAATTGTGATGTCAAAAACATACCGCTTGCCCAGCTGAAAGAATTGCTGAAACAACACCAGGCAATCGTCCCTTAGTTCATGGTGACTTTCTTAACTGTCAACTATCCACTGTCAACTGTCAATCGAATTCGCCCGGGTCGAGCCATTTTTTGAAGGTTTTTATAGCGAGAAAACTCTCGGTAGTGACGATGCCGTCGATCTTGAGAATGGGGCCGTCGATGAACTGGATCAGGCCGTGTTTGGCCGGCAGCCACGCTTCCACGATCAGGTCGTAACGGCCGGTGGTAATACAGACCGACTGCACTTCCTTCAGCTCGGAAATCGCCGTCGCAATTTTGGTGATGTCCTTGCTGGCGGAAACTTTTACGCCCAGCACGAACAACTGGTGATCTTCGACCATTTCCGGATTGATCCACGCGGAAACCCACAGATAACCGGAGTCGATCAGTTTGCGGATCCGGTTGCGCACGGTACCCTCGGAGATGCCGAGCTCGCGCGCAATCGTGTTGTTGCCCGCGCGTCCATCGGCAATCAGCTTGGCGACAATTTTCTGATCAATATCATCCATCATACAACAATACCATCCATATTATGCGATTTGGTCATTGGTCTATCGGTTAATTTCCAATTTTCGAATCTCTATATTATCATAATTGCGATTTCAATAAATTCAATAATTCTTGCAATAATTATTCGTTTTTTCCGTTATTTTTAATAAACAGGAGGGCTTGACTATGAAAAATATATTACTTTTGCTGATTGGAATTCTCATATGTCAGAGTTCAACCGCACAGAATCTGACCGTGACCGATGCCGCCGGCAAGCTCGCCGCCAAGGCCACGCTGACGGCTCAGAAGGTCAGTTACGTCGACGCCAAAGGGATCACCCTCGGCAATGCGTTCCTCTCCCCCAGGGGTGTGGAATACCGCAACCGGAACGGGCGGGTCGTCGGCGCGGCGAGCTTTCACGGCAACGCGGCCTTTTACCGGGACAACACCGGTGCAGTGGTTTTGACGGCCGTCATTACGGGCAATACCACCACTTATTATAACGCCGGACACGAGGTCATTCTCGAGGCTTTTACGCAGAACGATGAAATCATTTACAAGGATACCAACGACCGGGAAATCGCCAAAACCGCGGTCAATACCCGCCGGATTTTCCAGGCCGTCAGCCGCAATACCGCCAAAATCGCTCTCGACCTTATCAATGTTTTCGATGATATCATCCTGGGGTTGTCGCTGAATTTGAATTCGCTTCCGCCCCGGGTTTATACCCCGCCTCCGACTCCGCCGCCGCCGGCCGGGCCGGATATGGTGCTCGTTTGCCTGCCGCAAACGGTCTCTTCTTCGGGGCAGCTCACGATCGTGGACATGAACTCCGGCTATGTCACCGTTTTACCGGCGGCGTCCGTGGCGGCCCTGGTTCCATAGCGGATCAATACAATAAATTACGCGGTTCATTCGTTATATACCTTGAAGTCAATGATTAACCGGAGGGCACAGCCATGAAAAAGATCCTGATACTGTTGATAACGGCGCTGGCCGTGTGGCAGCTTGCAGCGGCCCAGACGTTTACGGTCAGTAATGCCGCCGGCGGAATTGTCGCCAGAGGCATTTTGAACAACAAAAAAGTCAGCTATGTCAATGAAAAAGGCATCGCCATCGGTGACGCCATCGTAAGCTCCGGCGGCATTGAGTATCGCAACCGCTTCGGGCGGACCATCGGCAAGGCCGTGTTTTCCGGCAATACGGGGAAGTACGAGGATGCCGCCGGACGGTTCACGCTGTATGCCACCATGGCGGGAAATACCGTTACTTATATCAACTCCGCCGGAGGCATTGTCCTGGTGGCGGAATCTCAGAACAACGAGGTGATTTACAAGGATGCTCACGACCGGGAAATCGCCCGGATTGCGTTCGGAAATACCATGATTTTCCAGAGTGTCAGCTCCAATGTGCAGAAGGCATTTCGGGATGTCACCAACATTTTCGACGATGTGATTCTGGGGTTGTCGCTGGATATCAATTCACTTCCGGCGCTGACGTTCACTTCCGTGCCGACCGGCTTTGTTCCGGCAGTACCTCTTTCTATACCGGTCACCACGGCGCCCGTCTATTATGACTCCTCAGGCTACAACTATTATTACTACGATCTGTCGCCGCCCGAACCGTATTATAACTCCGGCCGGGGCTGGCGCAATCGTGGTCCCCGCTGGAACAATTCCGGACGCGACTATGGTCAAGTGATTCCGCCGCCCAGAGACGACCCCGGCAGGGGCCCCGGCCGTGATCCCGGCCACGTACGTCCGCCGAGAGATAACCCCGGTCGTGGCCCCGGTCATGTGACCCCGCCGCGCGACAACCCCGGTCGTGATCCCGGCCACGTACGTCCGCCGAGAGATAACCCTGGCAGAGATCCGGGGCATGTACGCCCGCCGCGCGAAAACTCCGGTCGTGATCCCGGCCATGTGACACCGCCGCGTGATAACCCCGGCCGCGCGCCCGAGCGCCCCACACCGCCGCGGAGCGAATCCCGTCCGCCGAACCGCGCGCCCGAGCGCCCCACGCCGCCGCGAAGCGAAGTGCGTCCGCCGAACCGCGCGCCCGAGCGCCCCACGCCGCCGCGGAGCGAAGTGCGTCCGCCGAGCAGCAATCCTGATCGCGGCTCCGATCGCGGTTCTGGCGGCATCCGGAAATATGCTCCCCAAAATTCTGAGAGCAATCCGGGCAGGCTGAAAAAATGACATCGCACTTTTAAAGCCTGTCCATAATGTCCATTCCTGTCCATAATGTCCATAATGTCCATTCCTGTCCATAATGTCCATAATGTCCATTCCTGTCCATAATGTCCATGATGTCCATGAAATTTCCGATTTCGCCGCATTTTTTCGTGAAAAATACTTTCCTTGCGCGCCAACCCATACTATATTATGCTGATTGCAAAAATCATCAACCCTTTTCAAGCGAGGAAAAAAATGAGTTTTCTGGGTGAAAAATATCTGATCGACAACGCCGCGGGATTGAAACTTTATAACGCCGTGAAAAAGTTGCCGATCGTCGACGCGCACAATCATGCGAATGTCAAGGAAATCGCCGTCAACGACAATTACGCCGATGTCTGGCAGCTTTTTGCCGCCACCGACCATTACGTCTGGGAAGTGCTGCGCAAGCGCGGTGTGGCCGAGGAATACATCACCGGCAGCCGTACCAACGAGGAAAAATGGCTGAAGCTCGCTTCGGTTTTTCCGGAAATCGCCGGCAACCCGGTTTATGAGTGGGTGCACCTCGACCTGAGCCGTTACCTCGGCATTTCGACGC
>JBEBXH010000112.1:0-15107 GCA_040391785.1 Victivallis vadensis
CCGAGAGAAGCTTCCTCGGTCAGAGGATCACGCATTCTCCCCTTGGGTGTTCTTGCCTGAAGTCCGAGAGAAGCTTCCTCGGTCAGAGGATCACGCATTCTCCCTTTGGGGGTTCTTGCCTGAAGTCCGAGAGAAGCTTCCTCGGTCAGAGGATCACGCATTCTCCCTTTGGGGGTTCTTGCCTGAAGCCCAAGTGTTCTATCGTAATAATCTTCGTTTTCTATCACATTGTTATCGTTTTCTGCCATTTCAATACCTCATGTTATGATAAAATTTCGTTATAATTGGAAATAAAAACTTACGCGATTCTTTCCGGGAACAGCCTTCTCATAATATCATAAATCGCCATAGAATCCTCCGCCAGCTGTTTCACACAGTACATATCTCTTCCATCGGTGAATTGCCCCGAAGCCAATTCCTGAACAGAGCCCCCAGGAATTGGCATAGGCTCAATTTGCGTTTCCCATACTACAGAATCCGAGGAATAAGTAAGCTCTTTCCCCTTTCTATTTTTCTTTAACTCACCAGGTATCTCTTTCTCCGCATCATCCTTTTTCTCCACAGGTTTTGCTGATGGATATTTCTTTTCATAAAATTCTTGGACGGTCTGACGCTGCTGGAATCCGTTAGGCATATCGGTAAGAATTATCTCATCTGACTTCAATTCTCTTAATTGAGGTACACCACCGGCAGGTAGATGTTGCCGGATGTTTGCGGGCAATGACATTGGCTCAGGAAGCCCTTTCAAGCGATCTGCTTTGTCCTTTTCCAATGCCTCTTTCGGGATTGGTTTTCCATTAATTACAAAAAACAATGCCCTTATACCACGATGTTCAAAATATGCATATTCTGCTTTTCCTTGTTCCGATATATCAACTTCATCTACAATCGCGTTCCTATATGCAGCAATCTGCACTGTAGTCAGATATTGGGAGTGAATCAGTAAAGGATCAAGATCTTTTACTGATGAATTATTGTTCCACGAAAAAGACATTACGGTACTTGCCATTTGTTTGTCTCTCTCTGCGATTTTTAAATCGTTTTCATAGCCAATATGTTTTTCAAAGGACCAAGTTTCTTTCTTTCCTGTAAGATTTTCTATTAAATCCAATAACTCTCTCACTTCCTTCTGGCTGTATTTTGCAATGGCCGAAAACCCGATTGTTCTTTCAGGAAGCGTTGTTACTTCATTGAAGAATCTGAGTAAGTCATCGAAATCAGTTACTTTCGGAACAGCCAAAGAACTACTGTTTTCATTGTTTCCCAAAAGCGCAGAGGGATTCAAATGATTCTTCAAAGCCAAATAACTTTTGTCAAAATCATCGCCTGTCAGCATTTCATCCAAGTATTTTTTTATAGATGGATCATTTATATCAAATCCCAGATTTTTCAATAGGTCGACAGCAAGTACAGTTTTTTGTTTTTGCCTATCAAGCCTGGCGGCCTCCTGCTCTTTCAGCAATGGCTCGAATTTAGAAAATATCCACCCCACTTCCTCGTCATTATATATTCCCCTTAATTGATCTTGAATACTCATCGTTGCATCTTTGATATATTTCCCAAGGTCCTGATCCAATAAACCATGGGAATAATCGTGAGAAAATGCCTCCACATAGGCCGATGCTATGGCTGTCATTGAAAATCGTTTATCGGTTAATGTCCCATCTGCTTCACGAATGAAGTAACGTTTCTCTTCCTCTTTCACCAAAGCCTTATTTTTTTCATGTTCAAATTCTTTTACCTTACTAGCTATAAGCGCATCTGCTTTTGGGCTAGCTAATACTGCACTGAGAGCTTGAGACTGTTTAGCGTCATTTCGAAGTTTATTCTCTACTTCAATTTTTTCTTTATCAGTGGCTTTTACCCATTTATCGGAATATTCACTGACATAATTGGCAATTTCATCTTCATCTATATTACCAATAATTTTTCTCAGTTGTTTTCTGAGCTCATCAGCTTTAATTTTCTCTTCAACAAAATACCCGACAGCACCTAGAATACCGCCTATCACAATTCCAAGAGGACCTGTTACTGATGCCGCAACTCCCAACAGATTAAAACTCATACCGATACCGCGGCTTGCAGCAAAGCCAACAGATCTATCGACAATGACTTTTGCAGTCGCCTTTGATACTGGTCCAACTACCGCATCTACAACTGTATCCTTAGCGGTTTCTTTTATCGATTGGCTTACTATTTGACTATTGCTTGGTACCTGTGGCTGGCCTTGAGCTGCTGCTCGAGTCTTTACTAGATGATTCTCGAAACTTTTCATCGAAGATATATTGGATTTTCTGGCTTTAACATTGCTTGGGATATTCCACAAGTTTGTTTTCTTTGGTATATGATTTGCGTCTTCCGGCATATTTGAAGTTTTCCTTTTATCTACATTTTGCTTTCGTTCTTCAAGAACAAAAGCTATTTATTTCATTTATTGATTAATTACAAGCGGCCAGAATCCGGTATTCCCAGCAACGGGCTGAGTATTTCATGATCCTGAAGTAGCGGATCTGGTAGTTTATTCCGTCCAAGGTCAGGGGCAGGGGAGTGTTCGGCACGGTCAGCAGGGCGGCGGTCTGGTCCAGCAGGGTGTTGACGGAATTCACTTCCGCGTTAGCCGGGGGAACTACAATCAGCCGAAGATTGGCTTTGCGGACAGCATTGACGTTGAAATAATTGACCCGGTCTAGGCTGATCAGGGACGCCGGAAATTCCGTGATTCCGGAAATAACTGTATCGATATTTTCAGGATCCGGCAACTGAATTTTGCGAACGTCTTTGAACAACAGAACATCGGTTTCCGCTTCGGCGGTAATGAGCAAATTGTAGAGAGCATCAGTGATTTGGTTGAGGGTGGGGTGATTCATTTGTTTTCCTCCGTAGGATGATTTATTTTGTGATATTTGGTTCGTTCGTAGTGGCGCGGAGCGCGGCGGCATTATGCAGCAGATGGCCGAGTTGGGGATTGTCGGCTTCGATGCGGCGCATCAGCCGGACAATGGTCGCCACGCCGACACGCAGTTTCGCGGCGATGTATTCGTAGCTCAGGCCGTGGGCGCGCATTTTGACAATCTCCCAGTCGCGCCTGCTGTTCAGCATGCACATCAATTTGTCCAGGGCAAGCAACGTCGCGTGTGACGAATAAGCTCTGGTGATGGCGTTGTCGCCGGTTTCCGGGCGGGCATCGTCGAAGAAGATCTGCGGCTCCGCGTAGTGAAGATGATCGATGATTCCGGGTTCATAAGGGATTGCTCTCATTGTTTGCTCCATTGGTCAATCGGCAAATTGCTGCTGCAGCGACTTGAACCGCTGCCAGGCTTCATCGGTTTTCATGCGGGTGCCCAGGCCCGGTGTGCCGTTTCGACGCATGGCCTGCAGCGCCATGTAGCCCGTCTGCGGATAAGCGGTACGCCAGGTCACTTCAAACGGCGTCACCGCCGGAAAAGCGGAACAGATCAGCGCCGTCAGGCTGTTGACGTAATCCGCGTCAAATGCAAACCCGGTGCGGCTGTCCGCGCCGGAACTCTCTGTTTCGACATGAGGCTCGGCGTCCCGGGCGGGTTTTTCCGGCGATTCGTTCCGGGGTATGGCTGCATAACCGCCGGAAACACTGAAGGCCTCCATCAAATCTCCAGCCGCGTTTTCGAAATCGAAATCTTCGGAAATCATTTCTTCGGCAAAGAGCCGGTCCATCCATTCCTCTTCGGACAGTAGGCCAAGCTTCAATTGCTGGAAAAGCGGGATCGCGTTTTCACGATGCCGGAGCAGAAACAACGCCTCCAGAACATCAGGCGCGGAAAGCCCGTCTGCGGTCCCCACGATCAGCGGATGATCCATCGCGCTCAGCGCGGCCATGGTCCCGAGCGTGGGCGCCGGAAATGTCTGCCCCGCAATCTGTACGGTGTCGCCAAGACAGATCAGTGTCTCCATCTGCAGGCCGTCGACTCCGACCTCGGGGGTATGCAGCAGTTTCTGGATTTCGCGGTCTTCGGATACCGCTTTCAGAAATTCTTTATTTTTGAATAAATTCTTTTTTGCCATGGAATTGTCCTCTCGGTTAATTATCAATTATTGAAATACAAGGTCATTCGGCTTAAGATTTCCAGTTCAAGAACTTTTGCCGGAAATCATGCTGTTATGCGTCATTTGCTATAGCATCGATAAATTTTTGATTTGAAAAATTGCTCATCTTATTTGCTCCTGTAAAATTAAGCTGTTTCCACAATAATAGAAAAATGTCAACATTTGATCATAAAATTACCGATTCAGTTTATCTTGATTATAGCAATCGATCTTAAATTAACCAAAAAGTTGATTTATTTGACGATAAAAATATTGCCGAAAATAGTTTCTCTCCACCTTTTTGTGATGTCTTATGTACTGGAATCCTTGGATATTTCGCAAGATGATGCCCCGGTCACACCAGCGGAACAGTTGTTGCTGTTGCCGGAAGGCATGTTCCACAACGGTGGCGTACTGGTCCGCCCGTTGCTGGTGGTGGACTGGGCCAATGCGGCCAGTCACCTGGCAATGCTGGAAAACTGCGACACCGCCGTCATGCGCAAATGGGATCCCAAATCGGTTGAAACCATCGCCGCTCCGGTCGGTACTCGCAAAGGCATATGTTGACTTCAAACACTTGAATCATCTGGATGAATGCGGGGTTTTCTGGGTGACCCGGGCGAAAGAAAAGATATAATTTCAAGTTATGGGACAGCAGCCGAAAATCCCGCAGGAGCTGCTGCGCCAGATCAGGCGCAAGTTCAAGAAAACCCGCAAGCGAAAATATCAGCACAAAAAATCCGTGTGCTCAGCGGCCTCCGGATTCGCCTGACCGGCATCAATACGGTGAAACATTATCCGCAGGAACTGCGCTTGGTTTCCGCGGAAGTTGAAGTCAAAAAGAAAATGATTCCGATGACCTTCATCACCAACAACTTCACCTGGTCGCCCTATACCGTCTGCGAGCCTTATCTGGCTCGGTGGGGCGTTGAAGTGTTTTTCAAGGAAATCAAACAGAATCTGCAACTGGCCGATTTTCTGGGCTATAATGAAAACGCGATTCGCTGGCAGTTCTGGACGGCTCTGCTGGTTTATTTGCTGCTCTGATTTATTGCCTGAGAAAAGAAATGGAAGTATTCCTTCAGCCGTCTTTTCACCTTGATTCGCGGCGTCATCTGGAACTATTTCAAACTCACCAGCGTACTCGAATGCTGCGACACCATGGGACGGCGCGAACCGGCCAAAGCGCGCGGCTCCCCTGAACACACCGACCAGATGTTTTTTGATCTGACATAACATCTCCGCTCAAAATGGCACATCTACAAAGACGGCGGATTCGAACTTCTTCACCGTGATGCTCAAAATTTGTCTCAGCATACCGATTTCAGAATTTTACGGGATGCCTGTGGAATTATTTCAGCCTTTTGAGGCAGAGTGGGATTGCTGTCATTATTATTTGCTGAATTTGAGATGAAATTTATTATCCGATTGAATTAAATATGTTACGTTTTTTATAGTGATGTTTTTTGAATTGAAAGCTGATTTTGATAGTTTTGCGTTATTAGCCTCGGGAATTGATTGTTATCCATTGTGATTTTACAAAATTTGCAAGTAATTGCAAGCCTCAGGCTGAGTATGCAACTGCCAACGGTCAATAATATTTCCGGTATTGTCGACCAATACCCGCCCGCTCACAATCTCATACTCTTTAAATTCCCAAGTTCTATTGCTACAGGTCAGCAAATAGATTCTTACATAAATCAGCTTTAAGCTCTCTGCCTAGCGGTGATTTGAATAAGACTTCCGCATACTTCACCTGTTTCCCGATCTCGCCATATTCCTGAATTAAGTCATCACGGTAACGGTCGGCAACATTTCGATATACCGGGCTGCGCCAGTTAAAAAGAAAATTCCGACGCGCTGCGTCCTCCTCGGGCACTTGACTTGAAATACCGATGGTCCAAGGGAGCCATTCATACATCTGACTGGTATGGCAATGAAGCGCATTGAATTTCAGCTCAATAACATCGTCGATCGGAATAATCCAGGCTGGTGTCAGGAAATCCATGTAGACCATACGGTTGACCGCGTAGAAAATATAGGGTATTTGCCGCATGATGGGTGCCTCCGGGACAAATTTAGGCACCTGGAGCATAAATGCGGCGTCTGCTACCAGCTCAGAGGTGTATTTGTGGTCGGCATGGTAATCGCAGGGGGGATGGGTGACGATAATTTCCGGGGCGTATTTGCGAATCATTGCTACGAGCGCCTTGCGGTTTTCGATGGTCGGCATGATTTCGCATTCCGGAAAATGCATGAATTCATATTCTGCGCCAAGGATGGCAGCGGCGGCAAGGCCTTCGGAGTGACGGCGTTTTTCGGTTTCTTCGCAGCTCATCAGGTGATGCCCCATGCCGCCGTCGGACATGGCGACAAATATCACCTGGTGGCCCTTGGCACTTAGCTTGGCGGCGAGGCCGCCGGCGATAATTTCAGCATCGTCGATATGTGCGCAGATAATCATTGCATTCATCAGGGTTTCTCTCTGGTTTGGTCGATTTTATCCATGGCGGCTTTATCGGCAAGGGAAATATGACCCTCGACGCGACCATCGTCAAGAGGATTATCGATACGATTTTTCAAATCGCGGAAGAGCTGTAGCAAGTCGATTGTACCGCCGATTGAAAACCATATCGTAGAAACTGCCGCCACAATTCCCGGAATCACCAGCGACAAAACAAAAAAGTAGGTACCCCACCACTCGACCGGCCAGGGCGAAATCATGTTCCAGAGAATCACCGCCACAAAGCCGATGAAGAATTTGTAGCCTACCATATAGATCACCACCGACCAGGCGATAACTTTGTCGCCGCGAGAATATTCCGGCGTGATTCCGAGCAATTTGCCGAAGATCGACCGGAATGACCATGCGGACGGAGCGCGATGGTCGCCGTCAATGTTGTATTTGCCGCGATGCAGCATCCGGTCAAGGTTGAACGGCTCCTTGCAAGTCAGCCACGATACTACACAATAGATGATTAACGTGGTAACGATGGTCATGAAATAGATTTCAATGGAATTGATTGGAAATTTGACTGGATTCATTTCCCAGACAATGATCGGATTGAACGGCGCCGATACGGTGCTCAGAAAGGCACCCACGCCGTCCGCCCACTCCATGCGGTCGAGCCACGGGTAGACATGGTCGGCCCAGTTGCGTTGAATCAGGATACCCCCAAGTGCAAGCACCATACCGCTGATCAGCGAGGCGAAGGCACCGGCCGTGGTACCGAATTTCGAGTAAAGTCCGAAGATCATTACGGGGCCACAACCGCCCAACCACATCGACGTCATGATCGTTACAAAAAGGTTGATATAGTCGAGCTGTGACATAAAAAACGAACCGCAGAAGAAAAACATGCCGACACCGACCGTAACCCAGCGTACCACTTTGAAGTGCGCCTCTTTGTCAAATGCTTTTTTGCATAGCGGCATAATCACGTCTTGGGTAATCGTCCGCGAGGCGCTGAAGATCCGTGAGTCGTCGGTAGAAATCATCATCAAAACCATCATCAATCCGAATAATCCGATCAGCCCGACCGGCAGGATTTTGCGCATCACCCCCGGCAGCATCACTTGATGATATAGCGTCCGGAATTCCTGATATTGACCGAGCCCCCCATCTCCTGCCGATAAAGTATTCATCGCGGTTTCAAGATACGGTGTGTCGAGGTTGACTTTTTGCGACAACGGCGCATCGACACCAGTGGTATGAGAGGAAACCGGCAGCGCAGCGAGTTCACTTTGCAGTTTCTGTCGCACTCCGGGATCGGTGATGATCTCTTCTGTTACCCGGTCGGAAATATATGCGCGCACTTCTCGTGCCTGTGGAGCAAAATTCTGATGATTGAACAAGGTGATGACCATTAGTGCCAGCAGCAGATACAAAATCCAGGAGAAACCGTTGCGCCAGCTGCCGAGTACGCCGGCCATTTTCTGTTCGTGCGGTGTCCGGGCGGCGGAGGTGTTGCCGCCACCCAACCAGCTGGCCTTGTGCAAGACCGCATTGAAAACGGATACGACCACTGCAAAAAGATTGAAGTCACGCAATGCCTCCACGTCATAAGGGTTCAGGAAGCTTTCCCCTGCCGTGCGGTCCATCAGCGTCGGCACGATCTCTGTGCTCCATGAAAAATTGACCAGAATAAACACTACAAACACCACCAGCATCGGATAACAGAAGAGCCCTTGAATCGTGTCGGTAATTACCAAGGCCAGCATTCCCCCCATCCAGATGATAGCGATCGACAGCGTCAGGCAAATCAGGATTACGATCATAAAAGTGGGAATTGCCAGCCCGAAAAGATTAATTTTGTGCGGCAAATCCAAATAATAAATAAAGAAGCGCGCTGCAATGGCCGGGCAGATCATGTTGGCCAGCATTTCCGAAAGCGACCGTAATGCCGCCGCGAAAATCCGTAACGGTCGATTGTAGCGCATTTCCAGGAATTGGCCCAACGACAATGCCCGAGTTTCCCGGAAACGGTAAACACAATATCCGGTCAGCGAAATCACAATGGTCAACGGCAAAAGCAAGTTACTCCAGAAGCTGACCGCAATCCCGGTTTTGTAATATGCCTCGATAAATGCCACCAGTCCGATTACCGCCAACCCGTTGGCCACGTCGCCCACACTGATAACATAGCGTCCGCAAATCCGTCCCGCCGAAAGGAAATCCGCCACTCCCTTAATATATCTTCGTGAATAATATCCCATATACATGACAAATGCCATGGGTATCAATACAATCATCCAGTCCCAAAAACTCATTTTCGTCCTTTCATTTTAATTTTTTTATCGATGTTAATCAGTCAGAAGCATGGATGGCCAGAGGTGAGGCTGATTGAAACATGCTTTACCCTGCGGAGCCAAGGTTAGCCCGGAACTTACCCGCGGCTTGGCGGCGGCGTCATTGACATTTGGGACAAAGAGCCCGAAGCCGATGGTATAATTTTTTTCAAGCCGCATCGGCAACAAGTACTTAGCCGGAAAGAACACCCGGTATGTGTAGCCGGCTGCGTTTCTGGTAAATGAGGACGGAATATCGTCGGCCATTGTATGATCCGGCGGTGCCTGAGTGGTCAGCCCCAGTTGGGGATCGACCGTGCGGTAACGGTAGATAGTGGACGAGGTACCGGACTTATTCGGAAAAACAGCGTAATCATAATCATTTTCATCGTATCCCTGCGTCTGGCGGCTGCGGGCATCGGCCATGGTGTCAATATAAACCTGCAAACAATCGTTCGCCCAGCGGTCACGTGTTTTTGCAAATTCTTCATGAATAAATATTTTATCCTCAACATCGACTTCCAGGAAAAGCCCATTGACATTCCAGCCAACACGAAAAGAGCCGGAGGTTTCCTTATTTTTGCCGGTAAAATTGCTAAGGGGAATCGATGACAGCCGCGACCATTGGATTGTTTCAAACGTCAGGTCCTCCGGAACTTTCCGGCAAAGAAAAGCCTCATGTGAAAGCTCCGTCTGATACATTTTACCGCCCAGCTCAAACTGACCGGGCAAACGGCAGTTTATAATCCGATCGGCGCTCAATGGCTGCGGCAATGAAAAAGTAAATTGAGTTTCGCCGGAGGCGGGCAGACGAAAAGCACGACCATTGAAATAGCCGTTCATTTCCTGAGAAATAAAATTCTTCAACGACACCATATATTGAGTCGGCGATACCACCTTGGCGGAGACAGCGGCCGAAGCAATGTTTTCCCCGGAAATAATCGTGGCGGATTTCAGCGCCTTAATCATTTGCTCGAGAGTACCGGGTTGGCCGCGGAAAAACATAGGAAACGACGTCGCCGGAAACTTCAGCACTCCCGGCCGAAACGCACGGGGATTGTTCATCAGATCGTAAACACCTTCCAGCGAAGTGCCGAAATCAGCCTCGGCCCAGGGAGCGTCGGCCAGGCCGTTATCCACCCGCTCGATATGTGACCAGACAGCGGCAACCGGGCGCTGTTGCGCGTCTTCAAAAACATAACAGCGAATACCTGGAGCAAAACGGATGTCCTCGCGAAAATAGGAATCGCCAAGCAAGTGCCCAAGTGTATTGGGTATAATGTGTGAGGCAAACGGTGTGAGATCATAATCCAGCGTGGAGTTGTTGTGCCAGGCGCCGGAAGTGGCATTGAAAACCCGATCCGAATATTTCAAGGCCACCAGCCAGGAACGCGCCCGCCAGGCGGCGGAAAGTTTTTCGGTCCAGCCGATATCATAGCTGAGGTCGCCCGTATACCAGGTGGTGCCGGGATTCCAGGCGGATGATTTGAACCCCAATTGCGGGATATTGTAGGGGCCCCAATGCATCATCTCCGGCCAGAATATCGGAGTATCGTGGTAGCCGTGTTTGGTGAGCATTTTAAAAAACGCCTGGGTATCGGCATCCAAATCCGGGTTTTCCGGAGAAAAACGGTAAGGATGGATACCAATGACGTCGAAGCGGACGCCCAGTTTATCGCAAGCGGTCAGCAAATAATCGGTTTCGCGGATACCCCGGTTCGGGTCCATATTTGCCGGGACTTCCTGGGCTACTCTGGCATTGGGGTTACCCGCCTTGACGCCTTTGACGAAAGCCCCGAGTATTTTAGCAAATTCGGCGGTGGCGGCTTCTTCCGTCTTGGCATCCGTCCACCATTCAGCAGGAAATTTCCACATGATTTCGCCGGAAAAAAGCCACAGGTCAATCCAGGGAAAAGCAGCAGCTACACTCCGGCAAGCTTCTTCGAGTTTGGCCAGATATTCCGGAGTCACCCGGCCTCCTGCCTCATGCTTGAAATCCCGGATCAACCAGTCCGGATTGTCGCCCGGAGGAAAGGAGTAATCATAACGAGAGCCGGGTTTGAGAATGCCGAATCCGGCGAATCGATTGGTTTCGGAGTCCTTGAAGTGCATAACCATAAAAGCATTAAGCGGTGTAATTCCATTTTTCCGGTAAGTTTCCCAGGTTTCCCGGTCTTTATTTTTCATATGGGATTTGGCTCCGTAACCGACTTTGCGCCAACGGTCGAGTATGCGCGGAAAATCTTCCCGTGCTTCGGGCGCCCCGTAAGTTTCGCTGAAGAGATGGGCCAGCGGCGGTTTAGCGGTCATATAATCCAATATGGTTATCCGGTGGAGTCCGAAACATTTCCGGCCATCATTGGTTTCGTAATCGACACGTACGGCAAACAATCCCTTGCCAAGCCTGCCATCCAACGGCAATTCGACTTTGGCGAATCCCTGGGCATCGGTTTGGAAATCATAGCGATCCCGAAATATTTCTTCTGCAAAAAAATTCCGGATTGCGACAGAAACAATCCCCGCAGTATTGGGATCGGCGGTAATTTCCAGTCTGGCATTCAACGTGGAAGCACTGTCGACGAAGTTGCCGCGTTCAGAGGTCAGTAGCCGGCCTTCGAATGCGGGAACTTCGAATGAAGTGGCGTGGATATTTTTTTCCATCTGAATTCCGTCGATCCAGATACAGCCCTCTTCGCCTGCGGGAGCAATTCCAGCTCCAATCACGGCATTGACCGGAGAGATGAAGCCAAGGTCGAATTGACATTCATAGCGTTTCCACTCCGTATCGGGCGCAACAGGCTTCTGGGTACCGGGAAACGCCCGCAAAACCCCCTGCTGATTGATATGCTGCGGGGACAAAGTAATCCTGAGGCCGGGGCGGTCCGCTTTGGCATAATAACTGAACGTATATTTACCCGGCTCAAGCAACACGGGAGGCCCATGCAGCGGAGTTCGACCGGCCGCCTGTACATCCAAAGCGGCAACCCGCAACGAGGTACCGCCAAACCGGGCCGTATTCTGATCCAGACTGTAAATGTTGCCTTTCAAGTGCTGTGCTGGACCGGTATAGGCCATACGGAAACCATATCCGTGAAACCCCTGTTCGAAAGAGGGATTGCGCATAAGGTTTTTACCGGAATTATCGGGCATGGTCAGATTTTCAATGACCTTGAAATCGATTCCGGCTCTGGTATCGGAACTTTTCACTTCATCGGTTCCTTCACGGATATCCAGAAAGAACGCAGTGGATTTGGCTCCCCGGTTCAGCCAGAAAGTGATGCCTTTTCCTGAGGACGGTATCCAGCCGCGAAGTGACCCCAGAGTAGGTTTGGTTCCGCTGATTGTGAATTTTTTTCCGGGTTCATTTCCGAAAAATTCGGCGGTAATTTCCGATGCGGAAGGAATATCGATGAATTCCTGATTGCCCTTTTGCGTTTTTACCTTTGGGATCGTAACGGTTTTACGGTTCACGGTAAGTTGCTTACCACCCATTGTTAAATAATCACCGGTGAAAAAGAAGGTGCGCACACCCAGCTTCATTCCTTCGGGCGGCTTGTTCCATTCACCGGAAATTTTGATCAGTCCATTCTCCAGTAGTTCAACACTCTGATGATAGAAATCCCATTCCCGGCCGCCGACTTTGGCCACGCCGGAATATTGAAATTTATTGGCATCGGCCGTGAATTTGGATTCGGCGGTATTGAAATAGCGGGATTCGCCGACTCCAAACCAGTAGTTTTTATCCTCGGTTTGATTTTCAATACTGAAATAATAGTAAAACCGGCCTACGCTTTCGCCATCAACGGTCAGGGTCAATGTACCGTTTTCATGGACAGTGAGTGTTTTGTTGCCACAGACAATAGCGTTGCCGCGAACTTCCGGCTTGCGAATGCTGACCGGCCCCTGTTCGCGGGCCTTGCGCTCGGCCGCGCCGGATGGCATGGGCAATTGGGCGAACAGAGCAAAAGCAGTTGAAAGGAGAAAGATGAGAATGGTTTGTTTCATGAGCAGACCTTATTTTTGAGCTTTTCGGGTAATGTTATTCGCATCGCGGTATTGCGATACGTCCGAGTCATAAAGCACGGAGGAGGAAGCGTGTTCCGCATGGCCGTCAACAAAGGCGGCGTTAACGGCATTGGAACCGTGTTTGGCGGCAAAAGTAGTGCGGTCATCCTCCATGGAAGCCGGGTTGTCGTTAATACTTGAGCCACGATACATATTGCGATACGGTGCCATCAGCGCCATGGCGGTCCATTGTCCGGGGAAAAGCGAAGAAGAGCTACTGCGCTTGCTGATGGTATCGCCAAAGATGATTTTTCGCGAAGGATTTTTTTCGTGCCGGAAAGTGATAAAATAGCGCGAAGCGTCGGACACAACGGCGACGTATCCTTTATCTTGATATTTCCCCTCATCCAAGCGCATTTTTGCCGAATCGAAATAGGGGGTAACTCCAAAGGCATACTCGGAAACAACGCGGTCACGGTAATCCCATTTGTATAAATTGCTTTCCTTGGTGCACAAAGTAGATTGAAAGGACGCCAGGTAATTGAGGTAAACCATCAACTGCGCATAATTGAAAAACCCATATCGCTTCTCGCTGCCGATTTGATAAGAACCGATTCCCATCTCGGTGGGATCGCAATATGGCGTTCCCATCCAATTGTTGAAATCATCCTGATAACTGATGTTGGCGGTAACGCTTTGTTTGAGATTACTGAGACACTTGATGGCTTGGGATCTCTCTCGGGCTTTGGTCAAGGCCGGCAACAGCATGGCTGCCAGAATGGCAATAATCGCGATCACAACGAGGAGTTCAATGAGGGTGAATTTTTTCATTTTCTGTTCCTTTATAATGAATTGTTTTACCGGCACACAGCAGTCATGACTTTATGAATGACCCGGCATAATTTTTCCTGTTCGTCCTGCTTCGCCAACAGCCAGGTATGCTTAAAAGTCAGCAGGCGGCAGGTAGAGACTTGCTCGGCAACGCGGTTGCTGTCAATTCGGTATTGATACTCCGGAATATTCCAGAGATGATACCGGTAAACCGGCACACCGCCCCAGCCGATATTGGCAGTAACGCCTTCCTCGGCGAGTTTATCCAAGACATCCGTTCGGGAACAACCACGCTTAAAATGTGTGGGTTGCAACAGCATTGCCAGCATATAATAAGACTGGATATTCGCCCGGCGTCCCGGCGCCTGAAGCTTGATCCCCGGAGTATCGCTCAATCTTTGGCGAATGAATTCGGCACTTTTGGCCCGGCGGACCGTATGCTCGTGCAAACGCTCAAGCAATCCAAGCAGGATTACCGCCTGAAACTCGGTGCCCCGGTAATTGCGGCAGAGTAATCCCGGCGGCGGCGGGCCTGCCGGTTTCCCCTGCTCGGCATCCATCTGATAACCGATATGTTTCAGGCGGTTCAAGCGTTCATAAAGCATCGAATTATTAGTGATACAGCAGCCGCCTTCGCCGCACGGCATGGTTTTGGATTCCTGGAAGCTGAATGAACCGATATGGCCGATCGAACCAAGCCCTTTGCCGTTCCAGACGCCGCCCTGGGCGTGAGCGCAATCTTCGATGACGAATAACTGGTGCTCATTGGCCAACGCCATGATTTTGTCCATATCAGCCATTGATCCGTAAAGATGCACGGGAATTATGGCTTTGGTCCGGGGAGTGACGGCGGCTTTGACTTTTGCCGGGTCCATGCACAACGTATCCGCCTCAATATCTACGATGACCGGCGTGGCCCCGACATACAACACCGCTATCACCGTGGCAATCCAGGTATACGCGGGCACGATGACTTCGTCGCCCGGCCCGATCTCGAGCGCCTCCAGCGCGCATTCCAGCGTTACAGTGCCATTTGCCATGAAAACACTGTGATTCGCTCCGCAATATTGGGCGAAACGGCGGTTAAACTCCCTTTCGTATGAGCCATTGAAAGACCATTTGCCACTCTGGTAGACTTCTTGCAGCATTCGAGCGGTGTCGGGATAAACAGGAGGCCAGGCGGGCAGGTCAGGTTCCTGCTGAAATATTTTTCGTTCGCCACAAGTCGTCAGTGTAGTCATATTCTCACCTTATAAAATTATTGTCATCATTAATTATAACTGGAAACCTGGAGTTCGGCAATACTCGTATTTTGCCATTTATTTCTCAATCTTGCGAAATCGTTGTTTCCAAGAGCTTTTTTTCCTCAGCCACAAAAAATCAGAATATTCTTCGCGCTAATCTGAGCGGAAGCCAAATTT
>JBEBXH010000113.1:0-14300 GCA_040391785.1 Victivallis vadensis
CCATATTCAGCACCAGGTTTTCGCCCATTACGGCGATCCCGATCAGGCCGATATTTGCTTTACTTATTTTTTTTTTGCCGGTGCTTTCTTCGCCGGTGCTGCTTTCTTTGCGGGGGCCGCGGCCTTCTTGGCCGGAGCGGCTTTCGCCGGAGCTGCGGCTTTCTTAGCCGGGGCAGCCTTCGGAGCGGCAGCTTTCTTCGCCGGTGCGGCCTTCACGGCAGCCTTCGGAGCAGCGGCTTTCTTCGCCGGTGCGGCTTTCTTCACGGGAGCAGCAGCCTTCGGGGCGGCAGCTTTCTTGGCCGGTGCGGCCTTCGGAGCAGCGGCCTTCACGGCAGCGGCTTTCTTAACCGGAACGGCTTTCTTCACAGCAGCAGCTTTCGGAGCGGCAGCCTTCTTGGCCGGAGCGGCTTTCACAGCAGCGGCTTTCGGGGCGGCGACTTTCTTAGCCGGAGCGGCTTTCGGAGCAGCAGCTTTCTTGGCCGGAGCGGCTTTCACAGCGGCTTTCGGAGCGGCGGCTTTTTTCGCCGGGGCAGCCTTCACGGCAGCTTTCGGAGCGGCGACTTTCTTGGCGGGAGCGGCTTTCACAGCAGCTTTCGGAGCGGCGGCTTTTTTCGCCGGTGCGGCCTTTACGGCGGCAGCTTTCGGAGCGGCTTTCGGAGCGGATTTTGTCTTACCCATTTAACATTCCCCTTTGTTGAATTTTTATGGCGACAATGCCGTTTTCAATGGACACTAATATAACTCAATTAATGTTCAACGCAATCGCGGCAAGAGCAGAAATGATGTTTTTTTTGAAAAAAAGTCAAAAAAATCGTCATAAACACCGTTTTTTTCCCGGATTTTCCGTTTTTTAAAGCATTTCACATCGCTATTTTTTCTGCAGAAAAGAATTTTTCTATTTTTTTCGCGACGAAATACATCGTTTTTTTATCGTTTTTTCGTCGCATTTTTTCCATTTTTTCATCTTTTCCCGATATCTGCAACTATTTAATTTTATGGAATATTACAAAAATATCACCAGCCCCGGTAATTCCATTGAGTCAAATACCAATATCAACCGTATTTTTCGCCGTTTTTCAATTGACAATTTTCCCCTTCCATATTATCTTATAAACAGACAGGAAAACGCATGAAAAAACATCGCGAAAAAACTCAAAATTTCGACCAGAAATCATTCGCCGGAACCATCCGGCAAAATGCCCAATTCCAAGCTCAAATCATCACCATAATTTCACCCATCTTCGGCATCATCTACACCATTGCCGGAATCAACGTTTTGCAGATCATCGATTTCATCCATCGATACCTGCCCGAATGGAAGCCGCATAATATCTCCTTCTTTTTCGCCAATCTCGCCATGAGCTGGCTCATTGTCCCCTTGATACTCGCCAGCCTGTTCCAATATCTTCTTTCACCGAAATGTCCGAATTGCTCAAATCATTTATTATTTCCCTCAATCCAACTCGCTTCCGGTTTCTGTCCACACTGCCGGAAAAGATTATTCAAAAATATTGTTCTTACCGGTATAAAACTGCCACACGACAGCTTGGTCAAAATCCACGATTTCGCGCTTTATACGATGCTCAGTTTTATCGTCGTCAGCTGCATCATAATTTACCCCATTATTCAATATATAAAGGAATATTACTGGGAGATCATCGGCGCGTTCATTTTTCTGGAAGGAGCAGCATCATTGCTCTTTCCTTTTTATGTATTTTTCCTGAGCCGTTTCAAACGTTGGCGCACGGCAAAACTTCCGAAGTGTAAAGTATGTGGCGAAACACTGTGGAAAGATGTTCTCACGCTAACTGGCAACTGCTGCAATTGCGGTTCGCCAAATGATCCGGACTGGCCGCCGCCTGAACCCGAACCCATTGCCGACTTGCCGACATGGCAGGAATTTTCCTCCTATCAGGGAAAATTCGGTCTCAGCTTTATCATTTCATTTCTCGTGGCATTCGCACTCTCCGGAATCATGTTTTTTATCGGTTTCAAACATACGGAAAGCTATGGCATGTATCTGATACTGGCCGGATTTCTGCTCCTTTTTCCGACTTTTATCTCTGTACCTGTTTATATGGAGCATCAAGCCAAGAAAAAACGCGATAAATCTCTCGTTCATTATGAATGCCCTTATTGTGGATCGTCCTCTTTGCCATTGAGAAATTTCGAGCGCTGTTTGAAGTGCCGCCGACGCTTGATCAAAAGGACCGATGCCGATGAAAATTGATCAGGAAATTTTGCTTTACCGATATAAAATCTGATCAATTTGATTCCCTATTGCCCGTTCCCTATATTCTATTCTCTGACGGACTTGATGAGTACCGGAAAATTATGGATCCGATGGTCCGCATGGACCTATGGGCACGGCCCGGCTTGGTTGTCCACCGTGCCCATTTTCACCACGTCATAAATGCGAAAATAATCCGCCAATACCGTTTGTAATAACCCGGACGCACCAGTATATTATAGACTTTATTACTATTAAATTTGACTTATGATTATTGCGTTAAAAAATCGATTTTTGGGCTATTTCAGTCCCCGCCAGTTTATTGAGCCGGGCGGCTACAAAGAAATCTGGGGCGTGGCCTGGCCGCTGATCCTGATGAATACCAGCAACACGGTAATGATGGTGGTCAACCGTTGGTTCCTCGCCATCAAATCCACCGCGGACGTGACGGCTGCGGTACCCGCCGGCCAGTTCTTCTTTACCATGATGTCGTTCTTCCTGATTACCACGACGTTCACGGCCACGCTGGTGGCGCAGAATTACGGCAAAGACGACAAAGTGGGGTGCGTGAAATCGACGTGGGCCGGATTTTATTTCGGCCTGATCGTGGCCGGTACGGTGGGGATATTGCTGCCGTTTTTCGGGGCGTGGCTCATCCATACGGTGAGCACCGGAACCGCGCCGGATATCGTCGAGCGGCAGGTCGATTATTTCGTGGCGATGTCGCCGTGCGCGGGGCTGGCGTGTATTGAAACGGCGTTTCTGTCGTTTTTCACCGGACGCGGACAGACGAAAATCGTCGGCGCGATCAAGGTGGGAGCGTGCCTGATCAGTATTCCGTTGAATTATATTTTCATTTTCGGAATGTTCGGGCTGCCGCAGTTCGGCATCATCGGTGCGGGGCTGGCGGCAACAACGGCGAGTTTGTTCTCGGTAGCCGCGGCGGCACTGTATTATTTCTATTATGACCAGGGGGATTACCCCACGCGGCGCTATCGCAATTTCGATTGGGAGCGAATCTTGCGGCTGGTTAAATTCGGCGCCCCGGCGGGGCTGCAGACCTGTATCCGCAATTCGGCGTTTGCCATTGTGCTGATGCTGGTGGGACAGCTCGGCAAGGAGCAGGCGGCGGCGCTGAGCATCGCCATGATTATCCACTTCATCGGCGGCATGCCGATCATCGGAATGCTGGACGCCACGTCGGTCGTCACCGGCAAATACATCGGTAAACGGCGGCTGCTGGTCGCCGAGCGGGTGATCTGGCGTTCGCTCCGTATCCTGTATATCTATATGCTGCTGGCGGGCATCATGTACCTGGCGATACCGGAAACCATGATGCGGCTCTTCAATTCCCAGGACACTTCCGGCATCGATTTCGAAGAAGTGATTCATCAGGGACGGCTGCTGCTGGCGGTGATGTTTGTCGGCAATCTGCTGGACGGTTTGCGCTTCCTGTTGATGGGTGCGCTGCGCGGCGCGGGCGACACGCGGATTCCGCTGCTGTTCAGTATCTGTACGTCGTGGTTTATTCAGCTGCCGGGCTCGATTTTCCTGATCAAACACCTGCAGGCGCCGGCGTGGGCCGTGTGGTGCTGGCTGGTATTTTATGTCATCATCGACGCCCTGCTGCTGGTCTGGCGGCGCAACTCCGGCGCCTGGAAAAAAATCGAAATCGTCCACCTCCCCCCTGCCCCGCCCGAAGTCGACGAAGCCGACTGAGCAATTCCGTTCACGCCGTGTACTGGTTTTGTAATGCGAGGAACTCCGCGTTCCTCGCGCTCCAGCGGCAGGCCGGATTGGCCTGCACCTCGGTACTTTTTAAAAAGGAGATCCGCGAGTTTCCGACTCGCGCAAGGAGGCTGCCGCCCCTTGACCCTGCCGGAGATGCTTTACCCGGTACAGGTTTCCGGCGGGTTCTCTGTTGCCCCCTGAGTGCGAGTGCGCATATTCCCCACAATAAACTCAGTCAGGATGCGCAGCATCCGTTCAGTGCAGATCATTCGATCTGCCGCGGGGAGCGCGAGGGGGCGCGCAGCCGCCCTCGCATTCATTTCCCCGTCGCGAAATCTGCATACGGCGCGAACCTTTATTTTTTTCTTTCGGGAAACTTAAATGAGGGGTATTGACAAACCTTGTTATAGATGTTATTATATATAATATGATGTAAAACAAGGATACGGGCAACAGCAATGTTTGAAGCGAAATATACCAGTGTATTGGAGCGTTTGCGGTTTGATATCCGCAACGGGCGTTTCGGGGGGCGGAATTACAAGTTACCGTCCTTCCGGGAGCTGGCGCGCGAGTACAATGTATCGCTGGTGACGATGTCCAAATCGATGAATTGCCTGCACCAGGAAAATGTCATCGATATCTGCGGCACCCGCGGCGCATTTATCAAAGAACATGTTGAAGTACGCCACAAGTCCAATGATATTGCGGTGATTCATGAATTCATTGGGGACGAAAGCGGTGCGCGCGCCATCGAAATGATCGAGAAACAGGTTCAGAAACACGGCATGGGGACACTGGCCCTGAAAGCGACCGGGGGGTCGCAGTATCTGCCGAAGCTTTATACGAACCTGAATGCAGACGGGTTTATTTTCATTCACAGTACCCTGACCGTGGATACGGCGGATGCGCTGTACAATGCCAGAATACCCTTTGTCTCCCTGAACCGGCTCGATTCCGAGATTATTTCCTGGGTAGACTTCGATAACGAGGGGGGCACAGCCGATGCCCTGGATTTCCTGTTGAAAAGCGGCTGCCGGAAAATTGCCGATGTCAACTTCAAAATCGAGTTCGGCGATTACCAACAGCGCATGTCAGGGATTTACCGGGAGAAACTGACCGCCGCCGGCTGTTACGATGAAAATCTGTTTATCGCCCATGATTCCCGGGCGGATTTCCGGAAAAAATACGGCTTGGAATTTGCGGAAAAAGCCGGCAGGAATATGGCCGGTTATCTTCTGGGGCTGCCCAAATTGCCCGATGCGATCATCGTCCGCGAAATTTCCTACCGCGCCATGCTGGACGAATGCGCCAGACACGGTGTCGATCTGAGGCGAAAAGCGCATATTTTGCTGGTCATGGAAGATGTTCAGGATTATCCTGATGACATGTCGGTGCTGCTGTCTCCATTCGGAGAAAAAACCAGAACCGGTTTCGACATGTTGTACCGGATGATCCGCGATCATGATTTCGAGGTGCATCATAAATTAATCAAACCCCAAAAACATTTTATAAGTGAATAAATAAACGGAGGAAGGAAACCATGAAAGCGAAGTTTTTTACACTTATCGAGCTTCTGGTCGTCATCGCGATTATTGCAATCCTGGCAGCGATGCTGCTGCCGGCACTGAACAAGGCCAGAAGCAGGGCCAGGGTGAGCAGCTGTATGAACAATGAAAAGCAGCTGGGAACCGGCATCATCACTTACCTGGACGATTCGAACGGAATGATCATCGGCGCCTACAAATCCTCTTACCAACCCTCCACCCGCTGGTATTGGAACCTGACGCAACTCGGATATATCGGAGTACCGGGAGTACTCAGTAAAATATGGGCCTGCCCGGACGCGAAACTCAGGGCGTACAATCAAAACGGCGTCATGACCTATGCGCGGGTCTCGCACAGCCGTTACCGCTATCCCACCTGGAACGGCGGGGTGGGCACCTGGGACGGCACCAACAGTTTCTATCCGATTAAGCAGCTGAAAAATACCTCGCATCAGATCCTGGTAGTGGAAAGCGCCACCTACTCCTCCGCAGCCGTCGACCTCGAAATACTGACCGCGGCGTCAAACTCCTACCGCTACAGCCAACTGCCCACGTATGGCTTTTTCCATGACGACGCCATCATGAATGCATTATTTGTCGACGGCCATGTGGCGACGCTGCGAATCGGTCAATTTGAACAGGATATGATGGACGATCCATTGGCTCCGTAATCTCAAGAGGGAAATCATGATGATAAAAAAATATGTATTTTTGATGCTGGCCGCCATGCTGAGCGCGGCCATGGGCAACGGCAGTTTGCTGGAGCTGCAAATCGGATTTGAAAACGATAACTGGCGGGAGGTTCTCACTCGGTATTATGGCAAGGCCGATTACAAAACGGTCGACCGCGAGGGCGGCGGGAAGTGCCTGGAAATACCGTACGGCTCCATGGTGAGAACGCAGGATTTCCCGTATCACACCGGAGAAATCGAGGTTTCATTTGATGCCAGAACTACTGACGTAACACCCGGAAGCAAGCCTTATCACGTCATCTGGTGCTCCATGGCGTTTACCGGCGACGACAAAAAAGAGATCGGACACCGCGACATTCTGCTGACGGACAAAGCCCATGACTGGAAACGGTATACCATGACGGTAAAAGCGCCGCGGGCCGATATGAAATCGTTTTTCATCTGGCTGGGCAACAAAGGCGCCAGCGGTACTTTGTGGATCGACAACATCGATATCCGGATCAAAACCCCGGCGCACAATCTGGTCGGCGATCCGGGCTTCGACGGCGGTTATGCGGTCGACCACTGGAACAATCCCCGCGAAGGAGCGGACTGGGATGGCCTGAAGCTGAAAGGTGCAAGCGGGATATCCGAATATGTGGACGGTGTCTTTCCGGACAACGGCAAGTCATTGCATATCAGGAACAATGCCACCTTTGTAAGCAATCGCTTCGAATATCATGGCGAAACGCTGTTTTTCGGCGGCTGGGTCCGGCACCACAATATCACCACCGGCAAGAAGGAATGGGCCCGCGCCAATATCCAGCTGGTACTGTACAATGACCGTGAGGAGGTGATCGGACACAAGGACCTGACGCCGCTGGACAAAGAGAGCAAGGCCTGGAAATATTACAGCTCCGCCTGGGGCGGCGGAGATTTCCGCAAAGATACGGCTTATGTGGAATTATGGCTGCGCGGCTTCGAGGGCTCGACCGGCGACTCGTGGTTCGACAATGTCCAGCTGGTCAAACTGCCCGGCGAAAATACCGCCGCCCGCAAGTACAACGCCACGGCGGCGCAGATCACGCTGGATGTCTCAAAAGCCGCCGCCGATCCCATCCGCCCGGTCTGGAACGCCGCCGATCTCTCGTATATTTCCAAGATCGACAGTCCGGTGGTGCGGGATATCCTCGCCCGGCTGCGTTCCAACGGAGTGGAATACCTGCGGACCCGCGAATTTCTGCAAGGCTGCCGTATTCTCCGCGAAATCGACGGCGCGGGCAATCCGGTGTATGACTGGAGCACCCTCGACAAACTTACCGACTGGGCGGTCAGGGAACAGCGGTTCATCCTCACCCCGACGATTGAATCGACGCCCAATCTGATTGCGTCCGTCCCGAGCCCGAATCCCCGGGTTTTCAGCAACCGCTCCACACCGAAAGATCTGGAGATGTGGCGCCGGGTCGCTTACGACCTGGTCGATCACTGGATCGAGCGTTACGGCGTCGACACGGTCAGCCAATGGATCTTCGAATGCTGGAACGAACCGGTGGCACAGCGTTATTTCCAGGGAACCCGCGACGAATTCCTGCAGATCTTCGGCGAATACACCAAAGCCATGGCCGGAATTGAAAAGAAATATCAGCGGAAATTCAAGGTCGCCACCTTCAGCGGCGTGACGAACAGCCCATTTTTCAAACCGGTGTTTGACATGTTGAAAGAACGCGGCGAACTCAAGCTCATCAATCATGTCAGCATGCACGTTTATGCCGGCTTTGTCAATTCATTCGATTCCCTGGAATCCAGCATCGCCCGGATCCGGACACTGGCGGATTCCTACCCGGAATTGCAGGGCGCCGCCTTGATCCTGACCGAAGTGAACGGCTCTTCCATGAGCAATGCCGCCTGCGATTCCGAAGTCGCGGCCGCATTCAATGTCAAAGCCAACCGTGTTTACCTGGACAACAATGTGCTGCAGGGGTATTACTTCACCCCGATCGACTATATGTACAGCAACAAGGACCGCTATTTCACCGGCGACCTCGGCATATTCAGCAAAAGCGGCGTGCCGAAACCGGCCTTTAACAGCATCGTCCTGATGGACAAGCTCCGGGGTGGAAAACGGATTCCGCTGGCATTCTCCAATGACCCCCTGGACGGCATCGCGGTCATTGACAATAACCGGTTGAAAATCCTGCTGACCTCTTTCGATGAGCGCTCCATCGGACGCCACACCTCCATCCGGCTCGACCTGAAAATCAACTGGCCGGAACTGCCCCGAAACCTGAAAGCCGTCTGTTACCGCGTCGACGCCGCCAACGCCAATTCATACACGGAATGGCAGAAACTCGGCAAGCCGGTGATTTCAGAAGAAAACAACCGTCTCCTGAACCGGGCCAATGAGTTGAAGGAGGAGAAATTTACCGGATTCAAGGTACAGGGCAACGCTGTCGTTATCGACGCCGTCATCCCGAACAACGCCTTGCTCTATCTGGAGTTCTCCGGCAACTGAGTTTTCACCAAGTCCTCCGGCAAGCGTGATATCTCCATTTTGAACAAAGTACGGGTTGAAAATCCGGTCATAAAGCATTATCTTATATGAAATTTGGAGAAATGTTTATGCGGGGTTTTCAATATTCGGTCTTGCCGGTAATTCTGGTGCTGGCCATTTTGTGCGGCTGCAGCAATGAAATTCAGTTGAAAGAGGTCGGCCGGAATTCGCGCGAGGACAGCTTCGTCAAGGCGGCAAAGAATTTCGACGGCTTGTCGGATGTGACGCGGAACTACCTGAACGCCAATCAATTGTACAGCACCTTCAAAAGCGATCCGGACTACATCATCAAAATGCTGAACCGCCGCTTCATGGAACACCGCGAGCGCGAAATCCTGGAGATGCTGGCGAACATCTGTCACTACATGGGGCGGAAGAATTCAGACATCGATAAATCGGTCCGCTACTACACCTCCTGCGCGGTCTATTCCTATTATTATCTATTCAGCAAAGAGGTGTACCCGCCGAAAAGCGCGTTTGCCAACCCCGACGACCTGTTCGTCAGCCGTTATTACAACGCCTCGGTGACCAATATTTTCGAGTTTCTGAACCAGAAAGGCATGATCTGGCAGGAGTCCTACATGCTGCCGACGGTCATCGACGACATGCCGCTGCATTTCAGCAAGCCGGTCTGCAAGCTGTCGTTTCCGCAGGATTATTACGACAATTTTTTCGCGACCAGCAATTTTGAAGTTAAACACGCGCTGACTATCAGTGGCGTCTTCGGCATCGGCGCGCCGCTGATTGCGATGTTGAAGCAGGACAAGGACTTGAAGTCCGAGTACCTCGTCGGCGGTATGCCGTCGCCGGTGACGGCGTTCCTGAGGCTCAAGTATCAGAACAGCCGGATCGAGGCAAATCTGGAATTGTACGACGCCTTCCGCGCCGAATATGTGGAGATCGACAGCAACAATATCCCGCTGGAACTCGACTTTACCACGCCGCTGGCCTACATGCTCAAGCGTCCGACACTGCTCCCCGCCGTTGCCGCACTGCTGAACCCGGACAAAACGGGCAAATACAATAATATCTATATGCTCACACCGTATGCCAGGGACCGGATCCCGGTGCTGTTTGTCCACGGTCTGCTCTCGAACCCGCGCACCTGGGCGCAGCTGCTCAATACCCTGATGAATTCGGACGCGATCCGCCAGAATTATCAGTTCATGATGTTCGGCTACTCCACCGGCAATCCCGTGATTTACTCGGCCCGCGAACTGCGTAAACAGTTGACCGAATTCCACCACAAATTCGACCCGGATTCCACCAACCCCAAATTCAACCAGATGATCGTGATCGGCCACAGCATGGGCGGCCTCCTGACCAAAACCCTGATTCAGGACAGCAATGACCGGCTGCCCAAATTGATTCTGGGCGACAAAGCAGAAAAAATCCAAAACGAATTAACCGAAGAACAACGGAAATATTTCGACGAACTGGTCAATTACAAATCGCTGCCGTTCGTCAAACGAGTGGTTTTCATGGCGGTGCCGCACCGGGGTTCGAGCATGGCTACGCTCTCTTTCGCCGGCTTTTTCTCGTCGCTGATCACGCTGCCGCAGGATCTGCTCACCACGGTTTATTCGCTCTCCAAGGGCGCGCTGGCCGACGCCGGCTTCCTCACCAGTCCCGACGATGTTTATATCGCCACCGGCATCAGCACCCTCGACCCGAAAAACCGCTCGCTGGTGGGGCTCAGCGAACTGCCGTTTGTGGAAGGCGTGAAATACCACTCGATCATCGGCAATACCAAGGAAGCGGGCATCCCCGGCGGCAACGATGGCATCGTGGAATATCAAAGCTCGCACCTGGATGGTTCCGAGAGCGAACTGGTGGTCAAATCCGGACACAGCGTCCAGCAAAACGCCGCCGCCATCGACGAAGTACGCCGGATCCTGCTCCAGCACCTCCACGAAAACGGCCTGTTGACGGGATACGGATACAAAAAAGAGGACTTGCAGGAAAAAAGTGAAAAGCCGCATTAAAACGATTTTTAAGGTTTTCGCCTGGGTGCCGGGATACCTCCTTTATTCCGTGCTGGCGGCCTGGTGCTTCGGGGCGGTATGGTACTCGAATCTGCCGTGGCGCTGGCTGCGGATCGTGTGCGCACTCATCGCGCTGGCCATATTCATTGCCGGCCCATTTGTCGGACCGCTGGTGAAGAAAAAATATTGCTTCCGGATCGCCCTGGCCGTAATGGCCGCCATCATCATCTGGTATCTGCTGATTCCCGCCTCGAACGATCGCGACTGGCAGCCGTCGTTTCTGTTCAATCCATATGCCGAATTCGGCAAGGATGACAAAGTCACCATTTACAACATCCGCGACTTCGAGTACCGCACCGAAACGGATTTCGACGTTCACTATATCGACGCCACCTACAACCTCGACGAACTCAACTCCATGGATTACGTCCAGGTCCACTGGGGCGGCATGAAGGCCATCGCGCACTCGATGCTCTCCTTCGGCTTCAAGGACGGCCGCCACATCGTGGTCTCGGTCGAAACGCGGCTGGACAAAAACGACACGCAGGGCGCCCTGCCCGGCCTGTACAAAAATTTCGAACTCCTGATGATTCTGGGCACCGAACGCGACATCCTGGGGCTGCGCACCAACTACCGCCACGAACAGGTCTATCTGTACCCGACCCAGTGTACCGACGCCGAAATCAAAGTGGTTTTCCTCGACATCCTGCGCCGCGTCAACGAGCTCAACGTGCACCCGAAATTCTACAACACGATTTCGCACAACTGTTTCACCTCGCTGATGCCGAGCCTGAAGCTGATCCGCCCGAAAATGCAATTCGACGTGCCGCTGCTGCTGAACGGCTTCACCGACCGCAAAGCCTTCGAATACGAACTGAGCCAGGGCGCCATCAAAGGCTCGTTCGAGGAATTCCGTCAGCAGCACTACGTCAACCCCAAAGTCGACCAGTTGAAAGAACTGCCCCAAAACTACTCCCAGCTCATCCGCCGCGACTGACCCCCGTTGATTCATTTTTTCGTGTTTATTCGCGATATTCGTGGTTAAATCTCCCCATTGAGGAGGGGAATATTTTGGGAATTCGCTGGCGGGGGTATTGACAAATGGCGATTTGAGGCCATATTATACTCATGGATTAACGACGAAAACCACGCAAAACGAGACGTTCGGAAAGGGGGTCCAGATGGACAGAAGTCACCAGCATGATATCCAGCAGGGGGAATGGATTTGGAAGAAGCATTTCACCAGCAATACCGATTGCTTTATGTTCGCCCACAAGATTTTCGCCTTGGACTCCGTGCCGAATGAAGCGGAGATGTGGATTACCGCGAACACGGTTTACCAGCTTTTTATCAATGATGTCCTGATCGGGTTCGGGCCCAGTTTCAACAGCAAGGACCACTCCATTGCCGACCTTTATGACGTGTCGCACTGCCTGACGCCCGGGGCGAACCGGATTTCGGTGGTGGTTTACCACAGTTCCTCCCGGTCAACCGCGGAAATCAAGCCGAACGGACTTTATTGCCAGCTTGAAATCGACGGCCAGTTCTTCCTCGGCACCGATAAATCGTGGCTGACCATGGAAGGATTTTGCTACCAGAACGGCCGCGCCCGGTTCGCACCGCATTCCTACTTCAACGAAGTCATCAATATGCGGGTCATGCCCACATTCAAGATGACCCCGGACAGCGACCCCATGCCCTGGATGGCGGCAGAAAGCGAAGACAAACTGCTGGCCAATCACTGGACGCCGCCGTCGCAAATTACGCCGACCAGTGTGTTCGGCGCCTCGATCGTAGAGTCGCCGTCCAATACCAACAGCTGCGACGAAAACGGCGAGTTCAAACCTTCCGCCTGGGGTACCCTGGAGCAGAAATTCGCCCATACGCACTGTTCATTTGTCCGCCGCTTCACGGGCGGCATCTCGGTTTACGCGGCCCGCGCCTACATGTACAGCAATGCGGACATGGAAATCCCGGTGCGGATCATCGCCGACGACCGCTATATTTTTTACAGCAATCACTCCATGGTGAACAGTACCCTGTGTACCGAAAACCGCACCGCGGCCTCCGATGCGATGCTGCCGCTGCGGCAGGGCTGGAACTGCCTGCAGATGATTCAGCGCGTTCGCGAGAACTCGATGGGTTTCGCACTGACGTTCCCGTCCATTCCGGCGGGCACGCTGCCGCTGCTCAGTGCCCCGACTCAGGATGCGCCTTATGCCTGGGAAATCGTCGGCCCGCTGAAAATGCCTCTCGAAGACGCCACGCCGTCGATCGACTACGCCAGGCTCGAGCGCGAATTATTCAGCCCGACCCTCGCCAATATTTCCGATGCTTTTTCGTGGCTGCAATGCTGCACGCTGCACAATAAAAAAGTGGAAGACGCCCCCGAAGCACTCCGCCAGGGCGATTTCCTGACCCTGAAGCTCGACCAGCTGCGTATCGGGTTCCCGAAGTTGACCCTGATCGCCGAGGACGGCGACATCGTCGACATCACCATCGGCAACCGGCTGAACGAGGCCGGAATTCCGATCCTCGACGACGAATCGCGCTGCACCCATACCATGGAATTGCGCAAGGATGAGAATATTTTCTTCAAATTCATGCCGGTGGACTGCACGTATCTGCAGATCGTGGTGCGGCAGGCCAAGTCCAAGGTATTCGTGGATAATTGTGTATTCTACGAAGTCGTGCGCGAACAGAAGTTCGAAACGCAGTTCACTTGTTCCGACGATGTGCTGAACGACATCTGGCAGATCGGCCAGGAAGTCATGCGCCGCAACGTGAACCAGACCTACCGTCTGAGCCACAAAGACGACGAAACCATGTACATGCTGGACACCTACGGGCTGGCCGCCAATATGATCTGTGCCTTCGGCGACTATCATTTCTCCGAGGCCATGCTGCGCTATTTCGCCCATGCCCAGTTCGAGAACGGCAACATTCCGGCGCTGAGCTCGCATGAACAATTCAAAACCCAGATCAACCACATGTCGTTTTTCCCGATGTGGCTGTCGTATCATTACCGCACCAGCGGCAACGATCAACTGGTGTACGACCTGCTGCCCACGCTCGACCGCGCCGCGAAATTCTTCGAATCGCTGATCGACGACCGGATCGGCATGATCGTGGACATCGACAAGAAATTCACCATTTACGGCGAAATCAACGACAACGTCGAGAACCTCTCCGGCTGCTCGACCGACGTGAACGCCCTGTACTGCCGCTTCCTGCTTTCCGCCGCCGAAATCTACCGGATCGTCAAGCAGGATGCCAAGGCCGCCAGGTGCATGGATGTGGCGAACTCGATCGTCCGGTTGCTCCACGCCTGCTGCTGGATCCCGACTGAAAAGGTTTTCTGCGACTCCTATTCCGAAGAAAATCAGGACGAGATCAGCTGCAATTCGTTCACGAACATGCTGGCGCTCTTCGCCGGGGTCAAGGCCCCCAACGAATACCTCGATTACCTGAATTATTTCTTCGTCAACGATCCGCCGTCGTCGGGTTATCCGGAGCAGACCAAGAGCAGTTATTTCAACTTCCTCTTTACCTACACCATGTTTGCGCTGCGCCAGACCGACTGGACCA
>JBEBXH010000114.1:0-14098 GCA_040391785.1 Victivallis vadensis
CGGAGCATGATCCAGCCATTTTTGAAGCGGTTGGTCATCTTGGTTTCGCCGTAGGTGCGTTCCATGTAGTGAACCGGCATGTCGATGATCTTCAGTTGGTTTTTGGCCGCGCCGAAGATCAGTTCATAATCACCCCAGCGGTCCTTGATGCCCCAGGTACCGCGCAGCGCCTTGATATGGACGAAATCGTCGCGCCAGACCACTTTGGTGCCGCACAATGTGTCCTTGATCGGATTGTCGAGGATGTACGAGAAAAACAGCGAGAAAAATTTATTGCCGATGATATTGAAGAAGCGCATGGCGTCGTCGTGCATGGGGTAAACCAGGCGCGAGCCGTTGATGAATTCGCCGTAGCCGCGGGAAATGGCTTCGTAGAAGTAGGGGAGCTCCTCGGGAATGACCGTCAGGTCGGCGTCGAGGATCAGCATGATATCGCCGGTGGCGGCGTCGAAACCGGTCCAGACGTTGTCGGCTTTGCAGATGCCGGGACCGTTGACCAGCTTGATGTCTTTTTCGGGATATTTCTGCTGCATTTCGCGGACGATGTCGGCGGTGCCGTCGGTGGATTTATCGTCGCAGAAAATGATTTCGGTGTGTTTGCCGAGCTGCGGCATGCGCGCCACGGCGCTCTCTACATTGCCGGCTTCGTTGCGGCACGGGATCACTACGCTGACGCTGTATTCGACGCTGTGCTGCGGGTTCAGGCGCGCCACGGCCAGGCGGCTCATGGTCATGTTGCGCAGAAGGGGCAGCCGCGCCAGGAATTTATCCAGCAACGTGGAAATCAAAGGAATCCAGAACGGAAACAGAATCAGTTTGTTGATGTTGATCAGTTCGAAATCCGACAAACGCATGAGGTTGGCGATATCCGGGTCCGAAAACCAGTTGTGGACATAGTGCGGCATGCGCAAATGGCATCTCTCCGCCAGCGCCACCAGCGGTTGCCAGAGGTAATTATAGTAATTGATGATGATCCGGGTGCGGCGGCCGCAATTCGGGCGAATGCTGTCCAGCACACCCTTGATGTCGATGATATCTTCGAGTCCGCTGATAATGACATAATCGAAAATACCCTCGACCTTGACATTGTCGGGTTCCTGGTCATAAAAATGAAGATGCGGGTATTTTTCGCGGGCGATTTTCAACTGTTCCGTGGAAATTTCGGTACCGACGCCATAGGAAGGCTTCAACTGATCAAGGATATAGCCGGTTTCACAACCGATATTCAACACTTTTGAATCCGGGCGGACGAGATGGTGCAGCGAATTCATAAAACGCTTGAAATAATATGAATTGCGTTGAATTTTAGCATCGCGCTTCCGGGCCTGTGAATCTTTGGCTTCGCGGATTTTCTGCCTGGTCTGGTTCATGAATTCATAATTAATCATGACTGCTTTCCCATTTTCCGATATATTACAAATTTGGGGCGGTAGATTTCAAAATAATAATTGAGGAAATAATTTCGTTCCAGAGGAACCAGCCCGAACAGGGCGCGCGGCACATCCTCGAAGCTCTTGATTGCTTCATAGTGATATTCCGGCGGTGGATCGTAGCTTTCGCCACGGGTGATCCGGGGCCAGAACGGCACACGGGGCAGATCGAACGAACAGACCACAAAGTAGTCGGCGTCGTAGGTTTTGTCCAGGTCGACATCGATGCTGAGGAAGCGGTATTTGTCCGGCGGCACCATGGGGAAACGGTACGAGACCGGATAAAAGCGCGTCCCGATCGACGACCCCACTGGAATATTCTCCTGAATCCAGCGTGAGGCGGTGATGCGGACGTTTTCGCGGTAGCCGCATTGGATGTAGGCCAGTGAATAGCTGAACGTGACGATCATAATGACCGCCGCCAGCGCGATTCTGAGTGCCCGAGGCTTGACCATTTCCCAGGCGTAGCAGGCCATCAGGCAGAGCGGAGGGATGGCCGGCAGGGTATACATGTCCGAGGAGGGAAGTCCCTTGGCGGCGGTATAGAAGAAAAACACGATCATCGGCAGCATCGCCATCCAGATCCGTTGCGGTTTAACGAAGATCAGGACGACGCCCGCCAGCACGATCAGCGCCGCCGGGATCCCATAGGTGAAAAATAGTGCGTCGTGGACATAATTCAGTAAGGTGTCGATGAGATTAAACCAGAGATTGCCGGGACGGCTGGTATTCAGGTGATACGAGGCCGCGATAAAGGTATTTTTCAAGTCCCACAGCATCGGGGCGCTAACCAGCAGTCCGGTACCGAACGCACAGCCCAGCGAAGCCAGCAATGGCTTGTCCGGCTTGCCTGGGCGCAGAAGGCGCCAGGAACCCAGTTCCTGCTGGCGTCTCAGCAGGTGAAACATGAAAATATAGCTGAAGGTAAACACCGCAGGATATTTGGAGGCGGCCGCCAGCCCGGCGCAGATCCCGGCGGCGATATAGTTGAAATAACGGTCGCTTTTCAGGATCGGAATCGAGAAAAACAGCGTTAGTACCGACCAGAACAGCACCGGGGGGTCGGCTTTGATAAACGCCGCTCCCACGGTCACCAGCGGCAACATCGCCATCAGCAGCGACGAGAATACGGCGCCACGCAGCCGGAAAATCCGCCATGCCGCCAAGAATGTCACTGTCACCGCCAGAGTCTGAAATAATGCGCAGAGAAAGCGCACGCATAAATAAAATGGACGCATCTCTTCCGGATGGGTCAGATAATAGTCGGCGCTTTTGAATGAATCGATGTAGCCGGTCGCCTTGCCCACTGCCAGCGGAAATCCCATCTGGTAAAAGAAAAATGCTCCGTAAATATAGGATTCCGGCCGGGGATCGCGCCGTTGGTACATGTCGGCCAGTACCTTGAAAACATGAAATTCATCCGGGTTGTAGCTGCGTGCCTGGTCGAAATAGGGCGAGTACCGGGCGAGTTCGCGGAAATTATCGGGATTATCCTTGGCCAGAAACTCGGAATGTTTGGGGGCGGAATAGTCCGGGTTCAGTGCTTTCAGGCCGCGCTCGGCGGCTTCCTGACCGCCCAGTCCGGTGACCAGTCTTTCATTTGAGGGCAGGCCGATATCAAGATTGGAAAAATTCAGAAATGCTGATACCACTGTGATCAAGGCGAGCGCCAGGAAATTTTTCCAGTTCCGGAACCCGTGCATTGAATAATCGTTTTCGTTCACCTTCAACTCCGTTCAATATTATCGATTCGGATTAATATAGTATCAACGCGGTATTTTTCCATTTGAAAGAGATTGATTTTATGTTATATTCTCCAAAATAAGGAAAACAACAAAGGAGTCCGAGTTATGAAACTGGGTATCATTGGCGGCAGCGGTCTTTATGAAATCAGCGGCATGGAAAATATACAGGAAAACCACATCGAAACGCCATTCGGCGCCCCCTCCGATGTACTGGTCTCCGGTACTTTGGAAGGGCAGGAAGTCGTGTTTCTGGCGCGTCACGGGCGCGGACATCTGATCTCTCCGCCCGAAATCAATCACCGTGCGAACATTTTCGCCATGAAAACGCTGGGCGTGACCCATATTATCAGTATTTCTGCTGTCGGCAGCCTGCGCGAAAGGATGCGGCCGCGGGACGTGGTGGTGGTCGACCAGTATTTCGACCGTCGCCGTACCGCCGGTGACGATTCGTTTTTCGGGAACGGCATTGTGGCGCATATCGCGTTCGGCAATCCGGTTTGTCCGGAAATGGCCGAGCTCGCCGCCAAGGCCGCCAAGCAGAGCATCGAAAATTCCGACGACACCTCCCGGCACGTTCATGATACCGGTACTTATGTCAATATGGAAGGGCTGGCTTTTTCGACCCAGGCCGAGTCTAAATTTTATCGCAACAGCGAATTTCATGTGATCGGCATGACCAATCTGCCCGAGGCCAAGCTCGCCCGCGAGGCCGAAATCTGCTACAGCACCGTGGCCATGGTCACCGATTACGACTCCTGGCACCCCGATCATGACGATGTGACGGTGGAAATGGTGATCGGCCACCTCAACGCCAACACCGCGCTGGGCAAGGACATCGTGAAGCGGGTTGCCGCCGGCCTGAAAAACGTGCCCGGCAAATGCGCCTGCTGCAATGCGTTGAAAACGTCGCTGATTTCGGACCTCAGCATGGTCTCCAATGAGCGCAAGATGACCCTGGCGCCGATTATCGGAAAGTATCTCTGATCATGGAGCATACCCCTCCGCGGATCGAGACGCCACCTTACCCGAGCTCCAATCGCTGGCTGCTGGAAATCGGTTTCGACGGCACGAATTACAGCGGCTGGCAGTATCAGCACCATTGCATGTCGGTGCAGGAAATGTTGCAGCGGCATTTGAGCAATATTTTCGCCGATTTGCCGGTCACGCTGACCGGCAGCAGCCGGACTGACGCCGGGGTTCACGCGCTCGGCATGGCCGCTTCGTTCGCCGTGCCGGACCGTCCCTCGATCGAACAGGACAAGTTGTTCCGCGCCATGAACCGCATGCTCCCGCAGGATATCCGTATCCGCAAAATCCGCAAGGTGCCGATGGAGTTTAACCCGCGCTTCGATTCGCTGGGCAAAGCCTATACCTACGTGTTGAACATGGGCGCGGAAACGCCGTTTTCCACCCGTTACTCCTGGTACCGCTACCGGCGGCTCGACATCGACGCCATGCGCGAGGCGGCGGCCCATCTGGTCGGCAAGCATGATTTCTCCTCTTTTGTGGTTGAGCGCTCCAAAATCGACGATGCGGTGCGGACGATTTACCGCATCGAATTCGAGCAGTTCGGTAATTTCCTCTGCATCAGCTTCATCGGCGACGGATTTTTGTACAAGATGATCCGCTGCCTGGTCGGGCTGCTGGAGGCGATCGGGGGAGGGGAGCGCAGTCCCTCCGATGCAAAACGGGTCTTGGAAGCTTGCGACCGTTCGCAGTCCGCAGAGACTGCGCCGCCGCACGGATTGTTCCTGATGAAAGTATTTTTCGAGGAAGAACCCATCCATAGCTGGAAGTTACGGAATGTACCGTTTTTTATCTGAAAATTTATGTTTGTTATGTAGACTTTCCACAAATCCGGTTGTCTATTATGATGAATTGACAGTTGAAAATTGAAAATGGAAAATTAAGGAAAATTCAATCTGAGCAAAAGGTTGTTTTTCGTCAAATTATCAATTATCCATTATCAATTATCCATTAAATGAAGAAGGGTTTTAAGGATGCAGATCAGTTACCGTCAGGAAGTACTTCGCAAACTCATTCATCTGAGTTCATTGTGGATGTCGCTCTTTATCCTGCTGCTCCCGAAGTGGTGGGCGTTCAGCGTTTTCGCGGTGGTACTGGTGCTGGTGGTGCTGGTTGAGGTTGGCTATAACCGTAATTGGCCTTTCATCCATCCGCTGTATCATTTCTTTTTCAGCAAAATGATGCGCGCCAAAGAGCCCGGGCAGAAATTCCAGTTCAGCGGCGGACCGCCGGTACTGCTGGCCGCCTGCATGTCGGTGCTGCTGTTTGCCAAACCGTACGCATTTTGTGCGCTCACGATCATGCTGCTCAGCGACACCGCGGCCGCCCTGGTCGGCCGCCGCTGGGGCGTGACCAAGTTCAAAAACGGTAAATCCATGGAAGGCACGCTGGCGTTTATTCTGGTGGGCTGGCTGGTGATTGTGATTACCGGGATTTGCATGAACTTCACCGGCCGCGAATTCGCTTTCGGGCTGGCGGCGGTTTTCTTCGCCTCGATTGCCGAGTGCCACAACAAGAAAATCCGCATTGACGATAATTTTTCCATCCCACTGATTATCGGAATTGTCCTGACGGTAGCCGGCTGGCTTTCCTGAGCGACCTCCCGCTCACTGTTGAAAAAACTGTTTCACGTTTTTTCAACCTCGCTCCCGGTCGAGCAGTGATTATTTCGAGTAGCGCCTGCGGCTTACGTTTGTTCCGCCTTAGAGGCGGCCAGCGTTCCGCCGCTGCACCACGTCCGGGCGAGCGCCCGGCGGCGAGTTGTTTTGAATTCTTAATTCTTAATTCTTAATTAGTTAGAGCGTAGTTTGCGTTTGATCAGTTCGGCGGAACGGCGCAGTTTTTCGTCTTTCAGGCAGAGTGCCGGAATCTTTTTCACTGCGTTCATGACCGTGGCGTGGTTTTTGTTGAAAGCCGAACCGATCTCCGGGAAGGAATGATTGGTCAGTTCACGGCACAGATACATCGCCAACATACGCGGTTCGGCCACGTTTTTCGGACGCTGCGAACCCATGATATCGTTGCGGCTGAGCTCAAAGTGTTCGCTCACCGCTTTCTGGATCGCTTCGATCGTGATGTTCTTGGAGGATTGTTCCTCCTCAAACAACGGGCGCAATAGACTTTCCGCGTCTTTCTCCGTGACCTTGCCGCCGTTGACCGAGGCGTAAACGACCAGACGGATCAGCGAACCGATCAGGCGGCGCACGCTGGAGGAAATACGCGATGCCACGAATTTGAGCACATCGTCATCAATCTTGATCAGGTGTTTCTCCTGAACCAGCTGCAGGATGGCGAGGCGGGTTTCGTAGCCCGGCGGGAAAATTTCCGTGGTCAGGCCCGATTCGAAACGCGACACCAGCCGCGCTTCCAGCCCCTGGATCTCCGAGGGCTGCTTGTCCGAAGTCATAATGATCTGTTTATTATGATTATAGAGCGAATTGAAGGTGTTGAAAAATTCTTCCTGCAGCTGGGTTTTGTTGCTGAGGAAATGAACGTCGTCCACCAGCAGGACGTCGACATTGCGGAAGGAATCGCGGAACTCCGGCAGCGATTTGTTGCCGATGGAGGATACATACTGATTCAGGAATTCCTCGCAGGTGACGTATTTGACCACGGTTTTCGGGTTCTTGCTGAGCACGCGGTGTGCCACTGCCTGCAGCAGGTGGGTCTTGCCGAGTCCGGTGCCCCCGTAAATATAAAGGGGGTTGTACAAGCCGGGGTTTTCTGCTGCGGTGAGCGCGGCGGTATAGGAATAACGGTTTTCTTCGCCGACGGCGAAGTTCTCGAACGTATGCTGCGCATTGCAGTTTTTGGGCGAGGATTCATCCGGGTACAGTGCTTCCACATGAGCTTCGGCTGTACGGGTGTCCGGCTCCGCAAACGCATCTTCCGGGGAGTGTCCTTCTTCAAAGAAGAAACTGTAGGAAGTCCCGTTGATATTGCTCAGTGCCCTGGTTATGTCCTGTTCGTAGTTATCTTTGATCCAGTCTCCGAAAAAACTGTCCGACACGCCGAGGCAGACCTGATTTTCTTCCAGTCTCAACGGTATGATATTATGAACAAGTTGTTCGAAAGTAACTTGATGTAAAATTTTGCCAAGCTGTTCACACGCCAAGCCCCATATCTGACGTGCTGCTGCATCCCCGGAATGCATTTAACTCATCTCCATTATTTTAAAATTATTAACAATTCAAATTATCCATTAACAACTGCCGGCGGAAACACATGCTGTAAATGCCAAATCCACGGTATTTTACAGAAAATCAAATTCATCCGGCCCTATCCTCTACTGCGCATTTTTCGCTCATTCCGCCTCAAATTCCGCCCTTGTTATCGAAATTTCGGCCTGATTCCGGCGATTACGAAGGTATTGTTCCGAAAACCGCTTAAATCATAGATACTTGCGATTTCCGGCCCTCTGACACTATCAGGATGTTAACAAGTTATTAACAGCCTCTTCGTCATCTGCGCTGCACGAATAATAAGTTACTGCCGATTGGCAAATAGTCAAACCGGGAAGCTAACAAAAATCTAACTTTTTTCCCCGGTTTTCGTTACTCATTACCAGATACGTATTTTCGCGAATTTGCGCATTTTGCTTATCACCTGAAAATTGCAAAAAGCCCCGGAATTCGCGATCCGGTAAGACGATTTTGTAAAGATAGTCGCGCATTATAAGATTGTCAAATCGTCAACCGGAAGTAACTCCGCCAATATTAAAAACTACTTTCACCGGGCTGGGAGTTGACGGAGGCTGAAACCGCAAGTATAGTAATAATTCTGAGATGAATTTGCTGTTTTAATGATATAAGGAAATGACATGAAAGGTAAGTGCTTGTTGATCGGAGTTTTATGCATATGCGGGTTGAGTGGGATTTGTGCGGAGAAGTTGAGTATCGAGGTGGCCGCCGACCCGAGGGTGGAACTGATGGCTGTGGTTTTCCGGCTGGCCGGCAACCCGGAATACCGGCAAAGCCTTGTGCCTGAGTATAATAAGAGAATTACGGAGTATTTTCAGCCGTTTGCCGCGCATCCGGTGGTTGCCATGGCGAAGGAACTCCGGAGCAAGCACGACGTGAGCTATGATGCGGTCTCGAGCATGGCGGTACACCTCAGCAGCATTGACAATCTGAAGCTGATTGTGTCGATCAACGAGGCGGTGGGCCTGGATGGCCGCTGGCCCCGGGAGCGGATTCCGGAATTTCTGACGAAATTGAGCGATTTTGCAGTTCAGAGCAAATTCAAGGAATTTTACCAGTCAAACCGGGGCGAATACGAAAAGTACGAGGAATTATTGAAAAACAGAGCCGCCGAGCTCGGGATTACGGAATGGGCGGAAAAAACCTTCAAGCCCGCAGAGTTGCCGCCGTTCAAGGTTATTCCCTTCATGACGGCGGGCGGCAACTACGGCCCGGAGATTAATTACGGTCCGGGAAAGTATTGTTTTTATGCCATTGTCAGTATGCAGTCGCAGCCGGCGAAGGGGATCGACTATATCCTCGTGCATGATTTTCTGCATTCGCTGGTGAATCCGCTGGTGGATCGCTATTTCAGCAGGCTCAAGCCGTTCGGCAACGCCATTTTTCCCTACGTGGAGGAGCAAATGCGCCGAATGACCTACAATTCCCCCCATACTATGATTTGCGAGAGTTTTGTACGCGCGGGCACGGCTGTTTATTATTATGACAAAGCCGGGGAAATGACGAAAAACGGCATGGTCAAACAGGAGGAAATCAGGGGATTTCTCTGGACCGGCGACTTGGTGCAGAGCATCCTGGATGCCCGCAGCAAGGGCGGGGCGGACTGGGCGTTTGAGCAGGGCATCAACGACTACGCCGGAGCTTTGAGCAAGTATCAGGAGCGCGAGCTGCCGAAGCTCGAGGACCAGAAAAAGAAATTGATGGCCAGAACCCCGAAGATCGTATCGCTGGACCCGCCGGACAAGGCCGGAAGCGTCGACCCGAACTTAAAAGAAATCAAGATTAAATTTGACCGTCCGATGCAGCCGAGTTGGTCGCTGGTAAAAAATAATCCCGACGATTTCCCCGAGATCACCGGAATCACTTTCGATAAAGAATGCGTGGAATTGACCGTTCGCGTGAAACTGAAGCCGGGCAAGTTTTATCAGATCTTCCTGAACACCGGGCACTTCCAGGATTTCATGAGCCGGGGAGGACAGCCGCTGGAATCCTTCAATTACACCTTCACCACCGGGGATAGTAGATGAGATTGTTTGTGGGCCTCTTATTGCCGGTAATCATCCTGGTTCTGGTGAGCGGTTGCAGGGCGCTAACGCCCTACACCGTGCATGAGGCTCAAGACATGGCGCAGATCAACGTCGCTGCCGACCCTCGCGTTGAGCTTGTCTGCATCATCAAATATCTGTCAGGTACGGCTGAGGGGGAAGCGTTTGACCCGGAGTACAAAGAGGCGGTGACGAAAAAATTCGCATCGTTTGCGGAGCATCCGGCTGTTCGGATGGCTGGCAATATCGGAATTTCGAGCTTGGTATCTCTGGCGGTTTATCTTGATAACGCAATGGATTTGAAACCGGTTTACGCCGATAAGCCGGAGCAGATTCACATCGATGATGTAGAGGCATTTCTGAGCCATTTGCGGGATTTCGCCACGGCCTCCGCTTTCCTGGAGTTCTACGGGGAGCAGCGGGCGCTGTACCGAGATTATGAGCTGATTTATGCCAATAATATTGCCAAGGCGGGGCTCAAGCCGTGGATGCGGAAATATTTCGGTCGGAAGTTCGATATTTCATTTCAGGTGGTTCCTGCGCCGTTGCTGGTGAGCGTGAATGGCGTCGGCCCTTTCATGGATACCGGGGAGAACGGACGGATGTGCTATGCGATTGTTATGGCGAGGCCGGATATGAAATGGTGGCTTTGGCAATATGCGCTGAGGTTTTATATCCTGCATGAATGTTTGCATTCGTATATCAATCCGCTGCTGGATCGGCATTATGATATGTTCAAGAGTTCTGCCGAAGCGATGTATCCGCTGATTCGTGAGGATTCGTGGTACATGACCGCCGAATCGTTGATTCACGCCACGGTTGGTATTTATTTTCGCGAGCACCCCGGGATGGGAACCAGAAGGGAAGTGGCAAGCAGATATCCGTGGGTCGATGGATTGATCGAAACCATACAGACTTCGAGGCGCAATACCCTGGATTGGACGTTTGAAAAAAGTCTGCCGGATTGCGCCGCGTTTTTTGAGGAATATTGTCGGGAGAACCGGGAGACAATCGAGGGAAAAGCACGGGAGCTGGAGGCAAAAGGCCCGAAGATTGTTGAAACCATACCGGCTCCGAATGCGACCGATGTCGATCCCTTCTTAAAAATCAGTATCCGGTTTGACCGCAAAATGAATAAAAAGCAAGTGATTAAGGCGGATGTGCCAGGATTCCGGGGATGCCGCTGGGATGATTCCGGCATGGTCTGTACATTCGAATTTGACTTGCAGCCGGACATGGATTACAATTTCAGCGTGAATGGTTTCTATGACGCTGATGGCTTCCAGTCCGAAAGCTTGAGTTTCAAGTTCAGGACGGCCAAGGTTACTCCGAGCGGAGAACTTCGATGACGTTCTGGTTGGCGGCTTTCCAGGCGGGATAGGTGCCGAAGACGATCCCGACGAAGCTGGAGATCAGCAGCGAGAGCATGATACTCCACATACTGCAGAACGTCGGCATGCCGGTGTAATACGTGATCGCCGACGATATCCCCAGGCCGACCGCGATGCCGAGCAGGCCGCCCATGGTGGTCAGGAACACCGTTTCGATCAGGAACTGGCCGAGGATGTCGCCTTTCAGCGCGCCGAGGGCGCGGCGGGTACCGATTTCCTTGCGGCGCTCGAATACGCTGGCGAGCATGATGTTCATGATCCCGATCCCGCCGACGATCAGCGAAATTCCGGCGATCGAGGCCATCACCACGGTGAAAATATTCTGGGTCTGTTCCTGCTGGAGAAGCAAGTCGTAGGGCACGATGATGCCCCAGTCTTTGACCTTTTTGTGGGTTTTGGTGAGGTAGGCCGAGATACGCTTGGAGGTGTCGTCGATATGCATGGTGTCCCATACCTTGACGATAAAGACGTCGAAATCGACGATCTGGATACGGTACTGGCCGCCCTCGCGGACGCTGGCGTAGTCGGCGAACAGGGTATTCGAGGTGCGCTCCGGAATAATGATCAGGTCGTTGGGGCTGCCGATGCCGGGGTACTGGGTGCCGAGGCCGTTTTCCAGGATGCCGACAATTTTGAAGTAATTGTTTTCGACCCGGAGAACCCGGCCGACGATATTGGTTTCGCCCAGGCTGAATAAGCGCCGCTTGGCGGCATTGCCGATCACGCAGACCATCTGCTGGTTATCCGAATCTACTTGGGTCAGCCAACGACCCCGGATGATCTGCGAACCGGATTCCTTAAGGAAAGAAGGGGTGGCGCTGACCAGTTTGGAATCGACGCGGATCAGACCTTTTGTAACCTTTTGGCGGGAGTCGCGGATCGAGCTGATCAGCTGGACGTTGTCCATCTGCGAAATATGCTTGAAGTCGGCGGCGGTCAGACCGAAGGTTTCCACTGAACTGATGTTGGAGGAGCCTTCGCTGGTGCCCGCCACGGGCGGTTTCTGCGAATACAGGATGACTTTGTCGATCCCCATGGCTTCGATCTGGGCCAGCGCCTGGCGCTTGGCGCCCTCGGAAATCCCGAGCATGGCGATCACGCTGCCCACCCCGAAGATGACCCCGAGCGAGGTCAGCAGCGAGCGCATTTTGTGCAGCAGCAAATTATGGAACGACAGCCGGAAAAGGTCGGTAATCAGCATCAGACACCCCCTCGTACCGGCATTTCGGTCGGCGTAACCATGACCGGGTCGCCGTTGCTGTCCACCACCTGGCCGTCGCGGAGGCGGATCACCCGGTGAAAGGTGTCTTCCAGCGCCGGGTTATGAGTTACCATGACGATGGTCATTTTGGTGTCGCGATTGAGCTCGTGAAAAAATTCCATGACCTGATCGCTGGTCTTTTCGTCGAGGTTCCCGGTCGGCTCGTCCGCCAGCAGGAACGACGGGTAATTGCTGAGGGCGCGGGCCACGGCGATACGCTGGCACTCGCCCCCGGATAATTCGTTCGGGCGGTGCTTGAGGCGGTGCCCCAGCCGGACGCGTTCGCCGAGCTCGCGGGCACGCTGGCGGCGCTCTTTGCGGGGCATGTTGGCGTACACCATCGGAACTTCGATATTCTGTTCCACGGTGAGGTGCGGAAAGAGGTTGAACGACTGGAAGATGAAGCCGATTTTGCGATTGCGGATCACCGCCAGCTCGCTGTCCGAAAAGGTCTGTACTTCCTGCGCGTCGAGGTAATAGGTGCCGGCACTCGGCAGGTCGAGCAATCCGAGGATGTTCAGCAGCGTGGATTTGCCGGAGCCGGAGGTGCCCATGATGCCGACGAACTCGCCCGGCCACACTGCCAGGTTCACGCCCTTCAGCACCGGGACATCAAGCGCCGGCAGATGATACGTCTTGCGGATATCATCAAGTCTGACTACGGCATCTTTGAGGTTCAGCTTCATCACGGACGGACCATCAGGATTCATCCTGTCCTTTTTTCTGATATGGACGGTAGAGGTAAACTTCGTCGCCTTCGCTCAGGCCCTCGAGAATCTGGACGTAATTATCGTTGGATTCACCGATTTTGACCGTGGTTTCCTGCGGGGAGCCGAACGATCTGCGGTAGACGAGGAAGCGGTCCTTGTCTTCGAACACGGCCTCGACCGGGATATAAAGCGCGTTTTTGATCGTCTTGGTCACGATATTGACCTGCACGCTCATGCCGCTGACCAGTTGCGGATTCTGTTCTTCGATCCGGACCACGGACTTGTAAATCTTGGGCGAATTGCGGTCCCAGAAACTCTGGTTGACCGGCAGCGTGTCGATCTTGCTGATTTTGCCCGGGACCTTCAATGTGTTGAGGGAGTCCGGGGTGATAATCACGGCGTCGCCCTCGTTGACCTTGGAGCGCAGTTGCTCGGGGAGGTCGAAGTCGACCACGAGGTTCTTCATGTCGGGAATGGTCATCAGGATGCGGTTTTTGGTCACGTCCATGCCAAGCTTGATTTCCACATTGCCCCAGCGGGCATCCGGGTCGCCGTAAATCACCACGCCATCCACCGGGGCCTCGAGCTGCATCATTTCCAGATAAGACTGGTGGCGCTCAAGGCGGGTACGGGCATTGCGCAGGTTGCGGCGGATATTGGAAATCTGGCGGCGCTTCTGGATCAGCGAGGAGTTGGTCTGGATCTTGACGCGTTCATTGTTCAGGAGGGCCTGGGCGAGCGAGTTTTCCAGCGTGGTGATTTTGCTCGGATTCTCATAACGCTTGAAGAGCGTCAGGTCGCGCTCGGCGTTGCTGAGGTTGTTCTTTTCGGTATCGATGGTGCTCTGGAGCTTGGCGAGATCCTGCTTGTTCTTTTCCTGCTGCTCCTGGTCGCCGGACGAGGTGGAGAGGTCATTCTTTTTCTTTTTCAGTGCGGCTTCGGCTTCATCAACGGCGACGTTGGAATTTTCCACCGACAATTCGAGCTTGTCGCGCTGTTTGCTGCGCTCGATGCGGCGGTACTTGCGAAGGTTGTTTTCGGAATCGACGACCCGGTCGTGGGCTTCCTTGATGCTGGCGCGGTTGGTACTGATGGTGATTTTCTCTTCTTCCAGTGCCACCGAGAGTTCTTTCTCGTGGTTTTCCACCTGAATTTTCAGGTCGTCGATGCGGTCGATCAGCTCTTCGGTTTCGAACTTCGCCAGGATGTCGCCTTTCTTCACCTGGGTGTTTTCGTCGATCACCCACATGAGTTTGGTGTTGAACGAGGCCTGCAGCGAAAGTTTATGCT
>JBEBXH010000115.1:0-14061 GCA_040391785.1 Victivallis vadensis
ATACTTCAGAAATATCTCAAGCGCCTCTTGACTTTTAACACACTATCTTTGTGGAAAATATTCCCAGAGTTACTGGGCGATATCTTCGTTCCAGACGGCAGGGTTTTCGTCGATGAACTTCTTCATCATGCCGACCAACTCGGGCTCGTTCAGGATCGAGACCTCGACTCCGCGCGAACGCAGCAGCTCGGTTCCGCCGACGAAATTGACCTCTTCCCCGACAACCACCTTCGGAATGCCGAAAAGCAGCGTCGCCCCGGTGCACATGATGCACGGTGACAAGGTCGTATACAGGATGCATTCGCGATAAACCGACGCCGGCAGCCGCCCCGCATTTTCAAATGCATCCATTTCGCCGTGCAGGATCGGGCTTTCTTTCTGAACCCGCCGGTTGTGACCGCGGCCGATGATCTCGCCGTTGTGCACCAATACCGCCCCGATCGGAATCCCCCCTTCCCTCAATCCCGTCAATGCTTCATCGTATGCGGCACGCATGAATTTATCCATAACAACCTCCTTTGAATATACAGAAATATACAGTAGTTCCTGATTTCATGCAAATCCGGGCATAAAAAAAGACCGGCATTTCACCGGTCTCATGTGTGCGAAATCTCTAAAATTAGAGAGCAATCGCTTCGGTCGGGCATTCGCCGACGCAGGCACCGCAATCGATGCAATCGGCTTCTTTGACCTGAGCCTTGCCATCGTTCATTTCGATAGCACTGGTGGGGCAAGCGCCTACACAAGCTTCACAACCGACACATTTTTCACTATCAACTTTAGCTGCCATTTTTTCGCTCCTTCTGTTAATGGTTATGAAGGTACAATAGTCCATCGGCGGGAAAATTGCAAGTGATTTTCGCCTCAAATCCCGGTATTTTTCAATTCCGGATGCGTTTCCGCAGTATTTTTAGTCCCCTTTAACCGAAAATTTTTCTTCCGTTTACTTTTTTTTAAACTTTTGCCCGTTTTTTTATCCTTTGCCATTTGACAAATCGTTATTGAATGGAACATTACTAATATAATGGGTTTTTAAACAAGTGCGGAGATAGTAAAGTTGATCAATAATCTGTTGTTGCGTATGAAGTTGTCAAACGAGAACCCGGAAACCCGTCTCGCGGCTCTTGACAAAATCCCGTCGTCAGAACAGGAGATTTTCTTCGAGGTCGCCGGCAGCGATTCCGATCCCTCCGTACGCCGTGCAGCGGCCTACCGACTTGACGACGAATCCATGCTGGAAAAACTCTGGGAAAAAGAGGCCGACCAGGAGTTGAAACAATCCATTCGCGAACGGCTGAACCGCCGCTACATCGCTTATCTCTCCGAGGGCCGCGCGGTCGACCTCCAGTATCTGGAGCGTATCGACGATGAACTGCTGCTGGTCACTGCGATCTGCAGCACCCAGAATGCGGAAATCATCAAACAAGTCTCCGCGCTGGTCAAATCCGACGGCGGCATCGTTAAAATTCTCCGCAACCTCGATAATTACGAGCTGGGGATCAAGCTCCTCGAGCGCCTCGATCACAACAAAGAACTCCTGATGGATATCGCCGAAACCGCCGCCAATCCTCAGTTGAAAGAATACGCCCGCAACAAATTCATCGCCGAGCCGGGCCACGAAGACGTAGCCGAGCTGCAGCAGACCGCCGGCATCAGCAGCGGCCTGAAAGAAAAACTGCACGCCTACGAAAATATTATCGCCGAAGTGCAGCGCCTGACCGGTTATATCGGCGAGGACGCCGCCGAGCGCCTTCAGGGGCTGAAGGATAACTGGCGGACCTTGCCGGAAGTTTCCCCGAGCTTCATGGAAGTGCTGGATATCGAATTCAAGCAGGCCTGCCGGAACTTCGAGGATGGCATCGAAACCGCCCGGAAGCTGCAGCAGGACCGCTTGCACCGCATCGATCAGCTGGACGCCATTTACGCCGAGGCCGTCAAACTGGTTTCGGACTCGGCGGTCCCGGTCAAAAAGGAAGTGTTGACCCGGCTCCGCAAGAATTGGGAAACCGCCGCCGAGGGCATGACCACCATCGAGCCCCTGCAGGAACGCTTCGCCAAAGCCTGCGACGAGCTCGAATCCCGGCTGCAGGAATCTCAGAAACTGATTAGCGACAATCTGGCCCGGCTGCAGGAAATCATTGCCGAACTGGAAGCTCAGGTCAAGCTGGATGATCCGGACATTTCCCGCGACCGCCGGATCGAACTGGAAAACGAAGTCAACGACCTCGTAGCCAAGTCCTCCGGCAATCATCAGGTCAATACCCTGCGCGACCGTTTCCATGCCACGAATAAAACTCTGCGCCACAAAATTCACGAGCTCCACCAGGTCCGCGACCTGGCCCGCCATGAAAATTACGCGCTCAAAATCGTCCTGTGCCAACAAGCCGAAAAGCTCCTCGAAAACACCAACATGCACGAAGTCAGCCATCAGTTCAAGGAAATCCGCCAGCGTTGGAAAGACATCGGCATGGTCCCGCACGACAAGCTCAACGAGATCAACGCCCGGTTCCATCTGGTGGCCGACGAGCTGACCCGCCGCTGCAGCGAATTCTTCGATATGCTGAACAAGCAGCGCGAGGAAATCGCCGCCGCCAAAGATGCCCTCTGCGCCGAGGCGGAAACGCTGCAGGATTCGACCGAATGGAACAAAACCGGCGACCGCTTCAAAGAAATGCAGAAGCAGTGGCGCGAGCTCGGTTTGGCCCAGCAGGGCGTCGAAAACAAGTTGATGAAGCGCTTCCGAGCCGCCTGCGATATTTTCTTTAACGCGCGCCGCGTTCACCTGGATGAGCTCACCTCGCGCCGTAACCAGGCGATCGAGGCCAAGAATGCTCTTTGCGCGGAAGCCAAAGAGCTGCTGGAAAATAATCCGGCCGAACTGAACCGCCGTTCCAAGCAGATGTGGGACCGCTGGCGCGACGCCGGGTCCGCCGGCCGCGACGACCACCAGTTATATGAAAAATTCAAAGCGATATTCGATAGTTTCTATAATCAGAAACGCAACGAACGTGAGGACAATCTGAACCTCAAAAAACAGATTTGCGAGGAACTCCGCAATCTCGCCATCGGACTCGATCCCTTGAAAATCGAGGCAGGTCAGAAACGTCTGCACGAACTTCAAAACCAATGGGACCAGATCGGCCAGGTTCCGCGCGAAAACGAAAAAGATCTCTGGCGCGATTACGATCATCTGATCAAGGATATTCACAAAAATTTCAAATCGCTGTATATCCGCCACGATCGTCAGGTGGTCGACCTTCAGGAACAGTTGTGCCTGATCATTGCCCGGTTGCAAGCTGACCGGGATGCCCAGGCGGCCCGCGAAGCGGTCGAGGCACTGGGCAGCGTACCGTCCGAGTTGAACGCCCTGCATCAGCTCTTCGACAAAGCCGCGGCCGGGGAAATTTCCGCCGCGGAACAGGATGCCGCGCTGCAGGAAATGAAAAAGATCTGCGCCGATTTCGAGCGTCTCAACGGCATCGAAACGGAGGCCGAAGCGGCAGCCACTCTCGGCGACATGCTGGCCGACCTCAATGCGGCGCTGCAGAACAACATCGCCACGTCGTCGCAGGACAACACTCATCACAGCAAAACGCAGAACACCAAAGAATTACTGCAGCGCTGGCATCAGGCCGGGGTTCCGCCGCTCGACGAAATCGCGCCGGTATTCGCCCGTTTCCGCATCGCCGCCAAACTTGTTTGAGGGAAAAACCATGAAAAAGTATTTATCACTGGCTGCCATTCTGTTGGCAGTCCTCCTTACTTCGTGCCAGACCGCCAAGGTGACCAAAGTACCGGTGACGTTTCAATTTGTCCGCCTGGACAGTGACAAACTGGACACGGATTTCAAACTGGGTAACGCCATGCCGTCCGGGGTTCAGGTGCTGAAAGTGACCAGCTCCGTCCATATTTTCGTCGAAACCAAGCTCCAGCTGGATGATTCCGAGATCAGCAAAGTCGAATTACTGCAGGATCAGATGTCAAACTATCTGGTGCAAATCCAACTTAACGAATCCGGCACGGAAAAACTCTCCGAGCTTACGGCCAACAACGTCGGGCGCCGCCTGGCGGTAATCGTTGACGGCAAGCTGGTCATCGCCCCCACAATCGCAGGCAGGATCACCAACGGCAAGGTCATCATCTTCTACAGCGAGAGCGAAAAAGTCGCCAACCACTTCTATCGGCAACTGGCCGTGGAAACGCCATGATTATGATAGACTGGCTGGCCAATCAAAATTGAGTTCAAGGCTTGTCCATAATGTCCATGATGTCCATAATGTCCATGGATTTTCAAAAATCTCCTGCTCATTTTCTTTGTTTCCGGAGTTGAATTTTTGGTGGAACCGGAGTATTTTAATTAGCGGAAACAACATTTAAATTGATCGGAGAACGATAATGATGATGCAAGGTGTTTATACAGCGTTGGTAACCCCATTCAACACAAGCGGTGAAGTGGATTACGAACGGCTGAAAAAACTTGTGGAACTGCAGGTGGCCGGGGGCGTTGATGGCATCGTCCCCGTAGGTACTACCGGGGAATCCCCCACCCTTTCCTACGAAGAACACATCAAGGTGATTGAAACGGTGATCCAGGCCGTCAATAAACGCTGCCAGGTGGTTGCCGGCACCGGCGCCAACTCCACGGACGAAGCCCTGAAAATGACCAAGCTGGCCAAAGAAGCCGGGGCGGATGCCTCGCTGCAGGTCACTCCGTATTACAACAAGCCCACGCAGGAAGGCCTCTACCGTCACTTCTCGGAAGTGGCCGACAAGGTCGGTTTGCCGATCGTGCTTTACAACGTGCCCGGCCGTTGCGGTGTGGCAATCGTCCCCGAAACTGTGGCCCGTCTCAGCAAGAACAGCAATGTCGCGGCGTTGAAAGAAGCCGGCGGCAGCGTGGAGCGCGTCTCCTCCATCCTGGACCTCTGCGATATCACGATCCTGAGCGGCGACGACAGCCTGACGGTCCCGATGATGTCCGTCGGCGCCAAGGGCATCATCAGCGTGGCCTCGAACATTATCCCGGCCGAGCTCAAGAAGATGACCGACGCGGCGCTGGCCGGCGATTACAAGACCGCCAGTGAACTGCATCGGAAATATTTCTGCCTGTTCCGCGACCTGTTTGTCGAATCGAATCCGATTCCGGTCAAAGCGGCCATGGCCATGAAGGGCATGATCGACGAAGTCTACCGCCTGCCCCTGTGCACCATCGGCGACAACGGACGTAAGGTCCTGACTGCCGCCATGCAGAAGTGCGGCCTGCTCTAATCTATAGAGACGAAAAAGCGGACTCCCGAAAACCGGAGTCCGCTTTTTTATTGCCCGAATATCCGCGATTTGAGCTGAGCGCCGCCCTCCGCCTTGCCTGCGAAATACGGAAACTCAAAACAAATACACTTCTCCACGTAAGGCGCCAGATTGTTCAGCTGCATGGCAACCCGCTCGGGGGCAGCCGCCCGGAATGGCGTGGTTCCGCCGAATTCGCGACGCTCAAAGAGTTCCATGTGGCACCATAAACGAATCCTGTGAGCGTCGGCGACCTCGCGCCAGAGCCGCCACATTTCAGGTTGCTCCGACAGGCTGCAGCAGCCCGATCCGATCGAATCCTGCGGCATCAGGATATCCAGCGGCACCCCGTCCAGCATGGCGGCCCAGAATTCCCGGAATCGCGATTCCATGCCCGGATAATACATGCTGGCGGGCGATACGGCCAGCTTTTTCTCCGGCGCAATCTCCCGAATCCGGCCGAAATACTCCCGGTACAGATAGTTCAAGGCCTTTTCCTTCTCCGGTTCGCGCACGCCGTGAAAAGCCGTTTCCGGCGAAAAATAAATCCCGGCGAACTCCAGGCCAAGCCCCAAAAGCTCCTTCATGCAGATCAACTGCCGTTCCAGCTCGCGTTTAACCACCTGCTCGTCGTGCGACTCCAGCCAGCCAACCACCGACCCGTAGCCGCCCAGAAATATCCGCATCCCCTCCCGCCCGGCGGCGGTCAGCATCGGCTCGACCACTGACCAGATACGGTACTCATTCTTGAAATACTCGCTGTTGTAATAACACTCGCCGAGCTCGTTCCAGATCGACGCCTGAAAAAATGCCGTATCCATACCGCAGCACCGCATCTCCCGGAACAATTCCCGCCAGCGCGGCTCATCCCAATCCAAGGTCGGTTCGCCAACATAATCCGGGGCATGCGGGCAGACATAACTGCCTGTGACCTTCAGCGCCGGCTGCCGCGACCGGACGCTCTCCTTCAGAAACTGCTCATTCATCAACTTCCGCCGCTGCGTCTGCTCGCTGAACGCCGGAATAATGTTCTCCGACGGCATAAAGAGATTGAAACCACCCACATTTTTCACATAAAACATATTTTACCTTTTCATAATTCGATCACGAGGAATTCCCCTCTTGCGATATCGAATTTATTCAAATCGATTTCAGCTGTTTTCTGCGTGCCGATGAATTTTCCAGTGAATACAGTATTATTTACTTTAAGTTGACCGGCCAGCTTCAGCATAGTCGTAACCGCGGCACCAGACGGATTATGGATCACCAACCTGTTTCCGCCGCGAACCACCAACAATTTTCCCGAAGATTCGCTGAAAACTGTTTCACCGTTGAGCTTGATTTCCTTCACCCATTCGCTTGAAAAGTTCCGGTTATCTGTCAACAATATCCCGCCGTTCGGAGAAAATCCGTTCACGGTGACTTTGCCCGGCGAGATATCATATTCTCCTTCTGAAATCACCTTGTTGCTGCGGTTCCATATAAAACCGCCGCTTTTCCAATTCGATATGGTCACACTGTCGCTGATCCGATAACTCAGCATCCGCTCCCGGCAGATCTTATCGGCGGCTTCCTGCTGGGCCGTATCAATGTATACTTTTCCGTTTGTCCCCTGATTCCGGCAGGTGATATCCCAGCGCGGCGGGGCCGCAATTCCTCCGATGGAGAGACGTATGTTCCGGCGGTCGAATCCGTTGTCACTGGATGCCGGCTGCCATACCAGCAAATCCCCGTAGATCAGCTGCCACAGCGGAATCTCCGTAAGCTCATGGACCTCCCGCAATTTCATGTCGCCGACTCCGGTGTTGCCGAACGCGATATCCAGGTATGGGATATAGAATTCATTTGCCATTTCCGTCATAATCGGCCCGGAAATGACATTCCGGATTTTGCGGAACGAATCCAGCTTCGAAAGCTGATAGCTGTTCGCCTTGCCCGGATAAGCGGCATGGGGACTGTTGTCGCGGAAAAAGGAGTGCCCGATTAAGTCCAGGTATACGCCGTTGCTGAATCCCCTGCCCTTGTCGCTGATCTGACTGTATGTGTTCTTGATCTCGTAATCCGTCGAGGCGGCCAGATTGGTATAGGAGTGTTTGATATGACTCCACTGAGCGATCACCGGATAGTAATTCTCCCAGGCCGAGAGATATTTTTTGTCATGCGACACTGCATAAGCGCGATCCCAGATTACCGGATTGATATGATAAAGCATTGGCCTGCCGCTTTGGGTGAGCCAGTCCCGGAAGTGGGGGAAGTCGCCCATCCAGGAGGGCATCGGGAAATATTCCGGAAACTTGGTATCGAAAAAGTTACCGGCCCAGACCGGTGCCCAGTAGCCCGGCTGAACTCCATAGAGTTTCTCGAAATGATCGATCCCCTTTTCGGATGCCGCCAGAAACGGTTCCAGATGTGCGTAAGGATTGCCGGGAATATATTCATAGATCTCCTTGTCGTTTTTGCGGAGCGTAGCGGTTTCCGTCGTCCTCGACCATTCGGCTGGCATCAGGGCGCACCGGATCATGCCATGCTTGAAGATCCGTTCCAACGGCGGACACTTCCTGATTTTTTCTTCGGTCGTGATCTGGCTCCAGTATTGTTTGCGGGCCCAGACTGCATATTCCTCGGCGATCTCGTTCCATGAACCATGCGGAATCACTTTCATGGTCAACTTATACGGCAAAAGCAGTTGGGTACGGGGGGCGGCAAAGCAGTCGTGGCTACTGGAAAACCGGACATTTTCTCCGTCCTTTTTGAATTCAAAACTCTTTACCTCGGAACCGGCGTCTTCCGTATGATAAAGCAAGGCACTGTCGCCAATCCGGAATCCCGCCAGCTGCAATTGCATGAACCCCGGATGCATGACGCCGAAATCCTTCATCTCCTTCAGGTACTTGATTCCGCTTTTGTACTTATTATCGGATGCGATCAGCAGGTAATTATCATTTTCAGCCGCGAAGTCCAACCCGGCCGGGAACACAATCGAAGTCAGCTTATGCTTGGATGTATTGCTGACCGTCAACTGAAATGAGTATCTCCCGGATGCCGGATCAAATTCCACCCGGTTCATGACGGCGGGTGACTCTGTTTTCTTCCAGACAATAAACAGAGCATTCTGCCCCTGTCTTTTGATTTCGGGGGGCGGATAATCCGCCGAACTGATTTTTTCTTTTCCGGCGCGGATTTCCCAGGCAGTCCGGACGGCAGCATTGGCCAGCAGTTCCGTACCGGTAGTCAAATCGCGAATTCGGCAGATGGCCCCATTTTCATCGAAACGCATCTCGACCTTACCATCCCCCAGTGAATACTCCGCAGCTCCGCCGGCCAGGCAGAACGCACAAACGATTAAAAGAATAGTTCGCATTGTCATTTTTCTCCATTTCTGATATAGTTATTTATTTTCACGCCAGTTATAACGGTATCCGGCACGCTCCGGATACAGTGGCACTGTCGCGACGTGACCATCGAAAAACGCCGCATTTGAGCTTACTGGCGTATGAGTAGGATATGCATAGACGGCAACCGAAACCGAATACGAATTTCCCCACCACGCTTTCGTTGCATAATGCCATAGTCCGGGGATTTTGCCGATGTCCTCGAACACCGATATTGTCGCGGGAGATGAAAAGTTCGACGGATTCGCCATATCAGTCATACATCCCGAGTCCCAGTTGCCGATGTTATAAATATAGGAGAGACCGTCCAGCGGGGTGTAATTCTTCCGGTCGATCGGACAGAAAAACCAGTTCAATTTTGCGGTCGGATAGCTGACATACTTTCCCCGGACCAGCCTCCACACCCAACTGTCTCCGCTAAGTCCTGGGTGAAAACGACCGTTGTTATCCTCAATATAGAGCAATTGAGCCTGGGCAATATGTTTCAATTGATTCATACAGGTAACGCCCTTCGCTTTTTCCCGTGCATTATTCAAGACCGGCAACAACATGGCGGCAAGTATGGCAATAATAGCCACAACAACCAAAAGCTCGATAAGTGTGAATTTTTTCATGCTTTTCCTTCCTTCTTTTGAGATTATCAGTTGATACGTTTAAGACTTATAATATGATGTCCGGTTATGGGCTGATTGTCCTGTTGATGTTTCCGGATCAGGTCAAAAATAGTCTCGATTTGTTCCGCCACCGGGGCTTCGTAGGAAATGACCGGCAGGGGAAATTTTGCCAGCGGGCACTCCGGGTTCACCTGCGATACCAGCGATACATCTTCGTTGATCTTCCGCCCGGCAAACGATACCGCCTGCAGCGCGCCCAAAGTAATCAGGGCGTCACAGCTGATGATTCCGAGGCGCCCGGCCCGGTTTTCATTCAGCAGCTCGAGGGTGGCGTCATACCCGCCCTGCGGGTCCAACTTGCAGCCTTTGACCAATTTGGCGTCAAACAATATTCCGTGGCGGCGAAGCATATCGCGATAGTTTTCGAGCAGGAAATCACCGTGGGTATCGCTCCATACGCCCGGATCACGTTTGTCATAAATCAGCGCAATACGGTCACATCCGGCCTGAATCAAGTCTTTTCCGCCTTCATTGATCACATTGGCCACGGAAATACTGACCGTCGCCGGCATCCATTTGTAAGAATACAACCCGATCGCGACCGCCAGCGAACCGGCCAGATACTTCTTGCAGTGTTCCGCGAAATAACGGCTGCCCACCAGCACCATGTCAAAGGCCCCCTTGTCGATCTTCTTTTTCACCTCGACGCAATCTTCGGCCCTGTCGATGTTGTGGAATACCTCATAGCGGAAATCGCGGCTCTGGCAAAGACGGTGGAAATTCTTCAGGAACACCGGTTTATAGTTGAACTCGCCTTCAAAATCACTACCGCTGTCAAAGACCAGGGCAAACGAGCAAAGTTCCTTCTCCCGGACATAACACCCCTTCCCCGCGTGACGCTCGATCAGCCCCTGTTCCTCGAGAATATCGAACGCCTTGGACACCGTCGCCACCGTGGTCTGGTAACGCCCGGCCATGCCCGAGATGGACTCCAGCCGACTCCCCGCCGGCCACGTTTTATTCAGAATCTGCCCGTGCAGCAGCCGCGCCAATTCTACACTTTTTCCCTTATTGCTCATTCATCACCATAGTTCTATAACAGTCTATTAATATTATAACTATTCTAGAATGGTTTGTCAAGATGGCATTTGCCCAAAAAGCAAAAAAAATCATTGGCCGCTTTCACAACCAATGATTTTTTTTATGATTCTGTAATGCTTTTTACAGCTCGTCCACAAATTTCTGGCGCAGTTCCTTGAACTTGGCCAGTGAATCTGCTTTCAGCTCAATTTTGCCGAGGATACTGGAGTACGGCATGCCTTCGCGGTGGTGGGCGGGGTTCGGGCTCCAGTCGTCGTTGCGGTATTTCTCGCGGACCGCTTTGTCGCGGAAATCCGGCACTTCGAGCGGAATGCCGCCCTGCAGCGCCGAGCGGTAGCCGAGAATGCCGATGGCCGTCATGTCAATCGCCATATAAACGTCGATGACCGGCTTGCTGTTCTCCACGATCGCTTTGTGGAAATAATAGTTGGTGAAGAAATCGCCGCCGCCGTGGCCGTATTTACCCGCGCCGCGGCTGAAGTCCGGGAAATTCGGTGTATAAAGCGTGGAATTCACCCGCGGCGGGTCGAAGTCGAACGCCTCATAATGCACGCGCAACCGCCCTTCCCCCTGGTTGAACTCCATCGTTCCCTTGTTGCCGCAGATGCGGACGCGGTTGCCGTGATCGCGCAGCTGGGACCACGGGACAATCTTGGCGAACGCGCCGTTGTCCATTTTGCACATCAGCACGCTGGTGGTGTCATTGAACTTCGGGGTGCCGAAATTCATCGGATCGTTGAAATCGTAAGGCACGACGAAGCCGTTCACGTGAGTCGGCCGGGTACCGGTAATCAGCATCACGGGGCCCATCGAATGCGTGCAGTAATAGGTGATCGGAATCCACGACCGCCAGTGGTCCGGCCCGGAAGTCAGCCCGGCCATTTCCGGCGGCGCAATCGGATGAATGTACTCGCCTTCGCCGTATTTGAACTCGCCGATTTCTCCGGCCTTGTACAAACGCGCCATTTCCAGATTGGCGGCCATGAAGGGGTAATTCTCCGCGAACATGTAGACTTTGCCGGAGGCTTCAACGGCTTCGACCAGCTGTACGCCCTCGGCCATGGTCAGCATGGCCATGCACTCGCTCATCACGTGCTTGCCCGCGTTCAGGGCCTTGACCACCGCCCAGACGTGCTCGGTGGCGTAATTGGCGATAATCACCGCGTCGATGTCATGCTCCAGCATTTTGTCGAAATCGGTGTAATAGGTGATTTTGTCGTTGTTGATTCGCTTCTTGGCGTTCATCAGCAGCGGCTCGAAGGTGTCGCAGACTGCGACCATGTCGAATCCCACCTGATCCGCGATGGTTCCGAGGTGAACCCCGCGGCGGGCGCCGAATACACCGAGTTTAATTTTCTGATCCATATTCATATCCTTTTCTTTTACAGGGAATCTTCGAATGCTTTGCGGTACTCGCGGAACTTGGCCATCGACTCGTCGCTGATCTTGATGTCGCCGAGGATGCTGGGCTTCGGCATGCCTTCGCGGGCCAATGCCGGATTCGGGTTCCAGTCGTCGTTGCGGTATTTCTCGCGAACCGCTTTGTCACGGAAATCCGGTACTTCGAGCGGGATGCCGCCCTGCAGCGCCGAGCGGTAGCCGAGAATACCGATCGCGGTCATATCGATCGCCATATAAACGTCGATCACCGGCTTCATTTCGCCGCGAATCGCCTTGGCAAAGTAATGATTGGTGAAGAAATCGCCGCCGCCGTGGCCGTATTTCCAGGCGTCGCGAGTTTCTGCCGGGAAATTCGGCGTATAAAGCGTGGAATTCACCCGCGGCGGGTCGAAGTCAAACGACTCGTAATGCACCCGGAGCCGCCCCTCGCCCTGATTGGTCTCCATTGTGCCCTTGTTGCCGCAGATGCGGACACGGTTGCCGTGGTCGCGCAGTTTCGAGCAGGGAACAATCTTGGCCAGCGCATCGTTGTCCATTTTGCACATCAGCACACTGTGCACGTCATTGCGCCCGACCTTGCCGAAACTCATCGGGTCGTTGAAATCGTACGGCACCACAAAACCGTTTACCTGGGTCGGGCGGGTCCCGGTAATCAGCATCACCGGCCCCATCGAGTGCGTGCAATAGTAAGTCACCGGCAGCCATGCCCGCCAGTGATCCGGCCCGGAATAAAGCGAAGCCGCTTCCTGCGCCGCGGTCGGATGGATGTATTCGCCCTCGCCGTATTTGAACTCGCCGATCTCCCCGGCTTTATACAAACGCGCCATTTCCAGGTTGGCAGCGGAGAACGGGTAATTCTCGGCAAACATATAAACTTTGTCCGATGCCTCGACCGCCTCGGCCAGCTGCACCGCTTCGGCCATGGTGAACATCGCCATGCACTCACTCATCACGTGCTTGCCGGCGTTCAGCGCCTTGACCACCGCCCAGACATGCTCGGTGGCGTAATTGGCGATAATCACCGCGTCGATGTCATGCGCCAGCATTTTGTCGAAATCCGCATAATAGGTCACGGAATCGTCCTGCATCTCTTTTTTCACGTTCATCAGCAGCGGCTCAAATGTATCGCAAATAGCGACCACTTCAAACCCCGTGACCTTGGCGATCCTGCCCAGATGATGACCGCGCCGCGCACCGAATACCCCGAGTTTGATTTTCTTTTCCATGTTTTCTGTATCCTGAATTTGTTGAAAACTCTTATTTATTATAATGCCGGGTTTATAGTTTGTAATGTCATTTTCGCAAGTTATATTTATATATCGGATCAAAGAATTACAGGATTGCGACTTTTATGCAGATGCCCCATGTTGTCGGCGCCGGGGTTTACCGGCAGGCGGAAAAGTACCGCCAGACCATCCCCGCCAAATGGCTGTCGCTGTACGTGAAAGGACTGGTCAAAAGCACCAGTTACTACCCGGACGGCAAGCTCTGCCGCATGTTCACGCCTGACGATTGCCCGCGAATCATGGTCAGCATCCCCGGCATGGTGACCGACTTTATGTTCGGCCCCGAGCGCGAAAACTGGGTGCTGATGCTCGATTTCCCCGCACTGAATTACGACCCGGATAAACACGAAATCTATCTGGAAGACGATGGCAAGCGCTACCCCCTGCCCGATTCGATCCCGGTGCCGGAACCGGATTTTCAAACCGTGCGCGACCTCTTCGCCGCCGTCACCACTTCGTTTCGCAGTGCCCTGCCGCAGGATTTATTGAAAGCCGACCTGCTCTGCAGTTACCTCTTCTCCACCTTTTTCACCAACAAATTGACCGACGACCCCATCGACAGCCTGAAGCGCCTGATCGATGAAGATTCGCGTTGGGAGTATTCCATCTCGGATCTGTGCAGCCGGATCGGCTACAACCGCGACTACCTGCGCCGTGAATTTCAGGCGCGCTATCAGATTTCCCCGGGCGATTACCGCACCCGTCGCCGCCTGCAGGAAATCATGCACCTGATCACCTACACTCACCTGAGTTTAAAGGAAATCGCCTATCAAACCGGCATGAAGCATGTGACCCATTTGAATGCCCTGCTCAAGCAGCATTACAACAAAACCCCGACTGAACTCTGCCGCAAATACCGCCGTTACGACGTAAACACCATCGAAAGTTCCCCCGTACACGGCCCCAAGCCAAAGTAAAGGGAATGGATGCGAGGGCGGCTCCGCGCCCCCTCGCGCTCCCTGCGGCAGGCCGCATGGCCTG
>JBEBXH010000116.1:0-13757 GCA_040391785.1 Victivallis vadensis
GCGTACTCCGCGCGCTCGTCACGGTAATCCTTGTAACTTTTGCAGCCGGCCAGGCCCACGATCAATGCGGCTCCGAGAAATGCCATCAACTTCAAATTCATACATCACCACTATTTTTTATTAATTACTACCCTGAAAATCGAATTGAAATATACTATACTTTATCATCTTTTGAGCGTTTTTCAAGCTGAAAAAACAATATTCTGCTTGAAAAGCCTTCTTTTATGAGTTATAATTACGGATATAAATTCAGGACATCAATGATTTATAAACGCATCAGCAATCTGTTTCTGCTTACCGGAGTACTGTTATATACTCTGGGAATGGCACTGCATCCTCTGTATCACCACGGCAGCAGTTGCGGCGATGATAACAGTAAATCCGCCGCTGTCGAGAAAATCACCAAGTCCGGAAAATCCAGCCTCGCTACTCTGGCCGACGATACGTTCTGTCCGGTTTGCGCCGGGCTGCTGATCTCGGTTGATTTGCCCCCCGGTGAAATCACGGCTCCGGCCCTGTTTCAGGCGGCCCCGAATACCTGTACCCGGGAATTCCTGCCGCATTCGACTCCATATACGATACCCTCCCCTCGCGGGCCTCCCGCAATATCCTGATTCCATTTTCCAACCAAAACTAAAACCACACGGACGGTCTCGAAATCCATGTCCGTGCGCACAACAATTCAAGAATCAGGATTTATCATGAAAAAAATCAGGAATTTTACGCTCATTGAACTCCTCGTGGTGATCGCGATCATCGCGATTCTCGCCGGAATGCTGCTGCCGGCACTAAGCAAGGCGCGCGACCGCGCCAATGCGGCCAGCTGTCTCAATAACCTCAAACAGACCTTTCACGCCATGAATGCTTATGCCGACGACAACAGCGGTAAATTTCCGCAGATCCACCGCGGTTCCTTCGACCACATGCACGAACTGGACGGTGAGCCGCAATGGTTCGCGCCGCTGGTCGAGCATTACGGTTACAAGCTCGAATACCTGCGCTGCAAGGCGGATCAGAAATACAAGGAAGATGAAATCCAAAGTTATATGGTTAACGCCATGTTCACGCTGGGACATAAACGCGACAACCTGAGGCGTTCGTCGTCCTACATCCTGCTGTCCGAACGCGGCGAGGAAGCAAACGGCGATGCCATCGAGCATCAATGTTACCCCGGTTACGCCACGGTCGACGACATGAAACCCAGCCTGGCGACCAAACGCCACAGCGGTACCGCCAATTACCTTTATGCCGACGGTCACGCCAACGGCAAGCGTTTCGAGGAAACGATCGGCGATAAAAGTGAACGGGAAAACGAACACTTTGTCGATGAATGGTGTGACGTTTATAAAGAAGTCGGCGACGACCACGATCACTAAATCATAAACGAAAAAGGCGGCTCAACCGGCCGCCTTTTTTATGCACTTTTTCAGTCTTCGTTGAGAATTTTCAGCACGAAATTCGGCAACGCAAAACAACTCCGGTGAACATCCGGGGTGTAATAAAGAAGTTTGTCCTGCATTTTCGGAGTCGGCTTGCGGACCGGGTTGCGGAAATCCGGCCCCAGCGATCCCATGCAGGTCCCAATGGAACCGGTGGGATAAGAAGGCACCAGAAAATAACCGTAACCGGCTTCCTTGAACAGCTTGCCGGTAATTTTCAACAGATGCTTGATCGTAGGCATATGCAGGAAAACCGATTCCGACTGCGAGGCAATAATGCCGTCGGGCTTCAAAGCCTCCTTCATGGCCAGATAAAACGCTTCGTTGAAAAGCCCCTCCCCCGGTCCGATCGGATCCGAGGAGTCGACAATAATGACGTCGTAGCAATTCTTGTGCGATTTGATGAATTCACTGCCGTCTGCGACATGCACCCGGACACGGGGATCATCGTAGCCGCAGGCCAGCGAAGGCAAATGCTCCTTGCAGAGCGCAATCACTTTGGCATCGATTTCGCAGTGGTCGATGATTTCCACGCAGTCATGCTTGGCTACTTCGCGCAGCACGCCGCCATCGCCGCCGCCGATCACCAGAACCCGTGTCGGATTCGGATGCGAAAACAGCGGCAGGTGCGCCAGCATTTCCTGATACGGGAATTCATCGAATTCAGTCAATTGAATCACCCCGTCCAGCACCAGCATTTTGCCGACATTTACCGTATCGAAAATATCGATCTGCTGGAATTCGCTTTTACAGCTGGCCAGGTGTTTGTCAATCTTGACGGCGACCCCGAAACCTTCGTTGGTCTCGGCGTACCATTTCTCGTTAAGGAAACCTCCCATTAATTTTCTCCTTTTAGCGCCTTAAACCGACTTGCATGCGGTAATGTGCGCCCTTGAAAAAGTTGATGGAAAATTCCGCGACTTCCCGCGGTTCGAAATATTTACAACTGAAAACGTCGATATACGCCGTATTGGACGTATTGGCGAAGTGACCGGAAATCAATGAGTTCTCGATCAGCTGGGTCATGGTGAATCCTTCCACCTGGCCGCCGCCGCCGAAGTTGACAATGGTCGTGTCGCCGCAGCGGACAATGTCGATCTTGTCACAAAGTTCTTTGACGTAACACTTAATGGCGTCCGCATTGCGGATGATTTCCGGATCGCAGTTATACACGTCGACCGAGGCCAGCAGGCCCCAGGCGTGACTGGCGGTGAACCGGGACTGCCAGCTCATCGCATACGTTTCGGTTTTGCCTTCGTAAACCGGCACCATCCGCTCGATGCCGTTGTTCGACACGATACCGCGGTTCATCATGCTCGAAATGATGGTATTTTCGGACTTCATGCCCTTTTTCAGGGTCTCCACGGCGATATCGAAACTAATGGTTTCGCCGCAGGTAAAGATGTCGACAGCCGCGTAATCATGCTCCGGCCAGGCGTGAACCGAGAGGTGTGATTCTGCAATGATCACAAATCCGCTGATTCCCTGCGGCTCAAAAGCATGGAAATTGGCTCCCAACACAGTGGCACCGCTGGCATGTGCCGCTTCAAGAAAAATTGCTTCCATTTTCTTTGAATCAGCCAAGATCAAGGAATCGCAATCATAAAACTCAACGGTCATGTGTTTGCCGAGGGCAAAATCGCGGTGTCCCCTTAGTAGATTCTTTTCCAATTTCACTTGTCCTTTACTGGTTCGGGTTCTGAGTATACTGTTTGACATTGGCCTGCATCCAGGCCTGGAATGCCGCCGAAGCAGCCTGTCTCTTGCTCATGGTGTACAAATATTCGGCAGTGCTCAGGGAGCTGTCAAGCTCTTCCTTCGAGGCCGGGGTTCGCTTCAGCACCACGACCACCAGGGCACCGTCTTCCGTTTCCGTGGCCTGCGAGAAACCGCCCACCGGCAGCGTTTCCGCGGCGCGAACGGCGTAAAAACCTTCCATGCCCTGGGGCGGCATCTTCATATCGTACGGGGGAAGCACCTTAAAGGCCTTGTTCGCTTTGGCCACTTCAGTGACTTTGGGACCCGCTTCAGCCAGTGTCTTGACCAGGTCACGGGCCTGCTGGCGGGCGATTTCCACCGCACGCTGCGACGACATTTCCTTGCGGATATCTTCTTTGACTTCGGCAAAAGTGGCGCCGCGCTCATCTTTGCGCTCAACGACAAAACCGACATAAACCGCATCCTTGCCGGCGATCGCATTGGTCACCTGGATCTTGTGCTGGTCGCGGAGCATTTTGGCAAATTCATTAATCAGCTGCGGCTCCTGGAGCCCGGCAATATTGTCGGCATTCAGGAAGAACCAACCGGTCGGGATCATGCCGATTTTGTATTGAAAAAGCATTTTGTTGAATTCTTCGCGCTGTTTTTCCTGCGGCAGATCGCTGAGTTTTTCGTAAAGTTCGTTGGCGAAAGCGCGGGCCTTTTTCAGGGCGGCTTCGCGGCCAAACTGGGCACTGTAGTCTTCGGCTACTTTGGCCTTGACGCTATCAAAGGCGACTTCCTTGCCATCCACGCTGTAGAACGTCTTGCGCGCTTCGAAATATTTCTTCAGTTCCTCATCGGACGCCTTGACGGGCTCGAGTTTGAAAACGGCGAGTTCGGCGTTGAAGCTGACCGGAATCTTGTATTTGTCCTGATAGGTCTTGTAATGATTTTCCAGATCTTCGTCGGTCAACTTGACATCGGCGGTGAAATTTGCGGCCTTGAAGTCGGCGACGGCGATTTCAATCTTTTCATTGAGGTGCTGATTGAATACTGCGATTTCGCCGGGGGTGGACACGATATTTTCGATGATGCTGGATTCGAGCTTGCCGATGGTCAGATAATCCCGGATGCTTTCGTCCAGATCGCTCACCGTCAGGTGCTCTTTTTTCAGCCATTTGTCGGCAAATTCATTCAATTTTTCCTGCGAGAATTTGCCGTTCTCCTGAAAAGCCGGTTCTTCCAGAATGTATTTGGCCACTTCTTCGTCGCTGATCTGGATATTGCGCATTTTGGCGAATTTCAGCATTACGATCGCGGAAAAGGCATCGTCATAGGCACGCTGCATGAGGAAATTGGTGTTTATGCCCGCCGCCTCGCTCCGGCCGGCATAAGCAAGCAGGTACATGGCATAGAGGCGCGATCCCTGTGTCTTGACTTCATCATATGAAACCGCCTGCCCCATGATTTCGCCCACACTGCCGCCGCGCCGCGGCCCGCCACCGAAAATGCTGGTGAATCCCGGCGTGAAAAAGCCGAGAAACGAGATGGCGATCAGAATGGTGATCACGGCAAAGATCCAGCGGCCGTGTCTCTTGAATATCGAATTCATGTTGCGAATCAGCATTTTTTCAACCTCACTTTTAGTTCCCGGAACTCTGTCCGTGCTTTTTAGCCAAATGCAAATAATAAACAATAGTCATTTGAACAGGAATTTCCAGTCCGAATTCATATTTTTTGAGAATTTTATTCAGAGGCAAGTAATCAAAGGAGGACTTTCCCGTGCTGCCAAAGATTTATTCTCAGCCCGGACAGGCCGTTCATCCTTCAGCAGGTTTTCCGCCGGCCGGAAAAGTGTACCAGAAAAAAAATGGAGGCGCGGACCGGAATTGAACCGGTGTAGGAGGTTTTGCAGACCTCAGCCTGACCACTCGGCCACCACGCCATTTTTTATTTCAGGTCGTTTACTATACCGTCCTATTCAACAAATACCAGCCCTGTTTTTGCTTTTTTTTGATTTTTTCAGCGAAATACCTCGAAAATGAGGCTGATGACCGGGTTTCCCCGGCGGTTTAACTTCTATTTTTTTGCATTCTCCCTTGAAAAGTCCCCCATTTTGATGTATTATTCCCAAACTTTTAACGAAATGTAATTATGAGATTTTTGATTTTAACCTTGTTGATGGCATGCCTGACCGGCTGCAATTGCCTTCCGGACGGCAAACCGCCCAAGGGCACGATTGTCGATTCCGGCACCGCGCCCGCCGCTTCGCTTTCCGCACCCGCTGCGGTCAATAAGCTCTCGGACGCGCTGACCGTGTATGGCTTGAGCCGCCTCGGCGGCGCCCGGCTGGAACTTAAGATTCTGGATGGGAAAATATTCCGCCCGGAAATTTACCGGATTCTCCAGATCGCCGGCAGCACGGTCCGCTTCACGGTGGTCAATTCGGAGCCGGATTACATCGTCACGGCGAATTTTGCCGATCCCGATGCCGAGTCCGGCATTTCCCAATGGAACTTGAGCCTGGCCAAAAGCAGCGATCCCGAAAAAGTGCTGTGGCAGCGTTCCGCAACCGTAAATGTTAACCTGCAGGAGAACTAACCATGAAATATTTTGCCTTGATTTTCGCACTGGCGGCGCTGGTGCTGCTCACCGGATGCGACAACCTCAAGAAAACGAGCACGAGCAACACGATCGTGACCTCATACGATGCAAACGTCCGTTCCACCGCCCAGGCCGTGGAAGAAATGTCGGATTCGCTGACAGCGTTCGGGCAATCCAGCCTCAACGGCGCCAAGATTCAGCTGCAGGTCACTCGCGGCGGCGGCCTGAAAAGCTACGCCGAAAAAGCCCTGCGTGACGCCCGTCCCAACCTCAATTACCAACTGGTCAAGAGCAATCCGACATTTGTCGTCGTCGCCGATTTCAATGAAATTTCCCCGGATGCGTTTGACTGGAAAATGACCTTGGCCCCGGCTTCGTCCCCCCAGAGAATCCTCTGGTCCAAGTCCGTACGTGTTTACACCCTGAAAGCAGATTAACCATAAAAATAACTCATTAAGGAGAACAAAATCATGGCTGGAATTTTTAAAGCATACGATATCCGGGGCATCTACCCGGAGCAGCTGAACGAGAAACTCGCGGCGGACATCGGCCGCGCCTACATCCAATTCACCAAGGCGAAAAAGATCGTCATCGGCATGGATATGCGGACGCATTCCGAGCCGATTTTCGAGGCGCTCGCGCAGGGAATCACCGAAATGGGCGCCGATGTCGTCAATATCGGCCTCTGCTCCACCCCGATGTCTTATTTCGCCAACGGCACGCTGAAGGCCGACGGCAGCATCATGATCACCGCCTCGCACAACACCGCCGAATGGTGCGGCCTCAAGCTCTGCCGTGCGAACGCCGTTCCGATCGGCGGCAACAGCGGCATCGCCGACATCGAGCGCATGGTCGGTGAAAAATCGTGGAAACCCGCCGACAAAAAAGGCAGCATTTCGACCTATGACATCGAACCGGAATACACCAAGTTCCTCCGTTCCTTCGCCAAAATGGACCGCAAACTGAAGATCGTGGTCGACTATGCGAACGCCATGGGCTCCTATGAAATCAAGGGCATCGAAGATCTGTTTGAGCTCACTCCGCTTTACAAGGAACTCGACGGCAACTTCCCGAATCACGAAGCCAACCCGCTCAAAACCGAAACGTTGGACGCCCTGCGCGCCAAGGTCAAGGAAATCGGCGCAGACTTCGGGGCCGGGCTCGACGGCGATGCCGACCGCTGCGGTTTCGTCGATAACCAGGGCGAGATCATTCCGATGGATATTTTCACCGCGCTGATCGCCCAGGACATTCTGTCCGACGGCCCGGCGACCATTCTTTACGACCTGCGCAGCAGCCGTTCGGTGCGTGAATGCATCGAAGAACATGGCGGCAAGGCGATCATGTCACGGGTGGGCCATGCGTTCATCAAGGCGCAGATGCGCGAGAACGACGCCGTTTTCGCCGGGGAACTTTCCGGACACTATTATTACAAGGAAAACTTCACGGCCGAATGCCAGGGATTGTCGATCATCAAGTTCGCCAATCTGATCTGCAAGTCGGGCAAAAAAGCGCATGAACTGGTGGCTCCGCTCAAGAAATATTTCTCCAGCGGCGAAATCAACACCACGGTCAAGGATGCGGCGGCGATTCTCGACGAAATCCGCGCCAAGTACAAAGACGGCAACCAGTTCGAACTGGACGGCGTCTCCACGGAATATGCCGACTGGTGGTTCAATGTGCGCTCGTCCAACACGGAACCCCTGCTCCGGCTGATTGTCGAAGGCAACACGCAGAAACTGATGGAAGAAAAGCGCGACGAATTGCTCGCCATCATTCGCAAATAAAATAAACTCGCCACCGGGTGCTACCCGGACGCGGTCCAGCGCGCGGATAGCGCTGGTCGCCCCTCGGGGCGAAACGAATTAAAACACACTGCCCGGCCGGAAGTGATGAACGGAAGGCCGGAAGAACTTTAACTTATGGAAAGTCGTCCGACGGGCTCGACTCGTCCGACAAGTCACTTCAACATTGACTACCCGGCCGAGCTGCCGATATCAAAACATGTCAGCGAAATCGCCGGCCTGGTGCGCAAATACCCGGTGGTGATCGTCTGCGGGACCACCGGTTCCGGCAAAACGACCCAACTGCCGAAAATTATGCTCGAACTCGGGCGCGGCAGCAAGGGCCGCATCGGTTGTACCCAGCCGCGACGTCTGGCCGCCACCGCCATGGGGCGCCGCCTGGCTTCTGAACTCGGCGTCAGCTACGGGGCCGAAGTCGGCTGCAAGGTCCGTTTTGACGATAATACCTCCAAAGAAACCGTCGTCAAGTTCATGACCGACGGCATTCTGCTGGCGGAAACCCGCAACGACCGCAGCCTCCGCCAGTACGACACCTTAATCATCGACGAGGCCCACGAGCGCAGTTTGAACATCGACTTCGTGCTCGGTTATCTGAAAAACCTGCTGAAAAAGCGCCACGACCTGCGCGTAGTCATCAGCTCGGCCACGCTCGACGCCGAGCATTTTTCGGCGTTCTTCGACAATGCCCCGGTTATCTCCGTGGAAGGCCGGATGTACCCGATCGACGACCATTTCCTGCCGCCTCATGAGGACGAGGAACTCTCCTCGCATGTCTGGCGCGCGGTCCGCTGGGTATCCGACCTCGACCGCAACGGCGATATCCTGGTGTTTCTGCCGGGCGAACGCGAGATTCGCGACGCCGCGGACCTCCTGACCGGCCACAAGCTTCCCAATACCGAAATCCTGCCGTTATTCGGCCGCCTCAGCCTCGGCGACCAGCAGAAGGTATTCAACCCCGGGCGGCAGCGGCGCATCATCCTCGCGACCAACGTGGCCGAGACGTCCATCACCATTCCTCGCATTCAATACGTGATCGACTCCGGGCTCGTCCGCCTCAGCCGCTTCAATCCGCGCACGCAGATTCAGGAACTCCAGATCGAGCAGGTATCGCAGGCCGGGGCGCGCCAGCGGCGCGGACGCTGCGGCCGCCTCAGCGACGGCGTTTGCATGTATCTCTACGACGAAGATACCATGAAAGCCAGCCCCGAATACACCGATCCCGAAATCTGCCGGACCTCGCTGGCCGGGGTCATTTTGCAGATGGCGCTGCTCGACCTGCCGCATATCGAGAAATTTCCGCTGATCAATCCGCCGAACCCGGCCCTGATCCGCGAGGGGTACCGCTCACTGATGGATATCGGTGCGCTGGATGCCAAAGGACTGCTGACCGATACCGGCCGCCAGCTCGTTAAGTTCCAGATCGACCCGCATCTGGCCCGGATGATCTGCTGTTCCGAAGATTACAAAGTCACGCCCGAGGTCATGGTCATCGCCGCCTACCTCAGTATTCAGGACCCGCGCGAGCGGCCGCTGGACAAACAACAGGCCGCCGACCAGGCGCACGCCCAATGGCGCGACAGCGACTCGGACTTCATCGGCATCCTCAAATTGTGGAACCTGCTGCACCAGGAGAAAACCTCAAACGCCGCGCTGCGCCGCTGGTGCCGCCGCAACTTCATGAATTTCAACCGCATCCGCGAATGGCTGAACCTCTACCTCGACCTGTGGGAATCGGCCTCGGACCTGAACTTCATGCAGGACGATCTGGTGCCGCAACAGGTTTTCGACAATTACAATCCCGACCTGATTCACAAAGCCATGCTCTCCGGCATCCCCGCCAACATCGGGCTCTGGGATCCGGAAATGCTTTATTACCGTGGCGCCCGCGACCGTAAATTCTATATTTTCCCGGGTTCCGGCCTCTTTAAGCGCAAGCCTGTCGCGCAATGGGTCATGACCTGTGCATTGGTCGAAACCACCCGCGTCTACGCCCGTCAGGTCGCCGTTATCAAGCCCGAATGGGTGGAGGAAATCGCCCCTCACCTGTGCAAGAAAGTCTATGACAACGTCCAGTGGAACGCCAAAGCCGGCTTCGTTTACGCCCGCGAACGGGTGATTTCCGGCGGCTTGCTGATTCATAACGGCCGCCGCGTGCACTACGGTCCGATTGACCCGGCCGAATCCCGCAAACTTTTTATCAAAGAAGGTCTGGTTCCCGGCGAACTCAGCTGCAAGGGGCGCTGGTTGAAGCATCACCAGCAAATGCTTGAGCAAATCAACAGCCTCGAAATCAAAATCCGCCGCCCCGGCTCCCTGCTCGATCCCGAGGCCATTTACGAGCACTTCGATCAACTGATACCGGAGGACGTCTACTCCGTCAAATCGCTCGACAACTGGCAATACAAAACCCGTGCCAAGCTGGAAATGAAGCCGGAAGACGCCATGCTGCCCCAATATCATCCGGTCAATTTTGCCGATTATCCCGACAAACTGACCTTTTCCGGGCATCCCTTCAAGCTCAAATATCTGTACGATCCGGGCGAGGAAAACGACGGCATTTTCCTGCTGGCCCCCGAAGCCGAGCTGAACCTACTCCCCTCATGGGCACTCGAATGGCTGGTGCCGGGCTGGCTGCCCGAAAAAGTCGAATTCATGCTTAAATCACTGCCGAAAGAGCTCCGCATCGCCTGCAGCCCGCTCAACGAAGCCGTCAGTGAATTCTGTGCTCAGGTTGACGCCGGCGAGATTTCCACCGAGCAGCACCTCGATACCGCGCTGGCGGAATTCCTCGAAGCCCGCGCTGATGTACAGATCAACCGCAGCGATTTCAACCTCGATCAGCTTCCGTCCTTCCTCAAGATGCGGGCGGCGGAGCTGAACCGTGACGGCCGGGTCGTCCGTTATCACGACACCCTCGGCGGCCTTGGCTCCGGTTCGCGCCTGAGTGCGGCCGTCAGCGGCGCCGGCAAGTGGATCACCGGCAACTGCACCGGCTGGCCGGAGGGCGATTTCCCCGCCGAGGTCACGCTCAATGGCAAAAAAGCGTTTGTGGCGCTGGTCGACGAGGGCATGAGCGTGGGGCGGCAACTTTTCCTGAACGAAAACGAGGCGCATTTCGAGCACCGCGCCGGTCTGATCCGGCTCTTCCGCCTCACCGAAGCCGTCCATGTCAAATATTTCGAAAAATGCGTCAAGCTGCCTCGTCAACTTATGCTCGACCTGTATCAATACGACACCTCGCGCCGTTACGAAAAGGACTTCACCGATATGGTCATTTACGACGCTCTGACCGACTCGGAAGCCTTCGAAATACGCGATGAATACACCTTCCTGCGGCGCAGCGAAAAAGCCCGTGAAAATATGACAGAGCTCGCCGAGAAGCGCATCGCATTGCTCACTGAATTCTTCGCCCAGGCGGACGCCATCCGCGAAACCCTGCGCAAATCCCCGCCCGGCAGCGACGGCAGCCGCGAGGATATCGAGCTCGAACTGCAGTTCTTTTTCCGCCCCGGCTTCCTGACCGGCCCCGAGCTCTGGACCCGCTATCCGCGCTACCTGAAAGCCCTGAACTTGCGGACCGGCCGCTTCATCGCCGCCCCATTCAAGGACAACGAAAAGCTCGAGCAGGTACTGCCGTTCCAGGACCGTTTCGACGCGGCGCTGCTCGCCATGGACTTCGAGCGCTCCCACTCCCTGCGCGATTTCTGGTTGCTGCTGGAGGAATTCCGGGTCATGCTGTTCGCCCCTGAAGCCAAGACCTCCGAAAAGGTTTCAGCGGCAAAACTGCAGCAGGCATGGACCGAACTACGGCTTTAATAAACACTACTTACTAAATAAACATTTTTACCCCCTTCAGCACAACCTCAAAATCATGCTTGAGCATGAAAAAGTAGACTTTTCAGTAAAATAATCTTGACACGAGTCTATATTGCCAGTATATTAATACAATAATATCAATCCTGCGTAGGAGAGCAGCCGGATGATTTACGACAATATTACTGAGCTGATCGGCAATACACCTCTGTTGCGCCTGAATAGACTCAATGAAGGACATGCTGAAATTCTCGCTAAATTGGAGTTTTTCAATCCTTGCTCGAGCAGCAAAGACCGCATCGCCTTTGCCATGGTCAACGATGCCAGGCAGCGCGGGCTGCTTACGGAAAATACCCAGCTCATCGAACCCACCGCCGGAAATATGGGAATCTCCCTTGCCATGGTGGCTGCGGCCTGCGGACTTCAGTTGCTCCTGACCATGCCGGAAACGGTCGGGGCGAAGCGCCAGCGGCACCTTGAAGCTTTCGGCGCCAGGCTCGAGCTCACACAGGCCCGTATCGGCATGAAAGGGACCACACAACACGCCGAGAAGCTGGCCGCCGCCATCCCCGACTCGCTGATGCTCGATCAGTTCAGCAATCCGGTCAATCCGGTGGCTCACCGCGAAACCACCGCCGAGGAAATCCTGCGCGATACCGATAACACGGTGGATATTTTCGTGGCGGGCGTAGGCACCGGCGGTACCATTAGCGGCGTCGGCAGCAAGCTCAAGGAAAAACTCCCCGAAGTGAAAATTGTCGCAGTGGAACCCACCGGCTCACCGGTTCTTTCCGGCGGCGCCTCGGGCCCGCACCGCCTGGTCGGCATCGGCCCCGGCTTTGTGCCGGAAACTCTCGACACCGGATTGCTTGATGAAATCATCTGCGTCAGCGATGAAGAAGCCGCCGAGGCCGTACGCGCCACCGCCCGCCGCGAGGGCTTGCTGATCGGTATTTCCTCCGGTGCCGTGCTGGCAGCGGCTCGCCGCCTGAGCAGCCGGGAAGAAAACAAGGGCAAACGCATCGTCGTGATCCTGGCAGACGCCGGAGAGCGCTACCTCAATACCTGGGTTTTCGACACCCCTAATCGCCCTTGACGACCTCCGCCCACAGCCCGACCTTGCGCATCAGCGGATAATTCGATTTTCCGGCTACCCCGGCAATCATCTCGTTCAAGCATCCTTTGAGTTCGGAATAATCCGCTTTCACGTGCGTGATTCCGATCCCCGAATCCATTGTCATCAATTCGATATCGGGGTAGCGTTCCCGGGGCAGCAGGGTCCGATCCTCGTACGCCCCGGAATTGATTCCGTAGGTGATGTACAGCGTTTTACCGGAGCAATACCAGGCCACCATCGGCATTTGAACATGAAAATTATGCCGGATCTCCTCGTTGGATTGCCCTCCGATCGCGATTTTGCGCAGCTTGAGTTGACGGGTCCGCCCCAGTTGCTCCATGCGCTCCACCACATCCTTGCGGGCGCTCTGTTCTGCATAAAACAGCACCGTTTCACGGTACCCGCCCTGCCCGGCATAATCCATGACCAGTTCCGCCAGCGCCGGATAATCGGGCGACACCGCACCGAAGCTCAGCCCCGCATAATCGCCAGCGGGCAAATCGCCGATCAGGATGACCGGATACGGCAATCCGCAAACCTGCCGGATATTTTCCGCCGTCAGATACGAAGTGGAAACAAGCGCACAATCCACAAATCCCGAATTTTCCAGCCGTTTCAGCTCAATCCTCAAACGCTCCGGTTCACCGGTCGTGACCGCAATTCTGGCCGTATAATCATACTGCCCGGCACTTAATAATTCATTGACGGCATCGATCAACGGTCGATGCTCCCCCTGCCGGGTCAGGGCGAAAAACAGGATTTCGCGCAGGTCACCGGTGAAATTCCGGGATTTGATATAAACCCCTTTGCGCGGGATTCGCACGATCAGGTCCCGCGCTTCCAGAATATCCAGCGCCGAAAGCACCACCTGAAACGAGACATCGAATCCGCGCGCCAACGTCCTGGCACTGGCCAGAGACGCGCCCCCTTCCAGTTTGCCGGAATAAATATCTCGCTCAATGATTTTCGCCAGCTGCGACGAAAGCGATTCCTGTCTTTTTAATTTTCTCATTAATTGATCCTGATCATATATTACTATAAAACAGAATAGATCAATAATCAAGTATAATTTTTAATAAATCAAGTAATGAAAATTTTAAATAATCTGATTTAATCTGTTCTATTTAAATAATCAGATAATATCATAATTTCATAAATATGGACCGCATGGACATGATGGATACAATAGACATTATAGACGCTAAAAATGAGGGTCAAGACTCGTCCATAAAGTCCATGAGGTCCATAAAGTCCATGAGGTCCATAAAGTCCATGAGG
>JBEBXH010000117.1:0-13507 GCA_040391785.1 Victivallis vadensis
CCGTGCTGACCCAGGCCCGCAAGCACCTGATCGACCGCACCGTGGAGTCGCTGAAAGGCGTCAAGCGGGCGGTGCTGCACATGTATGTGGCCACCTCCGATTTGCACGGCAGATTCGTTTTTAACCGTGACCGCGATCAAGTCCGGCAGATGGCCGTGGAAGGCACTCAGCTGGTCAAGGACGCGCTGAAGGCCGCCGGTTTCGGTGAAGAGATCGGCTACGAATTTTCGCCCGAGGAATTCACCGACACCGACCCGGATTTCGCGCTGGATGTCTGCAAGGCCGTCAAGGAAACCTGGGGCCCCTGCCAGAAAAACAACTTCATCCTGAACTTGCCCGCCACCGTCGAACGCCGTCCTCCGTATCAATACGCGGACATGATCGAAAACTTCATCCGCAAGTATCCCTATATGGCCGAAACCACCATCAGTCTGCACGCCCACAATGACCAGGGCTGCGCCGTGGCCGCCACCGAAATGGCGCTGCTGGCCGGGGCCGAGCGCGTGGAAGGCACGATTTTCGGGCACGGCGAGCGTACCGGCAATCTGGATATCTCGATTCTGGCGCTGAATTTGCAGGCGCGCGGCATTGACACCGGACTGGACTTCACTCATATGCCGGAGATCGTCGACCTGGTGGAGGAAGCGTCGGGCATCAGTGTGCATCCGCGCCATCCGTATGCCGGATCGCTGGTTTTCACCGCGTTCTCGGGTTCGCACCAGGACGCCATCCGCAAGGGCATGGAGTCCGATGTCCGCCATAAATCCAGCGATTATTTCGAACAGGGCTGGCGGGTGCCGTATCTGCATATCGACCCGGCCGACGTGGGCCGCCAGTACGAGAAACTGATCCGCATCAACAGCCAGTCCGGCAAGGGCGGTATCGCGTTCATCCTGGAAAACGAGTTCAATATTTTCCCGCCGCGTGAAATGCACCCGGACATCGGCAGCGTGGTCCAGAAAGTCGCCGAAGCCAACGGCGGCGAGCTGAGCACCGAGCAGATCAAAAACGTCTTCATCGAGAATTTTGTCAATGTCCAGGGGCCGCTGGTCCTGAAGAAATATTCGCGCGACGATCTCGACGACACCGGTACCAAACTCCGCGCACACATCGAAATCGAATCCTTCGGCAAGCCCTATGTGCTGGAAGGCGAGGGCAACGGCCCGATTTCGGCGGTGGTGGCGGCGATCAGGAAATGCCCCGATATCCCGGACTTCTCCCTGACCGATTATTCGGAGAAATCCCGCGATACGGGCGCCGAAGCCACGGCCCTCGCATTTGTGGGCCTGAAGTTCAACGGCAAGGTGATTTACGCCGCGGGCGAACACTCCAATATCAACCGCGCCGCTCTCGGTGCCATTTTCAGTGCGCTGAACCGGGCGGATAAAATTATCAAGTTCAAATAACAGCGCAAGGGATGCCGTCAAATGAAAACATCGCGATTGATCGGAACCTTCTTAATCATTATTCTGGCGATCCACGCCATCGGCATCGGGATATTTTATTACAAAGGTAAAAAATCCGAAGCCCTGCCGTCGGATCCGGGCGTGACCACGCCCACCCCGGCGGAGGTGGAGCCGCCCGCGCCGGAGCCGGAGGTTAAGAAGCCGGCCAATCCGTTGTTCGGCACCCGCTTCGTTTACACCAATGCCATCCAGGGCGACCTGCCGGCGGTGCTGGAAACGAACGAAGTCCGGGCGGGGATCCTGGTCAACCTGGATTCCCGGCAGGTGCTCTGGGCCAAGGAGCCCCGCGAAGGCTATCCCATTGCCTCCATGACCAAAATGATGACGCTGCTGCTGGCGGCCGAGGCCATGGAGCGCAATCCCGAAGGCTTGAACAAAGATACGCCGGTCAAAGTGACGCTGGCCTCCAGCAAAATCGGCGGCAGCCAGGTCTGGCTCGACCCCCGCGAAACCCTGCCGCTGGGCGAACTCCTGAAAGCCATCGCCATCAAGAGCGCCAACGACGCCGCCTATCTGGTGGCCGAATACCTCAACGACGGCGACGTGGCCGGATTTGTCGGGCTGATGAACCGCCGGGCGCGCGAACTGCGCATGCCCAGCACCGCTTTCGTGAATCCCTATGGCCTTAAGACCAACGACGGCAAGAATTCCGTCAGCAGCCCCGAGGGCATGGCGATTCTGGCCGAACGTCTGCTGGAGTTTCCCGATATCATGGAAATGTGTTCGACCCGGCTCTCCACCTTCCGTCCGGAAGGCAAGGGGCACTTGCAGCTGACCAATACCAACGGTTTGCTGGGCAAGTGTACCGGCGTGGACGGCCTGAAAACCGGTTACATCAAGGAATCCGGGTTCTGCATCACCGTGACCTGTCTGCGCGGCGGCAAGCGCATGGTGGCAGTGGTGATGGGCGCTCCGACCACCCCCAAACGCAACGCCGTGGTCCAGAAACTTCTCGACTGGGGCTACAAGCGTGATTCCGAGCTGAGTTATACGCTGGAGGAACAGAACTCCACGCTCCCGGCCAAGGCCAGAACGGGCGCTCCGCTTGTGAGACCGGTCGCCGCTCCGGGCACTCCCGGCGGCAAAGCCACGCTTCCTCCGCCGGTCATGCCGAAATAAAAAATCCCGCCCTTGCGGAGCGGGAAGTGAAAAGTTTTCTTTATATCAGTGAGGAGAAGGACGCAGTCCTTCCCGGTCTGATAGAATTCGACGTAAGACATCGATTTAACGACGAAGATACTTCGCCAGGATCAAAACTTTTCACCCATGAACATAACCGGGAAATAGCGTTTTTCAAGACGGCTCAGGACTTTTTCTCGATAATCTTCAGCTGTTTGGCGAAGTAGGCCCCGTGCCGGGGATCGGCATGCAGCATAAATGACACATGGCCGCGGAGCTTCTGCATATTCACCTGCCGCCGGGGAATTTTGCCCTTGATGATCTGGTGCATGTAAGCACGCAGTTTCATCCGTTCATTGCGCTTGACCCCGGTGCGCCCGGCACAGTTCACCACCAGTCCGGTCACGGTCTGGCGGCGGTGCGGCTTCAGGACATTGACCTTCTTTTCGTTGACGGTGAAGCCGCAGAGGGTGACGAGCTTCTTTATCAGCGGGATGAGCTTGTAGCAGTCGTCGCTGTTTCCGGAAAAAGTCAGGTCGTCCGCGTAGCGCGAATACTTCATGCGGTTTTTGCGTGCGAACTTGGCCAGCGTATAATCGAGCTCGCGGCAAACAATATTGGCCAGCGCCGGACTCGTCGGCGCGCCCTGCGGCAAACGGTCCTTGTACAGGCAGAGCCGCAGAATGGTCTGTACGGTCTGTTCGTTCTGCGGCGTGATGATCTTGTTGTTGCGCCATTCCTGCAGGATCATATCGCGGGTCACGGACGGGAAGAAATCTTTCAAATCCAGTTTCAGCACGAATTTCCGGCCGGTATGCAACGCGGCATTGGACACAATGGAGCGTTTGCGGACAAACCCGTGCGAGTACGGCGACGCGGCAAATGCATACAGGATTTTGCGCAGGATCAAACGCTGCATTTTCTTGAGCCGGACGTCCGGCGCCTCAATCTGCCGTCTCTTCTTATGCGCCTGGTCCTTCCACAAATAAAACACCGAGTAATGTGAATCCACTTCCGACACCAGTTTGGAAACGCTGTAATCCCCGCACTCGAAAAATTCCCCGAGGTTCACCGGAATCGACTCGCGCAGCAAACGCCGGCGCGCCGCCTTCGGCCTGAACAGCCGGAGAAAAAGCATACTGATTCGGTCAAAAATTTTTCTCATCACTCAATGATCCTTTCCGATCATCAGTATACCACGCTCCCGCCGAAATACAACCCCGGATCCGGCAAAAAAGTACGAGAGACTTGCACAGCCGCCCTCGCATTTCCTATATCAGCGTGATGCTTTCTTCGGGATAAGAGAGATTCTCCGCTTTGGTCCGGCCGACCAGGAACATGAAGGTGGCAAATGGTCCGATACGGCCGAGGAACATGCAGATGATCAGTGCGATTTTGCCGTAAGGCTCCGCCTCCATGGAATAACCCAGCGACAGCCCGGTGGTGGTCAGTGCCGACACCACTTCGAAGCCGATTTCCTTGATTGAGAAATGCGACTCCACCGTGGTGCAGATGAAAATCGAACAGGTCAAAATCAGTGTGATAAAGGTCATGATGATGGCAAATGCTTTGATTTGGTAATGTACCGCGATATTGCGTTTGAAAACGGTCAGGTTCTCGCGGCCGCGGAGAATGCTCCAGGCAGAAAGCAGCGCCACGGCAAAGGTGGTGGTTTTGATGCCCCCGCCGGTCGAATTCGGCGAGGCTCCGATGAACATCAGGACGGTGAGGACGAACAGCGTGGACGACTCCAGCGCCGTCATATCGACCGTGTTGAAACCGGCCGTTCGCGCAGTAATCGACTGAAACAGCGCGTCCACCCAGTCGATCTGGTGTCCGCCCAGCCATTCGAACCCCTTCACCGTCAGTGCTCCGCCGGTGATCAGCAGTAACGTGGTGACCAGGATGATTTTGGTGTTGGCCTGAAAATGCTCCTTGCGCCGGTGATGGGCAATATCATAGATGGCATAAAAACCGAGTCCGCCGCTGACGATCAACCCGCATATGACCAGTTTCAGGTAGCTGCCGAGCCCCATCAGATTGTCCGGAAATGTGCTGAAGCCGGCATTGCAGAACGCGGAAACGGTGTGAAATAAGCTGTAATGAACCGCGTGAAAAAGATCGTATTTCCCGATGAATAAAAAACCCGGCAGCATCAGCAGGAAACCGATGGATTCGATCAGTAGGCTGTAACTGACCACGGTTTTGACGAGGCTGCCGACGTGGCAAATCGGGAAATCGTCGTTGATCGCAGCCAGCATGTGTTTTTTGCGCCAGGTGAAATCGTGCCGCAGCATGAGGACGAACGAAGCGGCGATGGTCATCATGCCGATGCCGCCGCATTGCATCAACAGGATGATAACCCATTGTCCGGCGAGGTTGAAACTGTCGGTGGGGACCGTTGCGAGTCCGACCACGCAGGCGGCGGAGGTACAGGTGAAAAGTGAGTCGAGCCAGCTCAATTCGCCCTTGAATTCGACCAGGGGGCTTTTCAGCAGGACGGTGCCGGCGGCGATCAGAGCGGCAAGAGAGAAAATCAGAATGAACTGACTGTTTCCGATGACATTTTTAAACATGTTCGTGTCTGAATAATTAGCAATTTCAAGTGCATATTATACCGCGTGAAAATGATTTTGTCAAGAAATTTTAAAAAACAAACCTGCCGCCGGGCGAACACCTGGCGGCAGGTTTGTTCTTTAACTCGTAATTATTTAGGCTTCGCTACTGAATCGCGGATCATCAGCGTTCCCGGGATCGGAATATCCTTCAGCCCGGTCTGTCCCGCAATCAGATTGTCCAGCAGCTCCAGCGCCGCATGGCTCATTTTGCCGTAATCCGGACAGATCGTCGTCAACGGCGGCGACCAGTATTCCGAAATATCCCTGTATTCGCGCGTTATGATCGACATATCCCCGGGCACACGAATCCCCAGGCGGTTGAGCTTGCTGCAAACCTGTATCGCCAGATCCCCCGGAAAGATGATCATCGCCGTCGGCTTCAACGCCAGGATCCGCTCCAGCCGCTCATCCAGCGGTTCATCATGCCCGAACGATATCCAGTGCTCGGGATCTTTCACCCCCGCGTTGATCATTTCGCGGATAAAATATTTGTATGTGGGATTGATCAGATTGTCATAATTTTTCCGCTTGGTCCCCAGAAATGCGATATCCCGGTGCCCGTGCTCCGTCAACAGCTTCATCGCACCGGCAATCAGCGCCTGCATGCCGGTATAAACGGTATAAATATTATCCTGATGCGAACTCTTCGATTCATAACGAACCAGCGGCAGCGTGGTGGTTTCGCTCCAGCGCTTGTTCATTGTGGCGTCGTTGGAAATGGCGATCGCGCCGCTGATGATCCGGGTATTCAGCATTCCGAGGTCGTTGTTGGAGATGATTTCCATGCGGTAATTGCGCGAATATGCCGCTTCCTTGAGCGCGGATATGGTCATGGCATAAAAACTGGTGATCGGCGATTCACGGGTCATGATGATTCCGATCGTCTTCGATTTCGACTGCGGAATCAGCGGGTAATTCAGTTCGCGTGCGATCCGGATCACTTTGCGCCGGGTGTGGGTATCGACCTGCGGACTGTTGTTCAACACACGCGAGACCGTGGTCTGTGAGACCCCGGCGGCTTCGGCAACCATGATAGATGTAACCGGTTTCATATCGCTCCTTGCAGTGATATGCTAAAGATACTCCGTCAAAACATGATTTCAAGAATTATTCATTCTTATTCATGATAAATCACCTCAAACCGGTTGATGAATTCCCATTCAACACTATATTGGATTGTATCAACCTCCAATTACGGTTATCCAATTTTTTATGATCAGTTGGCGCAGAAATCTGTTTGTTGTCTGGTTTTCGCAAATCTTATGCTCCGCGGCATTTGCAGCAATCCTGCCGTATATTCCGCTTTATCTCCGCGACGCATTCGACATCACCGATATTTCGGTGCGCGGCGCGTGGGTGGCGGCGTTTTCGTTCGGCGGACAACTCGGTTTTGCGATATTTGTACCGATATGGGGTTCGCTGGCCGACCGCTACGGGCGCAAGATCATGCTGATGCGCACTTACCTGGCCACCGCCATCCTGATTCCGCTGATGGCGTTGATGCCGATGGCGATCATGCTGGTGATCCTGCGCTTTTTCGTGGGAGCATTCGCGGGAACGGTTAACGCGGCCCAGACACTGGTCTGCAGCACCACCCCGGAGCACCGCCACGGCTTCGCGCTCGGCACTCTCAGCTCCGGCTGGTGGAGTGGCAACATGATGGGTTTCATGATTGGCGGGTTCGTCATCAGCAAATGGGGATACACGTGGTCGTTCATCGTCTGCGGCGTCATGCTCCTTTCCGCATTGCTGATGGTGTTTTTTCTGGTGGAAGACAACTTCGTGCCGCGTACCCACGAACAAAACGTCCGCCGCCGCGAACGCCTCAGAAAAGTTTCGCGGGTACGGCGGGTGCTTCCCCGTTTCAGCCGCTTTACCTGGAGCATCCTGGCTGTGCTGCTGCTGACCGGGCTGGCGCGGTCCTTCGAAAACCCCTACATCGCACTGCTGGTGGAAAAAATCAACGGCATCGACGGCGCCGCCAAGTGGACCGCCATTATCAGCGCGACCACGGCCGCCGCCGCGATCCTGTCCGGCCCGATGCTGGGGCTGCTGTGCGACCGCCTGCCGCCGGCAAAAATCGTCATCCCCGCGGCCATCGGCGCCGGCCTCATGCTGCTGTGCCAGGGGGCCACGGCTTCGCTGTTTGTGCTCGGCGGTGCGCGTTTTTTCCACTACTTCATGGCGGGAGGCATCGAACCGGTATTCCAAACCATGCTGTCGCGGGCCACGCCGCCGGGCAAACGCGGCACGGTTTTCGGGTTTGCGGCCTGCTTCCGCTCCATCGGCATGCTGACCAGTATGGCGATCAGCGGATACATCATTTACAACTTCGGTGTGCGCTTCACTTTTCTCACCAGCGCGGCGATTTTCTTTGTCCTCGCACCGATTCTGTTCATGGTGATTCGCCAGAAACGCTGATTTTTCCGCTTGCATAATCGGTACCGCAGATTTATATTCCCCTGAATTAAACTGTGAGACTGCCCTATGTTTGACTTTGAAATCATCGATGCCCATATCCATCCGTTCGTCGATCACGCCGACTGTTTCGGCCCCTATGGCTGGCCGGAAACGCCTCAGGAATTCGTCGCCGACCTGCAATCCTGCGGCATCCGCCGCGCCTGCGGCTCCGCCATCATCAAAAGCGAAGCCAGGGATTTCGATACCGTCCGAAACTGCAACCGCGACGCGCTGAAATTCCGGGAACTCTACCCCGATTTTTTCCTGCCCGGCATTTCGGTGCACGCGGCCTACCCCGAAGAATCCTGCCGCGAAGTCGAAGAAATGCATCGCCTGGGCGTCCGCTGGATCGGCGAACTGGTGTCCTACATGGCCGGCACCCCGGAATATTCCGTCAAATCCCTTCACCCGGTTTACGACCTGGCCCAGGCACTGAGTTTACCAGTAAACATTCATCAGCACGAACTCGATGACATCGAGAAAATCCTGCTCGATTTTCCGAACCTGAAACTGGTCATGGCCCATCCGGGCGAGGCCCCGACCTACCTCGCGCGTCTGGCGCTGATGAAGCGTTACCCGAACCTCTATCTGGACCTCTCCGGCACCGGAATTTTCCGCTGGGGTATGCTGCGGCACGGCGTTCAGGAAGTCGGCGCGGAACGTTTCCTCTTCGGCTCGGATTATCCGGTCTGCAACCCCGCCATGTACGTGCACGGCGTCCTCTGCGAGAAGCTGGCCAAACGCGATTACGAGCTCATTTTCGCCGAAAATTTCCTCCGGCTTACGAATTGTTAATCTATTTTTATCCACAAAATACACAAAATTTTTTGGTTTCCTTTTTTGTGTTTTTTTGTGGATAAAAAGAATTTTGCCGGAAATGTTTTGCGGGGGTATTGACACGGGAGATGAATGGCTGTATAATATTTACAGGTAAACTTAATACTAAAGTGTGTTCATGAATATTTATCAGAGAATCGCCACGGATATAAAATCGGATATCGAGTCGCAGGCGTTGAAGTTCGGCGACAAGGTGCCGTCGGTCAATGATCTCCGCGAACGCTACGGGGTCAGCCATATGACCGTGCTCAAGGCCTACAAGGAACTCTCGGACCTGCGGCTGATCGCGCCGAAGTCCGGCCAGGGCTATTATGTGGGCGGTTCGATTTCTTCTCCGCAGAGCAGCCGCTGCAGCGTCATCGCCAATTTCGTGCGGCCGCTCCGGGAGTTCAACGAACACGATAACTACTTCAATCTGATCAATCTGGGCATACAGCAGGCATGCGGAAACAACCGGGTTAATCTGTTGAATTTCCACTGTACGGCGGTACTGAACCAGTGGCCGATCAGCAGTACTTCAATGCAGAACATCAAGAACGAAATGATCGCCTGTATCGATCAGGTGGACGGCTACCTGATCGACGAGCGCATTCCGGACAGCATCGTCGAGGAAGTCATGAAGTTTACTGGTAAACCCATGATGATCCTCAACCGCCGCACTGCGCTGCCGCTGGATTCGGTGTCCCCGCCCAACCGCGAAAACCTGATTCACCTGATGAGCCTGGTCAAGCGCCTCAGTTATGATTATGTCATTTTCATGCGCAGCGGTACTTATGGCAAGGTTTCCGACAATTATCATGAGATTTTTGAATTATTCAAGGCATATGTCGAGCAAGACGCCGATTTGTATAATCAATATACGGTTCTCGATGATTGCTCACTGCTGCCGTTTGAGCAGACCGGTCAGAAGTTGTCCGCGGTCGTCAAGGAGCAAAGGGCCGCCGGCCGGAAAATCCTGATTCTCACCGATACCGGCAGCACATGCCGGGCGCTTTTTGAGCGGCCCTGGGAGAATGATACGGCTTTCGGCAACGGGCTGGGGCTTTGCGCCGGATTTGATATCGGCTTCAGTCCCAGGATCTACCCTCTGCTGGCGACCCTGCGCACCAAGGCCGAGGAAATCGGCCAGCTCGCCGTGGAAAAACTGATGCGGCGCTTCGTCCCTGAACCAATTGAACCGGAACGTTTTTCACCAAAATCGGAAGTATATATCGGAGAAACATTATGAAAAAACGGAGGTTATCATGATTTCCCGGACAAAGAATTTCACACTTATTGAGTTGCTGGTAGTAATCGCGATCATTGCCATACTTGCAGCCATGCTGCTGCCGGCGCTGAATCAGGCCCGGGCGCGGGCGAAGTCGTCCGCCTGCATCTCGCAGCTCAAGCAGATCGGCACCTTTATGCATATTTACACCGATGACTACGATGGGTTCACCCCGAACCGGCGGAATCAGACTTATGTGTTCGGCAATTACTCCGACCCTACCAATGTGACCCCGGACCGGATACTTTACCAGTACACGATTGCCCCGAACCGGCCCGGCTGGAACAACAAGCCTTTTGAAATCTACAAATGCCCCGCCGACAACGGCCAGATCTTCGAACCGATTACGGACAAAAGAATCAGTTATTACATGGCCTGGCACAATATCCTGGTGGAGGGCGTTTACCGTATGCGCATGGCCGATGTGCAGCCGTCACTCGCGGTTTTCTACGATTATTTTGTGCTGAACGTCACCACGCGGGATGGCTTCCTCCACGAAAATCATATCAATGTATTGCTGATGGACGGCCGGGTCAAGGTGACGAAATTCGACGCGCTCCAGCGCCAGGCCACCGCCACCACGCATATCCAGCGCCGCAAGGCCATCGACGAAGACCCCGGCTACGACCGTTAACCCCCCGCAAGGAATTTTATGAAAAAATATATCTTCAGTTTATTATTTGCCGCAATTCTGTGCGGTTACGCCTCGGAAAACCTTTTCCCCGGCAGTGATTTGACCCTGTGCAAGGGCGGCTGGCGGACCTGGCCGGGCGGCGGCGGTTTCGCCGGCAAAGTCAGCAAAACCGCGGACGGCGCCACCGAGGTCAAGATCAACCCGACCGGCCAGGCGTCGATCATCACCGTGATTAACTTGAAGCCGCGGACCACTTACAAGGCCTCGTTCCGCTACAGTCAGGATCAGGAAGCGGCTTCGGGGCAGAAACGCCCTTCGTTCAACCTGCTGTACCGCAAGGCGGAGGGAGCTGCGAACGGCTCGTCCGGTCAGCAGAAATTCGACTTCCCGGCCAGCTCCTCGACGGAGTGGCAAACCCTGAAATTTGAATTTACCACCAATGAACAAACCAATGCCGCACAATTCGGCTTCACGTTCAACGGTTGCGCCGGAACTTATCAATTCGCCGACCTGTCGCTGACCGAGGTCGGGGACCACGTCGCACTTTCATCCGGCGAAGCCGTTCTGACGGATTTCTATCGCAATGAAATCATCGGCAAAGCCGGCCTGCCGGACGCCGAAACCAAAGTCCGCTTGTCCTTCGACGACAAAGCATTGCGCATTACTTTCGACAACACCGAACCATTCATCAAAAACCTTAAAGCCAAACACCGGAAAGTCGACGCACCGCTGTGGGAGGACGATTGCAACGAAGTGTTCATCGCCATTCCCGAGGGCCGCTGCTTTCAGTTCATCGTCAATGCCAACGGCGCCCGCCACGACGCCGAGCGTTTCCTCTCCGAACAGGGCAATCCGTTCATCAGCAACCCGAAGTGGAACGGCGACTGGCAAGCCTCCGCCAAGGTGGGCGAAAACAGCTGGAGCTCCGAATTCATCATCCCGTACTCCGCACTGGGTTTGAACGGCAAACCGGCGAAACTGCTGGTCAATTTCGCCCGCGAACGTTACGCCGGGGTGCGCGAAAATTCGCATTGGCAGCGCAGCGGCGAGAACTTCGGCAATTTCCGCAAATACGCGGTACTTGAACTCGGCAGCAATGCCGCCATTACCCGCTTCACCGAGCTGCACGACATCGATCCCTTCAAGGTCGCCCGGCCGCAGGCCAAATTCAAGGAACTGCAGAGCGATGAACCCGGCAATTACATCGTCGGCAGCTGGGCGCACGACGGGCGGCTGGCGCTGTACCCGGAAGCGTTCCGCAAAGAGAATCCCGATCCGAAAAAACTCTTTGCCGAATACTCGGCGGAAATCGGCGATACCGGCATGTTCAGCATCCCGTACCCGTGGATCACCGACGTCGGCGGCATCAAAGCCATTGCCGATAACCACAAGCAATACGGCACCAAAATCTGGTGGAACGCCAGCAGCTCATGGCACCGCCAGAAAGCCATCGAAAGCGGCCGGGCCCGCTATGTGAGCCAGAACTCCAAACCCGGCGCGGTACGCTCGGTGGACGCCATCGACCCCGTTTACCACGAAATCATTCGCCAGGCCGCCGCCTCCTATATCGAAAAAGAAGCCAATAAACTGAAGCCTTACATGGCACTGGTCGAAGTCATCGACGAACCGATGGGTTACGCCACCTTCAGTAATTTCAGCCGCACCCTGCAGCCGGAAAACAAAGCGGTTCTGGACGAGACCGACCGCGAAATTAAGGCCGAATTCGGCTCCGGCAAATATGGTTTGTACGACTTCCACGGACCGAAACCCGCGGACCGCGTGGAGGGCAATCTCTCGCGCATCGCCTTCATCCGCTGGTGGAACAAACGCGCCGCCGAAGAAGCCGCCAAGGACCTCAAATTCTTCCACGAAAACTACAGCGGCATCCCGGTGATCACCTATAATTTCTGTTTCATGTACGGCATGAACTATATCGACGTGCCGCTGGTGGCCGCCGCCACCGACATCACCTCCGCCGACCCCTATCCCACCGCCACAATCTCGCATTTCGGCCGCGAACGCGCGCTGTACCAAACCGGATTTTCTACCAAATACCTGAAGGATCTCTCGCACAAGCCCACCTGCATCATGCCGCAGGGGTTCATTTACTGCGGCATGGCGCCAACCCCGGAGCGCATCCGCGAATGGGCCTCGCAGGCCCTGAAAAACGGTGCCGAAGTCCTTTTCTGGTACACGGACGGCCCCTTCCGCTACACCTGCCCCGATGCTTATAAGGAAATGCTCCGCGTCAACAAACTCGCTCACGAAATGAATCGCCTCAAGCTGCCCGAAACCCGCACCGGCATCTTCGTCTCCTATCCCTCGATGATCGCCGATCAGGACAAAGCGCAGCATCAGTGGTATTCGCTCTACGCCCTGATGGGCGAAAAACTGAAACGCAACTTCCGTTTCGTGGCGGACAGCTCGCTGGAACTCGGCATCGACGACTTGAGCAATTACAAACTCCTGTTCGTCCCGCGCCTGAATTACGCCGACACCGCCACCGCCGGAAAACTCGTCCAGTACGTGAAAAAAGGCGGCATCCTGGTGATTTTCGACCCCGATTTCCTGACTACCGGCACCGACGGCTCAAGCCTCGAAAAATACCGCGTCGAACTGCTCGGCGCCAAGCCCGGCGCCGCCGTGAACCACGCACAAATATTACTGCCGGACGGCACCCCGCTGCCGCTGCTGCCCCAAAAGAACGTCGACAACGAATTCACCGGCAAAGTCATGGCCCGCGCCACCAGCCTCCCCGCAGACGCCAGGCTCATCGCCAGATTTCCCGACAATTCCCCCGCCGCCTTCAGCCGTCAAGTCGGCAAGGGCACCATATATTACTACAGTGCCCAGCCCTTCGGCGATTCCACACTGTCGACCATCGACAGCCCCTGGGTCAAGGTTCTCGAAACTTACCTGAAAATGATCGATGAACCCGTTACCGGGATCTGGGACTTCCTGCTGCCGTAAATGCACCTGCGAGGGCGGCTGCGCGCCCCCTCGCGCTCCCCGCGGCAGGCCGTATTGGCCTGCACCTCAGTACTTTAAAAGGGAGATCCGCGAGTTTCCGACTCGCGCAAGGAGGCTGCCGCCCCTTGACCCTGCC
>JBEBXH010000118.1:0-13114 GCA_040391785.1 Victivallis vadensis
CATATTTCATGTTTCCGCTCGGGAAGTGGAGTTTTATGTGTGGCAGCGGAATTGGACCCCCGAGGTCGTGGAGGCGGCCGGAAGTTGTCCGGGAAAGTTGCTGGTGTTGGCGGCGGAATTGAATGCGAATTCAGTGGAACGCAGTAGGGTGACGGAGGAGGTTTGGGCAAAGCGGGAGGTTACGGCTGTTTTCAGGGTACGCGTGGGGGCGTTGTCGCAGGAGGGGTTTGGGCGTTTGGCGGAGGAGATCGGGCGGATCGGGGCAGGGCGGGTTCAGCTCGATATCGATGTGCCGGAGAGGCGTCTCGGTGAGTATGCCGGATTGTTGAAGGAGTTGAAGGTGCGTTTGCCGGAGTCGGTGACGGAGCTGTCGGTAACGGTGTTGCCATGTCATTTGAGGCGGGCGGAATTTGCCGCGGTGGTGGCGCAGGTGGATTATTATGTGCTGCAATTACATGGTTTGGAGGTGCCGGGGCATTTTGATGATGACTATTCGCTGATCGACGGACGAGTGGCGAGACAGGCGATTGCACGGGCCAGGGCATTGCCGTACCGTTTCAAGTTGGCGTTGCCAGGGTATGCATATATGTTGTGGTTTGAGCACGACAGCGGAAAGTTTGCGACGTTGAGCGCGGAGGGGATAATGCCACCTGACGGGCGGTATCGCGGCAGGCTGGCCGGACCGGAGCTTGGGCTTTTGAGGGATTTGCTGCAGGAAAATCGCGATCTGGATGTGACATGGTTCCGGCTGCCGGTGTCCGGTGACCGGCTCAGTTATGATCTGGCGGTGTTGAAAGAGTTGGAGCAGGGGAGAGTGCCGGAGGCGCATTGCACGTTTGAGTACCGGCAAGTGGCGAAAAATGCGCTGGAGATTTGGGTGACGCCGCGCAATCAGCTGCGGGCGGAGCCATTGGTTTTGGCACTGGCGTGGCAACGGAAGGGCGGAGAGTTCGAGTTGGCGCGTGAGGTGCGGAATCTTTCGGCAAATCAGGGATTTGCGGTGTTGCCGGATAAGCTGAGTGTGCCGTTCCCCGGTTGCGGGCAGGCGGTGCGGGTCGGCACGTTTTTTATGGATCAGTCAAATTTGCTTAAAATAGAGGAAGAAAAAGAGAAATGAAGAAGCTGGTTATTTTGTGGATGATTTTGCTGACGGCGGTGGCCTGGGGCTGCGGACCGTTTTTTCCGGTGTCGTATCTGACTTACGAGGCGCCGCGAATGATGGATTTCAATGGCAGATATGATATCCGGTTGCTGGTAAAGCAATATTATCCGGAGAGTTCGGGATTTGACTTCAGCAAGAGCGGCAAGATAAGCACAAAGGAAGCCACGGAAAAGGATTTCGGCGAGAACTCATATCGGCCGCAATACCTTGAGTTTGACGCGGCCTGCCGCAAGGGGATAATTCCGGATTCGATACCGGCGGTACCGGCGAATCTGCGGGAATTTTATCTGTATTCGGCAGGCTTCGCGGAGATGACCGGCAAGGATGGCGTTTATTTCCCGAAGTATTGGAAGGAATTGCTGGAGTTGCCGGCAGGGCAGCGGCATTACCGCACGAGCTGGGTGTATTACATGCTCGGAAATCTGGCGGTGAAACGCGATGCCGACGAAGCGTATGGGTATTACCAGAAGTTGCGCAAGGCTGTGTCGGATGACGGTTTCGCCGATTCGCTCGGGTTGGGGAAGCGCAGTTATATCGTTAATTTTCAGGATGTAACGGAGCCGGGGAAGAAGTTGAAGTATTGGGCCATAGCTGTGGCCAATAATGATGTAGCCGATGCTTTCGGTTTCGGGCGGTTGACCCGGGAGGTTTGTAAGGGGATTACTGTCAACGAGTGGAAGAATAATCCTTTTTTTCTGGAATTATACCTGATGAACAGTGCCCTTCCGGGGCAGGTGCTGGATTCGATCGCCCCGGACAGCAAGATTTATATTGCCGAGCGGATGGCAGCATTATATTATTTTTGCAATAACATTGACGTTTGCCGGAAATTTCTGAAATTTGTGCCGGATGATTCCCTGATGAAATTGTATTTGGAGGCGCGGCTGGCCAAGCGGGACGGCAACATCAAGCTTGCGGCGGAGAAGCTGGCCAAATGGCTGGAGATTTATCAGAAAAGTGACAAGACGGTTTTTCGCCCTCAAGGATGGCTATTTGAATACGAGCAGGGGTGGGGGGAGGATGTCAGGACGACTTTCGCGCAGGAGGTGAAGGGGGTGTTGGGGACGATTCTGGTGGAGCAGTCCGATTTTCTGGAAGCGATGCATACCTTTCTGGAAGCCGGGAGCTGGAACGATGCTGCGATTGTGGCGGAGGAATACGTGAAGACCGCGGACTTGATCGAATATTGCACCAATCACACGAAGGCCGGCGACCGGCTGCGTTATTTGTTGGCGCGGAGGTTGATGCGTGAGGGCAAGGTGACGGAGGCCGGGCAGTGGTTTCCGGAAGAAGCAAAGGAATTGTATCTGCTTTATGTGGATCTGAGCGTGTCGGCCAATGACCCGGCGAAGAAAGCGGAGGAGCGTGCGCTGGCGCTTTTTGAGCTGGGACAACTGTTGTTCAGCAAGGGCTTGCAGTTGCGCGGCACCGAGACGTATCCGGACAACTTCATCATGGGGGGAATGTATCAGATGCCGGCGGACAACTGGCGCAACGGGCAGATCAATTTGTCCTGGACGGGGGACATTAAGCCCCAGGTGCCCGCCCGGTCGACGGCGCTCCGGCGGTTTCATTACCGCTGGGTGGCTTCGGATATGTTTGCGCGGGCGGCGCTGCTGGCGGAAAATCCGAAGCTGCGCAGTTCGGCGCTGTGGGCGGCGGGCGAGGTGATCAGAAACCGGGACCCCGAGGGGGCCAACAAGTATTATCAAATGCTGTGTGACAGCGGCGAAGCGCCCATGGCGGCAGCCGCCCGCAAGCGGCACTGGTTCCCGCTTTGTGCGGAGCTGAGCGGCCTGATCCGTCAGGAGAAGTCTGGCAAACGGTTGCAATTATCGGACTTTGAATTCATGAAAGACTACTGAAGAAGTATAATCTTTGAGGACAAAAAAAATTGCTATTTACTATTTCCCCCTATTGAAAACTTATTTAAGGATGTTAAATTAGGGGTATGACTGAGTAAATAACCGGAGACAATTTAATGAAAATGAATTTTACCAAGTATCTGACAAACGAATCCATTCTGATTTTGAACGGAAGCAATAAATTTGAAGTACTTGACGAACTGATTACCGCAGCTGCGATTCAATCCAAAGTCGACCGCGACATTATCTTCCGTGCCACCTGGAAACGCGAAAAGATGATGACTACCGGCGTTGGCTTCGGGCTGGCCCTGCCGCACGTGCGTTTGAATACGATTCCCGATCCGGTGGTAATCGTGGGCGTGACCGCCAAGCCGATCGAAGATTATGAAAGCCAGGACGACGAGCCGGTGCGGGTATTGGTTTTCATCGTGGCGCCGGACCGCAACCAGCAGGAATACCTGCAGCTGCTCGGCAGCATCTCGCGCAAGCTGCGCCAGACCAATATCATCAAGGAAATTGTCAGCAAGATCAATGAACCTGCCGAAATTCTCAAGCTCCTGAAAGCCGGGGAAGAGAATGAATAAATCGAGCAGGTGATTTTTTTTATCAGGGGGCCGCTTTCATTGCGAAAGCGGCTTTTATTTTTTAAGCCCAATGGAGTTACAGGAGAACATTATGCGTAAAATCTATCTTTTGACGGTCGTTGTGGCGCTGGCATTGTGTGTGGCCGGCTGCCGGAGCGAGGGGAGTCCCTACGGTGCTGATTTCCAGAATACGGTGACAGCGGCCAAAAATCAGGTCTTTCCGGCGGTGGTCTATATCAAGGTCATTCGCGATAACCTGCAGGCCGGCAAGAATGTGTCCAACACGGTTTCCGGCAGCGGGGTGGTGATTTCCGCCGACGGCGAGGTGGTGACGAATCATCATGTGATTGACAAAGCCACCGAGATCCGCTGTCTGCTGTACGACGGCCGCGCCTATACCGCCAAGCTGGTCGGCAGCGACAAGGACACCGACCTGGCGCTGCTCAAGCTCGAGCGCCCTGCGGACGACAAGCCGCTGCCGTTTGCCGAGTTCGACAACTCCGGCAATGTTTCGGACGGCGACTTCGTCATGGCCATGGGGGCGCCGTGGGGCCTGAACCGCTCGGTGTCGATCGGTATCATCTCCTGCGCCGGGCGTTATCTGGCGGGCAACGGCGAATACACGCTGTGGTATCAGACCGATGCCGCGATTTTGCCGGGCAACTCCGGCGGACCGTTGGTGAATACCAGCGGCAAGGTGATCGGGATCAACACGTTGGGAATGGGGACCGGGGCGCTGGCATTTTCGATTCCGGCGCATACGGCGCAGTACGTGATCAGCCGTCTGCGGCAGTATGGCGATGTGAACTGGGCGTGGCTGGGGCTGACGCTGCAGCCGTTGCGCGATTTTGACCGCAATATTTACTTTGATTATCCGAATGGTGTGATCGTTGCCGGTACCGAGCCGGGGAGCCCGGCACGCCGCGAGGGCATCCTGCCGCAGGACGTGATTGTGGCGGTGGGCGGCAATCCGGTTTCGGTGGAAACCAGCGAAGATATGCCGGATTTCAAGCGCTTGCTGGGGCTGCTGCCGTTCGACCAGGCGGTGGAATTTGATATCCTGCGCGAAGGCAAAGCCATGAAAGTCAGCGTCACCCCCCGCGCCAAGGGTAAGGTCGAGGGCGATATCCTTGACCTGCCGCGCTGGGAATTCACCGCGCGTGCCATTAACCGCTTCGATAACAGTGACTTGTATTTTTATCAGCCGGAAGGCGTCTTTGTTTATGGCGTTCATTTCAGCGGGCAGGGGAGCCGCGCCCAACTCTTCCAGCGGGATATCATCCTCAAGGTCAATGATACGGAAATCAAGACTCTGGACGACTTGAAAAAAGCCTATGACGCGGCGCTGGCCAACATCGACAACAAGCGGAAAACCCTGCTGACGCTGATGCGTAACGGTGCGCTCCGGCAGACCGTGATTGATTTCGCGACCGATTTCGATAAGGAGTAAAAGCGATGAAAAATATATTCTGTATAACTCTGGCATTCCTTCTGGCCGCTGCGGCACTGCCGGTCCGGGCCCAGGAAGAAGGCGAAACCAAGGACGAAACGGAAAAAGCCGCCAATCTGCTTGAACAGATGCCGGTGCTGAAGAAACTGTTACCGTCCGCGGTCGTGGTCAATTATTATTTCAAGCTGGATTCCAAGGGGCGTGAGCCCCGGTTGTACGGCATCAATGTGAAAAATTGCCTGGAAGAGCAGCGTCCATTCCAGACCTTCGGGTTTGTGGTGGCCGGCGACCAGGTGTTGACCGGCAATGCCATGGCGCTGCCGGCGTATCTGGAAAAAATCACCGTGGAGTACAACGGCAAAAGCGTGGAGGCTTCCATCGATGCCTTCTACCCGGAGCAGAGCGCCATCCGGCTGAAACTGTCGGCTCCGCTGGAAGGAACCGTGCCGCTGCAATTCAAGGCGGATGCCAAAGAAATCGCCTATAATTTTTATCTGCTCAAAGATGGCGGGTTGTGGACCGGGGGGCTGCGTAAATTTGCCCCCGCCAATATCACCTACAACCTCGAAAACAGAGAGGAAATGGTTGGCGTGCCGCATTCGCTGCTGCTGGATAAGGAAGGGAACCCGGTGACGATCGGCTATACCACCGACGGCAAAATCGCCCTCGATAAATGCTGGCAGGACGGCCCGGCGAAGTGGCGCGCGGTCCCCGCCGATGATCTTTATAAAGCGATTGCGGAGGCGGAAGAGGCGATCGGCGAGAACTTCTATGCCGTCAAAATCCGCATGCGCCGCCGTCAGCTTCAGCCGAATACCCGCGAGTATTACGAAGAACAGCGCAAGCCGGCCGAGCTTACGGTGCCCGGGATGCTGCTGCAGGACGGCCGGGTAATGCTCAACGTCCGGATGACGGCGCAGGAAATCGCCCGGATCGAACGGTTTGTCATTATGTCGGACCGCAAGGCGGTGGCCGCCGAATTTGAGGTGGCGTTCAAGGATTTCGGGATTCTGTTGATCAAGCCGGAGAGCAAGCTGCCCGGCAAGGGCATTGAACAGGTGAAAGACGCGTTGCCGGATTTGACCAGGCAGATGCTTTATGGGGTGGAGATCCGCGTCGACGGCGACAGCCTCGATTTCCGGACCACGCCTTCGTTTATCCGGAACTTCCGCGACGGGTGGAAAAATATGCTGCTGCCGAACATGGTTCCGGCGGGCGTCGGGCAATTCGTTTTTGACATGAACAAGCACCTGATCGCCATGCCGGTGCAGATGCGGGTGACGCGCTCGGCCAACAACCAGTCGCCGACGCTGTTGATGCCTTATGCGGAAATCGCCGCTTTGCTGGCCAAACCCGATGAGGCGTTTGACCGCCAGAGCGTGCCGCAGCTGCAGGTCGATCAGGACCGTCTGGCCTGGCTGGGCGTCGAATTTCAGCGCATGAATTCGGACCTCGCCGAGCTGAAAGGTGTGATGACTTTGACTGAGAACGGCAACACCGGTCTGCTGGTCACTTACGTGTACCCTGGCTCCCCGGCAGCCGAGGCCGGACTGCAGGTTTATGACATCATTACCCGGGTTACGCCGCTGGCAACCAATATTCCCATCCGGCTGCGCGGCCAGGAGTTCGATCAGAATCCGCGCCAGACGTTCCCGTGGAGCGAGCTGGACCGGGTGCCGGAGCAGTTCTACGAACGCATGCCGGTGCCGTGGCAGGAACTCGACAACCGCCTGAACAGCGTCCTGACCTCGCTGGGATTCGGCGAGAAATTCCGCCTCAGCTATATCCATGACGGCAAAATGGCCGAAAAGGTCTTGACCGTGACTTCTGCCCCAACCTACCTCGGTAATGCCGAGAAATATCAGGACAAGGAGCTCGGGCTGACAGTCAACGACCTGACGTTTGAAGTGCGCCATTATTTCCGGCTGGATAAGGATGCGCCGGGGGTAATCATCACCAACATCAAAACCGGCAGCAAAGCATCGGTGGCCGGGCTCAAACCCTACGAAATCATCTACAGCGTCAACGACGTGACGGTGAAGAATGTCGAAGAATTCAAGAAGCTGGTGGCCGGCAAGAGCGATTTGTCGTTCGGCGTCCGCCGCATGAATATCACCCGGATCGCCAAAATTCAGGCTAACCAAGAGAAGGCTCAGCCATAATTATGAACATTACGTTGCAGCAGATCGAGACAGGATTCCGCGGCGAACAGTGTTTTGTGCACGCCAGAGGCGGAATTTCGCCGGACCGGAAAGACGTGGTAATTACGACGCAGCCCCTGCGGCTGAGCGGCAGCGATATCTTTTATGGACTTCGCATGCTGCGCAGCCGGGATGGAGGCCAGACGTGGTCGCCAATTATCGAGCAGCCGGAGCTGAGCCGCCAGCCGTTTGGGGACGATGCCGAGCTGGCGATGTGCGATGCCACACCCATGTGGCATGCCGGTAGCGGTAAATTCCTGCTGACCGGGCATTGCGCCATTTATAAGGACGATGAACTGTACCCCGACCCGCGTCCGCGCTTCACCATGTACAGTGCCCTCGACGCGGAAACCGGCAAGTGGAGCGCTCCGCGCGCCCTCGAAATGCCGGGCGATTATTTCAACTGCGGCGCGGGCTGCACCCAGCGCGTCGACCTGGAAAACGGCGAGATCCTGCTGCCGGTCTATTTCATGAACCGCAAAGAATCGGAAAATCCGTGGCAAAACTCATACCGTTCGGCGGTCGCCCGTTGCTCCTTTGACGGCAGCATCATGAGGGTGCTCGAGATGGGGAACGATCTTTCCTGTCCGGTGCCGCGCGGCTTCTGTGAGCCCTCGCTCACCCGGATCGGCAGTGATTTTTACCTGACGCTGCGCAATGACGAAAAAGGATATGTTTCCAGCTCCCGCGACGGTCTGCATTTCGAGCCCGCGCGTGAATGGCTTTTCGACGACGGTTCCGAGCTTGGTAACTACTGTACGCAGCAGCACTGGATCACTGCCGGTGAACGGCTGTTTCTGGTCTACACGCGCCGCGGCGCCGGCAACGATCACGTGTTCCGCCACCGCGCGCCGCTGTTCATCGCCGAGGTTGACCGGCAAACCCTGCGCGTGATCCGCTCGACCGAGCAGATCGCCGTGCCCGAGCGCGGAGCGCGCCTCGGCAATTTCGGCTGCATGCACGTGGATGAGCACGAATCGTGGGTGGTCGCCTCCGAGTGGATGCAGACCAACCCGCCGGATCCGTTCGACTGGCGCAAGTGCATGAGCTACGGCAGCAACAACACCATTTTCATCGTCCGGCTCCGTTTCGACTGAGCATTATTTCTCAACGTACCAGACAGTCAGGTCCTCGATGCCGGCCTGATTGTCTTTCAGGAAAAACTCCAGCGAAGTGGTACCGACCGGAACAATGGCGGGCACCCGGTAATCCTGTTCCTGAATGATCCGTCCATTGTCTGAGGCGTCTCCGGCTTTCGCGGTCAGGTTCTTCTCGTCCAGATGGCTGACGTTGGTTTCCTCGCCGTTGCCGGAGCTAATTACCGCTTTTATGATTGCGCCGCTGCCGGTGGTCATGGCGTAGATGATGCCCCGCTCCTTCTTTGAATTCAAGTTCATGGTAAAGGTGTTGACGGCAGTTTTCGGATTGGTCAGGTTCTCCAGCGTGAAAACAGGGACATCCGGTTTGCCAGTCAGCTTTACCGCAAAATTCGGTTCGATTCCGTAGGCGCCGAAACGGATGATTCTGGCATTGTCCGCGTTGAACTTCACTTTATGCATGCTCAACTGCGTGAATTCTTCGCGGCAGAGCAGCATGCCGGGTTCGCCATTGACGAATTCAAGGTCAAGCAATGCACCGTCGCCGGCCGCCAGTTCAATCTGGAAGCTTTTGAACCCATCGATGATCTGTTCCAACGGCAGTTCTTTTCCGGTATTCAGGTTGATGATTTTGCTGACGTTCGGCGCGGCCAATACTTTGAGGTTGCGGGTTTCCTTGAGATCATGGTTGACGATTACGCCCCGGCGTTTCGCATAGTCGCCGGGCAGTTCGAAGGTGGCGACTCCGGTGGTATCATCCCCGGCGAAAATTACCGGGAACGGCGCTCTTTTCCGGACGGCCAGCCAGTCGGCATTTTGGCGCAGAGTTTTGAAGCATTCACCCATGACCAGCATCTGCGGGGTCGGTTTGCCGCCGGGCTGCATCACGCCTTCGCCCGGGTCAATTTCCTGCTGCTCTTTGGTTAGTTCCTGATGTTTCCATTTCGCGGCCGCAGCGGCATTTTTATCCATGGAGGCCAGGCGTTTTGCCTCCGGGGTATCGGGCTTGATCTTGTCCGGAGAGTCTTGCAGCGGAATCGGCGGATACAGCACATAGAAGAGCATACCGGTACTGCCGAGGCGCACTCCTTCCCAGATCTGCCAGCGGGTTTCGGCATCGGTCGGCATGCGCCAGTGCAGGTACGAACCGGGCTCCACCACCATCTTGCCGTCCTTCAGGTAGTGGCGTCCCCAGACGTCGCCGAACATCTGCGGCATGAGCCAGGAGTTTTTGCCGTGGCGTGCCGCGACCTTGTTCAGCCCGCCGATGGCGCGGGTGAACTCCCGCTGAGAGTTTTTGGGGGGATTCGGGATATTGGTGGATTTGTCATGACCGAAATAATAGATGTCGGTACAGATGACCGGCAGGTCGCTTTCCATGAGGAAGCTTTCACTCTGGCGGTTCATGACGATGGCGGCGGAATCGCGCTTCGGGTCCATTTTTTTCATCAGACGATAGAAATAACTGCACTGGGCCAATGAATACAGGAGCGGTTCATCCTTAAGCACATAGCCGAGCAGGGCAGGGCTGTCGCCGACTTCATTAACGCTGCGTCTGGCGAGTTGTTCGGCTTCTCCGAACGTGTTGAACCCGTGATAGAAATAACTCAGCAGATGAGTATTGAGCATGACTTTCAAGCCGTGCTTTTCCGCCAGCTGCAGAACCTGGCGGGCAGTGTCTCCGGGGACGATATTGACGAACCAGAGGGTGTCGCAGTGATGTTCCTTCAGAGATTTCATCGTGTAATCGACGAAATCCCACAACTCCATGCCGGCAAAATCTGCGTTTGGTTGAGTACGTTCCCAGGGCCAGAATACGCCGGTCGGGAAGACTTTGGTCAGGTCGTATGAGGTTTCGGCTTTGCTTTCGGCTTGCGCAAATTCGCCCTTGGCTTTGAAGTTCAACGCGGTCAGCAGGACATAGCCGGATTTACCGTTGGCATCGTCATTTTCCAGCAGGCGCTGGTAGCGCAGATAGACGACACCGCGGTTTTCGGGCAGCTCAAGCTTTCCCGTCAGCGACACAGGGTGCTTGAATTCCTTTTCGTCGAGTACCCGGTAGTCGGTACCGTTGAGTGAATACAGAATTTTGTTTTTGCGCTGCCGGGAATCGGCAAAATTAGTGACATTGGCTTGGAATTCCAGTTCTTTGACCGGGCCGGGAGCCACGATTTTCAGCGTCACATCGCCGTTGTAACCGGAGATATGAGGATGCTGCGGGTGCTTCTTGATACCGCTTTTTGCCAACAGCAATTCCTGTGGATTTTCCTTGGAGAGGTTTTTCGCATAACTGATTTCCCAGCCGTTGGAAGTGCTCTCGAACGGAACCGGATAATTGTTGACGGTCAATTCAGCGGCACCGAGTCCGAACAAAGCCGGAAACAGACTCAGAAGGATCCATTTTTTCATTACTTATAATCTCCTTGTTTTTTTATATTCAACGGGTAGTCGTGAAAGCAGAGTAACTCGCATGGCGTATATATGGAGAGGCCGCAGTGAAAATGGCGACGGCGACTTCCTGGTGTACGCTACCATCACCGGTCAGCAAATTGGCTCGTCCATTGTGGTGCAGTCCGGCCCGGCCGGCCGCCCGGCCTATTTCCGCCTGCTCATAACCGTAGAAAAACGGCTGGCCGGCATTGCTGTTTTCAAAGTCGATAGCAATCAGAATACTGCTGATCTGCTTTTCCCTCGACGGTTTGAACAATCCGAAATAGTTGAGATTGTTGTATTGACCGAGCGTACGCTCGAAAATATAGCTGCGGTTGATGCCTTTCGTCCAGGCGTAAGCATAAAATCCGTTCGGACCTCCGGAAGTCAGCGTGGAGGCGACACGGGTATTGTCACCGGGGCAGTCCCAGATATTCAGGTTATCGATGTAATTACCGGCAATCATCAGCTGCCATGGGGAGATGCCGGAACCGATGGGAGCCATGAAAATATCGTTGTTGTCATTGACATATGCGACTACGCACAAGCCGACCTGCTTCAGGTTTGAAGTGCATTTGGCCTGATGTCCCTTGGCTCTGGCTTTATTGAGTGCCGGCAGCAGCATGGCCGCCAGAATTGCGATAATAGCAATTACGACCAGAAGCTCGATAAGTGTGAATTTTTCTTTGCCCAGTTCCCTTTTCATCTTTACCTCCTGTATTTTGAAAGAGAGTCTTCATAATATTGCAGTACCAGTTTCGTTGCTTCGGCATCGGTTGCTTTGCCGCTCATGATTTCCTGAAAACGCATCAGCACCAGCCCCACCGGCGGCGGATAAACTTTGGGGTTTTCCCGGCAGGATGCCAGACTTGCGGCAAGATTTTCCGGATCCATCTGCAGCGTTTCGGCCAGAGTTGGCCATTCGGCGCGGCGGAACGGAGCCATCAGCAGCTCGCTTGCCACTTTGTGTTGGATTTTCTCAGAAAGCATGAATTCGAGAAAACGCAGCGCATCCTCGTTGTGGCTGCCCTGCCGGCTGATTCCCAGTGCAGAACTGCCGCCCCAGAGAAGTCCTCCCCGGCGAACCGTTGCAGGACTGAACAGATAACCGGACCTGTCCTTTTCCTTTATTCTCAGCATTGAGCTGTATTGGCCATGTACCAATACGTTTCCCGGGACTGCCCTTTGATACATATGGGACAAAGGACAAGGGTAGAATACCGGCTCGGGACGCGACAGGGCCAGGCGCAGTCTTCGCAAAATGATCTTGAGCTGTGCCTGGACTTCTTTCAGGCTGAAATGTTCAGGTACGCCCAGGTCGAGGCAGAGATCATAAAAGTTTGACGCCACGGGCACACCTTCCGGCAGAGCCTGCGCTTTTTCCAGAATTTCCTCGATGCTCTGCTTGCGGATGTCCAGCTTCAGGCTTTCGACGTAATGACGGTTCCAGCAGTAGAGCCGCGGCGAAAAAGCAAACGGCACACCGTATTGAAGCAGTTCCGGTACCGTTTGAGCAATCGTTTCCGAGGCAAATTCCGCCGACGCTTCATGGGCCCGGAGTTCGTCCGGGATGGTGCTCAGCACGTCACCGATATTGTCTTTCCAATTATAGCTGACCGGCAGGTGCGCGAGGTCGAAATCCCCTTTGGAGAACTCCTGCCAGTAAGATTCCGCCATATCCTGCGAAGGCGACTGGGGATAGCAGATTTCCAGCTCAATTCTTGTTTCGCGCCGGAACAACCCGGCCGCTTCCTGCCAGAATTTCTGCTGAAACGGCAACGTTTCGTACAGCAGAACCCGCGGCTTGGTTTTGAACCAGAATACCGGAGCGGCCATGTCCAGCGTAAACGGATGTACTTGCTCCTCGCGCTGAGCGGACGGTTTGGGATAATGGCGGACCACGGTACCGCGCTGGCTGCGCAGCAACCGCCCCTCGGCAATGAATGGTTCCAGGGCTTTGCGCAAAGTCCGCCGGTTGATTTTTAAGTCATCCGCCAGTTCCCGCTCCGACGGAAACAGTGAATTATCAGGGAGTTCTGCAATCAGTTCTTTGACTGCCCGCTGCAGCTGCAGGTACAACGGCGTACCGTTGCCCTCCTCGATTTCACTGAAATACTGTTTAACGATTACTTGACGATCCATAAATAAAAACCACCATTTGATATGCACCAGGTGCTCCATGTGGTATATTATACAAGGGACTGCCGTTTTTGTCAATATCCCCTGATGAAGATTTTCCGGTAATTATTTTTTCGATCAGGGGCGGAGCTGGAAAAAATTGATATTTATTTATTTTTTTCTTGAACTGGTCTGAAAATAATGCTA
>JBEBXH010000119.1:0-12944 GCA_040391785.1 Victivallis vadensis
ATAATATAGCACATATTCGCATATTTGCAATGTTATTTTATGAACGGACTAGTAGCAGACATTTTTCGCCAGCGACTGATGGTTTCCCAATTCTTCCTCGGGCAGCAGCCGGATCTCGGGCCATTGTTCATTTGCGGCCTGGGCCACCAGTAAACGGATGGCCTGGGCATAGATTTCTTTGGCTTTTTCCGGGTATGGGACCGTACTGATTTTGCGCTGTGCCATGGTGATTCCAATATCACCGGCCGGCGCATTGCCGCCGAGGGTGTCGAGTTTTTGCGCCACGGCGTTGCACCAGTAGCCGATGTCCCGCAGGTCGATAATCAGTTTGCCGGTCAAGCCGCTCTTTTTCATGGCGTCCGCCAGCAGCGACATGTCGGTGAATTCACCGGTCACCTGCCCGTTTACGTAATGCAGGTCCGGCAGATTGTCGTAAATGGTAATGGAATTCAGGCGGCGGGTTTTGTAGAAGTCGAAATAGCGGCAGAGATTTTCTTTGACAAACCCTTTCTGAGCGGCGTTGAATTTCGCCTTGGGATTGTAAAGGTTCCCATACAGGTAAAACCCGAAATCCCCGACTTCCGGCAGCTTGAACCCCATCACCCGCAGGGAAACCGGCATTACCAGTGTATTACCGCCGGCCTTGAGTGTGATCTCCCCCGTGTACAGCCCTGCAGGCGTATCCGGCGGCACATCGAGCATGAACAACAAATTGACCTGTTCGCCCGCCTGTAACTTATCCAGCTGCGGCGTCAGCAGCATGGAACGGTTGAAACGCGGATTCACGGCAGGCGGCGCCATCTGGAAAAAACGGATCCGGTCCGCCGGTATCGTTTCCGGCCCCTTCAGCGCGGAGGCAGTGATTTCCATGTTGTCGAATGCCCGGGACAGGAATACCGCAAATGATGCCGACGTATAATCGTCCTGCGCCGATATCAGGTTGAACTGACGGGCCATCCCGGCTTCATTCCAGACAAAAGGTTTCTTCCAGTTATGGTTCAAATCGACTACAGTGGCCTTGAAACCCAGTTCGCGGTCACGCGCGGTCTCCTGATAGCGGGGAAAGGCCGCCGCCTGTTCAAATTTGCTGCGCCCATTCTCCAATCCTTCGCCGGTGACATCCATAACGGTAAACGGTTCCATTGTCATGGCGGTAAGCAGGATTCCCCACAAAACGGCTATCATTTTCAATTGCATGTAGAATTTTCCTTAACTGTCATTATTTTTTGCTGTTTGCAATCCTTCACAACCATGGAGACGGCAGAATCATGAACCGTACGGCATTGGCCGGAGCGGGGATTGTCCCTTTGATCCACAGTTGCAGCGTCCAGCCGCCGGGCTCCAACCCCTGAGTGCCGAGGATAAACTCTGCGGCTCCGACCGGAAGAGTCTGTCCGGATAACGGAATTTTGCGGCCGGACGAGTGGGTCAGCGTTCCCTCCAATGGTAACTGCTTGAGGCCGGAAGCACGCGATTCCAGATTGAAGCGGATATTGCCGCCACTGATGACCTGGGCATTGGCATTGGGTTCGATAGTGATTGACGGAGCGATTTTGACTTCAGCCGTGCCGTCGTCCGTGAAAACCAGCCGTCCCCATTTGTCGCGCTCGTGGAAACCGTTTGCCACTCTGGCCCAGGAAAGAATCGCCTGATTCGTATGGAATTCCCGTCCGACATTGAACTCCCAGACCGTTCCGGCAGCCGGAGCCTGTTTCAACCCGAAATAACGCCACGGAATCAACAGTTTATTGCTGGTGCCGCCGCTCCCGTTGACCGGTGATTTATAGTAACTGCGGATATCAGCCGCCGGAACGATTGCGCCGTTGTTGATGAACGTTTTGGCGCCTGCCGCGTTGTACAGCAAACGGCATATTTTACCGTTAGGGAGGCCGAAGAAAAATTCCATACAGTCGTCCTGCCACATGTCGCCGTCGTCGTCGACGCGTTCGTACCGGAAACCGCCGGCCGGCCGGACATGGTTGGTCAACGAATAAACGGCCAATCCTTCCGGCAGACAGGCCAGGTTGACGACCGTATGACTCGGCTGATTCAACCTCTGAAATTCCTCGACCGTACTGGCCTTGGCCTTGAGCTGAGCTTCATGCTCGGTCAGATAAGTGAGAGGGCCTATCGTGGGACTCCAGAATTTTTCTTCGTACACGCCGGATTCGGCAATATTACCGTCGGCCTTCTTCAGGTTAATCACATAATTGGTTTCTTTGAGCGGCATTTGCAGCGCTTTTTGAATGTGCACAGACGGCTTGCCCGGTTCGATCATCGGCGCAGCCGGGCGGTCCAGCAACTTTTCAATGGCCATAAATACCTGCCAGCGGCGGGCATTCAAATTTTCGTTGGAGAGCAGATAACCGTAATTTCTGGCCGTATCGCCCTGCACCGGCAGATCCGCGCTGACATCTTTCAGCACCTGCTTTCCGAACTCCGCCAACCTGGCATTGCCGGACTTTTCCTGTTCGTCAATCAGCTGTTTCAAATATTCGCAAGCGGCATAATCAACGCACCCCTCGTGGATTTTTTCAACTGCCAGCGACGAAACCACTCCTTTGCCTGAAAGCCGGGTGAACTGCCACTGAAAGTTGAAGGCGTCCCAAAGATCCGCCCATTGATGATTTCCACGGGAATTGAGGCGCTGCTGCGTGAACCCGAACGACAGCCGGGATGAATCGTAATTGAAGGTCCACACTTCCGCTCCGTCCTTCGCGGCCTCCGCCAGAGCTTCTTCGGTCCAGCTGTTGTACTGGCGGTGCCGGACTTTGTCCCTGGCGCCGTATTCCGTGGCCTGCTTGCGCCCGTAGCCGATACCATTGTCGACGGCGGCGCCAAGCTCCGGACATACCTGCATGATGACCGGCATGAACGATTCGTAATTGGCAATCTTCAACGCAGTCTGGTTGCCCATTTCCTCATCGGCCAGAAGCCGGATTTCGGGCCATTGCTCTTTTTCGGCCTGAGCCAGCAGGAGGCGGATGGCCTGGGCATAGATCTCTTTGGCTTTTTCGGGATATGGTACCGTACTGCTTTTGCGCTGGGCCATGGTGATTCCGATATCGCCCTCCGGGGCCTTGCCGCCGAGAGTATCAAGCTTTTGAGCCACGGCATTGCACCAGTAACCGATGTCCCGCAGGTCGATAATCAGTTTCCCGTTCAAACCGCTCTTTCTCATGGCGGCTGCGATTAACGACATGTCGGTAAATTCACCGGTCACCTGGCCATTTACATAATGCAACTCGGGCACATTGTCGTAAATCGTCATGGAATTCAGGCGGCGCGTCTTGCAGAATTCGAAATACCGGGCAAGGTTCTCCCCGGTAAAGCCTTTCTGGGCCGCATTGAATGCCGCTTTGGGGTTATAGAGGTTGCCGTAAAGATAGAAACCGAATTCTCCGGCCTCCGGCAATTTGAAATCCATGACCCGCAGAACCACCGGCATAACCAACACCTGATCGCCGGCTTTGACGCTGATCTCGCCTTTGTAAAGTCCGCCCGGCGCATTCGCGGGAATATTGAACATGACCAGCAGATTGACCTGTTCCCCGGGCTGCAGATTATCCAGTTCCGGCGTCAGCAGCATGGAGCGTTTGAAGCGGGGATTCATCGCAGGCGGAGCCATCTGGAAAAAACGGATCTGCTCCGGCGCTATTTCTCCCGGCCCCTTCAACGCGGACACCGTGATTTCCATATGTGCGAAAGGCTTGGAGGCGAAAATCGAAAATGTCGCCGACGTATAATCGTCCTGCGCCGAAATCAGGTTGAACTGATGTACCATTGCAGTATCGTTCCAGATAAAAGGTTTCCACCAGTTGTGGTTCAAATCGACCACGGTGGTTTTGAAACCGTATGCCCGGTCGCGGTCGGTTTCCTGGTACCGAGGAAAGGCCGCCGCCTGCTCAAATTTATCGCGCCCGTTCCGCAGCCCCTCGCCCACAGCGTCCATGACGGCAAACGGTTCCACTGCCACGGCACTCAACAATACCCCGCACAAAACAATGATTATCTTCAATCGCATGCTGAATTTTCCTTAATCGATGGTCAAACCGAATCCGGCGGTGGACGAACCGTTCTGGCGGGGGCGGTAATAAGTCGTGTACTCGGTTTTGATTTCCGTGGTGCTGAGCGTGCCGGCGTGTCCGTCCAGGAAAGCGAAATTGGCCTTTTTTCCGTGCCGGGAATCATCCACCTGATAATACGCCGCGGTCGGAGCGGTAAAGGTCGCCGCTGTATTGCTGGTATCGAACATCAGGGAAAACCCCGCGTATGCCCCGGGTTTGCTGCCGATGGTTGATTCCCCGGCAATAACCGTTTGCTTGCCTTTGCCGACCGCCAACTTGCTTAGTTTTATCGAAGGCATCTCTGAATTGCGTCCTTCTGCGCAATAACCGGTTATATCTTTGGGTAATCCGTATGAAATCCAGTCCGTCTCATAGATCGAGGGCCAACGGCTCAAGGATTCCGAGGGGCAGATAAATGATTCGGGGCTGATCAGGTATTTGCTGATGTACCTGAATTGCACGCACCAGCGCTGTCCGCTGAATTTGTCGGTATAAACCGCTGCGGAATAACCGTCATGATCGTCGGCATAGTAAAGTATCGCCGAACCCAGTTGTTTCAGATTGCCCAGACAATTGATCGTTCGCGCTTTTTCCCGGGCATTGTTTAATGCCGGCAGAAGCATTGCCGCCAGGATCGCGATGATGGCAATGACTACCAGGAGCTCGATAAGTGTGAATCTTTTTTTGTTCGATAAATTTTTCATGGAAACCTCCTTTATTTTTTGTTGCATGATTCCCGTTTGATTAAACTGCCTTTGATAAATATTTCCTGCAATACCGGCGTATCGGATTCAGCATTGCTGCGAATGATTTCCACCGCTTTGCGGGCGATTTCCTCGTAATTATTGTCGATCACCGTAATCGACGGCGTCGTGGCCTCGCTGCCGCTCCAGGAGTCCATGCCGATGATCGAAATATCTTCCGGCACCCGGATCCCGCGTTCTTTCAGCTTGCGGATGCACCAATTAATAGTAACCGAATTTCCCAGGATCAGGGCATCCGGCCGCAACGGCAAGACATCCTGAAGCAATTCATCGACCAGTTCCGGGGTATCGATTTCCGAAAGCGCCTTGCTGTAAATCAGCCGTTCGTCGAACGCTACGCCGCATTTATGATGCGCGTCGCGAAACGCCTGCGCCCTCACCCGGGCGTCGTACGTGTCGTAAGCGGTTTTGGCGAAAATAATCCGCCGGTGCCCCTTCTTCAACAGATACTCCGTGGCCTCGTAAAAAGTACCGTAGTAATCCGGCGAAACAAAGGAAAACTTCTCGTCCGTCATCGGCTTGCTGATGAACAACGCATTTTTGAACGGCTTGAACAACGGCGGAATCTCTTCCGCAAACTTGTAATAATGCGCCAGACAGATCACACTCTGGATGTTGTACCCGAGCAGGTCGTCGACGTATTTCCGGATCGCATCATAACTGTCATGCACCAGGCCGACCTGAATCCGGGAACCGGAATTAAACGTCAGCCGCTCGATCGTCGCCATGATATTATTATACAACCCGCAACACTGGCTGTCGATAATCACCCCGATAATGTCATTGCGTTTATTGGCCAGCTGCTGGGCCAACAGGTTCGGGCGATAACCGAGCTTCTCCGCTGTCTCACGGATTTTGATAATATTCTTTTCACTGACCTTGGTGGTTTTGCCGCCTCCCCCAAGCAAGGCTTTTGACACCGCCGAACGGGATACTCCGGCCGCCTTGGCTACTTCTGTCAATGTTACCATAAACTTCATTCTTCCTTCAATAAAATGTCGCGCTACATTAATTATAACATGTAGCGCGACATTTGTCAATAGGACAATCCGGAAAAATTGAAAGATTTAATCAGGTTTAATCAGGACATTTCCAGTTTCCTGTAGTTCCCGGCGAGACTCCGGTAGATTTCGCGATTAGCGGGGTTCGGCTTCACCGTGTCGACGGCGGCGCAGAACTTGCGGTAAAGCTCCGGCCAGGCGAATTTGCCGACGGCATTGGCGGCGCGTAACGCGGCCCCGAGCGCGGCGGAATCCGCCACGGCGATCGATTCGACTTCCGCCTGAAAAACGTCCGCCAGTATCTGCCGGAACACCGGGCTCGACGACGCGCCGCCGGTAATCCGGATTTTCCGCGTCTCCACCTTCATCCAGCGCGAATGCAAATACATGCTCACGGCCTGCGATTCGAAGATACAGCGGATCAACTCGGCCGGGGTGGCCGTCGAAGGATCAAAATTATATTTGACCTCCGGTTTCAGTACCAGCGGCACGCTTTCCGGCACAAAATACGGCAGCATCAGTTTGCCGTTGTTGCCGGGCGGAGTTTGCTCCCCGGCGGTACGGTCGAAAAATGTCCAGTCCACGCCGCATTGGTCCTTGACCCGCTCGCGCGCCAGCGAACCGTTGGAGAAGCAGATCAGGCTCATGAAGCCGCCCGCCGGATTGCCGAACACGTGTCCGTAGCCATCCGGGTCGGTGCAAAATTCCGGCATCGCGCCGAAATAGGTATCGCTGGTGCCGAGGCTGATGACCGACGTGCCCGGTTCGGTGGCACCGGTGCCGACAAGGCTGTTCGGGTTATCGCCGGACCACACGGCCAGCGGCGTACCGGGCTTCAAACCGTATTTGGCGAAGTACGGCGACAGTGCCCCGGCCACGGTATCGGACGGCGCTGCCGGAGGCAGTTTGCCGCCGAGTCCAGGGGCCGTGAACTTGACGATCGCGTCATCCCATTGCAGTGTATGGAGGTTCAGGAGGTTCATCCCTGCCCCGTCGCCATAGTCGACCGGCATGGATTTACCCGCCAGCACCGAGGCCAGGAACGAGCTGACCAGATGAATCGTGGCCGTTTCCCGGTAGGCATCGGGTTCGTTTTTGGCGAATTTGCGAATTTGCGGCCCGGTGAAGCGCTCGATGGCCGGGCTGCCGGTATCGGTCTGCAGCCGCGAACCGAACTCCGCTTCGAGCTCGGCGCATTCCTGCGGGGTCGAGCGATCCATCCAGATCGGCGCACAAGGACGGCTGAGCGCGGGCTTCAACTGTTCGGATAATTTCAAGTTGGCATCGAGCCGGGCGAGAATGGTCTCAAACCCGGCATTCAGGTACACCGAGCCGTGCTGCTGGCCCGAACCGGAAATCCCGGCCACTTGCGTCATCGGCGCGCCGGATCGCTGCAGCTTCGCCAACAGCATATCCAGCGCATCCAGCCACATGCAGGGATCGGCCACGCGCACCGCCGGGTCGGGATTGTCGATGAACCCGTACAGTGAGCGGTATTCCGGCAGTTCCTTGCCGAACTTCACCGAAGCCTCGGCCACGATCTTGCCGGAAGCTGCGTCGATCAGCTGCGCCTTCAGACTCTGCGTCCCGGCGTCGATCCCAAGATAAAAACTCATGCGCGCCTCCCGCTGACCTCGCCCAGTCCACACATTTGACGGGTCGCCGCCAGGTCGATGCTGCTCAAGTTCCGGCTGAAATCCGGCTTTTCGATGCGCCGGGCGAGCGCGAGCGCCATTTCCGTGGCCTCCGCACAGTTGATGATGAACTGCTTGCGGCAGCCGATCTGATCGTTGAGATTCCCCTCGGCGCGCAGCATGTGACAGTCGAATTCCAGCACGCCCTTCCAGCCGATCTGGTTCAGCGCCCAGAACATCTGGACGGTTTCCTTGAGCCCTTCCGGCCCGATCAGCGGCGGAAAGTCGTTGTCGAACTGCGCCTTGATCTGACTGCCGAAATGCAGGAACTTGAGTTTGTCGACACTGCAAAGGTAGCCGACCGTGAGCACCGCGTTCAGCAGCGCCATGCTTTCATGCTGCAGCAGCTCCGGGTTCACGCCCCAGAACTCGGAATTTTTCAGTTTGCCGAGGATGAAACCGACGGCGTGGCCGCTGGTCGGCAGGAACATATGGCCGCGCGGCTCATTCGGCTTCGGCTCGACGGTGGCGCCGACGTAATTGGTGAAATTATTGGCCTTGATATAGTCATACACATGGTTCAGGCCGTCCGCCAGCCAGTCGTAAACATTGCTCCAATCGACCGTCACCGGCACTTCGAAACCGTCGCGGGCCACCCAGTAAATATAGTATTTGGCGCCGAAAAAATGTCCGATGCGCAGCGCGCGCTCGACTTTCAGTTTCGCGAGGCGGCGGATTTCCGGGTCGGGATTGCACAGCCCGCCGTCGCGGAACATCTTGTTGCCGTGGAGGCTGCAGACGGCGGAGTTCATGGTGACTCCGGCTTCGTCCAGGATAGCCTTGATTTCCCGCAGCGTGGCGTACGTTTTGCTGTTTTTGTCGAGATCATCCTCGGGGTTGGCCGGATCCCAGTCGACCAGGTCATCGTCATGGAAACCGGTGGCTTCAAGATAACCTTCCTTGGCGCCCCAGGCAATGATTTTCGCCACTTCCACCGATGAAATCGGTTCCAGAACCTTGCCGCCGAACGGATCCGAAAGCGGATTACCGACGCACCAGAACGGCATGGAACGCAGCGTGATAAAATCTTGATTGTATTGCATGATCAGAATCTCCTATGGTTGTTTATCAATTAAAATACAGGAAAATAGCAAAAAAACCTTGAAAATATCACCAAAAAACAGTACAATATCACCAAACATGAAAAATATGAATACAACCAGATACGCCAAAGCGGCATACTATTTCCGGAGTCCGGATCTGCCGATCGACCTGCGGGTGGTGGAAGCGGCCCCGTCGGCGCGCCATCCTTACGATCTCACCACCGAGCCGCACCTGCATGATTTCGTCGAACTGGTGATCATCACCCATGGGCACGGCGAACAGGTCATCGACGGCGAGGAATACCCGGTCGCAGCCGGCGACGTGTTCCTGATTCAGGGCGATTCCGAACACTATTTCAAGGAGCGCGACCGTATCAGCCTGATCAACGTCATGTACGATCCCGTCCGGCTGCCCCTGCCCTGCGACTGGCTGCGGCGGCTGCCCGGCTATAATGTGATTTTCGAGTTGGAACCCGCCCGGCGCAGCCGCCAGAGCTTCCGTCACCGGCTGAAACTCGACCCGGCGGCGCTGGACACCGCGATCGAACTGTGCCACCGCCTCGAAAAAGAACTGACGGCGGGCTCGCCGCTGAAATCGCTGCTCCGGCTTCAGGAGCTGATCATATTCATCGCCGAAAGCTACGACATCGAACCCGAACGAAGCTCCAACGCCGCGCTCCGCATCGGCAAAGTAATCAGCCGTATGGAGTCCGATTACCGCCGCAACTGGCAGCTGACCGAGCTCTCGCAACTGGCCGGGACGTCGGTCAACAATCTGCTCCGGCTTTTCCGCGCCGCCGCCGGCACCACGCCGATCGACTACCTGAACCAGATCCGCCTGCGGCGCGCCGCCGCCCTGTTGAAATACAGCTCAAGCTCAGTCACCGAAGTCGCCCGCGAATGCGGCTTTTCCGACTCCAACTACTTCACCCGCAAGTTCAAGGCCCAATACAACATGACCCCGCGCGAGTACCGCCAGTGAGATATTGAAAAAAATGGAAGACAATGATATATTTGCAGAAATAACAATACGAAGGATCTCTTATGACAAGCAAAAACAATGAGCTCACCCCGTACATTATGAGCAATATAATCATGACAGTACGCGGACAAAAAGTGATATTGGCGCAAGATCTGGCACGGTTATTCGGAGTAGAGACCAAGCGATTGAATGAGCAGGTCAGACGCAACCTGGAACGTTTCCCGGAAGACTTCATGTTTCAGCTTAACGATCAAGAGGTTAAGAAAATTGCGGTCGCAAATTGCGACCACAATTTCAAGATGATGCGTACCCTGCCATATGCTTTTACTGAGCATGGTGCAATTATGGCGGCTAATATTTTGAATTCGCCGCAAGCCATAAAAATGAGCATCTATATTGTTCGCGCATTTATCGCCACACGCCAGATGGCCGGTCAGCTCCAGGAACTTGCCGATAAACTTGATGAACTCGACAGGAAGTATATTCAGCATGATGAAATACTGAAATTGGTGGGAGAAATTCTTTTTCCAGCCGAATCTCCTTCCCTGCCCCCGTCATCACCGGACAAAAAGAAAATCGGTTTCACCAATCGGAAAAAGCAATAAATCTCTCATTGACCATATCACATGTTCACGTAGGTCCATTCGAGGTTGAGAAGCTGTTCTTTCAGGCCCAGGCCGCCGGCGTAGCCTACGAGTTTGCCGTTGGCGCCGACCACGCGGTGGCACGGAATGATGATCGGGATCGGGTTGCGGTTGTTCGCCAGCCCCACCGCCCGCATGGCACCGGGATTACCGAGGGCCACGGCAATATCCTTGTACGAACGGGTCTGCCCGTAAGGAATTTTCAGGAGTTCGGCCCAGACACTGAGCATGAATGCGGTGCCGGACGGGGCCAGCGGCAGGTAGAATTCTTTCAAGCGCCCCGCGAAATAAGCCTCCAGCTGCGAAAAAGTCTCGTCGATGATATCGCAGCTCTCCCCGTTTTCACTGCCGCCTCCGAATTCAAGTCCAGTCAGTACGCCATCGTCTTCGACGGCGGTCAGCGGCCCCAGGACGGTCATTCTCGTCTGCCTCATACTCGCTCCTTTCGTTTTTTATAGAATAACACCGTTATCGTTTTTGTCAATAACTGCTTGACTTTTGGCGGTCGAAATGGCATATTAATAAATATATTTTTACAAAATCCGAAGGAGTTGTTATGCCTGCTAAGTTTGCCCCGCTGATGTGTCTGGCCGTTTTGATCGGCGCTTTGTGCTCATGCAAATCGGAAGCCCCGCCGCCCCGCCCGGAACAATTGATGCTGGACGATTATGACTACATGGTGAAAACCCTGACGCAAATGTTCCCTGCCCAGGAACTCAATAAAAAAGTATACAATATCGACGTCGCCAAGATTCTCTTCGAGGCCCGCAACGGGGTTCGCGACGACATGACCGAAGTGGAATTTGCCCGGTTCATCGACGAAACGCTGCGCAGCTGCAAAGGCAAATACCTGCAGATCAATCCCAACCTGTACGGTTTGGAAGAAAACGATCCGCTGCAGAAAGTCATCGCCGGTTACGTCCAGCCGGACGCCATTCAGAAAACCTACGAAATCATCCAGACCATGCAGGAACAGGATATCCTGCCGCCCAAGTCTATCGAACTGATTTACTTTGACGGCGCCTATTATAATAAATATGATTTCACCGTAAACGGCAGCGCCGCACTCAAACACGGCATGAAGCTCCTCAGTGTGGACGGCGTTGAGCCTCTGAAGGCACTCGAAAGTCTCCAGGGCAAACTCACCAGTTTCGATGCTTCGCGCAAAATTTTCTACGGCAGGCCGTTCGGTATCGGGGTATCCCATAACTTCTACCGCCTGATGCCCGTGCCGGAAGACGGCATCCGCAAATTCGTCTTTCAGTCCGGGGCCCTCGCCAAGGTCGAAGTTCTGGTCGGCCCGAACGATACGGTGGTGAACCAGGAACCCGCCAAAGGCTTCAACAGCCTCGAAAAAACAGTGACTTATCTGGAAAACGAAAAGATCCTGTACGTCCGCATTCCTGCCATGAACGAAGAGGATATCCCCTTCTACGACAAAACCATCCGCAACGAAATGCCCGGCAAGGAAATCGCCGCCGTGGTGCTCGACGTGCGCGGCTGCTCCGATGGCAGCGACCTGGTGTGGAACAAAGTACTGCCCTTCTTCGTGCCGGAAATGGACGCCTCCTTCGCCTTGGTGATGAAAGATTCGGAGCAGGCTTTCCAGTTCATGGACCGCGCCATTGCGCTGGCCGGCAATAACCTGCTGACCCGCGGCGTGCCGGTGGTATCGCCGTTTCTGAGCTCGAAGCCGCGGCGGCTGTACATGCTGCGGGTGTTTTCGCGCATCAAGGAACGGAACAATTATCCGGTGTATGTGATTTCGCATGATATCTATTCGGCGGCGGCCAACCTGCAGAGCATGGCGAAAATGCTGCCCACGGTCACGACCGTCGGTACCCGCAGTTCGGTTCCGCTGGGTATGAACAGCACGCTGTTTTTCTTTTCGCTGCCGAACTCGAAACTGGTGATTTCGCTGGCGGCCCAGCTGGATGTGACCCGTTGCCAAACGGCCGAGGAAGTATTGCATAGCGGCGTGGATCTGGAAGTGCCCTTCACCGCGGCGGATTACCTCACGTATCTGAACCGCGACAATATCGACGATCTGAAGAAATATCTGGTGAACGACGATCCGTTCTTCCGTCAGATTCTGGAATCGCGGAAGCCGAAAGTTGAAGAAAAGAAACCCGAGGAAAAACCGGCCGAGGCCGCGCCTGCCGCGCCTGCCGCCAAATAAATATAATGACCGGTATCAGCGAATACGACAAGCTCATTTACGAAATCGTCGCCTCTATTCCGAAAGGCAAAGTGGCGACTTACGGGCAAATCGCCTTCCTGACCGGCTGTCCGAAGCGCTCCCGCATGGTCGGCCACGCCATGGCCAATGCCCCGGCCCGCCCCAAATTGCCCTGTCACCGGGTAGTCAACCACGCCGGCAGGACCGCGCCGGGCTGGCACGAACAACGGGCGCTGCTGGAACGCGAGGGCGTCACCTTCAAGCCCAACGGCTACGTGAATCTGGAGCGTCACCTCTGGGAAGTCTTCATGGACATCGACCGCATGCCCTAGTGTCCAGTCAAGTTTGAAAAGGCAGAAAAACAAGTGAGATTTGCGAGAGAATTTTCTGTATGGAGGCGAAGGGCGATGCGGGCATCGTCCAAGGCTTCATGCAGAAAATACGCCGCAAAGATGCTTGCCGCAAAGCGGTTGCGATCTTTCGGGTTTGTTCCGGCTCCGTCAAATCACTTCGATAGCTAGTAGTCCGTTCATAAAATAACATTGCAAATATGCGAATATGTGCTATATT
>JBEBXH010000120.1:0-12911 GCA_040391785.1 Victivallis vadensis
GCTGCAAGCTGCAAGCTGCAAGCTGCAAGCTGCAAGCTGCAAGCTGCAAGCTGCATTTATAATTTAAAAAAATTTAAAAATTTTAAAAAGGGACCAGCGATTTCATGTCGCTGGTCCCTTTTTGTGTTTTTTAATCTTCCCATAATGAATAAATAGCAATACTATGGAGGTAAAAAGGGGTTGAATGCATTCTGAGTGAGTTGTTTTTCAGGTATCTAAATTAAAACAGACAAGGAAACAAGAGAAATGAATGTCAAGCAAAGAAATTTTACACTTATCGAGCTCCTGGTAGTTATTGCTATTATAGCAATTCTGGCTGGAATGCTGCTCCCGGCATTGAATGCGGCCCGCGAAAAAGCCCGGGCAAGCAATTGTGTGAGTAACCTGAAGCAGATCCAGCTGGCACAAACCCTGTATACCGAAGAAAATGACGGCGTCCTGGTTCTGGGTTATGATGCACGTAACGCCACGAGAACCTACGGCGGCAAAACCGGTGCCGGAACCAATGCTTACTGGACCGCACTTCTGGCCGATCATGTCGATTGGAATGTTTTCAGCTGCCCCAGTGTCGTCAATAAATACATCACTCCTTTTACCACTGTAAGCGCAGACACCAATATCCGCTCTCAGTATGGAATCAGCCAATGGGGTGTTACTTCAGCAGGACGCATTGACAAAGGCCGCAAGATCAGTAACAGCCGGAACGCCATCAACTTCGGCGAAGCCGATCAAATGGGTAACGCAACCGGCGATACTAACCAATGGGTTGGCCCGCTCGGACCGCGTGACACCATCGGTTCCGATACAATGGATACCGCAATCCCTGCAGGACTGACCACCGTAAAGCAGGGGATGCGTTCGCTGACTGGCATCCATGGTGAAAGAAGCAACTTCGCTTTCATCGACGGCCATGTGGAACCCCGTAAAGTCAACGGCGGCACCACTCAAGCCGACTGGGCGGTCGAAAGGTTCTGATCCGATTTAGTTTCGGAATAAAATAACTTATCCGCGGAGAATCCGAGTGATTTTCCGCGGATATTTTTTCTGCCGGGCTCAGTTGAAATGAACGCCCCCTGGTGCTACTTTATAAATTGAAGCACAAAATAAGGGGTTCGTATGAAGTATCTGATGATGGCCGCGGCGGCATTTCTGCTGTTCGGGTGTTCGTTCAACGCGCAGCCGCAGCACCAAGCAGTGATCGTGATCGCACAGAAAAAGTCCGACAACGCTACGCTCAAAAGCAGTGTATCGCTGAACCAGCTCGTCGCCAAAGACGATCTGCAGAAAATGTTCAAATTCGGCGAGGTCGAGCTCATTCCGACCTTTGTCATCCGCGACCAGGACAAAGACCATTACCGGATCAAATACACCGGGCCGGACGAGAGCCGGCTCCTCGAAATCAAATACGACGGCAAGGGAAAAATGGAGGTCTGGGAGTCGCTGACATACTCCGTCTACATCACCCCGCCGGACTGGAAGGAAAAAAGTGATGAGTGAATTCTCTTATTTGAGCGGCAATCATGATTTGTCGCTGCCGGACTGGGGGCCTTATTCCAAGAAATTTTTCGGCATTTCGCATCTTGCGGACAAACAGCGCGGCACACGCTTCGATTTCACCGTGGTTCCGGCGATTTACCGCCGTCAGCTGGCGGTGCCGGACGCGCTGCGCCCGAGCGGGTACCTGCCGTGGGATATTTCGCCGGATCTCGAGAATTACTCGTATCGTCAGCAGCTGGAGTGGCGCGACGTGGTTTACGCCGACATCAGCTTCAGCCGCATCGACGACCACGCCCGGCTGATCCGCTGCGAACTGGTCAATAACAGCGACCTGAACACCGACTTCGCGCTGCATCTGCTGTCCACGCTCTTCCACGAGCCCATCGCCAAGGTCGAGCCGGTTAACTGCGTGTGGGTGGACGCCATCACCAACCACGGCGTCGAGCCGGTGCGCATGACTCCGCAGGACGCCTTGAACCACGACGGGCTGAGGCGGCGCGAGCAGCGCTTCGCCGGTTCCGTGGGCGGTTCGGTCATCGGCAACGGTTTCGGGCGCGACGCCGGCGACAAAATCGTGTTTTCGCTGCCGGACGCGCCGGGCTGCTGTTATCTGCGTTACCGCTCAAACAAAGCGCTGGACATCGAAGTGAACGGCCAGGCGGTCGAGCTTCCGGCGACGGCGGAGTGGAGTTTGTTCAACCTCGGCGGCTTCAAGCGCAAACTGGAGATCGTTTCCGGCGGCGGCGCTGAACTGATGATCGACGGTATCGCGATCGCGGAAACCGAGCCCCAATTTACCGCCGCCGAAACCGGCACGCGCCCCGAATTCACCACTGGCCGGAACAGCGTCATCATCCGTTATCCCGGCCTCAAACACAGCTATGGCTTGTGGTGGGGCTTCGACTCGGATTTCGTGCGGCATTATTCGGTGAATGATTTCATGCACGAGCTGCTTTACGACGACGGGCTGCACCAGCGTTTTCTGAAGGGGTTTGACCATAATGGCAAGGATAATTATCTGGATGCGGTCATGCAGCCGCTGCCGGTGGCGGCGCATTCCTCGCGAACCTTCTACGCCATGATTTGCGACGGCACCCCGGCCGAGGTCGAAAAACGCCTGAAACACATCCCCGGCAACCTCGACGAAATCTACCGCCAGGGCGCGGGCACCTATCTCCAGCTGCCCACGTTCGGCCAGTCGCGCATGGCGGCGGTGACGCTGAGCAACGTGGTTTACCCGACCTACGTCTGCGGCAAATACGTGCGCCATCACTCACCGGGGCGGCGCTGGAACTGCCTTTATACCTGGGACTCCGGGTTCATCGGGCTCGGCATGCTGGAGTTCAGCACCCAGCGCGCCATCGAGTCGCTGAACGCCTACCTGACCGAGGCCGGCGACATGGAAAACGCCTTCATCCAGCACGGTTCGCTGGTGCCGGTGCAGATCTATCTGTACCTCGAACTCTGGAACCGCACCCGCGACCGCGAAATGCTCCGTTTCTTCTATCCGCGTGTCAAGCAATACTACGATTTCCACGCCGGCCACAACCCATTGTCACGCACGCGCAAACGCAGCAACGCGGGGCTGATCTGCACCTGGGATTACTTCTATAATTCCGGCGGTTGGGACGATTATCCGCCGCAATGGGAAGTGCACTCCATCGGCGCGCGAAATATCGTGCCCGCGGTCAATACCTCCCACGCGATCCGCTGTGCTAAAATCCTGCAGGCCGCCGCCATCGAGCTCGGCCTCGATGACGATTATCAGGACGACATCGATATTTTCACCCAGGCGCTGCAGCAGCATTCGTGGGACCCCAAATGCGGTTATTTCAGCTATGTGGTGCACGATGAAAACGGCGATCCGCAGGAATTTTTCCGCTATGCCGACGGCACCAACTTCAACATGGGCCTGGACGGCGCCTCGCCGCTGATCGCCGGGATCCCCACTCCTGAACAGCGCGAAATCCTGTGGAACCACCTCGGCTCGCCGGAACACTGCTGGACCGATATCGGGCTCTCCACGGTCGACCAATCCGCGCCGTATTATCGCAGCGACGGCTACTGGAACGGCTCGGTCTGGATGCCGCATCAATGGTTCTTCTGGAAAGCCGCGCTGAACGACGGCAAGGGCGATTTCGCCTGGCGGATCGCCGAGACTGCGCTCAAGCTGTGGGAACGCGAAACCGGGGCATCCTATGCCTGTTACGAGCAGTTCAACATCAGCTCGGGGCGCGGCTCCGGGTGGCATCATTTTTCGGCGTTGTCCGCGCCGGTTTTGTGCTGGCATGGAGCGTATTTCACGCCGGGGCGGCTGACTACGGGTTACGACGTCTGGCAGAGAAGCTGCACCTTCGACGGGCGCGGCCTGGCCGCCGAACTGGTGATCGGCGGCAACGCGGGCGATCAAACCACCGTGCTGGCCGTAGTGACGGGTACCGATTGCAAAGCGAGCTACCGCGGGATTCCCTGCGAGGTCACGCGCCGCGGCGACGCCTGCGAAATAGTGTTGCCGAAGAATACCTCCGGCACACTTCATATTTCCAGTTAAAGGACTATTTATCAGTCATCAGCCGGATCCGGCTCCATACCCTTGTGGGCGTCGCGCAGAACGCCGGTCCCGCTCACATGCCCGTCGGCAAACAGGCTTGCTGGTTCAAAGATACAATAACAGCTTATTTGGCTGAAATCAAATCATTTGTTTTTCATCGCACAAATAATTGCCGGATTCTACAGGAAATATAAAAAATAATCAAGTAATTTATTCAAAGCGGTTGATTTCCGAAAAGAGTGTACTACTTTATTTACACTATACCGGGATAAATTTTGCGTAATATTTCTAATTAGTTTCTACGAATGGAACCAATATTCGGGGGATAATATTATGGGGTCGCCATTTAGCTGGAAAAACAGGGTCCGTAAATTTCTCGCCCATGATGTCTTGACCGAAGCAAGGAATCGGTTATCGCAGACTTTTGACCATTTTCCACGGATTTATCTATCCTTTTCCGGCGGCAAGGACAGCACGGTCATGTTTCACCTCTGCGCGGAGGAAGCACGGCGGCGCGGACGGAAATTCGGGCTTCTTTTCATCGATTGGGAGTGCCAGTACAAACTGACCATCGAGCACGTGACGGAAATGGTCGAAATGTATGCGGACTGCATCGAGCTTTTCTGGTGCTGCATTCCGATGCGGACCGTAAATGCCGTCAGCGTATACGAGCCGGAATGGGTGGCCTGGGAGCCGGGCAAGGAATGGATCCGCGAGAAGCCGGCGGCGGCGATCAAAGACGGCGCATTTTTTCCGTTTTACCAGCCTCGGATGACGTTTGAGGAATTCGTCGTCGGGTTCGGCACGTGGTATGCGGGAAATGAGCCGACCGCCTGTCTGGTCGGGATCCGCAGCGAGGAATCGCTGCACCGCTGGATGACGGTAAAAGGAAACCGCCACAAGAAAATGTTTCAGGACAAACGCTGGACAACTCAGGTATCGGAAAACGTTTACAATGTCTACCCGATTTACGACTGGCGGACGCAGGATATCTGGACATACTGCGGGAAATTCGGCAAGTGCTACAATGCATTGTACGACTGTTTTTACCAGGCGGGAGTATCGCTGGCGAAAATGCGCATCTGCGAGCCGTTCGGCAACGAGCAGCGGCAGGGACTCGATTATTTCCATGTCATCGAGCCGGAAACCTGGAGCCGGATGGTGGCGCGGGTAAACGGCGCCAATTTCGGCGCGCTTTATGCCCGCGAACGGGGATTCGTACTGGGAAATTTCCAGATTGTCAAGCCCGAAAATCACACCTGGGAAAGTTTCGCCACGCTGCTGCTCGAATCGATGCCCCGGCAGACCGCGGAGCACTATCGCAACAAAATCGCCGTTTATATCCACTGGTGGCTGACCAAAGGCGGGCTGCGGGGCTGTCTCCCGGACGAACAGCCCCGCGATACCGGTTCAAAGGACGTTCCCAGCTGGCGGCGCATCTGCAAGTGCATCGCCAAAAACGATTACTGGTGCAAAACGCTCTGTTTCGCACCGACAAAAACCGCGCATTACCAGACCTACTGCCTGATGATGGAGCAAAGGAGAAAGGAATGGAAACTGATCTGAAACAGTTTGAAAAGGCGCCCGCCTGGGCGGGAGAGCATCCGGTGGTGCAGATTTACTGGATTCCCGTCAACCTGATCGAAGCCAACGACTACAATCCGAATGTGGTGGCACCTCCTGAAATGGCGTTGCTCGAGCGCTCGGTGGAAAAAGACGGTTTCACCCAGCCGATTGTCCTCTGGCTCCGCGACGACGGGATTTTTGAAATCGTCGACGGGTTTCACCGTTATCAGGTTGCGCGCAAGAATGAGCTTTCACACATCCCCGGCGTGATCGTAAACCGCAGTACGCCGGAGCGAAACGACCGCATCGCATCCACCATCCGCCACAACCGCGCCCGCGGCAAGCATCAGGTCGGTGAAATGTCCAAGATCGTCGTCGAGCTGCGCAAGCGCAACTGGAACAACGAAAAGATCGCCAAAAACCTCGGCATGGACCCGGATGAAATCCTGCGGTTATCGCAGATCGGCGGCATCGCCGAGCTCTTCAAGGACCGCAAATTCTCCGAAGCGTGGGAATGACGCCACCGGCGGAATTGGTCGCTGCCTGCGGCAGCTGAATTGGGGAATTGGGAAAATGATGCGCAGTCCGTGACCATCCGTGTAAGTCCGTGTATATAGACTCCCAATTCATTTTTCCATTTGCAATTTTCAGGCCGGAGATTATTGTAAACGGCTGTGCAATTTAAGGAAATATGGATATGGTGCTGCTTACTGGCATTTTCGGTATTCTGGCGGTTTTGATGCTGCTTCGTTATATGACGAATCGGATGTCGACTATTCCCGAGGGGGGAGTCCGGCAGGTGATCGCTTCCGGAAATGTCAATACCGGGCGGCAGTTCGAGATCGATATCGCCAAGGTCGTCTCCATCGTCTGGATGGTGCTGGTGCATGTCGACGAAGAGTGCTACAGCGGCATCGAGTTCGCGCCGGGACTGGAAACCGGGATCAATCTGTTCATCGAATTCGTCGGCGGCCCCCTCGCCGCACCTATTTTCATGATCGCCATGGGCATCGGAATGGTGTACAGCAAAAAACAGGAGCCGAAAATCAACGCGGCCCGCGGCGTAAAACTCATCGGACAGGGTTATCTCCTGAACATTGCGCGCGGCACAATCCCCTGCCTGCTCTTTTTCGTCCTGCATGGCACGCAACGGCTCCTGCCGAAAAGCCTCGAGGAACTGCTGTGCCTGGATATCCTGCATTTCGCCGGGCTCGTTTTCCTGTTTTTCGCGCTGGTGAAGTATTTCAAACTGGATGACCTGACCCTGGCCCTGGCGGCGCTGCTGCTGCTGGTCATCGGCGCGACCGTAAACCCCATTTATCCGAATGAAGAACTGGCCTCGGTCTGGATCGGCTACTTCACCTATCAGAACCCCCTGACGCCCTTTCCGCTGTTCGTATGGCTGATTTATCCGGTCACGGGCTACCTGTTCGGCAAGGTGTTGATGCGCGTGGCGAGCAAGGCGAAATTTTATATCGGGCTGCTGATCTGCGGACTGGTGCTGTTCGGCGGCTTCAGCTCGCTGCTGCTGGCGTCCGGTTATGAGCTCTCCGGGCTTTTCATCAATGAAAATATGTATTCACAAGGCCCCGTCAAGGTATTCTGGATCCTGAGCATCGCCGCGATCTGGTTCAGTGTGCTGTATTTCATTTCGCTGCTGCTCAACAAACTGGAATTCGTCAACAAACTGGTCGCGTTCATGAGCAGGAAAATCAACGCCATTTTCATCACCCAGTGGATCCTGATCGGCTGGATGACCTGGGGCGAGTACTTCGATTGCGCCGTGTACGGATTCAAGTTCCTGTTTTACTTTGTGGCGATCACGGTGCTCACGGTAGTCCTCGTGTACTTCGAAGACCGCCTGAAGGCGCGGATCAAAGAGCGGAAACAGGCGCAAACCTCTTAAATGAACTACGGAATTCATGGAAACTCACGGAAGTTTTTTTGTGCAATTTTGTAGTCAAACAAAGGAAATATTTTCTCATAACCCCATCACCGGCCATGAAAAAGTCAGCCGAATAGTATAATACTGGTTGGGGAAAATTCAAATATGACCTCAACAGGCTTCATCCTCACCGCGAGATAATATGAAAATAAATCAAAACAGACTGGCTTTAGTAGTATAGAGAGTGTATCTTATGCAAAATAAAATCATATAAAACAGAAGGCAGATTTTTATGGAATACAAGTATAAACGGGTATTGATCAAAATCAGCGGCGAAGCCCTCAAAGGAAGTTCCAGTAGCGGTTACGACGCAGCGGCAATCCGTCAGCTGGTCGAGCGCATCCGCCCCGTCGTCGACAACGGCGTGGAGCTGGTGTTGGTACTCGGCGCGGGCAACGTCTGGCGCGGCATCACCGGCGCGGCCGGCGGCATGGACCGCGTCAGTGCCGACTACATGGGCATGCTGGCCACCGTGATGAACGGCATTTGCATGAAAGACGCCCTGGAAGCCGCCGGGATCTCCACCATCGTTCAGACTGCGATTCCCATGGAGCCGATCGCCGCCCGTTACAACCGCGAAGCCGCCCAGCAGGCGCTGGAAGCCGGCAAAGTAGTGATTTTCGCCGGCGGCACCGGCAGCCCGTTTTTCACCACCGACACCACCGCCGCGCTACGCGCCCTGGAGACCAATTGCCAGGCCGTGCTGAAGGCCACCAAGGTGGACGGCATCTACACCGCCGACCCCTTCAAGGACCCCAGCGCCATCCGCTTCCAGACGATTTCCTACGAGGAAGCATTGAGCAGGCGTTTGAAGGTGATGGATTCCACCGCGTTTTCGATGTGCAGCGACCACGATTTGCCAATCATCGTTTTCAATTTCTCCAATCCCGAAAGTCTCGACAAAGTCCTCAGCGGCGATACCAGTATCGCTACCGTCGTCTGCCGTCAATAACAGAAAGATCACCTTAATGAAAATACATCCCATGGCAGTTGTTTCTCCCGAAGCGAAAATCGGGCAGAATGTTGAAATCGGTCCCTTCGCCGTTATCGAATCCAATGTGACGATCGGCGATAATTGTTACATCGACGCCCATGTCAAAATCTGTGAATACACCACGATCGGCGCCAATACTCGCGTTTACTACGGCGCGCTGGTCGGGGCGCCGCCGCAGGACCACCGCTTCTCTCCGAGCACCGTTTCCTACACGGAAATCGGCAGCAATACCGTGATCCGCGAATATGTGACGATTCACCGTTCACCCACCGAAAATAAAAAGACCGTCATCGGCGATCATACGCTGCTGATGGCGTTCGTCCATATCGGCCACGATGTCATCATCGGCAACCGCGTGACCATCGCCAACATGACGGCGATTTCCGGCCACGTGACCGTGGGCGACGGCGCGGTGCTGAGCGGCTATATCCTGGTCCACCAGTTCTGCCGCATCGGCAGTCTGGCCATGCTGGGCGCACGGGCGATTGTGGTACAGGACATACCGCCGTATTGCCTGCTCGCCGAAAACGGCCGTGTCGCGGGCCCGAACACCATCGGACTGCGCCGCGCCGGGCTCGACCCCGCAAGCCGTACCGCCATCCGCCGTGCCATCAAAAACTATTTCTTCTACGGTTATAACGCCATGACGGCAATCAGTGAAATCTCGAAAATGGAGATCACGCCGGAAGTGGGTAAATTCATTGAGTTCATCAAGTCGACTTCCCGCGGCATCGTGTCCGGCGACCCCGACATGATCTACCGCAAAGAAGACCCGACCGAACAGGAATAACCGATACGGGATGATATACGAGAGGCTTCCGCAGCCTCTCGCGCTCCAGCGGCAGGCCGCATTGGCCTGCACCTCGGTACTTTTTAAAAAGGAGATCCGCGAGTTTCCGACTCGCGCAAGGAGGCTGCCGCCCCGGAACCCTGCCGAAAGAGGGCTTGAACAGATACAGGTTTCCTACGGGTTCTCAGGGTGGCAATTCTGCGAAGGCGCATATCCCCCATAACATAGTCAGGATGCGCAGCATCCGCTCAGTGCAGATCAGTCGATCTGCCGCGGAGAGCGCGAGAGGCGGCGTGAGCCTCTCGTTAAAACCTTGCCGCCGTTGCGTTCCTGGCCATTTACCAACACCATCCGGATGCCGTCAGCGGGACGGTGCGGGCTGGTGAAGTCGGCGTTGGCGCGAAAGGCAGCCGGGTCGAACAGCACCAGATCGGCGTAGAAGCCGGGACGAATCAGGCCTCGCTCACGTAACCCAAAGGTCGCGGCGGGCAGCGAGGTCATGCGGCGGATCGCCTCCGCCGGCGTGAAGTAACGGAAAAATTCCGGGAAGGAACCGAAGCCGCGCGGATGGCTGGTGCCGAGGCTGTAGTCGAACGGCCGGGCACTTTCGTCGGTGCCACACATGGTGAAGGGGAGTTCCAGGATACGGCGCAGGTTATCGGCGCTCATGCCCTGAAAAGCCGCCATGGCCCCGGCAGGATCGTCGCGCAGAATTTGGGCACAGGCCGCGGGCGGATCGGGAAATTCGCGGAACAGTTTGCCGTTGCATTTGGCGAATTCCGGGGCGGCGGTGGTGACCAGGCGGCAGGTCTGCCAGCGCTCGGCAGGAAGCCCGCGTAAGAACTCCAGCGTTTCGGCGAAATGATCCGGATCCTGCAGGTGCTTCGCGAGTTCTTCGTTGGGCATATCGGCCAATTTATCGGGCAAAATAATGCTGAGCTGGGTCATGGATTCAATATATGGATAGCGGTCGGCAGTGATCTTCAGCGGAGCCGCGGCAATCCGTTTGATGGCGTCATCCAGTTTGTGCCAGTTCGCCCGCCCTGCGGTTTTCAAATGACTGATATGCAGGTGTTTCCGCCCGGCCGAGACGCAGGAGTCGACCGCTTCGGTGATTGCTTCGAGCAGTTGGTTGCCCTCACTGCGGAGATGTGTGGTATAAGGGCGGTCAAATTCGCTCAATACGCCCAGCAGGGCGGTCAATTCATCCGGCGTGGAAAACCGCCCGGGGGTATACAGCAAGCCGCTGGAAAATCCGCCCGCACCCTGTTCGAGTTGTTGACGGAGCAGCGCCCCGGCTTTGTCGAGATCGAGCGGGCAATTCTGATAACCGCTGACGGCGGCGCGCAGCGTGTTGTGTCCGCAGAGCGGCACGAGGTTGATGGCCGGGCGGCGGCGTTCGACTTCGGCGGCATACCCGGCGAAATCGTCCCAGGTCATTTTAATATTATAATTGGCGTAAAGCTGGTCGAGGTGTTCGCGGTTCAGGTCCGTCACCGGAAACGGCGAGAGCCCGCAATTGCCGGTGATTTCGGTAGTGACGCCCTGCGAAATTTTGCCGATGGCCTCCGGCGCGGCCAGGATCGAGATATCCGAGTGCCCGTGCGCGTCGATAAACCCCGGCGCCAAGGCCAGCCCGTCGCCCTCCACGACCCGCCCGCCGGTGAATCCGGTACCGACAGCCGCGATCCGGTCGTTCTCGATCAGAACGTCGCCATGGCGCGGCGGCTCTCCGGAGCCGTCGTAGATCAAACAATTCTTAAACAGCGTTTTCATGGCGGTAACATAGCACGAAACGGAATAAAATCCGGTTAAATACACAATATTTTTTGAAAAAGCCGAAAAAGATTGTAAATTTTAGAACTTTCACAATTCAGGGGTGTCTATAATTTAATGAAGTCGCCAAGTGACAAAGAGCTGGTTGCAGCGTTCAAAGCTGGCCATAACGAGGTGTTTGATGAGTTGGTGGAGCGCCATTCGCGGATCATTTACCAGACCGTGTACGGGCTGCTGCACAATCATCACGATACCGAAGAGGTGGTGCAGGACGCGTTTGTGCGGGCGTTTCGCGGATTGAAAGATTTCCGCGGGGACGCCAATTTCGGCACCTGGCTGCACCGGATCGCGGTAAACCTGGCGCGGAACAAGTACCATTGGAACCGACGCCGCGGCAGCGAGGTGAATACCAGCATCCAGCAGTTGGCGGACAACCCGGAGGGGAGCAACGATGAGTTGCCGCTGCCGGACGAACGTTACAAACCCGGCGTGGAGCTGGAAAAGCAGGAATCGATGCAGGAATTGATGAAAGATATGAATGAGTTGTCCGACAGTTTGCGTGAAACAATGGTGCTGCGGCACGTCCACAACCTGCCCTACGAGAAAATCGCCGAAATCCAGAACTGCCGCACCGGCACGGTCAAGTCCAGAATCGCCCGCGGGCGTGAAATATTACGCAACATATTAAATGCCAGGGAAAAGTAAAATGTCTTCGTACGCGACCAAATTGAAACCATGTCCGGATCATGTCGAACTGAGTCTGTATTGCGACGACTGCCAGACTGACCCGGCGATTATCGCACACATCGAAGAATGCGGCAAATGCCTCGAGATCGTGGCTCAATACCGCGAAATCGGCGATGTCATTGCCGAGGGCAACGGCGACCTGCCGGACATGACGATTATCAACGAGCACATCCGGGCCCGTATCCGGGTGGAAAAAGCGCGAGCGCCGCGTTTCAACTTCCTGTTTATCAACAACCTGACCAAAGTCGCCGCGATCCTGGTGGTATCGGTGCTGACCGGGGTGGCCGGCATCACGATCGGCCGCCAGATCTGGACCGGCGAAAACGAAGTTCTCCTGCCGCCGCAGGTCATCACCGATAACGGCACGGAGCCGGCCACGGACCCCAAGCTCATTGACGTCCCCTATTACAGTGTCGACAATTTCAATTTGCGCCATGCGAATTCCATTCCGATCCAGAACATGGCGGCCGCCAACTACGGCGACAAGGCCCCGGTTTTCTCCGCGGTCAAAGAACTGGCGCAGCCGGTTATCCATGCTCAGATCGACACTCAGGTCCATCAGATCTGGAATTCCGCGAAAGGCCGGGAATTCGTCCCTGCCCTGCAGAATTACCTGCGCCGCCACGCGGATATCAATGCCCGGATCGGCCAGAGCCCGCGCGGCACCACCGTATTTCAGGCCACGCTGACCAAAATGCAGCTGGTAAACCTGGTGCGCTTCCTGGATTCGCAGAAACTCGACCTGCTCTCGCCCGCGTCGCCCCAGCCGGAACAGAACTATTTCCTCGGCAGTCCCGACGAACAGGTCACCTACTCCGCCGAATTCGCCACCAATTAAAGCTCTCCTGACTTATATATAGCCGGAGGGAAAAATCCGGATATTTCTTCCAGTACTCAAATTAAGCTCTTGCCGGACAAAAACGCGAATTTGTCCGGCAAGAGCATTTTAATATACCGGGCATTTTCTAAAGTCAAGCATTTCTCTATTTTTTTGCAGCCACAAAAAATCAGAATATTCTTCGCGCTAATCTGAGCGGAAGCCAAA
>JBEBXH010000121.1:0-12600 GCA_040391785.1 Victivallis vadensis
AAAATGGAAGAAATGCGGACGATGTGATATGTTATTTTATGAACGGACTACTAGCTATCGGCGTGTTTGTCGAATCCAAATCAAACGCCAAAATCTTCGCAATTTTTCTACCTTTTCAAACTTGACTGGACACTAGTGCTGCGCGCGGTATTCGCGGGGGGTGACTTTGAATTCGTTATGGAATTGCCGGGTGAAGTAGTTGCTGTCGTGAAATCCGCAGGACAAGGCGGTTTCGGCAATAGTTTTGCCGGGCAGCATCAGCATCAGCGATGCCTTGCCGAGGCGGGTTTTCAACAGGTAATTGCCCGGTGAATATCCGGTCAAACGCTTGAATTCCAGCCGGAAATTAACCGGTGACATCTTGACGAACGCCGCCATTTTCTCCAGGTTCCAGTCCTCCGGGTAGCGTTGATCGAGCGCCGCCAGCAGCAAGCTGATTTTGTAGGCATGAATGTTGTTGCCGCCGGAGTTGTCCACGACCGGCGCGGCGTGGCGGAACAGAAAAACAAACAGCCGCAGCACCTCCCCCAGCACGGCGGTCCGGGCCCCCGGCGTATCGCTGGCCTCCTCAATGATGATATCTTCCAAGATCTTGATCGCATCCGGGAAATAATTGCTCTCCAGCTTCAAAACATTGCGTTCAACAGCCCGGTCAAGGTTGAAAACCAACTGGTAATTCGGCAAGCTCTGCAGGTCCGCGCTGAAATAATCGAGAAATGCGCGGTCCAGCAGAATGTTATAAATCTCCATTTCCTGCGGCTTCCGGTAAAAATGCACGCAATGCTCGCGGATCAGGAAAATATTGCCCGGTTTGATCGGAAATTCCTGCCCGTCCACCACATGAATCGCCGAGCCGGACCGTACGAATACCAGCTCAAGAAAATCCTGATGGCTATGTCTCTCCGTCTCCTCCCCTTCTTTGTCGCGGCAATGGAAATTCGCCTGCACGTGAATCGTCAGGTTCTGCCAGCGGAGGATGCGTTGGAGTCTATTCATGTTTTAACAGATAATGCTAATTTTTACTCAGAAAATCAAGGTGTTATTTTCTATTTCAACTATAATATAGGCAACATCCATTAATTATCAAAAAGGATTGATAAAAATGATGAAAGATTTTTTAGCAAAGTTGTCCGCTCCTGGCGCCGAGTTCCGCGGAGCCCCGTTCTGGGCTTGGAATGCCAAACTTGAACCCGAAGAACTCCGCCGTCAGATCCGGATCATGAAGGAAATGGGCCTGGGCGGTTTTTTCATGCATTCGCGGGTGGGATTGAATACTGAATATCTGGGCAAAGACTGGTTCGACTGTGTTCGCGCCTGTATCGACGAAGCGGAAAAGCTCGGCATGCTGGCCTGGCTTTATGACGAGGACCGCTGGCCCTCCGGCGCCGCCGGCGGCCTGGTCACCAGCGACGAAAAATACCGCATGCGCCTGCTGGCCCACGAGGTCCTCGATTCCGCCAAAGACGCCGCGCAGGATCACTACGACGCACTGTTTGCGGGGGAACTCCGCGACAACCGTCTTTACAACGTCCGCCGCCTCAAATCCCTGAACGATGAGCTGCGGCCGAATGAAAAGCTGTTGACCTTTTTCGAACAAATCAGCGGCATCTCCTCCTGGTACAACGACCAGACTTACCTCGACACCATGAACGACGAAGCCGTGCAGAAGTTCATCGAAGTGACGCACGAAGCTTATGCCCGTGAAGTCGGTTCCAAGTTCGGCGGTTCCGTGCCCGGTATTTTCACCGACGAACCGAATTATCTGCATGTCTCCAGCGAATTTGAGAAAATCGTCTGGACCTCGTCCATTCCGAAGCGCTTCAAGGAAGCCTATGGTTACGACATCATGGATCACCTGCCGGAGCTGTTCTACATTGTGGACGACGCGGAGTTTTCCAAGGCCCGGTTGGACTATTTCAACCTCGCCACCACGCTTTTCGTCAATGCGTTCTCCAAGCAGATCGGCGAATGGTGCGAAAAGAATAATTGCCAGATGACCGGCCACGTGCTGGGCGAAGATACCCTGATCGGCCAGACCCACATGGCGGGCAGCCCCATGCGCTTCTACGAATACATGCAGACGCCGGGAATCGACCTCCTGACCGAGCATTGGAACATTTTCGATACCGCCAAGCAGTGCACCTCCGTGGCGCATCAGTTCGACCGCCAGTGGCGCCTGAGCGAAACCTACGGCTGTACCGGCTGGGATTTCCCGTTCTTCGGTCACAAGGCTCTCGGCGACTGGCAGTATGCGCTGGGCATTAACCTGCGCTGCCAGCATCTGGCCTGGTACTCGATGGAGGCGGAAGCCAAGCGCGACTATCCCTCGAGCATCTCGTACCAGTCCCCGTGGTACAAGGATTATCCGGTGGTCGAAGATTATTTCGCCCGCCTCGGCGCCGCGCTCTCCGTAGGCGAGGAAGTCCGCGACCTGCTGGTGATCCACCCCATCGAATCGACCTGGGGCATGCTGGCCTACCGGAGCCTGACCCCGGAAATGACTGCCGAGGAAAACAAAATCATGGTTCACCTGAGCAATTCCGTGCTCCGCGAAAACCTCGATTTCGACTACGGCGACGAAGAGCTGATGTCGCGTTACGCCTCAGTCGAAGGCGCGACTCTCAAGGTCAACAAAGCATCCTACAAGGCCGTGCTGGTTCCGCCGCTGCGGACGATCCGCAAATCGACGCTGGCGCTGCTGGACCAGTACCGCAAAGCAGGCGGCACCGTCGCCTACATCGGTCAGGTTCCGGCCTGCGTGGACGGCGTGCCCTCTGCCGAACCGGCCGCGATCTACAAGAGCTTTGTCCAGACCACCTTTGACGGCGTGGCGAAAACCTTGAATCCGCTGGTGCGCCGCGTTTCGCTGACCGACGCCTCCGGCCGGGAAATCGAGCCGCTGCTGCATATTTACCGCAAGGCGGACAAACTCGAAACGCTGTTCGTCTGCAACACCTCCATGGAGCTCGCGGAAGAGCCGATGCAGGTCCAGATGGTTCGCGACCGCCACCTCGCCTATCCACAGGCGCAAGTCGTCTGGCAGGCCGCGCCCGGGGCGAAAATCTTCGAACTCGATCTGAGCTCCGGCAAAATCTGGCCGGTGGACTTCCAGTTCAAGAACAACGCTTATAACTTCACCACATCCTTCGACGCGCTCGGCTCCCGGCTGTTCTTTGCCTCTGCCGAAAACCTGGCGAACGCCCCTGCCCCGCGGCAGATCGACACCAGTGCGCTCAGCAGCTGCAAATTCAGCGCCACGCCCTGGCAGATCGTGCTTAACGATTTCAACGTGCTGGTGCTTGACCATGCCCGCTACGCCGTCGACGGCGGCGAGCTCTCCGGCAATGAGTACATCATCAAAATCGACGACCAGATCCGCGAGAAGCTCGGCGTCCGCCCGCGCGGCGGCGCTATGGTCCAGCCGTGGCTCAGCGGCGAACGCACCGCCGACAAATCGCTCGAACTGACGCTCGAATATACCTTCGAATGCGGCGAACTGCCGCGCGAAACCTGTTATCTCGGCATCGAGCGCCCCGACCTGTACCGGATTTCGCTGAACGGCCGCGAGGTCAGCCACGACGATCAGGGCTACTGGTGCGACCGCTCGCTCCGCAAGCTGGCGCTGCCGGCGGATTATTTCCGCTCCGGTACCAACACGCTGACCCTGACGGGCCGTTATCACCAGTACCTGCCCGGCCTCGAATCACTGTTCATTCTGGGCAGCTTCGGGGTGAACGGCAATACGCTGGTCAAGATGCCCGCCACGCTGGAAAGCGGCGACTGGTGCACGCAGGGCCTGCAGAATTACGCCGGCGACGTCACTTACAACAAGACCTTTGAATACCGCAAAAACGGCAATCCCCTGTTCGTGGAAATTCCCGAATGGCGCGGCATCGCCATCGGCGTCCGGGTCAACGACTCCGAGCGTCAGGTGATCGCCTGGCCGCCCTTCCGGCTGGACATTTCCGACCTGGTCAAGGAAGGCACCAACACGATCGCGATCACGATCTTCGGGCACCGCCGCAATTCGCACGGGCCGTTCTACCTGAACGAAAAGTGGCCGTCATGGACCGGCCCTCAGCAGTTCAAATACTATGATCACCCGGAACGCCAGCTGGTCCCCTGCGGCCTGCTGCAGGACCCGGTGCTGCTGAATTAGTAGACGCTGCGGGACACGAATTCCTCCTGCATTTCGGGTGTCAGCGTGACAAATCGCGCTGAATACCCGTAAAGCCGGACGATCAGGTCCTGATGTTTCTCCGGATGAACTCTGGCCTCGCGGAGTTCATCCGGATTGATGCAGTTCAGCTGCAGCATGCCGCCCGCCCGGGCGAAAGCGCGTTCCAACCCGGCGAGGATGTTTTCCGTTACGCCGCGTCGCGCCAGCGAGATCGTCAGTACCGAGTTGGCCGGGCATTGTTCATTGCCCAGTGCAGCGCAACTGTTGATGACATTGGTCACTTCTCCCGATTTACGCAGACGCGACGGTGTCAGCCCCTGCGTCAGGAAATCCCCGGCCCGTCGCCCGTCCGGAGTGGCCCGGGTAATCACCGCCCAGTCCAGAATATCCCGGTAATTGTAAATTCCCAGCTGAAAAGGCCCGCCGCGCTCATTGGTCAATCCGTCCAGCGCCAGCCGCAGTTCCTCAACAATTCGAGCGGCCAACTGCCCGGACTCCGGTTCGCCGTCGCCCCAGAATGTCCCTTGAAGAGCCTTCGTCCGCAGAATTTCGTACCCCTGCCAGTCCACACGCACGGCTGTCAGCAATTCGGGTAAAGTGCAGAATCGTTCTTCGAAACAAAGCCGGCGGATCGTCAGCAGCGAATCCACGAAAACCGCCAGCCCGGCCAGCGGCACCCCGTGCGGATTGTAGCGGCCGCCGCCGGCCGTATAATCGCGCCGGTTGATCAGGCAATCCTTCAGGCAGGCGGAGAAAAACGGCGCCGGGTTCACCTGCGGCAGACAGCGCCCGTTCCGGCCAATGATGCCGCACATGTTCCGCAGTGCGCAAATGGTGTTATCCATGACGATCCGGTATACCTGCTCGAAATCCGCCGCATTGTCGATTTTGCCGAACCGCTCCCCGGTTTCCGCCTCGACCGTCCGGCTGTCGTGAATCGAGAGATCCATCACCCGGGCCAGATTAAAATAACAATTCGCGCCGGCGGAGTGCTCGCAGCTCTCGGTGATAGTCTCCCAGCAGCCCCCGGCCACATACCCCCGGGCATCGGCAAGACTTTTCCCGGTCGCAACCTGAGCGGGAATCAGGACATCATCGCTCAGAAACGAGATAACATTGCGCCCGCTCAGGAAATCGCGGTTGGCGGCATTCAGGTATTCGGTACTGGATTTGGCGGAAATGCGGCAATGGATTTTCGGGTAAATCAAATTCAGCTCGCGGTGCGCCTCCAGAATCATTCGCGTGATGTCGTTAAAAACCTCGCGGCCTTCGGCATCGCAACCGCCGAGAATCAGCGTGTCGCCCTGTTCTTTCCGGTTGTAGGACTCGTTGACCGGGCTCAGCGGATCGAGCTTGCTGTCCGTGTGGAGCAGGAAACGGCAGATCAGGTCATAGGCTTCATCACGATTCAACCGCCCGCTTTCGATATCCCGCCGATAAAGCTCCTCCAGCAGCCGGTCCACGTGACCGATCACCGACATGCCGATTCCCTCGATAGAGGCGCATACTTCATGCAGGAACCACAGCGCCTGCAGCCCTTCGTAAAACGTTTCCGGCTTGCGCCACGGCACTTCCCGGGCGGTTCCGGCGATCAACCCTGAATATTTCGAGTCCATATGATCGGCCGCTTCCGCGAACTTTTCCGCGATTTTCTTTACGGCCAGCAGGCCACGTCCGGCGGCTTCGAGAAATTCCGCTTCTTCACGGTTGGCCGGTTTCTGCGTCTCCGCCTGACGGTAAAAATACTCCAAACCATGCTCGATCACATTGGCGAATGGAAAACAGTGATGATCATAATCGGCATAAGGACCGTAGGTCAAGTGTATTCCCTGCCGCCCCGCCGCATGGTAATGCTCGAAATCTTCCGGACCGGCCTCCCGGTACTTACCGGCATTGCGCAGAAAAAGCCACCCCCCGGCCGCCAGGCGCGGCACCCCGTCGTACTCCGCGGCCTTCATTCCCATCTCCGCGAAAAAAGGCGAATGGCGAAACAGCACCGGCGTAAATTCACCGGCAATGATTTCGTATTGCGCCGCCTTCAGCAGCATCGGACTCAGGCCGGGATTGGCTGCCGCATACCGGTCCAGCTTATCAAACAACGGCTGCAGAAAATCCGTTTCCTGCATGATCTTGTAGGTGTGTCCGGAGTAATACGCCCGTAATTCCCGGTCAAGTTCTTTCATATTCAGTTCCCCGTGAAGCCGCCGTCGACGATCAACGTCTGCCCGTGCATGAAACTGCTCATTTCGCTGGCCAGAAATAGTGCCACGGAGGCGATTTCCTCCGGTTCACCGAGCCGTCCCGCCGGATATTTGCGGATGGTTTCGTTATAACGAGTCTCCTCGAAACACTTCGCCGTGAGGTCGGTACGGATGATGCCGGGCGCAATCGCATTGACATTGATATGGTGCCGCGCCAGCGAATTGGCCATGCAGCGGGTCATGCCGGCCACCGCGCTTTTCATCACGCCATAACTGAAATTCCAGCCCCCCTCGCGAAACGCGCAGATCGAAGCGATATTCACGATCTTGCCGCCACCCCGGCTCTTCATGCCCGGTATCGCCTGTTGGGCCAGCTCGAAATAAGCATCCAGCATCAGTTCACGCGAGGAATCCCATTGCTCAAGCGTGCAGCTCTCGGCACTTTCGGAGTACTGCATACCGGCGTTGTTAATCAGGATATCGATGGGGCCGCCGGCCAGCTCGGCCGCCCGCGCGATCAAGCCGTTCCGCTCATCCCGCCGCGAAAGATCGGCGCCGAGATACAGCCCTGCCCCGTCAAGCGGTTCCGCCGATTTGCTGATCACCACCACATTGGCCCCACGCTCGGCCAAAGCCTTGACCATGGCGCGCCCAAGCCCCCGCCTGCCACCGGTAACTACGGCATTTTTGCCGCAAAAATTCAGATAATCCGTCATTTGTACATTCCCGCAGTTGATTGTTGCTGTTATTATAGTATAATATAATTATCTGATATTAACAATGGATTTTAATGATATAAATATATACTTTTATGATATTAAACGACAAGAGATATCTGAAGCAGTACAATTATACCCAGCGGATCGCGTTTCATCACATCGCCTGGGAACGGCTCAATTTTCACCGCAACTGCATCTTTCCCCATAACATTCTGGTGTTCACGATCCGTAACGACGGAGCCGACCCCAGCTATATCCGGGTTCCTGCGCTGGATCTGTTTTTTCCGCTGGAGACCGGTCATTACTGCCTGATTCCCTGCGGGATTGCGGCCGAATACAAGCTCACGGAGTCGATCGATTTCCTGACTTTTCATTTCAATCTGGAAATCTACCCGGGCGTCGATATTTTCTCCGGCAGCAAACGTTGTTTTGAGGGAGAAGATACCGAACGGACCGAGGCGATGAAAAAAATCTTCGCGGAAGACAACAGCCCGCGCGCTTGGTTCCGCTTCGCGGCGGCCGTATCGGAGCTGTGTACCTTATTGTGGGACGATGAATTCACGTCCCGCCTGGCCGGCAGTTCCAAATACGAGGCTATTTTTCAGGACGTGGCCCGCTGCTGCAACGCCACCCGGACCGTCCGCGAGCTGGCGGACAAATTCGGCATGAGCAAGGAAGCGTTTTCCCGGAAATTCCGCCAGGACCTGGGGCGCCCGCCAAAAGAATTTCTGCAGCAGGCGCTGCTGCAGCGGATACTGGCCCGCCTGGCCTCACCGGACATATCGGTCCGGGACATCGCCGAAGAACTGAAATTCAGCTCCGAATTCTACTTCATGCGCTTCTTCAAGAAACAGATGGGTATCACCCCGGGCGAATACCGGCGGCGCTTTACGCAGTCATAGGCTTGCGATGGTCTGCGAGTCGGCCGGGGCCGGATTCTGGTTATCGTCATCCGCCGGAGCCGCAACCGGGGCCGCCGGGGGCTTCGGCTGTTCGTTGAACAGGAACAAGCGGCAGACCAGTTCGCCGTCGAGCACCTGGCCACCGACCAGAGTCCGCCCGTAATTGCGCTGGAAATCCACGTTGCAGAAAACCCCTTCGTAACGCGACAGCAATTTCAGTTCAACGGTATCAGCCGGCTTCGGCAACGGAATATATTGAGTAATCCGGTCAGGTTTCGCGAAAACGAATTCATGCACTTGACCGTTCACCGATACCTGTATCCTGCCGGGATATTCCGAAAACAGGGTCAGTTCGAGTTCCGCAAACTTATAGGAGTTCTTTGGATCGACGGCAAATTTTTTGGTCACCGCCACCTGCGGCGTCAACGGAAAAAGCTGCCAGCCGCCAAGGGTCATCGGGCCATTGTCCAGATACATCATGCGTCCGTCGTTGAGTTTCATATGAACACCGTTCGGGCGCGCCCAGCGCATCATGGGCGGCTCCATTTTGCCGCGGTAGAAATCATAGGCCACGATGCAGATGAACACCGACGCCACCAACGCGATCCCGCCGCACATATAGGCTTCCTGCGATTTCTTTTTGCGGAGTTCCAGGAACCAGATCGGAAAAATCCCGGCAAACACCGCCAAAAGCGGCAGCGACGGCACCCGGAAACGCGCCAGCATGTAAAAGAGCGTCGTCGCCCCCCAGTAAGCCACCACCATATACAATGGCAACAGGATCAGCCATTTATTGGATTTATGACAAAGCGAAATGATCGTGCCGATAATCCCCCCCAACGCCAACACCAGGAGCAGTCCGGTAGGAACAATCCCCAGATAGGTCAGGAAACTGCTGTGCGAGCCCTCCCCGGCCATGGAAATATTGTTCGGAATTTCATGGTAATCCCAGAACAGCAGCGCTTTGCGGAAAGTCAGCTCCAGATAAGCCGCAGGCTCTTCCTTGAACCACTCCCAGATACGCGCCCCCACCGGCATTTCCTTCTCGCTCTGCATCCAGCTGTGCCAGGCGGGCGGATACTCCATGGGACCGGCGGGCAGTCCCGGCTCGCGCCCCCCGGGCGGAGCCTCCGGCGTATTGCCCAGCGCCAACACCGCCCCGGCCGCCGTCGACGGACCGGAAAGCTTGCCCATTTCCCGCGAATTGTGGATCATGAACGGCAGCTGCGGCAGGAATACCAGAATCAGAAAAATTGATATGGCGAGAAAGCTCCCGATGAGATTTTTTCGCAACGGCGCGCCCTGCATCCAGAGCGACCACACCGCCGCCGTCAACAGTCCCGGCAGAAAAAACCAACTGTTGCCGCGCGTCAGGATCGAACACCCCACCGCCAGCGCGCATAGCCCCCAGTCGACCGGTTCCTTGCGCATGAAGCCGCGAAGCGCCAGGTACAGAATCAGGATTATCCAAAAGCTCTGCAAGGTTTCGATCATCAGAAACGGCGTATACAGGCACAGCGCTTTGGACAAAGCGGCAATCACCGCGCCGACCAGGCCCGCCGACGGGCTCCAGAGCCGCCTGCCGCACAATCCGACCAGGAACACCGCTCCGCCACCCAGCAGCGACTGCACCACAATCACCGCGTAAATCGAATCGCCCAGCAGCCAGCGGATCACCGGCAGAAAAACGGCGTAATAAAACGGCTGGTAATAAAACGGGCCCTTGAAATTGCCCAGAACGATTTCACCGGAAATCTGCCAATAGGTAGCCATATCGGTCTGGATAGACGGCATCATGACCGAGTTCATTCCGTTCCGGAACGACGCCAGTTCAAATCCGACGGCGAGGCGGACAGCCACCCCGACCAACGCAATCAACCCCAGCCAGATATAGAATTTTCTATTCATTCAATGCTTGAGGGAACTCAGATCGACATCAATTCTTTTTCTTTGATCTCGATGTGCTGGTCGATGCTCTTGATATAGTTATCGGTCAGTTTCTGGATTTCTTCGAGCATGCCCTTCAGATCATCCTCGGTCAACTCACCGGCTTTTTCGCCTTTTTTGGCGATTTCGTTGGCGTCGCGGCGATGATTGCGGATCGAAACCTTGGCGTCTTCGCCGCGGGCTTTGACCTGCTTGGAGAGCTGGGCACGGCGCTCGGTGCTCAATTCCGGAATCGGCAGACGAATCACCCGGCCGTCATTCACCGGAGAAATCCCCAGCGATGAAGCGATGATCGCCTTTTCGATCGGCCCCAGCGCATTCTTGTCCCACGGCTGCAGGACGATGGTCTTGGGGTCGGGCGTGGTGATGCCGGCCACTTCTTTGAGCCGGACATGGCTGCCGTAATAATCCACCTGGATATTGTCGACCAGAGCCGCCGAAGCTTTGCCGGTGCGAATGCCCGTAAAATCGCGGACCATCGACTCCTCGGCCTGCATCATTGTCTCTTCCAATTCTTCCAATAAATTTTTCAGTTCCATAATACGTCTCCGGTTTATATATTTATATTATCGAATTTAGAACAATTCGCGAAAATGTCAAATCAAAACCCGCCCGCGAACGCGACTTTTCCTCAATTTTCCCCATTCAACGGGAATTAAAGCACGAAACCACGAAAAATCACTTTAAATTTTTTGTGCTTTTTTGTGTGTTTTGTGGACAAAAAAATCAATCTGCCCGTGTGATCGGGGATTCTTTCTCCGCGGCAATTTCGAAATAGACCTGATTGTGGTCCCGCAACCGCTGCGCCAGGGCCGCCGCATCTTTCGCCCGGATGGCCTCGATGATCTGCCGGTGATCGAGATTCGTCTCGACCCGCGGCTTCACTTCCCGGATCAACTCATTGACATTCTTGTACTTGAAAAAGAAATCCGTCACCAGCGGAATCAAACTGTCCAGCACCGGGTTGTTCGCTCCCTGCAACATGGCCACGTGAAACTGACGGTCAAACTCCACACGTTTCTCCTCGTTGGCGCTCTCCTCGCGCTTGCGGCAAATCTCCTCGATGTTCCGGATCTGCTCCTCCGTGATGTTGGCGACGATGAACTCCGCCGCGCCAACTTCAAGCAGCACCCGGACCTCGACCAGCTTCGGCAAAATCTCCAGACTGGCGGCAAAAAACGGCATGAATGCATCAAACGGATTTTCCGGCATCAGCCGGGCAATGACCGCCCCGGTCCGGGTTTTGCTCTTGATAATCCCCAGCGTCCGGTAGTGCCGGATAGCCTCGCGAATGATGTTGCGGCTGATTCCGAGGCGCTGCGCCAGCTCATTTTCCGTGGGCAAAGCGTCCCCCGCCTGCAATCCATTGTTCAGGATATAATTGCGGATCGCCGCAATCGCGTACTCCAAAGTTGTCGATTTCTTCGTTTTCATCCGGGTATTATAATCCCTCAACCCGCTATGTTCAAGTTAAAAATCGGGGAATAGGACAAATAGGACACGATAGGACGAATAGGAATTGGCCCGAAAGCCCATAAAACCTATTCCCCGATTTCCAGTTCCGGCACTTGCTTTTCTGAAAATTCACACTATATTTGTAGTACAAATAAATACGGGTTTGCATAATGCTGAAAACATTGATTCGACCGTCAATGGTCTTTATTCCGTTTATTCTGGGGCTGGCTTTTCCGGCTGCGCATTCGCTGAACTTCCTGCTGCGCTGGATCCTGATCGGCATGATGTATCTGATCTGCCTCCAGCTTGAGCCGCATCAGCTGAAGCCGAAAACATTGCACTGGAAACTCCTGGGCGCCAATGTCCTGATGGGAATAATTCCCTTCCTGATCCTGATGCTGGCCGGAGCGCGTCAACTGGCGATGGCGGCGTTTTTCATCGGCATCGCGCCTACAGCCAACGCCGCGCCGGTCATCATGAACTTCCTGCGGGGACGCCCGGGGTTTGTGGTTACGGCATTCGTCATCACCAACCTGGGGGTGTCGGCGGCGCTGATTCCGCTGCTGCCGCTGGTCACGGGCAATTCCTCGTTCGCCTTCGTGTGGGATATTTTCAAAATGCTGCTGCTGGTGATCGGGCTGCCGGTCGCGGCCGCAGTCGTAACCCGTTATCTTTACCCGAAATCAAAGAGCTGGCAGGCCAAATGCCGCAACGTGACCTTCAGTGCGTGGTCACTGATGCTGTTCATCATTGCCGCCGGCGCCGGTGACTTCTTCCGCTCCAACCCCGACGTGCCCAAAATACTGGTTCTGGAAATTGCCCTGCTGTCGCTCACGCTCTGTATCATCAATTTCGTGCTCGGCGCAATTCTCGGCAAACGCAAATACGGCCGCGAAGCCAGTCAATCACTGGGGCAAAAAAACACCTCATTCATCATCTTCATGGCAATCACGTTCGCCAATCCGCTGGCCGCACTCGGCCCGGTATTCTACGTCCTCTGGCACAACTGCTGGAACGCCATCCAAATGTACCGCTGCGACCGCCGCCGCCTGATCAAAATGCTTAAGAAATAGAGAATGCGAGGAACTCCGCGTTCCTCGCGCTCCTGCGGCAGGCCGAATTGGCCTGCACCTCGGTACTTTTTAAAAGGGAGATCCGCGAGTTTCCGACTCGCGCAAGGAGGCTGCCGCCCCTTG
>JBEBXH010000122.1:0-12417 GCA_040391785.1 Victivallis vadensis
GCTGCTCGGCGGGCGGCGGCATGGCGGTGCTGCTTTTGAAAAGATTGGCGGTGAACAGCTCTTTTTCGGTCAGAAACGCAGTTTTCAGGGTCGGGAAAAACAGTCCTTCGGGCAGGTGCCCGACGCCGAAACCGACGCTTTCCTCCGGGATGCCGTATTCGTCGCACCAGTTGCGCAAATGCTCGAGCGACGGCTCGTCCTGCGCCAGCATGGAGATCTGATAACCGCTGTCCAACCACTGACGGATCTGCCCGGCGATAATCTCGCGGAGCATTTCCAGTCCGCCGTCGCGCATTTCGTCCGGCAGCGAGCGCTTCAGGTGCTCGGCGGCGGGGTAACAGTCGGAAACAAAGTGCTGCTCCGGCACCTTGTCGGCAGCCTCAAGCAGCAGCGAGAGGTCGGACTTTTTCAACACATCCTCAAGACGCTTGGCGAGAACTTTGTCGTCGATGGCGTTCAGCCGCGAACGGCACTCCTGCGGGTAAATCAGCGTGACCGCGGCATTGTAGCGTTCACCGTACGTGAAAAAATCGCAGTCGGCCACTTCCTTGCTGGACTGCATGCCGGCGCGGGGGATGATCCGGTACTCGTCGATTTCCTCGTACGAGCGCTGGCTCTCCGGCGAGAAACGGCGCATGGAGTCGATGGTATCGCCCCAGAATTCGAGGCGCGCCGGGTAATCGTAGGCCGGCGAATAAATATCGATGATGCCGCCACGGTGCGAAAATTCGCACTTCACGCTGACCTCGAGTTCGTCGTCATAATCCAGTTCGACCAGTTTCCCGAGCAGTCCGGCGAAGTCGATGGTCTCGCCGCGTTTCAACACGATTTCCTTGCCCAGCACGTCCTCCGGATGCGGCGCGGCGGCGAGATAAGCGTTCATCGAGCCGATCACCAGGTCAAAGGGCCCGCGCAGCGACTCATACAGCGTCCGGGCGCGTTCCGATTCGTTTTCCGGGATGAAATGACCGTGCTCGACGGTTTCCGGCAGGTACAAAATCTTCAAATCCAGTCCGAATTCCTGTTTCCAGATCAGCAACGTGGAGTAAATGCGCTCGGCCTGAGTGAGCACGGGGAACACGGCCAGACGGGGTTTGCCGCGGGTGCTTTCCGTGATTCGGAGCAAAAGAGGGGCCACCGCACTGTCATCCACCCCGGATATTGCCGGGGCCGGCGGTCGACTTCGTAGCCATTCTGCAATGTTATTGCGCCAATTGTCCATATTCTTAGAAGTATACACCGGAATGATAAAAAAATCAATGCGACAACTCTTTTTTAAACACGGAAGGCACGGAAAGCACGGAAAATTATTTTTTGTCGACAAAAACACCCAAACAATACAAAAGTATTTTTCAATTTCCGTGTTTTCCGTGTTTTCCGTGTTTAATTTTTATTTATACCACTTCGGGATGCCTCTGGCGCGGAGTTTTTTCACCAGCTTCTCGCGGTGTTGCAGGATTTCGGCGGGGCGGAGCGTCAGGCCGGGGTCGCGGTAGGGGACTCCGGCGGTGGATTTGAGGATGATGTTCAGTTCCTTCTCCGGCAGTGTGGTTTCGCCCTGCAGTGAGGCGGCGGTGCCGCCGCGCTTGCGCCCGAAGGCCGCCGTCTCGCGCACCTTGAAGCCGAGCTTGAGAAATGCGCCGCGCAGCGGGTAGGCACTCGAATACGTCACAATCACGCCGCCGGGTTTCAGCACCCGCTTGAGCTGGCGGATGAAGTCATACGTCCATAGCTCGGGGTTGACGTCCGGCGAAAAACCGTCCATGAATACGACATCGAAATACTGGTCCGGCAGGCTCTGCATCGAGGTCCGGGCGTCGCCCGCAAGCAGTTTGACGTTGCGCCATTCGCCATGCTCGCGTAGGCCCTTGATCAGTTGATGCTGCATCGACTCCGGTTCGAACAATTCCTGCGCGGCGTCAAGCGTGCGCGGGTCATTTTCCAGTGTGGTGATTGCGGTGTCCGGGTTGGCGGCCAGCGCGGCGGCGGCGTTGTAGCCGAGCCCGAAGCCGATATCGAGCAGGCGCGGATTTTTCAGCTCGGCAATGCCGGAGGGGATGGAGAATTTCTCCTCGGCCTCGGTCCGGGCCCCGGCCACGGTGTGGAAATGCTGGCGGTAGCCCGGATGATAGAGGGTAGGGGAGCCGTCGCCGGTGACGACCTGCATGGCGTTGCCGCCGTCCATCAGCTGACGCACGTATTCGATGAACTGGCCCTTTTTCATCCACCATTTCGGGGCGATGATCGCGTCGTTGTCGGCGTCGGCCATCAGCCGCATGACGATCCAGTCGCCGGGCAAACGGCGCAGGAAATCGACCGCGGCGGCGGCGTATTCGTATTCGTTCAGCGGTTTGACGGGGTAATTGCCGGAGGCGAGCGGCGTTTTGCGCAGGACCAGGAGCTGATGCAACTTCACGGCGCGGAACGGCAGCGCGGCGAGATCGTCGGCGGTCTTGCGGAAGTCGTCGGCTGTTTCGCCGGGGAGCCCCAGGATCACGTGGGCGGCGGTTTTGATGCCCCGTTCGGCCAGCTTGTGCGCGGCGGTTTGCACCGAGGCGAAATCGTGGCCGCGGTTGATCAGCTTCAAGGTGGCGTCGTTGGAGGTCTGGACGCCGAGCTCGACCCAGAGCTCACAGCGCCGGTTCAGCTCCGAGAGCAAATCCAATACTTCATCGGGCAGGCAGTCCGGGCGGGTCGCCACGATAATCATCTTGAAATCGGCCAGCGCCAGTACTTCTTTGTACCACGCGCGGAGCTGCTCCACCGGTGCATAAGTATTGGTATACGACTGGAAATAAGCAATATACGGCCCTTCGCTGTGGTAGCGCTCCCGGACATAGGCGACGCCCGCCGCGACCTGCTCCGGCAGCGAAAAATGATGCCGCAGGTGTCGCGCCCGGTTGCCGTCCTCGGCGCAATAAATGCAGCCGCCGCCCTGGCCGGCCCGGTTCGGGCAGCTTAACGGCAGGTCGATCGGGATCCGGTAAAGCGCCGCACCGTATTTCCCGCTGAGGTATTCGCTGAAAAAATTGATCTTGTTCATAATAGGACTCATAGGACATATAGGACTCATAGGAGTAGTTTCCTATACGTCCTCTAGGTCCTAGCCGTCCTATTTAAAATTACCCTAAATCGTGCACAATTACAAATTCCGAATTGACTTTTTCGTTGAAACTGGCTATTTTATGGAAAGTCGATGAGGTAATTATGAATAAACGAGTAGTGATTGTGGGGTCCGGCGCTGCCGGGGTGTCCGCCGCCAAGGCTTTGAGAGCCCGTGACGCGGAAATGCAAATCAACATTTATACCGACGAAGAAGTGCCGCCGTATTTCCGGCCGTCGCTGTCGTTCGCCATCGCGGAGAATCCGCCGGAGCCGCGGCCGATGAATCCGCCGGCGTTTTACAAAGACAAAAATATCGGGCTGAACCTCGGAATGAAGGCCGAGTCGATCGATCGCGCGGCCAAATCCGTGCGCTTTGGCGACGGCTCCGAAGCGCCCTATGATTATCTGCTGCTGGCGACCGGCGCGAGCTGCTTCATCCCGCCGATTCCCGGCGTGAAGCTGCCCGAGGTGCTGTCGCTTCGCGATCACCGCGACCTGGTGGCGCTGATGGGCCACCTGACCAAACCGCGCAAAGTATTGATTATCGGTTGCGGCGTGCTGGGGCTGGAGCTGGCCGGTTCGCTGCTCAAGCTCGGCAATGAAGTGACCATGATCGAAACCGCGCCGACCATTCTGCCGCGCCAGCTCGACGCCGTCGGCGGGGAGCTTTATCTCGAACAGGTCAAAGATGTGCCGAAGCTGAAAATTCTGCTCGGTTCCGGAGTCAAGGAAATTACCGGCGCCGAGCACGTGGAAGGTGCGGTATTGCTGGACGACAGCCGGATCGAATGCGACCTGGTGCTGGTTTCCGCCGGTACCCGCGCGAACATCGACCTGGCGAAAAACGCGGGGTTGAAAACCGATCGAGGGATCATCGTCGACGAGCACATGGCCACTGACGATCCGGTCATTTACGCCGCCGGGGACTGCGCAGAAATCGTCTGCCGTTCTTACGGACTGCAGGAGCCCGCCATGGTGCAGGGCAAGGTGGCGGCGGAGCAGATTCTGGGCGACGACTCGGTGTTCAGCTGCGGAATTTACGGTGCCACGCTGACGGCGTTCGGCATCAAAATGTTTTCGGCGGGAGCCATCGGCGGCGACGACAGCCGGGAGTTCATCGACCGCGACAAAAAGATTTACCGCAAAATATTCCTGGCCGGCGGCAAGGTCGTCGGCGGCATCCTGATGGGCGACATCGGCAAGGGCGTGGCGCTGAAACAGGCCATATCGGGCCAGATCAACGAAGCCCACGCCAGGGAGGACGGTCTGATCTGACGTCATGAAGCCGCACTTGAAATGGATCGCTGGAGTTCTGGTACTGGCCGCGCTGGCGGTGCTGTATTTCGTCGATCCGGCGGAACACGCCTGGCTGTACCCGCAGTGCGGCACGTACAAATATTTCGGCTTCTACTGTTCCTCCTGCGGCACCACGCGGGCGCTGCACGCGCTGCTGCACGGCGATATCGTCCGGGCGGCGCAAATGAACGTGTTGATGATCGCCGCGATTCCGCTCCTGGCCGTCATCATAATAAAACCCCGATGGTTCATGAATTACAAATTCGCCATCGGGGTTGTTGCTGTGCTGATTGCTTACACTATTCTACGGAATGTATTCCCGGTTCTGGCGCCCGGTTAAATGAATAGTCCTGTTTGCGCACGTCGACTTTTTCGCGTACCGGGACATTTTCCGGCACTTCGTAGTGGCCGGCGGGGTAAATATACACCTCGCGGAATTGCTCCGGGATCGCGTTGGTCACGGCGAACTGGCCGGGCGGAAGCACGGCGGGGTCGAACAGAGCCGGAGTAACCAGCACCGGCACGCGGAAATATCCGGCCGCGATGGCGGCATCGAAATACGGCAGCACCGCGTCGCACTCGGGATGAGTTTGACGGTAGACGCGCACCGATTCGCCGCTGCCGGTCGACTCGAACTGCAGCCGCAGCGGATTGTGCCCGAAGGTCGGGACATTCAAATACGCGCTGCGGATGCGTTTATCCCACGGCACCGCAAGTGCGCCCATACCGCCGCCGAAACTGCCGCCGCGGTAATGAATGTTTGCCGCCGTGTCCGGGTAGATTTCAGTCATGACCGACGTCGCCAGCCAGAGGTCGACGGCGCAGCCCAGCAATACGTATGTCTCGCGCGACTCAATGCCGTGCAGCACATGCTGGTGCCCCAGCCACGGAATTTCCGGGTGCTTCGACATGCCCATGCCGCGCAGGCACGGGGTGATCACCGTGAAGTCGTCATCCAGTATCGGCGTGGACGGATTGCCGTAGCCGTAGCCGTACAGGATGCCGCCGCTGGATTTCTTCGGCCGGTTCAGCCAGGCGCCGATGACCGCGTCGTCCCACGACTTGTAATGGACCTCGAAAATCTCGGTATCCGGGTTCGGACTCCAGATCTGCCGTATGCTGACGATGTTCAGCGGCATGGACATGGCCCTGTCGTATGCCTCTTCCCAGAACGCCCGGAAATCGGCCGGTTCATTGTCCGGGGGCGTAATTTTCAGCAGTTGATCCTGCGTATAACCGCAAGTGGGATCGAACTTGAAATCATGTTCAATCTTATTCATCGAGCTGCACCAGTACCGCCAGAATTCCTTTGTCATAACCCTGGGCGGATTTGCTGAAGGTCCAGTCCGGATGCTTCTGCGCCCCGGCCGGCTGGTTGCCGATGCCGACGTCGGCATTTTTGCCGCTGCGGAAGTTGTTGAAGGCGAAAATCGTTTGACTTGCCGCGTAGTTATGGATCTGCATCGAACCGTAGCCGACCTGGCTCTGTGTGTTGATCACGTCGCCGAAGTCATAAAGGTTGTTTGCCGCGCCGGGGATATTTGCCGCATTGCCCACACCGTAGTTATTCGGCCAGAATTCGATATTGCCTTCCGGGACCGTGCCGGTGGCTACGCCTTCTACATTGCTCTTGACATTCAGATTGGCGACTTTCTGCTGGAACACGGCCTGGGTGTCGGCCATCGGCACCGCGATTTTCTTGATATCCTGGGTGAACGGATCCAGCGAGACGAACACGTAGCTCATGTCGCCCGCTTTGGTGGTCAGGCCCATGAAGTAACCGAGGCGCTTGATTTTCTTGCCGGCGAATTTGGCACTGTCGTCAACCGTGTACTGGATGGCGCGGCCATTGTTGAGGACCTTGGAGTTGGTCGGATCGAGGCTGTAGACGATCTGATATTTCTCGGTTTCCACGATATTTTTCAGCAGTGCGTCGGCATCGGGCGGGGTACCGGCCTGGAAGGCGCCCACCGGCAGACCGGTTTCGCCCGTCAGGTTCGGCTCGGCAATGCCGCTCCAGGCATAACGCATCGCCAGCGGGGTCTCCACTTCTTCGGCGCTCAGAGTGACCGTGTTATTGGTGATCTGGGCGTCGGCCTTGACGAAGTTGCCGTTAGGGCCGCAGATTTCAAACCAGTCCGGCTGTTTGCCGTCGCGGGTTTTCAACGCTTTGGTGTTGAAGGTCAGGAGGATTTCCTTGCCCTTGATTTCCATGGACTTCAGGGTCGGGGAATCGGCGACGAGCTCCTTCTTGCCGTAGGTTTTGTTCAGGGCCTGCAATGCGAGGCGCTTGCCCACGTCGTGCTTGTTGGCCGGGTGAATGTCTTTCGGATTGCCGATGTCATTGATCACGGCCATGCCGGTATTCGGCATATCTTTGGCGAACTTTTCCTGAGCCTGCCAGATGACCGGCAGCATGTAGGTGTTGCCGTATCTGTAGGGAGCGAGCTGGACGAAATAGAACGCCATATCCGGATTGCTCCAGACGGAGCGCCAGCCGTTGACCAGCGCTTTCATTTTGTCGTAATAAAGCATTCCGTCGGAAAGGTTGGCTTCGCCCTGGTACCAGATCGCGCCGCGGACGGCAAATGGGACCACCGGGTTGATCATGCCGTTATACAGCGTGGTGGGCTGTGCATTGGAGTTGAAAGGCACGAGCTCCTTGGGGTAGGCGGGGGCGGGGACGGGCACCAATTTGGCTTCGACTCTGGTCTGGGCGTCGGCAAGCCAGACTTTGTAGCTCTCGAGCATGGCCTTGACTTTCTGGTCATGAGCCGGGGTGCCGGGGGTCTGGAGTTCGACCAGGTCCCAGATGCTTTTCAGCGTGGGAATATCCTTGAAGCCGATTACGGGGGTCCAGGGTTCGATCCGGGTGCCGCCCCACGAGGAGTTGATCAGCCCGACCGGTACTTTGAGCTCGTTGAAGAGTTCCAGACCGAAGAAATAACCGACGGCGGAGAAATCTTCCACGGTCTTGCTGTCGCAGACTTTCCAGGTCGTGTTCGCCACGTCGGTCTGCGGAGAGCTGTGGATGCGCCTCGGAATATTGAAAAGGCGGATTTTCGGATGATTGGCCGCGGCCAGATGCTTTTCCTTGTCCTGAACGACGTTCTTGAAGGACCACTGCATGTTGGACTGTCCAGAGCAGACCCACACTTCGCCGACCAGGATATTAGTAAGCGTTTGAGTGTTGCTCTTGCTGCCCTTGACCGTCATTTCGATCGGGCCGCCGGCGGCGAGGGGTTCCAGCGTCAGCTTCCACTTACCGGTGGCGTCGGCGGTGGCAGTAACGGTCTGGCCGGCGACTTCCACCGTGACCGTTTCGCCCGCTTCGGCGGTACCCCACACCGGCAATTTGGCGGCGTGCTGCAGCACCATGTCATTGCTGAATACCGCAGGGAGTTTGACTTCCGCCCGGCAGACGACGATGGCCGACAGGGCCAACAACCACGCAAACATTTTGAATTTCACACGATCCTCCTTGTTTGATTTGATCAATAACAGCATAGTATATCATCGATTTGCCGAAAAATCAAGAACCGGATGAATCGGAGAGCTCAAAGATGCCTGAATTGAGGGGAAAAGCTTCTGTGTTTGTCCGTGCCCGTCCGTGTATATCGGACAAGTCGGACATGTCGGACGGGTCGGACAAACACGAGCTTATCGCAGTGCCGAGGCGAGAGAGTGGACGAGCGCCACCGCGTCTTTCGATTTGCCTTGGGAGATCAGGCGGACCACGGCGCTGCCGACGACTGCGCCGTCGGCGTATTCGGCGCTGGTTCTGGCCTGTTCCGGGGTCGAGATGCCGAACCCGGCGGCCACCGGCACCGGACTGGCCTGGCGCAGCGTGGTCAGGTGTTCCTCCAGCCCTTCCGCCACCGAGGCGCGGACGCCGGTCACACCTTTGACGGTGATGTAATACACGAAGCCCTCGGCGTCGCTCACGATCTGACGGGCGCGTTCGGGCGGGGTGGTCGGGGCGACCAGCCGGACCAGCGCCAGATGGTGTTTGTCGAGGATGGGTTTCACCTCAGAGACTTCCTCCTGCGGCAGGTCCACGATCAACATGCCGTCGATCCCGGCGGCGGCACAGTCGGCCACGGTTTGCTCGAAGCCCTTCGCCAACAGCACATTGTAGTAGGAAAAGAGAATCATCGGAGTGGCGTATTTCTGACGGAGCCGCGCCGCCATGGCGATGATTTTCGGCAGTGTGGCGCCGTTGGCCAGCGCGGTCTGCGACGACTCCTGAATCACCGCGCCATCCGCCATCGGGTCGGAGAACGGCACACCGAGTTCGATCAGATCGGTCCCGGCCTCGATGAGTTCGCCGATGATTTTTTCGCTTTCCTCCATGGTCGGGTGCCCGGCCGTTACGTAAATGACCAATCCTTTGTGGCCCTTATTGAATGCGTTTGCAATATTGTCTTTCATGATTATTTCACCTTGCCGAAAAGTTTCTGTTTTGCCTGAAATACGTTTTCCATGTCCTTGTCGCCGCGCCCGGAGAGACAGATGATGATCGACTGATCCTTGCTCATCTTCCGGGCGCTTTTGATGGCCTGCGCCACGGCGTGGGCCGACTCCAGCGCCGGGATGATCCCCTCCAGACGGCAGAGCAGGTCAAAGGCTTCGAGCGCTTCGATGTCGTTGATGGTGGTGTACTGGACCCGCCCGCTGTCGCTCAGGAAGCTGTGTTCGGGGCCCACGCCCGGGTAATCCAGCCCGGCCGAGACCGAATGCGTTTCGAGGATCTGGCCGAATTCGTCCTGCAAGAGATAAGTCTTGCAGCCGTGGAGCACGCCGGGGCGGCCGCCGCAGATGCTGGCGGCATGCTTGCCACTTTCCACGCCGGAACCGCCGGCCTCGACGCCGGTCAGGCGCACGGAGGCGTCCGGGATGAAGTGCTTGAACATGCCGATGGCGTTGCTGCCGCCGCCGACGCAGGCGATGACCTCATCCGGCAGTTTGCCGTTTTTTTCGAGGATCTGGGCGCGGGCCTCGCGGCTGATTACCGACTGGAAATCGGCCACCATTTCGGGGTAGGGGTGCGGCCCGGCCACGGTGCCGATGACATACAGCGTGTTGTCCACACGGGTGATCCACTGGCGGAGCGCCTCGTTCATGGCGTCTTTCAGCGTGGCGCTGCCGCTGTCCACGGAGGTGACTTTGGTGCCGAGCACTTCCATGCGCTGCACGTTCGGGGCCTGGCGGCGGATGTCCTCCGCGCCCATGAAAACCTCGCACTCCATGCCGAAAAGCGCCGCCACGGTGGCGGTGGCCACGCCGTGCATACCCGCTCCGGTTTCGGCGATCAGGCTCGTCTTGCCCATGCGGCGGGCGATCAGCGCCTGGCCGATGGTGTTGTTGACCTTGTGCGCGCCGGTGTGGTTCAGGTCCTCGCGCTTCAGGTAAATTTGTGCGCCGCCCGCGTAATCGCTGAGGCGCTGCGCATGAAACAGCGGCGATTCGCGGCCGACATAGTCGCGCAGGTAATAATCGAGTTCATCGCGAAACCCCGGGTCGTTTTTCAACGCCTGATAAGTTTGATCGAGTTCGTTCAGGGCCGGCATCAGCGTTTCCGCCACGTACTGCCCTCCGTAGATTCCATAGTGTCTAGGCATTTTTTATCTCCTTCAATTTTATATGATCTTTTTTGCCTGGTTCAAGTTCCACGCCGCTGCAGAGGTCGAGTGCGAACGGATTGACCTGCTGCATGGCTGCGCGGAGGTTGCCGGGATTGAGCCCCCCGGCGAGGATGAGTTTCATCTTGCGGGCGGCCTGCGCCGCCAGTTCCCAGTTGCCGGGTTGGCCGAGTCCGCCGTTGCCGGTGACGGAATCCGCCAGCACTGCCTCCACCGGCAGTTGAGCTGCCGCGTCGACGTCCGCCGGGGTACGGAGCTGAACCGCTTTCCAGACCCGTTGCGGACCGATTTTTTGAATGTCTTCCACGCTTTCCGAACCGTGCAGCTGGGCAATGTCCAGGCCGCACTTGTCCATGATCGCGATTACTTCCGCGGGCGGCATGTCGACGAATACGCCGACCTTGGCCACGCTCACGCCGCGGGTGAGTTCGGCGGCTTGTTCCGGGGTGACGTATCGCGGCGACTTCGGGTAAAAAATGAACCCGAGGTACGAGGCGCCGGCCTCGATGGCTGCCTCGACATCTGCCCGGTTGGTCAACCCGCAAATCTTGATCTTCATCGGATCAGCTCCTTCAGCGCTTCGCCGGGGCGCCCGGCGCGCATGACGGTTTCGCCGATCAGGAACGCTCCGGCTCCGGCGGATTGCAGCCTCACGATGTCGGCGTGGTTGCCGATGCCGCTTTCCGCTACCTTGATCTTGCCCGCGGGAATTTTGTCCAGCAGCTTGTAGGTCAGCTCATGATCGACTTTGAAGGTTTTCAGGTCGCGGCAGTTGATGCCGATGATGTCCGCATCGAAACTCATCACCATATCGAGCTCGGCCTCGTCGTGGATTTCACATAACGCATCGAGGTTCAGCGATTTGGCGTATTGGAAAAAGTCCTTCATCTGCGCCTTGTCCAGTGCGGCGGCGATCAATAGAACCGCGTCCGCGCCGAAGGCCGCCGCTTCGAGAATCTGCAGTGAATCAAAAATGAAATCCTTGCGCAGCAGCGGAATTTCGACCGTGCGGGCCGCGATCCGCAGGTAATCCAGCGACCCTTGGAAATAATGCGGTTCGGTCAGCACCGAGAGCGCGGCCGCGCCGGATTGTTCCAGCTCCTTCGCCAGCTCCGCCACCGGGAAATTGGGGCGGATCAGGCCCTTGGAGGGCGACGCTTTTTTCAGTTCGGCGATGATGTTGATTCCGGGCGCGCTCAACGCGGCGGCGAAGGAATGGCGGCGGGTGCGTTTCCCGACCATTTCTTCGAGTTCAAATTTGTAGGAATCCGACGGCTGGAACTTCGCCATATTGGCCGCGATGATCGTTTGGAGGATGGTTTGTTCTTTCATTCTTTGCTGCTCCTGATCAGAACTTGCAGTTTGCCGAGGGCCGCGCCGGAGTCGATGGATTCGGCGGCGAGTTTAATGCCGTCTTCGATGGACTCCGCGAGCCCGGCAGTGTAAATCGCGGCGGCGGAATTCAACAGCACGACCGCGCGTTTGGCACCTTGTTCGCGGCCGACGAGGATCTCGGTCAGGATGGCGGAGTTTTCGATGGCGTTGCCGCCGGCGATTTCCTCGGCCAGATAGGTGGTGCCGAGGTAGCGCTCGGGGTAAAGATCGTAGGTGGTGATCACGCCGTCGCGCAGTTCGGAAACGCGCGAGGCGGTGGAGACGGAGAGCTCGTCGAGCCCGTCGTGGCCGTGGACGATCATGGCGCGCTTCATGCCGAGTTCGCGGAAAACTTCGGCGAAAACTTCCGTCAGCACCGGGGTGTAAACGCCGAATACGCCGAACGCCGCTCCGGCGGGATTGGTCAGCGGCCCGAGAATGTTGAAAATCGTCCGCACCTTGAGCTCGCGCCGGACCGGGGCCACCGCCTTCATGGCCGGGTGCATGGTCTGGGCGAACAGAAATCCGATGCCGTGATCCTGAATGCAGCACTCCATGCTGAATGCCGGAGCCTGCAAATCGAATCCCAGCGCTTCCAGCACGTCCGCCGAGCCGCATTTGCTCGACACGCTGCGGTTGCCGTGCTTGGCGACCTTGATTCCGGCTCCGGCGATGACGAAGGCCGAGGTGGTAGAAATGTTAAACGTCCCCGCGCAGTCGCCGCCGGTGCCCACGATGTCCAGCACCGCGCCCGGCCCGGCGTCGATGAACTTGGCGTGACGGCGCATCGAGCGCGCCGCGCCGGTGATTTCCTGCACGCTTTCGCCATTCATCCGCAGCGCGACCAGCAGCGCGCCCATCTGCGCCGGGGTCAGCTCGCCGTCCATCAGGAGATCCATCACGGACTCCATTTCGGGGGCGCTCAGGTGGCGTTTGTCCAGCAGCGTTTCGAGATATTGTTTGTACATGCGTTACCTCAGTTTCAGGAAGTTGGCGAGCT
>JBEBXH010000123.1:0-11821 GCA_040391785.1 Victivallis vadensis
AATGGAAGAAATGCGGACGATGTGATATGTTATTTTATGAACGGACTAGTAGTTGCCGGTAATGGTTTTGCCGCATTGGGCGCAATCGAGGGCGGCGGCAGTCAGCGTGCCGAGGGTAACCAACAATGTCGCCAGCAGCCGCACCATTTCCGCCCCCTTTTTTAACGCAGTTTCAGGGTCGCCAGTCCCAGCATGGCAAAAATGCCCGCGAGAATCCAGAACCGCACCACGATCTGGGTTTCGGTCCAGCCGAGGCGCTCAAAATGATGGTGAATCGGCGTGCAGAGGAAAATCCGCTTGCCGGTGCGCTTGAACACCGCCACCTGGATCATCACCGATACCGCCTCCATCACAAACACGCCGCCGACAATCGCCAGCGTGATTTCCTGCTTCACATACACCGCGATCAGTCCGAGGATGCCGCCCAGCGCCAGGCTGCCGGTATCGCCCATGAACATCGACGCCGGATGGCAGTTCCACCACAGAAACCCGATGCAGGCCCCCGCGATCGCCAGCGAAAACACCGCCGCTTCCTCGATCCCCGGCACCACCGGAATCCCGAGGTAAATGGCGAACACGCTATGGCTGGAGAGGTAAGCGAAAATCCCGAACGCCAGCGCCGCGAAAATCATACAGCCCACCGCCAGCCCGTCCTTGCCGTCCGTCAGGTTCACCGCGTTCGACGAACCCATGACCACGATGGTGCTGAACAGCATCACCAACGGCGACACCCACAGCGGATCTTTCATAAACGGCACATAAAACTGCCACATCATACCGTGCGTATCCGGCATGGAATTGATAAAGAAAATCGCGCCGAACGCGATGACAAACTGGAACACCAGCTTCGCCTTGCCCGGGATGCCGTCGCGCTTCTTGTACGCCACCTTGAAGTAGTCATCGGTAAAACCGATGGCCGACATCGCCAGCAGCGACACCGTGAGCGCAACGGTGATCGGACAGGTCCAGACGTTCCACAGAAACGCCGAGATCACGATCGAACCGATAATCAGCAGTCCACCCATGCTCGGGGTTTTGCTTTTCGAATGATCGATATGCTGGTCCGGAAAAAGATCCTTGTAGCGGTCCTCCGCCACGGCCCGGAAGCTCTTCAGCCGCCGCACCGTCAGCGGCCCGAAAACGATACCGAGAAAAAACGCCGTCATCAACGCGCCGGCGCTGCGGAAAGTGACATATTCAAAGAGGCGGAGCGGGCCGTAATAATCCTGCAGGTGAGAAAGATAATAAAGCATAAAAGTTCAAAATTCCAGGGGTTAAAAATTCATCTCGGTAAAAGATAAACCATACGGCCAACTATTCAAGCCCGGAAACACATTTTTTGTGGGGTAATTTCGGGAGAAATAGGACGGATGGGACAAATGAGACATATGGGAAGCACAAATCAATTTCCCATAGGTCCCAGAAGGCCCCATCCGTCCCATTGAATTACTTTTATTCAAAAATATTCATCGCCATTTGATTGACATCCGCCGCTTTCTCCCCTAAATTAAAAGAATACCAAACAGGGGAATGCTTTATGAGAAAATGGTTGGTTTCCGGAATGTTCGTGTTTTTGTCGGTAACTCTGGCGGCGGCGGAACTGCTGCCGCTGAAGTTGGGCCCGCAATGGAAGGCTTTCATCAGCAACGAGCTTGAAGAAAGCAATGCCGCCGAAATCAACAACGGAACCAATGAAATTACCCTGCCCGGCGGCACTGTGCTCACGGCCCGCGCTGTCACAATGAAGGATTATTATGTCAATTTGAACGACGTCATCGGCAGCAAGCAGCCGGACAACTGCCGGGCAATCCTGGTCAACACCATCGAGGCCGAACGCGACGGCACGGTACGCCTCGGTTTAGGCGTCGACTGGTGGTTCGACTGCTATGTGAACGGCAAACTCGTCTACAGTACCGGCGGCGTCGGCAACGTGGCTTTTCCGATCACGCCGGACAATCACACGGTCGACGTCAAGGTCCGCAAAGGCCAGAATACCATTGCGCTTTTTGTCATAAGCGGCAGCAATTCCTGGGGTGTGGCCTGCGGCCCGCCCAGTCCGGCCAGTCAGGCCCGGAATGCCGTGCCGGAAACCGTGAATTCGCTGGATAACGTGCAGTTCACCGACCAGATGTCGGCCGGCCCCAATCCGCTGTCCGATCCCCTCCGCATCAAGTATCTGCTTTTCCGCAAAGGCGCCGCGCCCAAAATCACGAAAATCATCGGCGGCCCCTGGCTGCAGTGGCCGAACCCCGGTACCATGACCGTATCGTTTGTGACCTTCGGCGATACCCCGGCGGGCGTCGATTACCGCGAAAAAGGACAGGAGCAATGGACCCGGCAGTGGAACATGCTCGGCGGCCAGCTCCGCAACGACCTGGACAACCATAACATCACGCTGACCGGACTGAAGGAAAACACCGTTTACGAGTACCGCCCCGTCCTGCTGGAACCGCGAACCAACAAACCGCTTCCCGGCGCGGAGATTTACAGCTTCACCTCGTTCACTTCCAAGCCGAAGGAACACCGGTTTTTCGCCACCGGCGACATCCAGTTTCCGGCTCAGGTACGCACCAATATCATTCGCCGGTTCCTGCAGAACGGCGAAGTCATGAAATCGGATTTCTTCGTGACGCTGGGCGATTCGGCGGACAGTGTCCATGAACTCGTCGATACGCTCTTTTTCGGGCTGTTGAACCCGCTTTTTGAGCAAACCGCCCACGGCAAACCGTACATTCCGCTGCGCGGCAACCACGAGTACCGCGGCAATGAATCCAGCAGCTGGTTCAAAATTTTCGGCAGCGCCTATCGCGGTTTCCGCTATGGCGACACCTATTACATCGTTCTTGACAGCGGCGACGACCAGGTCTCCAAGCCATTCACCCCGCATTTCACCGCCACCACGATCGACACGGAAAACTACATGCGCCAGCAGGCCGAATGGCTCAGCGAAATCGTCAAAACGCCCGAATTCACCACCGCCAAATTCCGCATCGTGCTCTGCCACAGTGCGCCGTTCGGGCACAACGGCGAGTACATGCGGAACGCCATCCGCAAGATCATCGATCCTCACTTCGGCGGTGAAAATCCGAAACACCGCATTCACCTGTGGCTCTCCGGCCACATCCATGTATACCGCCGCACCATACCCGGCACCAACGAGATCAAAGCACTGGCGCCGATCAAGTCCAAATCCTCGGTCGACGGCAAAAATTACCGGTTCCCGGTCGTGGCGATCGACGGACCGCGCGGCGGCGGGCATGAAATCAGCGGGCTGATCGTCAAGGTCGGCAGTGATGAAATCGACGTGGAGTCCATCGACATCAACAACAATACGTTCGATCATTTCTCGGTGGACAAAGACGGCAAGTTCAAAGAGCTGGGCTCCGTCCCCGAGCTGAAAACCTACGAAATGCCGAGAAATTAATTTATGGCAATTTCGGCCCATTGCAAAAGAAGTTGACCATCGGATAAATTACGTACCTCGATCATATTTTCCCCATTGTGGAGGGTGCCCGGGGGAATTGCAAAAGCGACTCCGGTCATGTTCTCCGGGAATTCCGGTAAAGCGAAATCAGGCGATCCGGAACAGGGAACCGTATTGAGCCTGACTTCCAATTGTCCCAGCGGAACCTCCCGGTCGAATCCAAGCAGGACATGGCCGCGCCTGTTATTGTTTCCGGGACCCGCATTCACCCGTACGGAGATACAGCGCCCCGGTGGTAATTCGCTGCAAAATGCATTCTGACCGGTACTGCCTTCCGGAATACCTTCGTGCGGCGTGACGATGTGACGCCTCGCCCGGCCGGCTGTTTCTTCGGGGTTGCCGAGCCATGAGTAGGCGGCGCGCTGTTTGTCCAAATCGGCGCAGCCATCCCGGAACATATGATTAAAAAGGTAGATGGCATCCGCCCCCTGCCCGAAACAGGTGTTGGCAAACCCGGTATCCGCTTCCGCGGTGGTACGCATCCGGCCGAATCCGCTGCCGCCGCTGACGTGCTGCTCCAGGCATGGCGCGAGGGTGACCCGATCCGGCAGGAGCCGCCGCCAGATATTTACCGGCATCGTCGATGAAGTGCTCTGGAAATACGGCGACGGCGTCACCATGTCGATCAACCCCTCCTCCGCCCAGCTGAAAACATCCAGTCCGGTCTGAAGGGCGTCTTCCGGGCGGACAGGAACCCGGACATTGATTTTGATCGGATGCCCCCAACGTTTCGCTGCGGCATCGACATGATTTTTGACTTCCCGGGTGAATTCAGTCAGAATCGCACGGCCCGATTCCGCGAAGCCCGGTTTGAACAGCCAGGGATTCCGCATCCAGTCAAGCTCAAAACCGTCCATCTCAAAGCGTTCAAGATATTCCCTGACCAGATTCATATGGTGGCGGCGTACTTCTTCCTGTCCGTAATCATAACATTGAGAAAACCAGAACGTGTATTTCTCGCGATAATGGGCCCGCCGCAATTCCGGCTGTTCACGCCATAACCGGGCATGCATGATCCGCTCCGGGTTATCCGCGTAATGGACGTCGTTCATCCGCATCGAGATCCACATCTCGATCCCGCGTGCACGGCAGTAATCATAACGATAACGATAAGGATCTTTCACATTTTCAAAAAGTTTTTTCGCATTGCAGCACAAAGTGATCAGGTCCTCGGGCCCCTCGCCGGCTCCCTCAAGCGGCTTGCCGCGAAAATAGAAACGCCCATCTTCCTTTTCCTCCATTCCCGCCCAGATCGGCTCAAACGTGTTACTGTCAAAAAAAGCCCGCATCCCATTTCCGTTGAAAATGATTCCGGTTACACCCGGAACTGTATAATACTCCATCTGCTGCCGGAGCCCGTCTTCATTCATGGGCAGTGTTATCGGGTTGTTCCAGGGGGGAACCGAACGATTTGCATAAAACATCCATCCATCTTCATTGATATAAAGGCCGCTCATAACAACTCCTTTTTGTATGATTGTAAGACAATCTATTATACAAGCTATCCCGAAAATTGTCAAGAAGGTTTCATACAATTCAGAAGAAAAATGGCAACGCGTAGTAATCGCTCAGTAAATTTTTTTTTAAACACGGAATACACGGAAAAACACGGAATCGTTTCAAATCCAGGAAAACCGAAATAATTTTTCCGTGCTTTCCGTGCTTAATAATAAAAGGACTGGATGCGTATCAGTCTTCGACGATGTATTTGCGGACGGTGCGGCGGTCGAGGCCGGCGAATTCCGCCGCGGCCTGGTAGTTGCCGAAGCGCCGGTACAACGCCTGGCAATAGCGTTTCATCAGCTCGTTGGCATCGATATCGTCCGGCACTCCACCTGATCCGGAGGCGGTCACGGCGGGGGTGTATTTGCCGCGGATCAGCAGATTGCGGACGCACTGTTCGAGCTCGCGCACGTTGCCGGGCCACGGATAGGCCAGGCCGAGGTTTTTCTCGATCCAGCGGACGGCTTCGCCGGTGAACGCGGCCGCTTCCTCGCTGCCGATGCAGCGTACCGAGAGAATCTGCACGAACTGCTCCAATTCCTTGCGGCTGCCGCCGATCAGTTCGCGCAGCGACGGCGTGGAAACGGTGTCTGCGCACAGCCGGTAATACAAATCCTCGCGAAACTTGCCGGCGGCGCATTCCTTGCCGAGATCGCGGTTGGTGGCGGCAATGATCTTGCCGTTGAACGTATATTGAGCGGTATCGCCCAGGCGCTGGAAGTGCCGCGTCTGCAGTACCCGCAGCAGTTTCACCTGGATCTCGGCGTTGATGTCGCCGATTTCATCGAGGAACACGCTGCCCCATTCGGGACAGGATTCGAGATAGCCCTTGCGGTCGCCGAGCGCCCCGGTATAGGCTCCCTTGCGGTGGCCGAAAAGTTCCGACTCCAGCATCGTCTGCGGCATGGCCGAGAGCTGCACCGGCCAGAAACACTCCGCATACGATACTGCAAAATCCAATGTCTTCGCATTGAACGGGATGTATTGCGAACGCGCAATCGCGCTGGCCACCAGTTCCTTGCCGGTGCCCGACTCCCCGGTGACCAGCGTGGTGATCTGGTTCATCCGGTGGTACATCGCCCGGTGATAACGGTAAATGTCGCAGCTGAAAATCGACTGCCAGACCGACGCCCGGAATTCCCCCGCCGCAATCGTCCCGCCCGCGATAAAGTCGAAAATATGGTAAAACGCCCGGTGAATCTGGAAATAAATCGCGAAAGTCAGATCCGCCTTGTACGGGCACGGCTGCTTCCGCGCCGGAAACAGCAGATAATGGTTGAAATCGCGCTCGAATTCCCGGTACACCTCGTAGCGCACATGAGCCGGATTTTCCAGCATGATCTGCGTCATCTGGCCCCGGTATTTTTCGAACAGGTGATACAGCGCCAGCGACTCCATGATTTCGTAGTCGCCGGCGCTCAGTTTGCCCGCCGTGTCGGTGCGGCGGCGCAGTTCGTTGGACCAGTGCTCGGCCAGCTTGCCGAGGGTGCTGATATCTTCGTCGTACTCGGCACCCAGCGAGTGCATGTTCCAGACGCTTTCGGGGCGCTTGCGCCCCAGAATCAGTTCTTCCAGCTGCAGACGTTCCGGTGTAAACGGATTGGTGAAAATCAACCGTCCGATCGCGGTCAACAGCGGCTTTTCCGATTCTTTGCAAAGCGTCATGACATTACCACCTTCTTTGTTCTACGGGCACAAATATAATCGCCCAGCATCAGGATTCCAAGGATCGTGTAACACAGCGGCACCAGATATACCGATTTCTCCAGCCCGAAGCGGTCGCCCACGATCCCCATCAGCCAGGCAAAAACCCCGGCGCCCGGTATCCCGGCGCACGAGAGCAGGATAAACAGCATGGTCGTATCCACCTGCGGAATCCGCTCGGAGCAATAGCTCTGCACGCTCGGCCAGAACGGCCCGGAAGCCACCCCGGCAATGAACAGCACCACGTACAGAATCCACATCGTGTCGATCAGCGGGAAAATACAGGTCACCACCGTGCCCACAACCGCCGAAACGATGACCAGCATCCCCAAATGACGCTGATGCAAAAGCATCCCCCAGCCGGTTCGCCCCATGATCATCCCGGCGGCGAAACAGGCTGTGACGAGCCCGCCGCTCATCGGCGACAGTTGGCGGACTTCCTGAATGTACGCCGCCAGCCAGAAGGTCAGGCTGAATTCGCCGCCCCCCGACACGAACATAATCACAAAAAACAGCCAGAAATGCGGCAGCCGGACAATGTCTCTCGCGTTGGCACAGACTTTTTTCCAGTCCTGACGGTTGTTGGCATCCGGATGCAGATCGTATTTGCGGCTCGGCAGCAGCAGAATCAATGCGGGGACGATGGTGAAAATCCCGACCCCGGCCATGATCCAGCGCCACGACACGCCAATCAGCAGCAGATACCCCGCCAGCAGCACCACCGCCACCACCCCCACCGACCAGAAGCCGTGGCTGAAGTTGATGTAGCGCCCCGGCTGGTCATCCTTGTGCAGGTCCTGCACCAGCGGCGTGGCCAACCCTTCGACGAAGCCCTCGCCGAACCCGGCAATCAGCAGCGCCAGAAACAACACGCCATAAAACGGCGAAAACGCCCCGATCAGCATCCCCGCCACCATGAACAGCAGCGCGAAGCCGATCGACTTGCAGTTGCCCCAGCGCCCCGAGGTGAAACCGCACAGCGCCATAGACGCCATCAGTGCGATACTGCGTCCCATGTGGAGGCCGCCGCCGGCACTCATACCGCCCTCGCCCAGCGGAAAATTCAACGTCTGGGCAATCTGCACCAGCGATACCGGCACCACCATCGAGCAGGCCGCGTAACAGACAAAGGTCAGGAACGCACCGTGGTCGTAACGACCGAATTTCATCTTAGCCATTTTATTTCAGTCCCAGCACATCCTGCATGTCATAAAGACCGGGCTTGGCCCCGGCCAGGAAACGTACCGCGCGCAGCGCACCCTTGGCGAAAGTGTCGCGGCTGGAGGCCTTGTGGGTCAGCTCCACCCGCTCGCCGCCGGTGGCGAACATCACCGTGTGGTCGCCCACCACGTCGCCGCCGCGCACCGCGTGCATGCCGATTTCCTTGTTGGTACGCGCGCCGACCAGGCCCTCGCGGCCGTGGCGGACGTCGTTGGCGTAGGAGAGGCCGCGCGCCTCGGCGGCGATTTCGGCCAGGCGCACAGCGGTGCCGCTGGGCGCGTCTTTCTTCTGATTGTGGTGCATTTCCACGATCTCGATATCGTAATCATCCCCCAGCACCGTGGCGGCCTGGCGGATCAGGTGAAAGAGGAAGTTCACGCCCACGCTCATGTTCGGGGCGAAAACGATCCGCGCGCCGTTATCGGCCAGCTTTTTGAGCTCGGCCTTCTGGGCGTCGTTCAACGCGGTGGTGCCGATGATGCTGGCGCTGCCGGCCTTGGCGGCAATCGCGGCGTCGCCCACCACATCGCCGAGGCTGAAATTGATCACGGCGTCGGCATTGCCGAGCGCCTGCTGCAAACTGTCCGTAATTTTGACCCCGGCCGCGCCGACGCCTGCCACCATCCCGGCGTCCTGCCCGAGCAGCGGATTGCCCGCCACTTCAATGGCCCCGGTCAGGGTCATGTCATTTGATTCCATCACATTCGCCACCAGCCGGCGTCCCATGCGCCCGGCGGCCCCGACAATCACTACTCTGATCATATTCTTATCCTCTTTTATGGTGTTTTCAACTGTTGTGCAGTGGGTGTCCAGACGATGTCCTTGGCAATTTCCAGCGGGAATACCCGGACATTTTTATAGCGTTTCGAAATCGCCTCCAGATTGTCCGGCGAAAACAAGAACGTATAGGGCTGTTCCTCATGCAGCAGCTTATGGAACTGATGTGCCAGCTCGATCCGCTTGTCCACATCGAACTCAATGCGCATGGCGTCGATCAATCGGTCGGCTTCCGCGTTTTTGAATCCGATATGGTTGCTGCCGCTGGGGCTGTCCGAGTCCGAGTGCCAGATTTGATACGGGTCCGACTCGTAAGGTGCGGTCCAGCCGAGGGTGCAAACGTCATAATTGCGCTGTTCGAGCCGCTGCAGATATACCGACCATTCGAAGGACTGAATCTTCATTTCGATACCGGCCTTGGCCATGTCTTCCTTGATGATCGGCAGCATCCGGCTCTGAATGGCACTACCGGCGATCTCCATAATCGTAAATTCGAATTTCTGCCCGTTTTTGTCCAGTATTCCATCGCCGTCAGAATCGCTCCAACCGGCCTCAGCCAACAGTTGTTTGGCCCGTGCGAGGTCGAACGGCCACGGTTTGATGTTTTTGTCGTTATACGGACTGTCGTAATAAAACGGTCCGGTCACGACCCGTCCGAGGCCGTAGTAAACGTCTTTCATAATGCGCTCGCGATCGACCAGCATCGTCAGCGCCTGCCGCACCCGTTTGTCCTGAAACAGCGGCTTGCGCAGATTGTAGCCGACATAATAATAGGGGCGCCCGGTCGTCTCGTATTTATCCAGCGTCCCTTTTTCACCGAATTGCGGAATGTCGGTACGGGTGACCCACTGCTCCGGGCTCAGGCTCATCCAATCGACATTGCCGGCGACCAACGCCTGAAACCGGGTATTCGGCATTTTGATGACCTCATAAACCAGATCCTTGACCGGCGGAGCAATCCCGAGCTTGTTGCCGAAATACTTATCCCAACGGGTGAAAACCACCCGCGCATCCTTGTCCCAACGCACAAAGCGATACGGACCGCAACCCACAATCATGCGGTTGCGCTGATGATCGTCGTTGAACTTCAACGGGTCAAACGGCCCCTCGTAGGCGTGGTACAAGTGCCGCGGCAAAGGCGACATTCCCAGCGTGGCCGCTTCCGACAGGAAATATTTCCGCTTCCACTTGACCACAAACTCATAATCATTGATCACGTCAATGTTCTCGATATCCATCATGCCGACCCGTTGCACCGCGCAGTTGGTTTGCGGATTCATCACCACATCAAAATAAAATTTGAAATCGTGCGCCGTAACCTCCACATCGCGCCATTCCTTGCCGGTGACCGGGTCGGTGAAATCGTGCCACAGGATACCCTTGCGCAATTTGATGGTATAGGTGAGTTTATCCTCGGAAATGGTCCAGCTCTCGGCCATCACCGGTTCGAATTTCGTCGGGTCGGCGTAATTCCGTTCCGCCAACGCGGAACTGCATTTTGCCGTGAACTCGCCGACACTCGCTTCCGGATTAATCAGGTAATTCATGTTGCCGGTGTCGGCCGTAACCACCTGAACCATTCGGTCGCCGGGCGTGGCCGCCGGGTCAAAAAACTCGCTGTTGGCGATCTTCTCGGTCTGAGATTGCTGTACCGGCGCGCCACCCTGGATCGTAAACTGCATCGACTGCAGCCGCTTGACCGCGTCCGTCAGCTCGGTCATGGCCTGACGGCCGGCTTCCTGCTCGAACCGCATCCGGTCAAACACCCCCACCATAAGCACGCCGAAAAAGATCAGGATCACCAGTATCAGCGTCGCGATGATATTCAGATAAAAATTCTTGTTCACGGTTTTCTCCTCCCCGCCTCAGCGCCGCTTGCGCAAAATACACATGGCATTGCAGCGCGGGCACCTTGAGATATTCGAATTGTTGTCCATCAGGAAATTATAATGACATTTGTCGCATTTGCACAGTTCGTTTTTGCCGACCTTCAGGTCGTACTGGCGCAGCCGCCGCAGTTCGCGAATCCACAAAATGAAGATGGTCACCAGCCATACCCCCAGGTACAGCACGAAACCCCAATATTGGTCCAAGGCAATCATCCCTCGACCTCCTCTTTCTGCCAATACACGATCACGTCGTGCCCGCTCCACTCGTCCACCGGCGAACGGTTCGTATACTCCAAGAGTACCCTCACCGCCTCGCGGTCGAGCTCGGCGCTGCCGCTGGAACCGGTGATCACCGCCCGCGGCAGCATCCGCCCGCCGTCCTGGCTGAGCCGGAGCCGCGTAGGTTTGCTGTTGGCCGGCACATTCACCGCCCCGAAACGAATCTTGCGGATCGGCACGCCGTTCACCACCACCAACGGGTAAATATAGGTTTCATTCGGCGAATAAACAATACTGATCGAGCGCGGGTCCACCGTCCGCAGCCCCTGCCGCTCCGCCCGGGTCGCCACCGGCGACGGAAACAGCGCCGGTTGCAGCAGGTCAAACGGCAGCACCGGAATCACCGGAACCAACGCCGGCGGCTCCAGCACCAGCGCCGGCAAAGTGGCGCGGTACAGCGGCATTTTCGCATAACTGCTGTAGCCGAACCGGTAATCCGGGCGCGACATCAGCGAAGGATTCTGGTATTTCATCCAGTTCAACGCATCAGGATACCAGTGCCGCTGCGTCGCGCTCAGGTCGAGCATCATCGTCCGGAACTGATTTCCCGAGGGTTTCACCTGCGGCGTCGGCGGCAAATGATCAAACAGCAACACAAACAACCCATTGACCACCACGGTAACAGCCGCGGCGGCAATGACGATTTTCCGGTAACTGTGCTTGTTCTGTTCCTGCGGACTCATGATCATCTGTTTTAATTGAAAATTGAAAATTGAAAATTGAAAATGAAGGAAAGGGAAGAATCCCTTTGACCTTCTTTATTATTTGGATAAGAGATAAATGTTCTTCTCAATTTTCCACTTTCCATTTTCAATTTTCCATTAGAAAAATCAGTTTTGTTCGAACACCGTTTCGCGCTGTTCGCGCGGCGGCAGCGTCGCCACCATCACCGCCAGCTTCGCGCGCTCGGCCAGCGAAATGATCTTGGTTATCACGTCAAACGGCACCCGCTTGTCGGCGGAGA
>JBEBXH010000124.1:0-11669 GCA_040391785.1 Victivallis vadensis
GCGCGAGCATTTCCAGCGAATTCGGCGTCAGGACAAATCCCTCCCACCAGGCTTCTTGCAAGTTCGGCGGATAGTTCGCGAGTTCCTTGCCGGGAAACGGCGCCATCATGTTGGCGTGGCCGTTATCGAAACAGCAGCCGATGTGCGGCGACTTGAAGTGTTCGATCAATCCCAGCACCTCGGCGGCGGAGTTCGGCGGTTCGAAGCTGTTTTCCACGGCGATGACCATCCCCAGTTTCTCGGCGGTCGGCAGCAGCTTCTCCAGCGTATCCAGCGCCAGCGGACGCAGGACCTCCAGCGGGGTATGATGACATACCCAATGGAACGCCCCCACATGCACGGTGTAGGTTTTGACTCCGGCCTCGGCGCAGTACGCCATGCTGGTTTTATGATCCTCGATCAACCCCGGGCGACGCGCCATGTCCGGGCAATTCAGGTCAAAAATGGCTCCCCACGGCGCATGCACCGCCCCCAGCCGGATTCCGGCGCGCCTGGCACACAGCATCAAATGCTGGTAAAATCCGGGGTCCTTCAGGAGCCGGGTCGCCCATTCATGGGCAAAAACCAGATTCTCTGCTCCATTATCCCGGAACTCCGCGAAAATACTCGGAATCATCTCATCCGACACCATATACCAGTTATAGTGATGGAAAAACGGTACGCATTTGGACATTTTATTCACCATAGGTTGAGGTTTATCAAGTAATTATGATAAAAATATAACCCGGAATCAGGTGCAAGTCCATGCGAATTCATAAAAAAACAGTATATTTTATAAACGGATTATTGAAAAAGCGCATGTACTTTGTATTATATATAGTATAACATCAGGAAAGGGGCTCATGAAAATAAAAATCCAGTGTGCCGGGTGCGAGGAAAAATTCAAGTTTGTCGTCGAGCCCGGAATGACCTACGATTTTGTCTGTCCGCAGTGCAACACCGAGCAATCTTTTGAAACCCCAGGCGCCGCGGAGAGCCAGACCCAGGAAATCCCGGTCTCCGAACTGGCGGCGGCGGCAGCTCCACCCGAAGCCGAACCGGCCCCCGCCCCTGAACCTGAACCGATTTCGGAGCCCGAACCGGCCCCGGAACCCGCCGAAGCCCGCCAGAAACTGGGGTTGCGCCCCGAAATGGCGGCCAAATATGCCCAGCAGGCGGCCAAGCCCGCAGCCGCCCCTGCCCCGGCACCCGCCGCAGCTCCCGCTCCACCGCCCCAGGCGAAGCCGGATGACAAATATATCCCGCCGCCTAAAAAAGAGTATAACCTCAAGCGCGACGGCAAGGACAAAGTCGCTTCGGCCATGAAGTGGACTTTCCGGTTGATTTTGCTGGCGATTCTCGGCGGCATCGGCTGGGCCGTCTGGGTGAATTTCCTCGATCCGGGCGGCAAAATCGCCTGGCAAACGGCAGTGGATATCAAATCGTTTGACCTGATCTCCAATGAAAGCGGCAAAATCAAGTTCCGCAACGGCGCGCAGATCATCAGCGTAACCGCCGAAACCGGCGAAATTGCCACGCTGGCCACACTACCGGAATTCAACCGTTTCCCGTTCAAAATCGCGGACTGCGGCAAGGACCGCGGTATATTCGTGAACGGTTCGGAAGGAAAATTTTTCGGCTTCACCGCCGGCAACGAAGTCGCCATGATGGATTACAGCGGCAAAAAAGCGTGGGAGCGCAAATTCATCGGCCGCGTCAGCAGCGTGAACTGCGGCGACGATGTGGTGCTGATTCAGTCCGTCGAAGCCGTCTTCAGAGAAACCCGCGACACCTATGACGTATACGATTATTTTTACCGCGTCAATGCCGTCAGCGCGAAGGACGGCACCGACCTCTGGACCAGAGGGCCGGAGAAAAACAAACACATTTTTTACAGCACCCTCACCGGCGGCAAAATGATGATCTCCCAAAGCTGGGAAATTCCGGAAAAAGACAAAGCCAAAAAGCCGAAAACAGAGAAAGCCAAGACCGAAAATGCCGAGGACGATGAAGATGACGACGACGAATTTGCCTCCGGCCGCCAGATCGTCCTCACCGCCGCCGAGCTCGCCGACGGCAAGCCGAAATGGCGCTTGAAAACCCCGGATTACATCGACTGGGGCCCGTTCATTCTCGGCAATACGTTGATTTTCAAGCAGAAAAACAAATTATCCGCGCTGAATATCACCGACGGCAAGCGCCTCTGGGAGCTCAATGCGGAGGGCTACCCGCAGTATGACCGCGAGGAGAAATTGCCCAATGTCGTCTATTTCTCCTCCAAATCGGGCATCGCCGCAATCGACCTCAGGTCCGGCAAGGAGTTGTGGAAAAACAGTTTTGCCGCCGACCCGATGATCAGCTCCATTTCCGACAAATTCCTCTTTCTCGGCAGCCGCCGCGAGCGGACCGTGGAAGTCAAGGAGTCGGATAACAAATTACCGCCCGCTTACGAAAAGCTGAAAAAGGAAGAACCCGACCTTTTCGGCGGCGGCATGGCGGAAACCCCGGGCACCAAGACCAAGGTCGACCAGGGGATTATCTGCATCGACGCCGCCACCGGCAAGCAGCTGTGGGACGTGCACAAGATTTTCGGCCAGGTGGTTGCCGAGGGCAACCGCATCGTCCTTTTCTGGGACTCCGCCGACACGACCACGCTCGGCGGCATGGGCTTCGCCGCCTCCAACCGCGCCGGCAAAACGGTCATTCACCAGTATTCGGCCAAAAGCGGCAGAAGGCTCTTTAACCGCAACGATGAGATCGCGATCAAGCGTCCCTTCATCATCTGCGGCAAAAAGTTCGTGGCACTGTACCATTCCCGGGCCGGCGGTCCGGATCAAGCAGCAAGCGGAATCGTGGCTTTTAACCTGAAATGACATTACCCGGCGATCAAGATCTGCAAAATGAACTGGCGGAGGCGCTTTACGGCAATACCGCCGACGAAGGGCTTTTCGCCTGCCATTACCACCCGGCCGAACCCGCAGTCGGGGCCTGCCGCAATTGCGGCGCTCCGCTGTGCGAGGGTTGCTTCAGCGCCGCATGGCCCCGGATGTATTGTACCGCCTGCCGGAGCCGCCTCAAACAGCTGAACCTCTTCAAAACCGGGCTGAAAAGCCTGAAACTGCCGGTCATCTGGGTGCTCATCTGCGTGGTCGCCTCCGGTATCGCCTATGCGGTCGGCGTGGGCAATCCCTCGCTGGAAAAAATCGCCGAGCGCGATGCGAAAAAACCGTGGTTCCGCCACGAAGCGCCCCAACTCCTGATTGCCAAAGGCTCCCGCCAGCAGCGCCGCGCCGCCGCGCTCCGCATCCTCAATCGCAACGAACAGGCCAAGAAGTGGTCCGAGTGGTCCGTCGAAGCCTTCGCCGACGCCGCCGAACTGTGGAAGAACACCCCGGTTTACAATTCGATCCGGGTGGCCGAGGCCAAAGCCGTCGGCGACCTCGGCGATTACCGCCGCGCCCTCGCCATTCTCGAGCCGCTCGAGCTGGAACAGAAGGACCCCGCATATCTCGCCCGCCTCTACACCATCGGGCTATATTACGAAAAACTCGGCGACAAGGCGAAGTCGCTTGAGTGGTTCAACAAAGCCTACGACGGCGCCGTCCTGGTCAGCAAAAAATCCTTTGACAACCTCATTGACCGCGTCACCGGCGACCGCAACGAAGCCGCCCGCGTCATCAAAATCACCTCCGCCTGCAATGTCCTCATGGACCCTTCCGAGATCAAAAAGCTGCTGAAAGACTACGACCTCCCCGCCAGGCGCCACGACGAAAGCGGATTCAGCAATTTCGGCGGCGACGTCGGCAACCTCAAGGAATTGCAGGAAAAAGTCGAGGAATTGAAGGTAAAACAGAAGAAACGCGAAGAAAAAGAACCGTCATTCGAAGTGGAGAAGATCGAATAAATGTTTATACCATATCGAATTGAAGCCGATGAGTACGATCAGGCGGGAACACCCTGGATCACCTATTCGATCATCTTCGTATGCTTCGTGATCCATATGCTGGTGATCAATTTCATGAACGAGTTCCAGCAGGAGGATCTCTATTACCGTTTCGGCTGTACCCCGGCGGAGTTCCGGTGGTGGAACACGCTGAGCTGTACGCTGCTGCATGGCGGCATGATGCACCTGCTCGGCAATCTGTACTTCCTGTGGATTTACGGACCGCTTTGCGAAAAGGTCCTCGGCAAAGTCAAATACCTGGCGCTGTATATCATCGGTGCGGTGGCCAGCGTCGGCGGGCACTGCCTCACGGTGTCGCCGCTGTTTTTCGACGAACCGTGCATCGGGGCCTCCGGCGCGATCTCGGCGGTACTCGGCGCATTTCTGGTGCTGTTCCCCACGGTCCGGATCAAATTCCTGGTTTATACCATGCTTTTCCCGCGGGCGCTGCCAACCCACGGCCCGGCCTGGTTCGTGCTCGGCTGCTGGTTCATCGTCCAGCTGCTTTCCAGCTTGCAGCTGCTCGGCGGCAATACCGAAGTCGCCTTCTGGGCGCACGCGTTCGGCTTTGTGATCGGCGCCGTGCTCGGTTCGCTCTACATGTATCTGTATAACCTCCGCCGCACCCGGATGCTTAACGCGGGTATGCGGATGCTCGAAGAAGGCATCGAACTCGACGAAGACTACATGCGGCACCTGAACCAGGAAGGGTTGATCGACGCCGGGCTGATGAAGGCGCTTTCGCAAACCGACCCGCTCTACCTTTATGATCGGCTGACCGACGAGTGGCGTCAATCCCGTACCGCCCATGACGACGGCAAAGCCGTTCTCTGTTATTACCTGCTGCTCTGCCGTTACGGTCCCGAGCGGCTCGATGGCGACGCCCACGCCTGGACCGCCGGGGCCGCCGCCCGGTTGAAGCTCCCCGCGTTATCCAAATACGCCTATTTCCAGGCGATCACCGTCAACGACGGCACCACGCCCAAACGCGAACGCATGCTCCGCGAGCTCGCGCTCATGCTCCAGAAAACCGCCAAGGACCCCGAAGCCGCCGACGCCGTCCGCGCCCTGATCGCCAAACACTACCCGAACGCGGACCTGCCGGCGAACTAAGATTCGAAAACCACCACGGCGTAGCCGGTCATTTCCGGCAGCGTTACGCGGCAATAGTCACCCTCGATTTTGAAGGTTAACGGCATCCGGTCCGGCGCTTGATACACCTGCTTGATTTCCAGGCCGTCCGTGCGCAGGGCGAGCTCGATGTCGCGGACAATACTACCCTCTTCGATCATGTCGATTTTCGCGCCGCGGCGCTCCGGTACGTAAGCTGTCAGCCAGACCATCCGGCGGCCGGGCTGCTGCGTCACGGTGGTGCGCGCATAACTCGGCAGATTGGCGGTCTGCAGCAGCGGCCGCGGCAGCAGTTTGCCGATGGCCCATTTCAATAGATTGCGCAGCGGCACCTGGGCGTGTTTGTAGTAGCTGAACCCCAGCGGATGGCTGAAGTGCGCCACGTGGTCGTTTAGAGTCAAAGCCGCGGTGCCGTCCGGCTTGTCCGGCGGCAGGTATAAATAGGCGTGTTCCAGGTCGAATTCGCGGTTGAAATACGGCGCGATGATCTCGGCCACTGCCGTGGCTCTGATTGATGTACCCGTTTCATACAGGGCGATCGGCATATCCGGCACTCCTTCAATGCTTTGGCGAGTCCGGAAGTAAGCGGGATTGTGCAGTGATTCGCCAAGATATTCGGCGCCCCAGATTTCCGGCAGGGCAAATTCGTCGGCATCGGCTTTGAGCCCCGCCCAGGCGCTCGAAACCACCTTGCCGCCGTTTTCGACGAAGCGTTTCAGGCGCTCGGCGAGTTCAGCATCGAGCCGGATCAAATCGGTCAGGAAAACCATTTTGTACTTGCTGAAATCCTGATCCGGCGTCATCACGTCGAACTGACACTTCATTTCGTTGAGCATGCGCGAACAACCCCATGAGGTGTAAACCGGCGGAATCGCATCGGTGGGTTTCGAACAGTATTTCTCTTTTTTAATGAGCAACGCGATATCGGTTTGAGCGGCGGCCTTGTCCAGCCACGGCTGCAGCGGTTGCAGCTCGCCGTAAACGTCGGCGATGAGGTCGTAAACCGCCATATTCAGGTCGCCGCGCGGATGAAAATGGTCGCCGACCGTGGTGTTCATGGTGTTGGCCAGCCCGCTCACGCAGTCGTAGAGAATGCTCGCCCGGGTGCGGATGCCGCCGAAGTCGCCCCAGCTCTCATGAAAACGCCCCGTCATGTTCAGCACCGGCTTGCCGAGCGTCCGCAAATAATGCGCGTTCAGCTGCAGTGCTTCATAACCCCAGCCGCCGGTCGGCAGACACTCGTATTCGAGGTAAGTCGCCATGTCCAGCTGTTCGTCGAAACGCGGCCCGTTGAAATAAACCAGATACTCGCGCCCGCTCTCTTTGATCTTGTCGCTCAACCGTTTCGCCAGCCGCTGACGCGAAAAATGCGCAAACGTGTCGAGGTCCATCTTCCGCTCTTTCATCTCGCGGACGCACTCCACGCCGATGCAGAGATGCGGCCCGAAACAGTCAAAGAAAAATCCGTCCACCGGATACTCCAGCAGCTCGCCGACCATGCCGAGCACGTGCTCCGCATAGCCGGTGTTGTAACACATCTGCCGGTGAAAATGATCCAGAAACGGCTCGTAATACGCGCGTCCCTCCGGCGAAACCGTGGTCCACTCGCGATGCAGCAGCCCCTCCTCGTGGCTGAGGCCGATATTCATGTAGGCGCTGATGGCGATCCCGCGCTTGTGCAGCGCCTCCGCCAGCGTCCGCAGCAAATCGAACTGCAGCGACGGATGCCGCGTCCCGATTCTGGTGTTGTAATACGCATTGCCCAGGTTACAGCGCGCCGGGAACACCACGAAGTCGATGCCGCAGCGCGCGAGCTGCCCGGCCACCGCGTCGCAGTCAAAATTCTTCCCCACGTCCGGACAGGCCGGCATCGTGTGGAAATCGTACAGGATACCCCATTTCGGAATATGCATTTTCACCTCAGTTTCTTTCTTTGATCCAGTTGCGGAGCCACTTCACCGCCGCCCGGTTTTCCGGCAGGTCGGCGCAGCAGTTCGAACAGAAGATGATCCCTTCCGATTCACCCTGCCGGATCAAGTCATAATAAGCTTCGCATTCAAATTTGATTTCATCCACGGTGAGCGGTTTGCCCTCTCCGTAGTTCCAGATATAGCAGCCGGTCATACGGCGCTTGCCGGGGGTGCGTTCGATCATCCGCGCCAGGTCCTTGCGAAGGATGGAGTGCTCCGCCGGCGCTTTCATGTTCCAGTAGGTGATGACGTCGAATTCCCGCAGATAATCGTCGATATCGAATTCGAGCTGGCGCTTGTACCAGACGACCCGCAGGTCGAGCGACGCCCGGTGAAGCCGCTGCTTCATGGCGCGGACCTCTTCGACGGAATACCGCGCCCAACTCTCGACCGGTTCGGTGCGATGCGCGAAAAAATCGTCCAACACCGCCCCCGTGATATTCGGAAATTTCTTCGCCTGCCGCAGCACTTCCTCCAGGTCACTGGACTGGTCGTTGCGGTGCGAACCCGAATCGCCCATTGCCGACCACACGACCCGGCGCATGTTCTTCATTTTGATGGATTCCTCGTCAAACGGCGGTTCCGGTTTGCCGCACATGACCACCCGGTAGATGTTCGAAATACCCAAGTATTCCGCGCCTTGAACCGGGTCCATCTGATTCGTATCGGGCAGTTTCCACTGGGCATTGCCGGCGGCGCGCTGATGCGACGAGGTATCCTGTCCCCACAACCAGAGTTTATCGCCAAGTTTCATATCCGCTTGACCTCGCAGCCGTCGAAATCGAGCGTACTTTCCACATGGACGATCAGCGAAAAACGGAACGACGCCACCCCGAGGTCCGGCACCGTGTATTCGTAAGTAACCGTCTGCCATTCCGCCGAGTCCACCGTTTTCGCCGGGGAGCCGGAATTGGGGCGAATCCAGCGCTTGTCGGCATCGTATTGCGAGGCTTCGAAATTGAATTTGCCCTTGCCGCGTACCTTGGCGGAAAACAGCAATTTGTCACCGGGCTTCGCTTCGATATTCGAGGGACTCATCAAGGTCAGGAGCGGCTTGCCGATCGCGACTTTCAGGTAGCTTTTCCCTTCCGCCGGGGAGTCCGTGGCAACCTCGACTTTGTCCTCCGTGTTGCCGAGGCGCTGCCAGTACAACGGGAAGTTATTGCGATGGTTTTCGAACCCGCCGTTTTTCAGCAAATTCTCGATCCCGGCCGGATAAACCGCCTGCGCCGGGTCGCCCTGCAGCGGCAGCGAAGCCGGATTGTTCGAGAATATCGGCAGCAGCGGCTCGTACAACCTCAGGTTCACTTCCCACACCGCACGATCGAGCTGAACCGCCCATATCTCGGATTTGGACGTATCCTGCCGCTTGCCGGTCAGGATAATCATCGAACGGATGCCGTTTTTCCGGTCGACCGCTTTGCCCGTCGTATCCAGCAGCATGGCGTCCACGCCGGAGCTCGAAGAGATACCCACGTGGAACTCGCCGACGCCGGGCGGCACCTCGAAATATGCCTTGCCGCCCAACGGCAGCAGCACCTGGAATTCCTTGTTGATCAGGTACGCGCCGCCGGGATGCGCGGAGGTAATATCCAGCCGCTGGACATTGCCGCCCTTCAGCGTGTAATACCCGGTCTGCCCGGCGGTGAAAGTGACCGGGGCGTGGCCGCCCAGCGGCACCTGGATTTTGCGGATTTCCGAGCCGTCCGGCGCGGCCAGCGTCAAATCGATACCGCCGGGGTAGCCGCCGGTGATGCAGTTTGCGTCGACCGTGATGTTATCGCCGGCCTTCGCATACTGGATGTAGGTCATGACGCCGCGGGTGTACAGCAGATTATTCGCCGGATCGCGCGGCACGGCCGCGGCGGGCAGCTTCAAGCTTGCCAGATCCACCGCGGTTCTGGATTTCAGGCGGTTGATCATGTCGAAATACTGCTGCCGCTCCTTCAGAAACGCCGCGAAGTCGAACGGATAGGATTTCGCCCCGGCCTGTACGGTCAGCTGTCCCCCGATTTCATCCGACACGAGGCCCGCGCCGAGGTAATTCAACTCCATCGGAGCAATCCGGTCGTGCGGCAGTTTGACGGTGCAATTCTCGAAATAAAGTCCGCCGATTTTCCGGCCCGCCGCTTCCTTGCAGATGATCTGGAAAGGGGTCGCAGCGTTTTTGCCGGAGGAAAACGTACAATTCCGGAACGTAAATTTGATCGTATCCGCAATCGGGTCCTGAAAAAGGTTGTCATTGCCCGAAAAATCGCAGTCGATAAACTCGACCGTACCTTTAACCGGCGGCAGCTCCGAGCGGCGGCTCGGATAGAGGAAAAGTCCCAGCCCGTTATTGTTGGATTTGCAGTTTTTGAAGGTAATGGAAACCGGCACAGACGTTTCGTTCAGGTGATTCGGGGAGATACTGATGCCCGCGCCCTTGTTACCTTCGAAAAGACAATCTTCCACCCGGCAGTTCACCAGGCGCTCCACGGCACGGTTCGGCTCGAAGTCGATACCCCCGGCGGGCGAAGACGGAGTGCTGTTGGTAAATTTGCAGTTTTTGATCAACAGATTTTCCGCGGCGATCACCGCGATGCCGAGGCGATTGTTGTCATCGCTGATCACGTTTTCGATCAGGACATTTTTGCAGTACGGGTCCGGCGAACCGGCGCCGACGTAAATGCCGTCGCCCCCGCTGCTTTTCAGCGTGATATCGCGAATCACCAGGTCGTTGGCCCCGTGCAGCGAAATGACGTGCCGCCACTCCGCCGGCAGATATCTGGTCTTGTCCAGATAATCGGTCTTGTTCATCACCAGCACGGCATTGCCCTCGCCGCGGATGATGACGTTTGAAATGCCCGCGCCCTTGAACAGCATGTCGCCGATGCGTTTGAACTGGTCTTTTTTGGCGCGCACCACCACCTTGTCGGCAAACACCAGTTCCTGATTCGAAGCCAGAAGAATGGTCTTGCCGATAATCCAGTCCTGCCCGGTATAATCGACGATCAATTTCTTCGCCCCGGAGTTGATGGCATCCTGCAGGAATTGTGTGGAATCCTCCGCGTCGAACCCCCACCATGAAGCCTGGGCAGTGTCGATTTTACCCGCTTTGAGTTCGGCGATTTTTTCGGGATTGGCGGCGGTGAGCGTGAAAACAACCGCCAGACTTAACAAAATCAATGACTTTTTCATTTTATGACCTTCTTTTGAGTTACAGTGCAAATCCGGTGCCGTCCTGATAACGGCCGTACCGGATGCCGAATTCTTTCGCTTCCGCAGGGAAGTGACTACCCACGTGCCCGTCCACAAACCACAGATTGGCCGTCATACCGTGCCGGAAAGTGACGAATCCGAATGTCGCCCCGGCGTTATAGGTATAAAACGAATCGCCCTGATAAGCCTGATCATTGGCCGTGTCGGCAATAAATGCATCGGTCGACGGCGTAAGGGCGAAGATGCTGCGAACCGGAGCCTGAATATTGTAAAAATAGTTGAATTTACCATCCACGGTCAACTTGAGCGACAACTCCGTCGGAGTCGTCACCAGCTTAACGCCGTATACATGGTACCGGTTCAACGACTCGGCTCCCGGACATGAAACCCTGAATCGTTCGGCAGCGATATTTCCATCCACGGATTCCCCCCGCCCAAAATCGAGGCGTTCCCACCATAACGGCTTGGCGCTGTCGCCCACGGTGAACATCCAGCCATTGTTGTTGTCGGCGTACAGTGCGCAATACAATCCGGCCTGCTTCAGGTTGCTCTTGCATTTGGTGGAAATTCCCTTCTCTCGAGCCTTGTTCAAGGCCGGCAGCAGCATTGCCGCCAGGATGGCGATGATCGCGATCACAACGAGGAGTTCAATCAGGGTAAATCTGGTGCGGTGGTTCAAGGTACTCATATCAACTCCATTTTGTTAGAAAAATTTGTGTTGAACGGTTTTAATTTCCGGCTCACGATATATAATATAATATAATCACAGCCCATTTTTTTAGCAATATATGAGATGTAGAAAATTATATAATATCGCCACAAAAATATATAAAATATTTACACGGATTCCGACTTATGAAATACAAACGCGATACCACTTACAACCTGAAAGTCATACCGCAGATCAAGGAGAAAATCTACTCCTGGCTGCCGCCCACCCCGCAAGCCATGGCCATCTGGCCCATCTTCGCAGGCGACAGTTTCTACGCCCGCGACTACTGGGTAAATCATAATTATTTCGAAAACCTCGACGTCCAGATCGTGCTCGAGGGCGAGCTGAAAATTCACTGGAACGACACCGCCGCCCTGATCGGCCCCGGCACCATGGCGCTCATCCCGTTCGGCGCGCACAAACTCGAAACGGGGCCCGCCGGTTTCTGCGACAAAAAATGCATCGGCTTCAGCGGCATGGCCCTGAAAATTCTCATCAAAAGTCTGAAACTCGATTCGTTCTTCATCATCCGCGATTTCCTGACCCCTGAAATCATCGAACTTCATGACCGGATCAAGCATCTGCTGGGTCAGCGAAAAGTGGAATCCGTGCCGGAACTCTCCATCCTCGGATTCACCTTCCTGATGAAAATCGCCGACAAACGCCAAAGCAGCGAGCTGCCGCAGGAAATCATCACCTGCCGTCACTTCATGGAACAGAATATTTTCCAGAA
>JBEBXH010000125.1:0-11619 GCA_040391785.1 Victivallis vadensis
TCATCCAGGTCAGCAGGTAATTCAGCTTGTTCTTCGCCATCCAGTCAAAAAGTTCCTTGCAGTCCTCTCCGAACGGAAATTCCTGAATGAACCCGCGGCGCTTGAGCAAAGGCTTCCGCGCCTTGATCAATACCCCCTCGGAAATGACATTATCGCTCTCGACCAGGCGGTTGTGCCCGGGCTCGAAAAAGCAGAATCCGAGATATTTCTCGGCAAAATCATAAACGCCGTACAGCAACTCCAGCGTCGACGGCCCCGAAATAATCAACTGCCGATCGTATGAAACCTCAAAGGACGGCAGCGATTCGTCCAGCCGGAAATCAATCCTGACATGCGGCAATTCGCCGGTACTCTGCTCCCATAAATTCAGAATCTCATCATATGCCAGTTGATGTGTATCGTCAATAAAGTCCATAATAAATTCCTCCGGTTCCACATAATCTATACTGCAATGACGAAAAAGTCCACGGAATACATGAATTTTCTCATGAAAAATCGTATTATTCCGTGGACCGGAAAGAAATAGGAGTGCTTTAGAACTTCGCGACACTCCGGCCCAGGTCGGCAGCCTGCTGAATTTTCAGCGTATTGCGCGAGGATTCGATCACCGTGGCAGTATCGAGTTCGCCGGGCTTGCCCGCGATGTCCGCCAGGAAATCGGTCAAGTAATCCGGCCCGGTGCTCACCGGCGGCGCCAGAGTGCTGATCCCGGTGGTGCCGTTGGCCGCAAATTTCAGGCCCTGATCCAGATAGTTGAACTCCAGCACGCCACTGGTACCCCAGATCGTGAAACGCCAGTAAAACGGCAGCTTGAAACCGCAGCTGTCCGGCGCGAAATACGATACGTCGCCGAAAACGCCGCAGCCGTTGTTCATTTGCACCATGAACTGACCGGCGTCGTTGAAGTGCGGACACTCTGTGGCAAAAGCGTTCCAGGTGCGCGCCCCGGTGATTTCCGTGAACTTGAGCCCGGTCAGCCACGGAATGACGTCGATCCCGTGAATGGCGATATCGTTGATGGTCCCGCCGTGCTTACCTTCCTCGAAGTACCAGCCCGGACGCGATCCGAACATCAGCGGATGCTGCCCGCCGAACTGAATCGCCTGAATATCCCCCAGTGCGCCGCTCTGGATCAGGTCTCTGGCACCGGCGATGTTGGCATTGGAGCGGAGGTCGAGCTGACAGCCGACCTTGAGATTTCTGGCTTTGGCGAGCTGCTCGATTTCGTCGAGTTCCTGCAATGTGGTGCAGATGGGTTTGTCGGCGATCACGTGCTTGCCGGCTTTCAGGGCTTTGATCAGCATGCCGCCGCGCTTAGCGTAATAATCGCCGACGGCGATAATGTCGCATTCGACCTCGCCCAGCATTTTGTCGAAATTATCGTGAGTGATCTCGACTTGCAGATTTTTGCGGGTGGCCTCGTCCTCCTCGCAGGAAGCGACGATTTGAAGTGCGGGCGACTCCTTGGCTTTGTTATAAAGGCCGAGAATGTGACCGTGGCGGAAACCAGCGAAAGCGATTTTCAAAGTCATTTTGTATATCCTTGTAGTTGAATTGCAAACAAAAAATTATACACTCGCCCAAAGTCTTTTGCAAACCTGTTTACGCGATAACTTGCACAATTGCACAGCAGAATGATTCGAAAAAGCCCGGAAATGCCGAAATTTCAATACGTTTTCCGGCTTGACTTCTTCCCAAAATGCATTATATTACATCTACTGTCTGTCGAAAATACAAGTTCGACAGACAGTAGCGATTTTGAATATCTTCAGTTTTTTATTCGTGTCCTCTTGACTTCCTTTTGGAAATACATTATATTACATCTGTTGTCTGTCGAAAATACAAGTTCGACAGACAACAGCGAGTTTTTTCTTTCTCACCAACTTGACTTTACCTTTGCCTGACGCTATTGTTTACCGAATCTACGGAAAGGTGAAATTATGACGATAACCATACGTGAGGCCACCATCGACGACCTCCCCGTCCTGTGCGCCCTTGTCAGCGAATTACTGGCCAGCGAAGTCGATTTCGAGCCGGATTACGATAAACAATACCGCGGACTGAAACTGCTGCTGGACGACCCGAATTCGTTATTGCTGGCTGCCGAGGCTGACGGCAAAGTGGTCGGCATCTGCAGCACCCAAAGGCTGATTTCCTCCGCGCAGGGCGGCTACTCGATATTGATCGATGACCTCGTAATCGACAAAAATTACCGGCAGCAAGGGCTGGGCAAAAAGTTCCTCGACCATGTGGCCGATTGGGCCCGGGCGCGCGGCATCACCCGCATGCAACTGCTCTGCGACGAGACCAATTTCTCCGGGCAGAAATTCTACGCCCGCACCGGCTGGGAAAAAACCCATCTTTACAACTATTTCCGCTATCTGGAGCAGAAATCATGAAAAAATCAGGCATCATCATTCTGCTTCTGGCCGTTTTTGTGCTGTTCGGCCAGCAACTGCGTTTCGCGCTGATTACCGATACCCACAGCAACGGCACCCTCACCGCCGAAGCCGTCGAGCAGGTCAACCGCGATAAATTCGACGTGGCGATCGTTTCCGGCGACCTCACCAACCGCGGCGAAGATGCCGAGCTCCTCGCCATCAAGGAACAGCTCGACAAAATCAACATTCCGTATTACGCCATCCCCGGCAACCACGAGACCAACTGGTCGCAGAGCGCCGGCCAGACCTTCGTCAAACTCTGGGGCGCGGACCGCTTCGAATTCGAGCGCAACGGCTATCTGTTCCTCGGTTTCAGCACCGGCCCGGACATGAAAATGGGCGACGGCCACGTCCGCGCCGAGGACCTGATCTGGCTGCGCGAAACCCTGAAAGCCAAATTCAAACCCGGCCTGAAAGTGGTGATTATCGCCCATTATCCGCTGCACGACGAACACCTCGGCAACTGGCATCAGGTCATCGAAATCCTGAAACCGTATCCGGTGGTAGCTGTGTTCGGCGGGCATTTTCACTCGAACCGGCATTTCAATTACGAGGGTATTCACGGCATCGTCTGCCGTTCGCTGGTCATGGGCAAGCATAACCCCGGTTTCTGTGCGGTGGATCTGGACGGAACCAAAGTCACAGTCACCGAAATCAGCAAAAACGAACAGGGCGAATTCATTCAGAAAATTCTGTGGAATTTCGACTCCGCCGCCCCGGAAAGCCTGAAAGGGCTGCGGGTGAGCGTCCGCCCGAAGGAGCTCGGCGGCGAGCTGCCGCAGGGCTGGAAAGTCGAAAAAATGCTCACCGCCGATGCCTCGGTATTTACCGGTGCCGCATTCGCGGAAAATACGGTTTATTACGGCACTTCCACCGGTGAATTGCGCGCTTATGACTATGTCAGAAAACAACAGCTCTGGAGCGTAAAAACCGGCGGTCCGGTCTTCTCCACGCCGTTGGTTTCCGGCGAGCTGGTGATCTGCGGCAGTACCGCGAATTACCTCGCCGCCTATGATCGCGGCCGCGAAGTCTGGCGCATCAAAGCCCACGTGCCGCTGGTCAACGACGGTCTCCTCGCCGACGGCTTTCTCTATATGGGGCTCGGCAGCGGCGAATTCTGCAAAATCGACCCGAAGGACGGCCGGAAAATCTGGAGTTTCGACGGGGTGAAAGATATTTTCCAGGCCCCGCCCGCGGTCGGCGGCGGCAAGGTCGTTTTCGGCGCGTGGGACCGCCACTTGTATTGCCTGAACATCACGGACGGCACACTCGCGTGGAAATGGAACAACAACCACGGCCAGAAGCTCTATTCGCCGGGCAACTGCCAGCCGGTAATTGCTGATAACAAAGTATTCATCGTGGCTCCGGACCGCTACATGACCGCGCTCGATCTCGCATCCGGCAAACAGCTCTGGCGCAGCAACAAGCACAAATTCCGCGAATCGCTCGGCGGCAGCGTTTATGCGAAAAGCATGGACGGCACCCTGATCGCGGTCGCCCCTGCGGCAGCGGAATACACCGAGCGCGGCGTGGTTGACCTCGGCTTCGGCTACGAACACAACCCCTGTCCCAATTTTGAATACGGCGGTGTCGTCTACTCGGGCTCGCGCTCGGGTACGGTATCCGCGGTCGACGCCAAAACATTAACACTCTTATGGACTTATAAATGCGGCAACTCGTCGGTCAACCGCTTCGCGGCGGCCCCGGACGGCTCGGTGTGGGCGACGTTGATCGACGGCGGCATATGGAGGATTTCCAAATGATTTTCGATCCCATCAAAATTAACCGTCTCGAACTGCGGAACCGCTTCGTGCGCTCCGCCACCCACGAGGGCATGGCGACCCCGGAGGGACTTTATACGCCGGAACTCACCAAGCTGCTGGTCGAACTGGCCGAGGGCGAAGTGGGGCTGATTATTTCCGGCCACGCGTTTGTCTCGCCGGAGGGCCGCGCCGGGCGCTTCCAGGCCTCGGCCGCTACCGATGAGAGCATCGGCCCATGGCGCGAAACCCTCAGCGCCGTTCATGCCGCCGGCGGCAAAATGGTCCTGCAGCTGGCCCATGCCGGAGGCGCCGCCGATGACCGCGAAGCAGCCGTCGGTCCCAGCCCGTTCGCCATGGATCAGAAGCGTCCCGCCTGCCGCGAGATCAGCGTTGACGAAATCAAACAAGTCATCCGGAGTTTCGCCGGGGCCGCGCGTCGGGCGCAGGAGGCCGGTTTTGACGGCGTACAAATTCACGCCGCGCACGGCTACCTGATCAGCGAATTCCTCTCCGGCGCGCTGAACCACCGCACCGACGAATATGGCGGAAACCCGGAAAACCGCGCACGGCTGCTCAATGAAGTGGCGAATGCCATCCGCGCCGCGGTCGGCCCCGATTATCCGGTGCTGGCCAAAATCAACAGCGAGGATTTCGTCCCCGGCGGCTTCACGCCCGATGAATGTGCGGCGGTCTGCGGCATGCTGCCCGTGGACGCGGTGGAACTCTCCGGCAAGCTGCCGTGGATCACCAACGAGCCGAACGGCGATAAACACGTTTACTACGAAGCAGCCGCACGCAAAATCAAGTCTATGCTGAAGGTTCCGGTCATCCTGACCGGCGGCATCCGCGAGGCCGCCGTGGCCGAGCGCCTGCTGAAGGAAAAAGCCTGCGACTGCATCGGCCTGAGCCGCCCGCTGATCCGCGAGCCCCACCTGGTCAAGCGCTGGCACACAGGCGACACCGCCAAGGCCAAATGCATCACCTGCAACGTTTGCTTCCGCCCGGTCATCCGCGGCAAGGGTCTGTACTGCCCGGTGGAAAAGAAAATATGCGAATCCTGATCTTATTTTTCACCGCGATTCTGCTGGCCGGGTGCACCGCGCCGCTGGGCGAACCGCCTTCCCCGGAGGAAGAGGCGAAATTCGCCCTGCGCCCGACCTATACGGACGGACAGTTCACCAATTACGAACAGGCCGTGACCACGTTCCGGGGCAAACCCTCGCTGTGGCGGCTCTTCCGGCATTTCGCGGCCACGGACAACGCTCCGGCCGATCCGCTGCCCCGCGTCGAGCCGAACGAAAACACCTTCGCCGTCAAATCCCCGGAACTGAGCGTGATGTGGCTCGGGCATTCGTCGCTGATCGTCGAGCTGGACAAGGTCCGGTTCGCCGTCGACCCGGTATTCGGCAATGCCTCCCCGGTGCCGGGCTTCGTCAAACGCTACATGCCCCCTCCCTTTCCGCTCGAAAAACTTCCGCAGCTCGATTTCGTTATCCTCACCCATGACCATTACGACCACCTCGAATACGCCGCCATCCGCCATCTACGTCATAGCGATACTGAGTTCATTGTGCCGCTGGGCGTCGGCGCGCGGCTGCGCGGCTGGGGCATTGAGCGCCACCGCATTTACGAACTTTACTGGGATGAAACGGTCAACCTCTACGGGTTGCAAATCACGGCGCAGACCTCGCGCCATTTCTCCGGGCGAACCCTCGACGACCGCAACAAAACGCTGTGGGCCTCATTCGTGATCGAAGGCAAAAACAAGAAAATCTTCCTGAGCGGCGACAGCGGCTACGGCGAACACTTCAAAAAAATCGGCGACGAATTCGGACCGTTCGACCTCGCCTGCATTGAAATCGACGCCTGGAACCACAACTGGATCAATCACCACATCCATCCCGAACAAGTGACCACCGCCTACGAGGATCTCCGTGCGAACTTGCTGCTGCCGATCCACTGGGGCGTCTTTGACCTCGCCGGGCACAAGTGGGATCTTTCGATCCGCCGGATCGCGTACCTCGCCGACGCCATGGACATCAACCTCGTCACACCCCTGCCCGGCGAGAAAATCCTCCCCGGCGCCACCCCCACCCGCCGCTGGTGGGAGGGCCTGAAATGAAAGTTCTATTCCACCTTCCAGACGAATGATTCCCAGGGGGTTACATTTTTGACCGTCAGAACCCCATTGACCAGCGAAGCGACTTCGGGCCGGGTAGTGCCCCAGGCGGCCAGTTTACCTGTTTTCGGAAGCCCGGCGGTTTTCTTCAGGTCGATTTTCAGGTCGCGGTTTTCCTTGGTATCATTGGTCAATACCAGATAATTCCCGGCGGACCGCTGCCAGTAGCCAAGGTAAATCTGATTATCCTTATTCAACTGATCGTCGGAGGCGGTAACTTTCCATGCCGGGTGAACCAGCGTGGTGAAATCCTTTATTTCCAGACAGAACGGTTTGAACACCTCCAGATACCAGTCCATATTCGCCTTCGGGGCCTTGTGGTAACTGGTATTCACCGGCGTTACGTGAATATGATAAAACGAGTAGAAAAACAGCCCGCGCACCCCGAGGGCAACCGAAGCATAGGCCATGTTGCGCATTTCCACGGGATTCGGAAAACGGAATTTCGCTTCGGGGCCCTTGCCCAGCGATTCCTTCATGCAATCCCAGTTCATACTTTGCATGACCCCGATGACCGGCTTCGACGGATTGGCGGTGCGGACGGCACTTTTCACGTAAACTGTGTAATGGCTCAGGTTCGATTCCGGAAATTCCTGATCGCGAACCGGGTAGAGGTCGACCATCCAGATATCGCAGGCGGTACGCGTTTTGTACCAGTCGGTAATCCAGTGAATGACCAGCGAAACGGGGATATCCGGCGTCTCTTTCTTCAATGCCTGATGGAGCTCCTCGAGCTTCGGTACCAGTTCGATCTTCGGTTCGTCGTACAAGTACCACATCCCCAGCGCCGGATGGTCCTTGAACTGCCGGATCATGTTCAGCATGGGCCCGGTGCCGAATTCGGGTTTGACCCACTTTTTACCGCCGGCGTCGAACATGACTTTCATGTTGTATTTCTGCGCCAGATCGAGGAATTTGCGGGCCCGCTCCAGCGTCGCGGGGGCATCATCGCCGGTGGCGTACGTGTGCACATAATTTATCCCGGCGTCCTGGATCAACTGGAAATTTTCATCGTTCGGGTTGTCCGCCGAATAAAATCCCAGCACGAATTCACCATTTTCAACATCCAGCCCGGCGCCCGACAGCACCAGCGACGCACACAGCAGGAACAATGAGGTCCATATTTTCATGATCACTTACCTTTTTTCGGTTCCAGTTTCCAGATAAACACTTCCCACGGCTCGGCTGCCTCGCCTACCTTGATCCGGTTGTTGACGATTTCCGCTTTGACATTTCTGGTGTTCCCCCACGGCGTCAGCGTGTAATCCTCCTTGAAAAATCCTTCCAGCCAGCAGCCCGGGCGCTTCCGGGGCGTCGGCCATTCGTTTACCAGAATCAGGTAGCCGCTGCCGTCTTTGGCGGTCCAGTAAGCGGCCGTCTGGTTGCCGTCCAGCGCCCGGTTGAAAATAGCCGGTTTCGCCGGATCATCCACCAACTCGACGAATTTTTTCAGCTCGTTAAAGGCGGTGCTGCACTCTTTGCCCCACCAGCCGGGGTTGCCGCCGGTCCGCGTGGCGTGGTAATACGAATACCCGAACATACCGCAAACGCCGTAATTCATCGACCCGAATATCATGTAGCGCAACTCCGCGACACTGGGATAGCGGAACGCCTCAAGATCATAGCCCTGTCCCTGCAGTTGCTCCTTGAAACTGCTCCAGCTGACCGTCTGCACCACAGGGATAACCGGTTTGCCCAGCTTGACCGTTTCGCGGATGAAATTGGTGAAAATCTGCAGCGGGACATCCGGAAATTTCTCGTCGCGGATCGGGTAAATATCGGCCATCTGGATATCCAGCACTTTGCTGTAGCGGTTCCAGGTTTCGTCCCAGCAAAGCACAATCGCCACGGGCTTGCCGGGTGACTCCGTTTTGATCATCTCATAAAACGGCTGCAACACTTCCGGGGTGATCTTGCCGGACGGCTCATCATACAGATACCAGGAGTTTACCACCGGATGGTTCCGGTATTTGCGCACGGTCTGCCGCATTTTCTCCAATCCCTCCGGCTGCGTGACCAGCTTCCGGTCGAGCTGAAACATCACTTTCAGGCCGTTGCGGTGCGCCGTTTCCAGCAGTTTGTCGTAATCGCTGTCGGCGGTGTGATAGGTCAGGACGGTGTTGAAGCCGGCGTTTTTCACCGCGATCATGGCGTCATCAGTCAGGTCCGGCGAATAGACGCCGATGGGGAACTCCGCACCCGCGGCATACAATCCGGCTGTGAGCGCTGTAAACAGTAACAATAGATGTTTTTTCATCGGGAATCTCCTTTTTGTTAATACAATGCGACCAGGGCATCGCCCATGTTATAAATATGCTGGATAATACCGCCGGTATCGGTCCAGCGCATCACTCCCCCGCGGATCTCGGTGGCATTCAGCGCCTGCACGTGACCGTCGACCGCGGCCATGTTGACCCGGTTGTTATGGATCATGTACGGCTGGCCGGAGTTCGAACTGGTGCTCCACATCCGGTACATGCGCTCGCCGCTGCCCACCGAGGTATCGCCCATCAGAACCACCATGCTCGGATTCCGGAAGTCATACAGATTGATCATGCCGGGCGCATTGGCCGAACGCATGCCGTAGGTCCGGTAGCGCCACATACCGTTGTCCGGCGGAAAAATGACTTTGGTTTTCGGACAGTAAAACAACGGGCCCCTCGGTGCGTATTTGTGTTCGCTCAGGACCCAGCACCAAGTGAGATTGTAAACATCGGTCACGATGGAGAGCATCCGTCCCTCGTAATCGTTCGTATAGCTGAATACACTCAACGCCAACTGCCGCTGGTTGCCCTGGCACGAGGTGTCTTTCGCCTTTTCGCGGGCTTTGTTCAGCGCCGGCAGCAGCATCGCCGCCAGGATCGCTATAATTGCAATCACAACCAGGAGCTCGATAAGTGTAAATTTTTCACCGTTTTTCCGATTCGTTTTGTTCATTTTTCACCTCTTTCGGTTCGTTTTATGTTTATAATTGCTCGATGCGCGAATGGTCAATTCCTGTGCCGGAACTTCGATGATATGCTTGACGCCCGAGGGCTCCAGCGCTTCGGTCACGGCCAGTTTCACCGCCGCCTCCGCCATCTTCTCCTGCGGATGGCTGATGGACGTCAGGACCGGTTTGTCCCCGTAAATCATGACGCCGTGTTTCTCGAAATTATCGTACGAGGCGATCGCATAATCCTCGCCGGGAACAAGGTTGTGGCCCGCCAGGTAATCGATGATCCCGCGCGAAATATAATCACTGGTAGAAAGAATCACGCTGAAATGGTCCCGGTTTGCCAGGAAATATTCCGCGATGCCGTGGGCACTCTCCACCGTGTGCCAGTATTCAAGGTGGTACCCTTTACAGGATTTCTGCTCGAAACAGTCCAGCGGTATATTCAATTCCTCCGCCGCCTGCAGAATCGCTTCCGTCCGGCCCGGTTCGATACCGGCAATCAGGAACCTCTCATGTCCCATCTCCCGCAGATGTGTCAGGAGTTTGCGATATCCGGGAATGAAATTGAACACCACCTGGTGATAATCGATGCTCCGGTTGATCCGGTCTCCTAAAATCTGGATCACCGGAATATTGAATCTCCGCAGGAATTCCCGGTTTTCTTTCGTTGTATGCCCGGACTGGCAAATGACCGCATCAAATTCATAAATCGGCAGCTTCACAAATTCCGAATTCAAAAACGGTATCCGGTGAAAATAAAATGAACAGCTATGTCCGCTCATCTGGACATTCTGCTGCAGCATGATATTCAGGTTGCCGAACGCCACCTGCCAATATAAATTACTGCTGTCGTTGCGGGTGTCATGCAGGATGATGGCGATCCGCAGCCGCTTCTGCTCATCGATGTTCCGAGCGGTAAACGTCCCGCAGCCCTGAATCCGGTAGAGGATTTTCCGCTCCACCAGGCGGTCGATGGCGCGGTTCACGGTGGCCGCCGAAACATTGTAGCGCTGCGACAGCCGGCTCGCCGGCGCAATCAGTGCATTCGCCGGCAAACGCTGCTCCCGCAGGTAGTTTTCCAGGTCGGAAGCAATCTCTTTTTCCGAATACTTCCGCAGATGCGCGGATTTCCTGACGGCCATAACTTTTTTTCCTGTTGAAATTTGCTATACTTTAATTATACAAACCCCCGGGAAAAATGTCAACAACCTCATCGGAAAACTATTCAATATACACATCAAATTCTTTCATTTGAAGCAAAAATTCTCTCATAAACTTATTCGTCCGCGAAAAATATGGACACGATGGACCTGATGGACATTATGGACAAATTTTTTTAACGCAGTTCGAACATACTCCAAACTTACATTAATCAAACTTGCTTTTTAGCATCTCGACTTCATCACGTTTGAGAAATCTGGAAAATATTTCGGTACCGGAAGTAAGTGACTCACTCATTATTTCGTATGTCTTGTAGACACAGTCGAATTTCCAGCAAACCTCTTCCCCATACATATTTTTGTAGGTCGTTTCCTCTTTTTCTGCAATCGCTTTGGCTTGATCTTCGGCATCTTCGTCACAGATTGCATCAATCAGGTAAAATCGTTCTTCCCAGATGTCATCGTCTTTACCATTTACCCTACATTCAACAAAAACATTTACGCCATACCACATATTATCAATCCGTCAGGATGCGGTAAACGCGGTATAGTTCGGACATGCTCCAGGCTTGCGCCATGCAGCCGCGCCACTCGTGCGGGGTGTCGCCGTCGACCACTTCCGGGAGCTGCCCCGGTGCGCCGCCGCTCATGTGGTGAATGCTCGAGAGCAGGATCGCCACCGCCCGCGAACGGGTTTTCGGGTCGAGCTTGTACATGGCTTCGCAATAGGTCGGGAACACCCAGCCCCAGGCGGTACCGTTGTGGTACGCCGGCTTGCGGCTGGTATCTTCGTCGCCCGTGTAGTGGCCCTTGTACGGGCGGAACGGATCGTTCAGCGGTTTCCCCTGATGCACGACCGGCTGCGGGTATTTGACCGGCGCGTCGGCCAGCGAACGGATCGCCCCCGGCACCAGCAAGCATTCGCAGGCGCGCAGCATTTTCACCTGAATATCGCGGTGGCGCAGCGCCCCGAGCGTAATGGCAAAAAGCTGGTTCGGGCGGCACGCGTCGTCCGCCTGCGCCTGCGCCGCGGTCTGCCCGGGCGAAGCGTGAAGGCAGTCGCTCAGGTAATCGCGGTCGGGGAGCACGTAATATTTCTCGATGGAGTCGAGCACTTTTTCATGCAGCGCCTTCCAGT
>JBEBXH010000126.1:0-11521 GCA_040391785.1 Victivallis vadensis
ACCTGCCGGAAACCTGCGCCAGACGAAACGTCTCCGGCCGGGTCAAGGGGCGGCAGCCTCCTTGCGCGAGTCGGAAACTCGCGGATCTCCTTCTTAAAAAGTACCGAGGTGCAGGCCAATTCGGCCTGCCGCGGAGAGCGCGAGAGGGCGCGTAGCCGCTCTCGCATTGCAAGGCTCGGATTAATTCAGTTCTGTTTGAATGATTTTCCCTGCCGGAATTTCGAATTTACGGTCGCCGGATATGGTGATGGAGAGGTTTTCTTTGGTCGGATTGTAAAGGGACAGTTTGCCTTTATTCAGAGTGAAGGCAATCCGGTTGCTGTCGCATTTCCACAATACTTTGCCGTTCAGGGTCACTTGATTTGCCCCGTCGGAACTGATGCCCGAGGCGGTGATAATGGTTACTGCGCCGTTGTCTTTGCGGGCCATGCCGTCCAGTTTGATTTCGCCAAGCGGACAGATGAACCTGCCGTTGCGTTCCGTGCCGTCATTGACGATCACAATTCCCTGGCTCCAAGTGGAGACACGCCATTTCAGGTATTCGTAATACTTCAGCATTTGCGTGGCGGCGAGTTCGCCGGTCAACAGTTGGCGCTGAACCTGATGCAGCCAGAAAGGATCCATGGTTTTCCACAGATTTTGCGGATACTGCTGAATGGCGGCAAAGAGGGGGGTGACGGCGAATCCCTGCGAGGCATTCGCCTGTCCCATGCCGTCGTAGAGCATGAGAAAAAATCCGGTGTCGCCGTAGGTCATTTGCCAGAGCGGCAGGGGGCGGCGCCCTTCGCGGAACATCCAGGTGGTACTGCCGCCGGAGTTGGCGTCGAGATACGGGATGGAGCCTTCCCAGTTGGCCTCGGTCTGAAAAAAGGTCTGCGGCATGGCTTTGCGGTAAGCGGCCCACAGTTCGACCTTGGATTTGGTCCAGTTGTTGCGGCCGATTTCGTCGTCTTTGTAGCCGGCGCGGGGGTTGTCGTCGTGGGCGATCACGTGGCCGAGGACGTCAAAATAAATGCCGTTGATTCCGGGACGGGTGATGCGCAGATATTCCTCGATCCAACGCTTCTTGCACAGATTCAGGTTTGCGACAAAGTTGGAGTGTTCGTCGCCATAGCGGTTTTCATAATACCGGCCGCGCCAGATCGCCATCAGGTTTTTGTCAAAAAACGAGGCCGAGGAATTCCATTCGCCGGAGTTGATGTGGACACTGACCAGATGCTTGCGCGCCTTGACCTGGCCGGCGAACTCTTCGAAGTTGCCGCCCAGCTCCGGGGCCACCGGGAAAAATTCCGGGTATTTGCTGTCAAAGGGACCGTACCAGCCGGTGTACCAGAAAAGCGGGTCGATGCCGATTTTTTCACGGAAACCGGCCATGCATTCGAGCGCCTGCGGATAGGTGGTGTCGCACTTGCGGCCGCCCACTTCCTTGACCGGCGGCATGCCGCGCAGCCAGCTCCAGCCCTGGCGCAGCTGGTCGATCTGCGGACGCTCCTTGAGCTTCTCCGCATACGGCTTGAACCATCTTTGCTTGATGGCCCAGCTCCGGTAGGTATCGCCCATGGTGTTCCAGTCGGCATCGGCCCAGAATTTGAGGATGGTCCGGTAATCGGTGGAATAAGTGCGGTTCGGCTTCAGCCAGAGTTCATGGCTCCAGGAGAAATTCACTTTCCCGTCCTGGCTCTTTATGGATAACCCTTTCAGATTGTAGTCGGTATCGTTGGTGTAGAGCATCCAGCTGTAGCCGTATTTGTCCTGCAGCCCGAACCATTGCGAATGAAGATGCCCGGGGGAAATGATGCCGATGGGCTTGATATTCGTCAGGGGGACGGCGACGCCCACCCAGGCGGGGATGACAAACTCGGTCTGGGGCCTTTCGGGCTCCTGCCAGCCGCAGGGCAGAGTCAGCGACGGAATCTGCGCCTGACTGCGGTTCTTGATGGTGAAGCGCATGGAAAGCCCGGCGCCGTCCTGCGGAAATTCCAGCTCAATATCGAGGTCGACGGGCTGTTTTTCGATGCCGGTCCATTTCATCCGGTATTTGCCGTTGGCGGACTGGATTTTCGGTGGCGCGTAATCGAGGTTTGTCAGCGAGGTAACCGGTGTATCGATGAACCGGACGTCAAAGAATTTGCCGGTGTCCCAGGTTTTGACGCAGGCCTTGCCGCCGCCGTCATGCACCGCCAGCGCCAGCGGCCGATTTTCCTGCCAGACAATACCGCTTGTCTGATTGCCGAGCCACTTGGAGCCCGGGTACATTTTCTGCATGGTCTGCTGCAGCGTCCCCTGCAACGGTACCAGGTCGGCGGATTGGCTATTGGCGGTCAGCGAGAGATTGTCGATACCGGCATAACCCTCGTGGGCACGTATCCGCAGGACCAGATAGCCCGACTTGATTTCCGGCGGCAGCTTGGGGCAGAACCAGTGGAACTGATGCAAAGTCGATTTGCGGTTTTCCGGCTGGACCTCTTTGCGAAACGCCCAGAGTTCATTGAGCGGGAAAGTGACCTCAAAACTGTCGAGAAGTTCGCCGGCCGAGTTGCGGTCCGGAGCCAGCCGCAATTCAACCGTCAGTTTTTTCGTCCCCCAGCTGGCCGCGTGAAACGAAATCAGGTAGTCGTTTTTCTCCTGCAGTTCAATGCCGGTATTCTGCCATACCGCATTACGAAAATGGAGCATGTTTTTGCCGTCGGGAATTTTGCCGTAAGTGAGGTCGGAAACCAGCTTGCCGTCACCTTCGATGTTCCATGAAGCAAGGCCGTTTTCGAAGGACGGATTTTTGAGTTCATTTGCCGGACAGAATCCGGTAAACAGCAGAGCGGCGGCGATGATGAGATATTTTTTCATTCAGGTACCTTTATTTTATAGATTATGGGGCCAGTCGATTTTGTAACCTTGAGCAGTAGGCTGCATTCCAATACTGGCGACATGTCCGTCAAAGAACAATGCATTCGAGGAAGTTTTATGATGATGAATGGTCGAGCTGATGTCTCTTGCCGCGCCCGCATTTTCGAAAATCCACCAGACGCTGGTCGGCGTGCGGAACGGAGGAAAACTGTCATACAGAATAAGGCTGGCGGCCGGTTCGCGGAGTTTTTCCGGGATAGCCGGGACCGTGTAGGGATCCGCCGGATAAGTCGGCAGACCGATATTGTAGCAGTAACTCATATTATTCACCTTTTCGCGGGTATCAAACGGGCACATCAACTGGTTGCTTAGCGCAGTGGGTCCTTTCACATATTTCAATTGGACCAGCGCGGTCGCCCAGCTTGACCTGATAGCGCCGCCATAAAATCCGTAGCTGATCTCATAACGGGCCAGCGTCCATATTCCCTTGTTATCGTCGGCGTATGAAATCTCTGCCAGTCCGAGCTGTTTGAGCGTGTTGGTGCACTGGGTTCGCTTGGCGGCGTCACGGGCGTGGTTCAGGGCCGGCAGTAACATGGCAGCGAGTATGGCTATGATCGCTATTACAACGAGCAGTTCAATAAGTGTGAATTTTTTCTTTTCTCTCATTTGCAGTGTCTCCTTCTGTTTGCTATGCTAACATTTTCAACGGTGATTTTACTTTCTTGGTCTGGGTGCTGCTCCGGACGATCAGCCGGGGCTGGCACAGGTGAAAAAGAATCTTGTCCGACTGCCCCGCGAGGCGGTTCTCGAAAATCGACAGCGCGGTCTGCAGGTGCCCCTTCAAATTCGAATCAATGCTGGTGATCTGCGGGCGGAACAGCTCCGCCAGCGCGTTGCTGCCGATCGCCGCCACCTGGAGGTCGTCCGGCACCTTGAACCCATGGTCGAGCATCAGCCCGATGAAGAGCGCCGCAGTTTCCACGTCCGGGGCGATCACCGCCTCGGCCTTGCTCAGCTGGCCGGACTGCAGCAACTCGGCGAAGAGCTTTTCCAAGTGCGGCTTGACCGGGCATTCGTTCGGCAGCTTGATATCCCACAGCAATTGGTCGATCTGCCGGGCGTCGAGGCCGGAGTCGAACATGATGCTGCGCCAGACCGCCGCGCGCTGGCTTTCCAGTTCATTGCTGAGATTGGCGCGCAGCATGGCGATCCGTTTCAGGCCGCTGTCGTGGAAATGGTTCATGCACAGGCGGATCGACTGCGGCTCGTCGGCGGTGACGCACGCGACGCCGTCGGCATCGGTCCGCTCGCCAAGGTATACGACACGGCGGCGGATATGCTCCATGCTCGCGCGGTAATTCTCGAAATGCGGCCGGATCCCGAAGATCACCGTAAATGCCTCGGCATCATTGATATCGTCCTTAACATCCGCCAGTTTGTCCAGCGAACGCACCACCCGTACCTGCCAGCCGGCCTTGCTGAAAATCTCGTGTCCCAGCTCGAGGAAACTGCTGACCAACGGATGGTCGCCCTGGCTGGTGGTGAGGTTGACAATCCGTTTGCCGGGGCTGCTGACCGAGGGCAGAGGGTTGACAAACGTCCCCTGCCCGCGCTTGCCGGTGACATAGCCCTCACTTTCCAGCGCCTTGAACACCCGGGTGATGGTGACGTAACTGGTGCCCAGCTCGCGCGCCAGGTCCAGCCCGGAGGGCAAACTGGAATTCGGCGGATAGTCGCCGTTCAGAATACGGTTCCGCAGGAGTTCCTGCAATTCCATCTGTTTGAAGTTACGGCTCGAAATCATAATAAACTTGATCCATTATTAAATATACTTTCATCATCAAATATATTATATTGTATATTTGGAAAATTGTCAATAGGGTAAAATCAAAAAAGCGGAAAAGAATTTTCATGGACCTGATGGACTTTCTGGACAATCAGGAAAAGGTTCGTTTGGCTGTTACACGATTGTGGTATGATCCTGATATTTGACTTTGGTATGCATTTTACGCATTTTTGGTATATTTTTTGAAAAATATTTATGAAATTTTTATTAATTATGGTCGTTTTGGTATTGATTTATTTGATATTTTGGTTATAATAATGGCAGAGCAAATAAAAATGGTATAATTATGCACGACCAATTGACTCCGACAAAATTTTTGTACAAAGAGATTGCCCGCCAGATTTGCGATGATTTCCAGACGGCGGCCAAACTCCCCAGCGAGCGCGATCTGGCCGAGCGCTACGGCTGTACCAGAACGACCATCCGCACTGCGTTAAAGCAGCTGCAGGGCGAGAAATTGCTAGACCGTCAGCCCAACCGCAACAAGCGGTCGCTGGTGTTGCCGGCGGCCAAGCCCACGGTGCAGGATTCGCGCTGGACCCCGGCGGTGATGCTGCTGGGACGCGAAAACCTGAAGGACCCCAATTATATGGATTTCGTGGCGGGCTGCATGGATCAGGCCCGACGCGAAAATATTATCCTGACCACCCAGACGATTCCGGAAAAGCATGAGCTTGAGACCATCGCCGCGCTGGCTGAGCTGCATCCGCAGAACGAACCGGCGGGTTATCTGGTGGCCGGCTGGGTCACGGACAGCATATTGAAAATGCTGCATCAGGCATATCTGCCCTGTGTGTTCATGGGCAATCATCTGGTGGGGCGGAATCTGGGGCGGAATCATTTTTTCGAGTGTTATTTGCCGCAAGACGACAAATACGAAGTGGTCCTGCGCAAGTTCCTCGATCTCGGGCATACCCGGATCCTGGCGGTGAATTTCGGCGATTACGAGCATCTGGTGAAGCGGCTTTATCAGGAATACGGGCTGCCGCTCAGTGATTTCGGTTTTGTCGAAGTGCCGTGGTCGATCCAGGGCGCGCTGAAGCCGCTGCACGAGAAATCCGCCGAAATCGCCGAAATCGCCCGGAATTACACCGCCATGCTGGTACCGTTCGGCAATGTGATCAGCTTCGATATTTACATGGCGCTGGTGAATGCCGACATCAAAATACCGGAAGACCTGAGCCTGATTTACGCCAGTGGCAAACCGGAGTGGTTCGTGCCGCATTTCAAGATCAGCACGGTGTTTTCCTCGGCCTGGGACGAAGGGGCCAACTGCGTCAAAGAGCTGGCGCGGCAAATCCGCAACGGCGAGCCCGTCGGCGGGGTGCATTACACGGAATATCGTTTTCTGGACAACGGCACGATCGTGCCGCCCAAAAATAATTTGTCAAAACATAAAAAATAACAGGAGGATCATATGAATAAAAGAAGCGAAAACGGAATTTTCACACTTATTGAACTGCTGGTAGTAATCGCTATCATAGCAATACTTGCAGCGATGCTGCTGCCGGCCCTGAACAAAGCGCGCGAAAAGGCCCGGAGCGCTCAATGCACATCCAATCTCAAACAATTCGGCACCTTGCTCAATATGTATTCTTCTGAGGGGGATGGCTATTTCCCGCCGGCCAATTTTGCGATAGCCGGTACTCGGAGAGAGTTTTCCACGTTACGGACATTGATGACTTACAGTGGTATACAGCCACTATCGTTGCTGGCATGCCCCTCGGACCAGTTGGCAATCCATCTGCACACGGCGGGTCCGGACACCAGCGAGTGGCGCATTGGATTTGCGTCGCTTTATAATCTGAATGATACGGATGGGGTCATGGTCAGCTACGGTTCCAACGAGGCGTTTCTGTACGAAAACATTTATCTCACCGGCCCGAAAGTCAACAAGTGGCGGTATCCGTCGGAGCAGACCGCCATGGGCGATTCCGCTTATCACCTGTATAACTTCAATCTGTACGGACGGTTGGGGGCCGCTTCCCATCCCACCAGTGTGTATCCGGTAAACGCCGACTGTACCAACCGGGCCTATGCGCGCCATGGCAGTTCATACTCCAACATCCTGTTCATCGATGGTCATGTGAAAGGCCATAACCAAGTTGAAATCATCACACTGAAACATAACTGAGGATAACCGTGAAGTACCTGCTCTTTCTTTTGACTTTGTCGTTTTCGCTGCTGGTCCAGGCGCAACAGCTTGAACTGAAAAATCAGTTTCTGCAGCTGAAAATCAACAATACCGGCGGCCGGATCGAACGGATGTATTTCGTCCCGGCCAGGGTCAATCTGGCCGCCGGCGTGGGGTTGCTCGGGGATAACTTCTGGAACATCGCGGATTCGCGTTTTTTCCTGACCGATCTGAATTACACGCCGGTCCCCGGCAAACAGTCCATGGAGCTGAAAGCGCACCACACCGGCGGCGGCATCGACTTCATGGAAGTGAGCAAAACCATCCACCTGCCGCCCGACGCGGCCATGATGACGGTGGACTACAAATTCACCAATCTGCCCGCCGCCATGGCCGATCTGGATTACGGCTTCTGGAGTCACAATTTCGTCGGCGAGAGCGGCCGGGATTACACCTACTTTTTCCCGTGCACGAAAGGCATCAGCACCGTCAGCTCCAAGAATCAGAGCGGCGAACTCTGGTTCAACCAGCCCTCGCGGGGCTGGACCGCTTTCATCGACGGCAACGGCGCGGGCATGGCCATGACCATGGATTACGCGCACCTCAAGAGTTTTTACGGCTGGTACGACAAAACCGGCGCGACCCAGGAGTGGCACCTCGACAAGGTCAAAATTCCGCAGGGCAAAAGTTTCGACACCACCTTTGAATTCATCCCGTTCACCGGGCTGAAAAAGGTCTCCGGCGCCGGGCGCGGCCTGGTCGGCGAAATCAACATCGTTCCCGAAAAAGCCGCGTTCCAGACCAATCAATGGCTGAAGCGCGACATCGCAATCAAACTCCACAGCGCGAAAAAGCAGAAAATCACGCTGAAAATCACCGCGCGCACGCTGCCGAACGGCAACACCTACGACGTCGCCACCCATGAAATCCAGTTCGATAAACCGCTCGATATCAAAAGCGTCCAGAACACGTTCCAATTCCCGGTGGCGGCTCCGGCCTACGACGTGGAAGCGCGGGCGTTTGACGCCGACGGCAAGCTGCTGGCGATCTTCAATACCCCGGTGGAAATTTCCTCCGCCATCGCTTACAATATGCTCCCGGAAATCGAGCGCGGCAAGGACAAGGATATCCGCCTCGTCGACCTGACCCGGCTCGACAGTTCGGTCGAAACTCCGCACATCAATTGGGCCAGGCCCCTGCAGGGCGGCAAAATCAAGGTTCTGGCGCTCACGCCGTACCCGAGCTACCGCGAACTCGCGGAGCTGACTCAGCGTGTCGACATCGAGCTGACCTCGATGGTCTGGACGTTACCTTACAAAGCGCTCTTTGAGTACGGCCCCTACTATGGCGTGCTGACCAATGAAGACGTGCTGGCGAACGTCGACCGGCTGTTGACCAGGGAATACGACGTGATCCTGCTCGCCGGGATCAACTGGACCAACCTCACCGCGGTTCAGCGCGGCGAAATCGTCCGCAAAGTGAAAAACGGCTGCGGCTTCGTCGAGATCGCCAACAACGGCAAGGATACCGAGCTCGCGGAAATTTCCGCGTTCAAAGGTAATGCCGACGTCGGCACCGCCATCCCGGCCAAAACCAGAGATGGCTTCCTGAGCACAGCGATTCCGTTTGAACTTTTCCCGCCCGCCATCTACCGGAAGGGCGAAGCGGACGGCGATGTTTTCGCCGCCAGCAAGGGCTCGCCGTGGGTCGTCCAGCGCCAGGTGGAAAAAGGCCGCAGCGTGGGCCTCGGCTGGTACTGCGGCGGCGGCAGCGGCCGCATGATCAACGGCGCGACGCCGGAGCTCCCCTACCCCATGCCCGGCGCGGCGTTCAAGGAATATTTCGAGCTTTATCAGCTGCTGATGGCCAAGGCGATTGTGGCCGCCGCCGGACGCGAACCTGCTGTCCGCTTCGACAAGATCAGCGCCGTGGGCCAAAATAATGAAGTCGCGATCAATATCAACTTCGCCGGAACCCCGTCCGCGCCGCTCAAATTGACGGCCTTCGTCCGCAGCAGCGACAACGAGGAACTGGCCCGGAAAACGTTCGACCTCGCGCCAACCGCCACCGCTTCGGTCAAACTCCCGGCTCCGCCGTGGGGCGCCAGGCACCTGCTGGGCCTGATTCTCGCCGATGCCGAGGGAAAAGTGATTGATTTCGGAGCAGTTGCACTGAACCATTCTTCCGGTTTTGAAATCCGCGGCCTCAAAGCGGAACGCGATCTGTACGCCGAGGGCGATACCGCCTCGTTCACCGTGGACGTGAGCAAGCCCGGCTGCGAACTGCGCTGGTCGCTGGTCGACGCTTACAGCCGGGTCGTGGCCGCCGGTACCCAGCAGGCGCAGACAACCAATAAAATCACTGCCGTCATCGCCAACAACCTGAAAATGCGCCACTACGATTTCCGCGCGGAACTGCTGGTAAACGGCACAGTCGCCGACCGCCGCGAAACCGCGATCACCGTGGCCCCCGCTCCCGAAAAACTGGTCTGGGACGATTACGAACCGGGCATCTGGATCACGCCCCGCGGCGCGGATGGCATCCGTCCGCACATGCGTCCGCTGCTGGCGGAAAAACTGCGGGAAATGCGCATGCAGACCATCCTCGCCAACCACCGTCCGCTCGACATTACGTTCGCGACTCAGTTCAACTTCAATCCGACCGTGTTCCAGCATGCCGGTACCGCCGGGGCCCGCGTATCGCCGGAATACCAGAAAACCGGCGACAAAATGCTGCTGATCCGCAAGCCCTGCCTTTCCGATCCGGCATTTTTCAACGGACAGGTGGAAGCCTTCAAGAAGATCGGCCAGGAATGCGCTCCTTACGCGCCCCGTTTTTACTGGTTCGGCGACGAGTTGTCGCTCTCCGGTTACTGGAGCACGCCCATCGACTTCTGCTTCTCGCCCACCTGTCTGGTGCATTTCCGCGAGTTCCTGATGAAGAAATACGGTTCGCTCGCGGCGATCAACCGCCAGTGGGGCACCGATTACAAGAAGCTCGAAGACGTCCTGCCGGAAACCGCTGCCGAGGCCCGCAAGCACACCGATGGCAACTACGGCGCCTGGGCCGACCACCTCGAATACATGGACGGGTTGCTGCTCGAGTACATCAACAAAATCACCAACGAAGGCCTGCGCTCGACCGATCCCGGCGCGCGGACGTCCATTTCGGGTCCGCAGGCCGCCAGCGCCTACGGGGGCAACGACTGGTACCGCCAGACACCGATTTACTCCGGCATGATGAGCTACGACGGTGGATCGCTGCTCGAACTGATGCGCTCCTTCGCGCCGGACAGCTTCAACCTGCCGTGGTTCCTGGGTTATGACATTGTGGGCGGCCGGGTGTGCTACAACCTCTGGAGATCGCTGATGTTCGGAGCGCGCGGCGCGATGGCGTTTCACGTGCCGAGCCTGATCAATCCCGATTTCACGCTGTCGGAGAGCGGCCAGGGCGTCGTCAAGTACCTGCCGGAAATCGTCGACGGCACCGGCAAGCTGGTGCTGAACGCGCTGGCTGAACGTCCTGCCCCGGAAATCATGATCGTCTATTCGCAGCCGTCGATCCGCTCCGCGTTCATCGAGGGCCGCGCCAAGGAACACGAAAACCTGCGCTGGAAATACGTCATGCTCTGCCGCAATTTCGGTATCCCGTTCCGCTTCGTGGCCGACGATCAGATCGCCAAAGGACTGCTTGCCGAAATCAAGCCGAAACTGGTCGTTTTCCCCGACAACAACGCCCTCTCCGATGATTGCCTGAAGCAGGTCGAAAACTATCTGCGCCAGGGCGGCAAAATCCTGACCGACGGCAACTTCGGCGGCATGGACGCCTCCTGCCGCATCGTCAAACGCAAACTGCCGGACAGCAAATCGGTCCTGCGCGTGCTCAAACCAAGCACCGGTTATTATGAAGCCTGGAACAAGTCACGCTTGCTGCGCAGCGAAAGCGACTGGAGCGCGCTGAACAACGACCGCAACCTTTTCGCGCAAGTCCTGGGCCACGCCGGCATCGCGCCGCTGTGCAAAGTCCTGCAGTCGGACGGTGCGCCGTTCCTCGACGCGGAGATCGATATCATGACCGACCGTCAGGACAACCGCTACGCGCTGGTCATCAGCCGCGAGGAAAACCCGACCGAAATCAAACTCGAATTCAGCACCCCGAAATACGTTCGCGACATCCGCGGCGCGGGAAATAAGCTGATGAATTCCAACCCGGTATTCGTGGCGTTGCTGCCCGCGGAAGAAACCGCGCCGCTGTCACTGGAGGCAAGCGGTTCCGGCAGGGATTTCACGCTGAACATCGATGCGAGTACCAAACGCGACACGGTCATCCGCCTGACGGTCACGGCGCCCGACGGCAAAGAGGTCCAGTGGTACAATGCCAATCTGAACGCGCCGCTCGGCAAAGCCGTCCACAAGCTGCAGTTCGCCCTGAACGACCAGCCCGGCGACTGGAAAATCCGCGCCCGCGAAATCGTCAGCGGACGCGAGGCCGAAACCACCATTCATTTTAACCGCGAATAACGCGAATACGCACAAAAACAAACAGGCCGCCAATTTGATCTGGCGGCCTGTTTTATTTTTCGTGGACAAATCAGAGATTGTAGAAGTCCTTGGTGTTCTGGTAACACATGCCGACGGCGAGCTTTTCGATGATTTCGAACGGAGCCTGGCCGCGCTCGGCGTGTTCGCCCAGCA
>JBEBXH010000127.1:0-11310 GCA_040391785.1 Victivallis vadensis
AAAGTCCATGAGGTCCATAAAGTCCATGAGGTCCATAAAGTCCATGAGGTCCATAAAGTCCATGAGGTCCATACTGTCCATCATGTCCAATGAGGGATTAATCTTTTGTGGCTTTAGTCCGCCAACAGGTCGGCGGCGGCTTTTTCGATAACGGCATCCTTGCCGTCCAACAGACCGGCGGAAGTCGCTTCGACGATGACATCCGGCGTGACGCCCACTTTTTCGATATGACCGCCGGAAGCTCTTTTTTCGGCGCCGATCAGGGTCTGCAGACGGAATCCGCTGGGCAGCGCGACGAACATGGAAGGCAGGCATTGCCCGCCGGAAGTCGTACCGTAAATTCGCCCGGCTTTGGCGTCCTGAACGCCCGCGGCAAATATTTCGGCTGCGCTGAAGCTATTTCTATCGATCAGCACGGCGACCTTTTTCTTGAATCCGCGCGCCTGCGGGGTCGAGGAGAGCTTGAGCGGTATCCGGTTGATGTTCAAAGTACCAAATGACACCGGCTCGGCCAGCGTCCAACCGCCCAGCCAGTCGATGCTGTTGAATGTGCCGCCGCCATTGCCGCGCAGATCGATAATCAGTCCGGCAGCATCTTTGAGCTTACCGCGAATATCGCCGCGAACCTCCCGGATCAGCTCCATGGTGAACCAGTTAAAATGGATATAAGCAATATTATCCGAACGCAATTCGGAAAAATAACTGCCGCGCAAAAGAGGACCACCCGGCAGTTGTATCGGCGGCTGTGTTTCCCGTTCCGGGGTAAATTCCACGGTATTCTGTTTATCTCCGTCCTGAACCGTCAAAGTGATCCAGCCAGAGATCATCAGCAATTGCCGGGCAATGCCAAGCCACATGGGCGAACCATCCGGCAAAATATCGAGCCCGTTGATCCTGCGGACAATCATGCCGGACTTCACTCCGGCGTCGGCGGCGGGCGAATCCGCTTTCACACGCAGAACCACGATCCCTTCCCCGGTCTCCAGCAACTCGATTCCGGAGTCAACCGGCCCCTCCCCGGCTGAACCGAGCACACCCCGGGACGCCTGACTCAGCGCAGAGGACAAAGGCGGCTGCAAATAAAGGTGACTGTCGCCGAAATCCCTCAACATGGCGTTGATATTTTCGGCCAACTCCCGATCGTTACCGCTTTTCAGGATCGCCGGCTGGTGCTGCAGATAATGCTTGCGGTAATTTTCGGCAAAGCCGCTGTCGTAGTGCCGCTTGGCGATCTCCTGATAAACCTCATCCAGTACCACCTGAGCCCGCACGGGAACAACTTCCGCCATCAGGCTCAAGCAGCAAAAGAATAAAAGCAGACACTTAATCGTCTTCATCCGGCACCTTGAACGTATCATTGCTCAAGCTCGGATTGAATTCAACTTTGCTCACGGTAATGCTCATGGTGGAACCAAGGAACCGGGCCACCGCCCGCGTGCTGACGAACAGCCCCTCGATATCACGATAATCGAAACTGTCCACCGACATGGGAACATCCCCCATCGGCGTAGGCGTCACCATCTCCTGGCGCACCATCAGATAAGTCTCGGCGTCGAAATACATCTGCACCGGCGCGAGCTTGAACTCCGGCGACGGATAACCGGTCAGGTGGTAGCAGGATTTGCCATTGATCGTGACCTTTTCCGGAGCAAGCGTAATTTCCGGATAAGCCTGTTTTATGCTCAATTGCGGGTTGTTCACCAGCAAATCGAATTTTTTATGCAGCACCTCGGCTTCAGTCAATTTCCGGCTGCCCATGCCCTTGGTGACTTCCACGCCGTTCTGACCGTCGAAAATCGTGACGACATTCATCATCCCGGCGAAATCGCCCTCCTCGCGAACCTGGTTCGGAAAGCGGTATGTCACCGATGTGCGAACCTTCACATTCTGCTCGGTAAGCACCGAATCCATTGTCACCCGCATGGCCTTGATTTTCGCCCCGGCATTTTCCGGGTCGACCGCCCGCTCGATTTTTTCCAGCAGCAGATCCAGCTCGGAAAGCGGCTTTTCCTCCACTTTCGACGCACATCCCCCGATCAGCAAAAAAGCGACCGTCAATAAAATCAGCTTGAAAATTTTCATAAAGTCCTCCTCTTAGTGTGTTCTTAATATCATCCGCCAAGGACCAATTTCAAGCCAATTAACGATTTTATTTGCTGTGTTCATAAAAAACATCATTGACCGCCCATTTCGGAAGTCAATGATGTTCGTACATTTCGTGGTTAAATTATTTGAAGTGCTTGATGATACCGTTGAGGTCAGCGAGCTGCTTCCGGTCCTCGGCTTTGTAAAGCTCCCAGATCACTTTCAGTCCTTCGAGGCTGGACTCGGCATCGGTCAACGGAACTGTGCCGTTTTCGATGCAGTCCAGGAAATGTGCCATTTCGATGGTGGTCGACTTCGCGGCGGGGGCTTCCAGCAGGACCTTGGTCCGGCCGCCGCCTTCAGTTTCGCCGGGAATGTGCTTTTCCAGCTTGCTGTGCAGCAGCAATTGCCCTTTGGCATAGTCGATTTCCAGCATGCCTTCCTCGCAGTGAGCATGAAATGCATACCCCAGCTTCGTGCCGCGTGCGCCCCAGGTACCGAAGTGGTAGCCGCAAGCGCCGTTTTCGAACATAATGCTGACGTTGCTGGTGCCTTCGCGCTCCATCCACGGCGTGCCGAGGTTGGTTCCGATGTGCGAACCGATGACCGGCCTGCCCATCATCCACAGCATCAAGTCGATATAATGACACCCGTGACTGAAGAGCTGTCCGCCGCCGACCATGTTGGCACGGCACATCCAGTTGGATGGATCACGCTCGGTGTGCTGCTCGGTCCAGATCGAGAGCTGGAACGTCTTGCCATAAGCCTCGCAGTGGATCAGCTCCTTCATTTTTATCACCAGCGGATGGAAACGCATGCAGTACGCCACCATCAGCGTCCGGTTGTTGCGGCGGGCGGCCTCGATCATCTGGCGGCATTCATCCTCGGAATTGCCCAGCGGTTTCTCGGCCAGCACATGCTTGCCGGCGTTCAGGAACGACAGCGTGTATTCGCAGTGCAGATGATGCGGCAGCACCAGCAGCGCCGCGTCGCACACCGGAAACGCATCGCGGTGATCGGTCGAAACCACCGGATCATTGGGCAGCAACTCCGCCACAGCTTTCGCCCGTTCGATGTCGATGTCCACTACCGCAGTCACTTCCAACCGGTCCTGAAGTTCTTCAAATCTTCCAGCGTGAGCCTTGGCCATACCGCCGCAGCCGATCAATGCGATTTTATGTTTCATAAATTGGTCCTTGCTTGGTTGCTTATATCATTATAATGCATAATATGCGTTTGCAAAACACCCGTTTCGATGTAAATTACGATCAAACAATTGTAAAAAGTGTCTTTTCATGAATAAAGAACCCGTTGTCAAATACGATTTCCGCCTGTCGGCCCGCAAGCCGTTCGACTATATGCTCACGGGATCACAAATATTTTCGGCGGTGCCCTCCCCGCTGGACATTCACCAGGCGATCCACCTGGGCTTTGTAAAAAACGGCAAAATGCGCAGTCTCACCCGGGGCCGGATTTACGCGATGAACCAAGGCGACTGTTATCTGATCGCCCCGTGGGAACCGCATGGCATCCTCATGCGCGACCATGCGTTGATCCTATTGTTCAGCATCTCGCAGGAGGAATTGCTGCGTTCGCTGCTGGACTCCGGCGCCAATATCAAAAAACTGCTACAACTTGCACCCGATGAGCGCATGCAGCTCCTGAATGCCCCTGCCCTGCGCCCGCTGCTGCAAAATTTTCAAGCCGAAGCCGAGCGGCTGCTGACCATGCCGGATGAATGGACGCAAGTCCGGGTCTGGCACCTGCTCTGCAGCTTTTTCATCGACCTCGATTCACAACTCGATCTCCCGGCGAGTCCAGCGGCAGACCGGCGGCTGGACCAGGCACTTGAGCTCATCCATCAAAGCAACGGCCAGCCCGTTTCGCTCGAAGACGCAGCAACGGCATGTTCGCTGGGCACAAGTCATTTCCGGCATCTGTTCAAAGATCATTTCGGCATTTCGTTCGGCTCCTACGAACTTCAATACCGCCTGAACGGCGCGGCGGAATCGCTGCTTCATCTCAACCGGACCATCAAGGAAACCGCCGGACGCTGGGGTTTTCACGACGCCGCCCACTTCAGCCGCTACTTCAAAAAACACTACGGGCTGCCCCCCGGCGACTACCAGAAAAACGAAATAAACAAAAAATCTCAATAATTTTCTGAAAATCTCCATATTTCGATTTGACAATCTTTGCCGCTGGAGTATATTTAAGCTCCTCAAAAGATCCTGAGGGCGTATAGCTCAGTTGGCTAGAGCGCAACGTTGACATCGTTGAGGTCACTGGTTCGAGCCCAGTTACGCCCACCATTCTTCACTTTTTCGATTCTACCGAAAAAGTTCTACGGCTGGCAGGCCCCTTGAAGCCACTGGCGAAAAGGGAAATGACAGACGGCGAAGGATGCCCGCCGGAGCCTTGGCGCAGGAGGGCTGAAACTCTTGAATTACAAATCGCCTCCCCGGAGAACTTTTGACATGTTTTATACCTACATTTTGCATTCCATCAGCCACCCTGCCCAATATTATACCGAATTCACTTCCGATCTGAAGGCCCGCCTGGAAAAAACAACGCCGGAGATGTTCCACATACCTCAAAATATGCTCCATGGGAACTGAAAGCATATTTTGCGTTCAAGACAGAAGAATTAGCTCGTGACTTTGAGAAATACTTGAAAACAGGTTCCGGCCGCGAGTTTGCAATCCGTCATTTCCGAGTGAAGTAAGAACTCGTGTGATAAAGATCAATCTTCTATGGGAGTTTCAAAAATCACGACTGTTGTTAAATCTCGAATTATCAGTTTTTCACCAAACATGCTTTCATTTTGCCGGTTCATTCGTATTTGAAGGCTTGATCCGGATGATAAGTTTCAAATGCTCGATGTAGCTGGGATCCTGATCCTGAGAATTTATTTTTTTGAGACGATTCATCTCTTTCCAAGTGACAAAGGAGATCTTCCCGATCTCTTCTTCCGGCTCATCCAAGTGCTTTTTTCCGGTAACTCTGCAGTTCTGGACCACTTCACCGGGGAAACCGGTCAAGTCGTGACTGACCTCAATTTTATCGTTTTTGTTTTCAACCACAATCGAGATCTGCTTCTGCGGTTTCTCGGTTATAATAACCTTCAAGGAAACCTCGCCGGAGATCATCATTTCCGGAGTCGCCAGAATTATTTCGTCCTTGCTGTTTTTGATCACCAGTGCCCACTGAGTATACGAAAGCAATTCCAGCTCATAAAAAAAGCTATTATCAATCTCGCCTCCGCCCACTTTTATATCGCTGTCCTTGATCGAATTCCTCAATTCGGGCGCTTGGCATCCGCACAGAAATACCGCCAGTACAATCAGCAATATGATTTGTTTCATTCAGACCACCACTTTTGAGGGGTTCAGGATGTTTTTTGGGTCGAAGGCCTTTTTGATGCCGGCCATCAGTTCACGCTCGGCCGGGGAGAGCGACTCGGCCAGGTACGGGCGCTTGGCGTGGCCGATGCCGTGTTCGCCGGAGACCTTGCCGCCGAGCTCACGGGCCCTGGCGTAGAGTTCGTCGAAAACAGCGGACAACGTCTTTTTCCAGGCGGCTTCGTCCAGATCGTCGCGCAGCACGTAAATGTGGAGATTGCCGTCACCGGCGTGCCCGAAAGAGCGGATGCGGACATCGTATTTTTTCTGCAGCGAATGCGAGAAAAGCACGAATTCGGCCACGCAGCGGCGCGGCACCACCACGTCGCACTCATCCATTTCGGTGGTGGATGCCTTGATCGCTTCGAGGAAAGCGCCGCGGGCGGCCCAGATCGATTCGTTGCGCTCGAGCGTATTCGAAATAAAAACGTCAATCGCCCCTGCCCCGAGGCAGATGTGGGCGGCTTCGTGGTAAGTGCGGTCGATTTCCACCTGGTTAGCCCCGTCGAAGGTCAGCAGCAAATAAGCGTCCGAGGAATTGTCGGGGAATTTCCGGCCGAGGAACTGCTCGGATGCCAGGATCACTTCGCGCTCCATGAATTCAACGGCCGTTGGCGCGGTATTGGAGCGGATAATCACCGGCACGGTGTTGATCGCGGACGGCAGGTCCGGGAACGGCACCAGCAAGCTGACTTTGCTCTTCGGCAGCGGCAGCAGCCGCAAGATGGCTTTGGTCACGATGCCGAGGGTGCCCTCGGAGCCGACAATCAGGTCCTTCAGGCTGTAGCCGGAGCTGTTTTTGACCACTTTGCCGCCGAGCTCGACGATGCTGCCGTCGGCCAGCACGACTTCGAGACCGCGTACATAGTCGCGGGTCACGCCATATTTGACCGCGCGCATGCCGCCCGCGTTGGTGCTGATATTGCCGCCGATGGTGGCAGTTTTTTCGCCCGGATCCGGCGGGTAAAAGAGGCCGCGTTCCTCGACATATTTCGAGACTTCCATCAGCAATACGCCGGGCTCGAGCGTCAGCGTCATATTTTCCTCATCGAGTTCGAGGAACTTATTCATGCCGCTGAGATCGATCATGATGCCGCCGCAAAGGGCGACCGAGCCGCCGACAAGGCCGGTCCCCTGCCCGCGCGGCGTGACCGGAATCATCTTTTCATTGGCATATTTCATGATGGCGGAAACTTCCGCCGCCGACATGGCCTTGACCAGCACATCGGGGCGGCTGTGACAGCCGGAGAGCTCGTCGTGACAATAATCGTCGTTCACCTCGCAGCCCGGGATGACGCGCTCCGGGGCGCAGATCGTTTTCAGGTACGCGAGGTCGGCGGCATCGAATTTTTTATAGGAAGCGGACATGCTTATATCTCCTGTTTGCGGGCTTTGATTCTTTCGATCAGGGCCGGCACGATTTTGTATAAATCGCCTTTGATGCCGATGTGGGCCACCTTGAAAATCGGCGCGTCGCTGTCAGTATTGATGGCGATGATCTGTTCTGCGCCGTTCATGCCCGCCACGAACTGGATCGCGCCGGAAACGCCGCAGGTGATGATCAGCTTCGGCTTGACGGTGCGCCCGCTCAGCCCGATCTGCTGTTTGGCATTGGCCCAGCCCGCTTCGATCAGCGAACGGGTGGCGGCCACGCGCCCGCCGAGCAGCCCGGCGAGCTCCTCGATCATGGCGAAATCTTCCTGTTTTTTCAGGCCGCGCCCGGCGACCACGATGACTTCGGCTTCTTCGATGCCGACTTCGCGCTTTTTCTCGGTCACGCCGACCACGGAAATGCCCGAATCGAGTTTATTGTTCGGCAGGTCGCAAAGAGTAATGCGACCCTTGGCCTCGACTTTCTCCGGAATGGCGAAAATTTTGTAGCGGACCGTGGCGAACTGCGGACGGTGCTTCGGGGTGTTGATGTGCGCCATGATGTTGCCGCCGTAGGCCGGTCGGATCTGGTCAAGGTCGGTGTTTTCCGAAATGTCCAGGAACGTACAGTCGGCGGTCAGCCCGGTACGGAAACGCGCCGCCACGCGGGGCGCCAGCGAACGTCCGGAAGGTGTACCGCCGACCAGCACCGACGAGGGCCGTTTGCGGTTGATGAAGTCCTCGAATACCGCGGCATACGGCTCGATGCGGAAATGCTTCAGCGCCTTGTTGTCGTAAACCAGCACTTCGTCCACGCCATATTCGAGGAGCTCGGCGGCCTTGCCGGAAATGTCCGAACCGATCATCAGGCAGTAAACCGGATAATCCACCTTGTCCGCCAGTTCACGGGCCTTGCCGATCAGCTCAAACGTTACCGGATGAATCGCGCCGTCCAGCAGTTCGGCCACCACGGCAATGCCGCGCCACTGCGACTTGTCGACGCCCGGCGCAGCGTCCTCGACGTATTCGAAAACGTCACCGGCTTTTTTGATGCAGATCCGGCACATTTTGCACGCGGCATTGATGCTGATTTCGCCCTTGTGTTCCTCGATCGCCTTGAAGGGGCAGAGCGCGATCAGCTCCGCCGGCGAGACAACTTTATCCTGATGTATTTTGATATGTGCCATGATTTACCTCAACTGCTGCAGGAATTTGCCGTCTTCGAGGTAGTCGAAGAGCTTGCCGGTCAATTCGTCCGGGGTGCCGTCCCAACGCTCGTGGGCATTGCGGCTCTCCGGCGGAAAAATCCGCTTCACCTGCGTGGGGGAACCGTTCAAACCATAGTTGTCGGGGTTCGTATCGTCCATATCGTCGAGCGAATAAATCTTGACTTCGCGGTCATCGGTCTGCAGCTTCAAACGGAACGACGGCAGCCGGGGCTCGAAAATGCCCTTTTCCACGCAGATCAGGCACGGCATCTTGACGCGCACGGTTTCGATATGAATCGGCAGGTCGAGGTCAACCATCAGGTCGTCACGGGTGACTTCGTGGATATTGGAAACGCCCGCGACGTGCGGAATGCCGAGAAACTCGGCGATCTCGGCGCCGACCTGTGCGGTGTCACCGTCCGTGGTCTGCTTGCCGCAAATGATGATGTCCGCGCCGCCCATCGACTTGATCCCCTGCGCCAGCGTGTAAGCCGTAGCCAGCACATCCGCCCCGCCGAAACGGCGGTCAGAAAACAGCACGCCGTGGTCCACACCCATCATATACGCCTCGCGGATCACACCGGCGGCCTGCGGCGGCCCCATGCTGACCACGGTAATCTCGGCATTGTGGCTCTGCTTGAAACGCAACGCCGTTTCGAGTGCATAAAGATCGTACGGGTTCATCTTCGACTCCACCCCGTCACGCTTGAGGACACCGGTCGCGGGGTCGATCTCCACCTGAGCCGTCCCCGGAACCTGTTTGATGCATACTGTAATTCTCATACCGTTCCTTATTATTGCTTGCCGGCGATTACCGATACTCCGTCCGGAATCACCGCTATTTTAACTTTGCTTCCAATCCATGATTTGGCTTTGTCCAGCGCTTCGTTCAGCGTAGAGGCCGCGCCCAGATGCATATCGCGGAGCATCCGGTGGTCGCAGTCCTTCGTCACCACGATCACATGAAACCGGGATAATATCCGCGCCAGAATCTGAAACTCCCACTGGTCCGGCTCGGTCTGGTCGCGCGGCACCGACGCCGCTTTTCGCAGCAGCGCCTGCGGCGACACCGCCTCGGCAAGGTTCCGGTAAAACGACTCGCCGCCGTGACCGTCCGCACAGCTCGATGCGATGATGATCACCCCGCCCTGACGGCAGACCGCCTCCCCGGCCGTCATCCCCTTCACCGTCTGGTAAACGTTCTGGTCGAGCGGATAGCCGCCGTTGCTGGTGATCACGATATCGGCCTCCGGCACCCGGATTCCACAGCGCGAACGCAGGAACTCGCAGCCGGTCTCGTGCGCCTTGAAGGGGTCCCCCGCAAAGGCTTTGACGATCTTCTTTTCGCCGTTGATCACCACATTGACGATAAACGCCAGCTTCGCCTGTTCCGCCGCGTAAACCATGTCGCGCTGAATCGGATTATTTTCGAGATTACCGGTCCGCGCATAGGGGCTCTGGATGAATTCCGAGCAATGATTGGCCAGCACGGTCACTCGCGAGGCCACGCCCGGCAGAACACTCTTGCGCCCACCCGAGAACCCGGCGAAAAAATGCGGCTCAATGAACCCTTCCGCCACCAGCAGCTCCGTTTCCACCGCCAGACGGTTGATGACCAGATCGCCGCCGGACGGCAGCTTGCCGAGATTTACCAGCATCGATTCATCGGCGGAGTCATGAACCACGATTTTCTCGCGTTCGACGATCTCCGTGCCGAGTTTGTCGATCAATTCGGCGCGGGTAGTTCCGCGGTGGAACCCGGTCGCCACCAGGATCGTGATATCGATGCCGGGGGATTTCCGACGCAGACGTTCAAGGATTTGCGGCATGATGATTTTGCTGGGAACCGGCCGGGTGTGGTCGCTGGTAATCACCACCGCCGATTTCTTGCCCGCCGCCATGTCGTCCAGTGAAATCGAACCGATTGGCTGGTCCAACGCCGAACTCACCGTAGCCGCCTGGTCCGGCGGCGCCTCCGGCAATTCCGCTTCAAATACACCCAGCAACTCGGCACTGTCGATATCCGCCGTCAGGCGTTCCCGGTCATAAGGTACACTGATTCGAATAGTCATGCGCGCTCCCTATAAGTATATTATGATTGATACAATAACCGCATCAAAGCAGTTTTCAATCCGGCGCAAGCTTTTTTGGATATTTTATTCCAGTTGTCGGTGAAGTTTATAAATCTTTTTAGCCAATTGAATGATCGTTTAACCTTTTCCCATAGATCCAGGAGTTCAGATATGATAATTATTTCTATTGTGATTTGAAATACTTGAAATAATTGCTATTTTATATTAGATATCAACATCAGGAGTAGGATTTTGAAAAATAAAATCAACGTCATGATACTTATTGGTTGCTTAATTGCTACTGGAACATTGTCGGCTGTTTTTGCATTCCCGGCAAAGACACCAAAGCAAAGGCTCAATGAAATACACAAGTTACTGCCAAAAACGTTTGACAATGGAAATTTTTCTTTAGTTCTCAGCCTTGAATTTGAGGCAGGTTATATAATAGAAAATTATCAACTTGAGAAATCCGATGCTTTCGCAAGTATTTGTTTTGGCATAGGGAAAAGATTTATGAGAAGCAATAATTATCCATGTGCATTAATTTGGTTTCAAAGATCGATTGATTTAGTTCCGAAGGAAAGAAACTTGTCTTTGGTTTTTCCATTACTTACTATGGGATTTATATATAATGAACAAAGTGAATATAAACTTTCTAATGAAAAAAGTTTCAAGGTATTGGAATTGATAAAAACTTATCGGCACAAGAAATATTTTAAGAAAGAAGTTCCCGATTATTATTCTTCAGCAGCGTTCTTCCAAATCGCTAAAAATGAGGATGGATTGACAAATTACTCTAATGCCCTTCAGTATTATGATGAAGCCCTTAAAGAGTGTGATAATATTGATGACAATGAAATAAAACATCAATTCATATCTAACATTTTAATGCATATAGGAGACTCCTACAGGAAAGCAAAGAATTATGCTTCTACTGAAAAGTATTATGGTAAAGCATTAAGTGAATTAGAAAAGACAAAAGATGATGAATATATCATCCGGAAAAAATCTCAAATTTACTATCGTTTGGCTTATTCCAGTTATCTACAGAAAAATAGCATCAAAGTGAAGGAATATTTATCTTGCATACCTGATGAAAATTCTCTTGATAATGATAACCTTAAATTGTCAGAAAAGATAGTAGCCTTATATAAACTACCGTAAATATTCAGG
>JBEBXH010000128.1:0-10896 GCA_040391785.1 Victivallis vadensis
ATAATATAGCACATATTCGCATATTTGCAATGTTATTTTATGAACGGACTAGTAGTAATGTTGGCTGATCCAAGTAAGTTCCGTAATTTCGGCATGTCGCGCCTGGTTCTTTGGTCAAAAGTCAATATCTTAGTTACAATTGATGCCCCTGAAAATCGCCCATTACTGGAAACAATCCAAAAGCAGGGAGTAACGGTTGTTTATGTATAGTCGCGGAAAAATGAACTCTGTGCGAATCTGCAATCTTATTTGTCACGCTTTGATTCGAGTAAGCGGTTGCAGGTTTGCTATCGCAGGGACTCGAATTACCGGAAGATATTGGAGAAGTATGAGGCAGACACGTAAGCGATTGATGGATTGCCGTTTGCGAAGGAATTCAGATGACAGGTGGCCGGGGAGTTTCGGCGGGAAATGGAAAATCATGAGTTGCGGCGTGAGTATTTGACTTTATATATTTCGCGTTCTGCGAAGGATTTTATCACTGGCGTGTTGAACGTCGAATCAGAGCGGGAGATGGCGGTATTCAAAGAGTGAGTAAGTAATTATTTCGAATCGGAATATTTACTGCTTAAAAGCGCATTCACGTTCGGAATCGAGAAACTTGACGCGGTACGACTGTATGCTGAATTCTTTATGGCGGTGAATAAATCGCTGGCGGGACAGGATATTTATGTAACGTGTAATACTTCGCTGAATGACCAGATCGAAGAAATGGCGGGAGATTGGTTGCTGAACTCGATATTTTATCAACGGGTAGAGGTTTACGAAGAAGAAAGACTGGTGTCGAAGATTATCGGCGACGAGTTTGAACGTCCCCAAACAACCCTCCTGCAACGCCAATACATAATGTGGAATGCCGCCGCTTCAGCGGCTCAGTTCAAGGGTATTGATACCACTAGAGTCGGAGTTTTGTCGAACCGGTTATTTATTTTTCCGGTACGCGCCGGGCGGCTGACCGCATTCGCGGGTGAAAATGCGGCTGAAATAGAATTCATTGCTGAAGCCGACGGCGGCGGCAATCATTTTGATGGGCATTTCGGTGGAGCGGAGCAGGTTGCAGGCTCGCGCCATGCGGGCGTCGCAGAGCATGGCATGAAACGATTTACCGAAATGGAATTTCACCAGATGACAGGTATGGGTTCTGGATAGATGCAATGCCCTGGCCAGGTCGCTCAAAGTGATTTGCTCGTGTGCATGGTCTTCAATGAAGCGGCGGATTATGGCAGGTTTTTCCGGCGATACGCCGGCGCGGCTCCGATAGAGTTCGGTGTAATGCAGAAGTCCCTGTCCGAAAATTTGCAGTTCAAGCGCCATATTCTCCAACAACTCCCGATCGACCGACGCCAGATGTTCCCGTATTTCATGTAATTCGAGCGGAAGATTTTCCGGCGGTGCGATGTCCGCCGGTCGGAACACCCCGGCATAGAAAATCAATACCACGGAGTCCTGGCGCTCTATCGGAACCACCAGTTCCGTAACGCCCTTCCAGCATTCGCGGATAAATGGCGATTTCAGGCGGTGGGCGCGGTTTTCCGTGCGGATCATGCATTCTTCATGGCACTGTTTGTTCCAGCCGGGTACCTCATAGCGGCCGGTAATACAATAAGGATGCATGTGCATGCCCCTGCCGGGAAAAAACGGTTTCCCGTCCGGAAAATACAGTACGCCGCGGCAATCGTGGATCGTCAGGCGGGCTCCGTATTTCGCTTCATAATGCTCAAGGGAAGCGGCCAGCATTTTCACCGGTGATTTTGGTTCTATGGCATCAAGTATAGTCATAAAATTGCCGTCAATAATAATATTGTATAACAGTATAGCATTTTTGTGCATTGTCAAGAATGGATTGCGGTATTATAATAGAAATATGCTTACCAATGACAGGAGAAAAGCAAAATGAATGATTATGATGTGATTATAGCGGGCGGCGGGCCCGCCGGAACAGCCGCGGCATATGCCGCCGGTAAGTGTGGGGCCAGGACGTTGTTGCTAGAGCATTCTGGACGCCTTGGCGGAATGGCGACGCAGGCGCTGGTCGGCCCGCTATTGGGCGATGCGGACAGCCATATCCTGCGGGAAATTATTTCACACCTGGGGGGGCGGGTGATCGATTTCCGGAGAATGGATATTGATTTATATGAGCTGCTTACCGCGCAGAATGTAACGGTTCTCCTGCATTCGACGGCAACCGGGGGGTTGAAGGATGCCGCCGGCAAAGTTTGCGGGGTACAGATACAGTGCGCGGGGAATACCCATGAGTTCAAAAGCAAAGCGGTCATCGACGCAACCGGCGATGGCGCCCTGGCGTTTCAGGCGGGAGTGCCATTTGAAATGGGGCGCGAGGATGACCGGTTGTGCCAGCCGGCAAGCATCATGTTCACGGTGGCGGGGATCGCTTCGGGACAGCGTTTTCATTGCGGTTCGGAACAGGAGGCGCGAGTACTGCGGATCGGAGAAAAAACCTGGGAGGAGTTGACCCTGGCGGCACATCGGCGGGGGCTCCTGCCGGATACGGTGAGCGTGGTTCGCCTTTATAATTCTCGCCGGGACGATGAAAATATCGTCAATGCGACCCAGGTGAATTATCTGGACGGAACCAATGCCGGGGACTTGACCCGCGGCGAAATTACCGCGCGGAAGCAGGCATATGCGATTTTGGAATTCCTGCGCGGGAACCTGCCGGGCTATGAGAATGCGTTCATCTCGAATATGCCCGCCGTGCTGGGGGTTCGGGAAACGCGGCGCTTCAAAGGGGTGGCGCGTCTGTGCAAAGAGGATTGCATCGAAGGGCGTGAGTTTGCCGACGCCATTGTCCGCGGCGCCAGGTTTCCCATCGACATACACAATCCGTCGGGAGGCGGCCAGGCCGCGGCACAGGATGTCTTTGCCGGGACAGGGGTGGCCGAACAAGTCAAGCCTTATGATATTCCATACGGAGTGATGGTGCCCGAACACTGTGACGGAGTGCTGGTTTCCGGGCGTTGTATCAGTGCTTCCCATGAAGCACTCGCAAGTTGCCGGGTGATGGGGATCGCCATGGCCCTTGGCGCGGGCGCGGGCGCCGCCGCCGCTTATGCGGCACAACATGGGTGTAAACTCCGGGATGTACCGCCGACCGAATTACACCCGATCCTTTTTTAACCGCCTTCTGCTAGACAACCCCACATAAAAATTGTGGTTTATTTTTTTGTATCGCTATTGACAAGTTAAAAACAATACAGTATAATATTAGTATGCAACAATCAATACAAAGAAGCATCGCGTTTTATGAGAAAATCCGACATATTGTATGACAAGCTGAAACAACAGGTGATGGCGTTCGAACCGGGAAGCGCATTCCGTTCTGTACGCTCGATCATGGATGATTATGAGGTCAGCCAGATCACCGCCTGCCATGCGATCAACAAGCTTGCCGAGGAAGGACTGCTGCGCAAAAACGGACGTCGGAGCATCGAGGTGACCGATATTGTATTGCGTTATAAGCAAGGTGCCAAGCCGGTGTATTGCCTGGCCATGCCGTTGTGGCCTTCCGAATATTTCAATATGGTGGAACAGTCATTTCTGGATCTTGCTGATGAACTGGATTATGAACTTGAAGTCCTGCATTTCGACTGGCACGACCGGATTCCCATGGAATTGCCGCCCACGAAAATCGACGGACTGATTGTGATGACCGGGTCCAGTTTGATTACCGGCGCCGAAATACGAAAACTGGACGAGCTGAATGTTCCATATCTCATTTTCGGCCAGCCCATTTCCGGTGTGGTGGTCAATTCCGTCAGCAATGACGAAGAATACTCGGGGATGCTGGCGGCGCATCATTTCTGGGAACGGGGCCACCGGAAGCTGGCAGTCGTAATGTCGGAATCGGAAATCGCCTGTATGAAAAGCCGGGAGGAGGGATTCCGCCAGTTTGCCGAACTGCACGGCTGTACGATCAAGCGGATTGACTGCAGAATCGTCCCGGGAGATTTTTCACCGGAAAAAACTTATGAGGTCCTGAAAAAAGAATTCAGCAAGGGTAAACCGGCTTATACCGGAGTTTTCCTGCTTAGCGAAGCCGGCGGGCACAGTATCTGCCGTGTCTGCCATGAATGCGGAATCAGCATCCCGAAGGATTTGAGCGTGATTGTAATCGGGGAATCCTGGCAGTTGGACTACATGGTTCCCGCTTTGACCTCAGTCGGTATCGACCATTCCTTACAGGTTCGCGAAGCGGTGGAAGTCCTTCGGGGCAACAAGTCCGGGGCGGTCAATACCAAAGCCCATGTCATGCAACGTAAATCAACCAGAAAAATATAAAGAACCGAAGCCAATTATCAACAAAAAAAGGAGTCGTCAACCAATGAAAAAGAGAAATTTCACACTTATCGAATTATTGGTAGTGATTGCAATAATTGCTATTTTAGCCGGCATGCTTTTGCCGGCGTTAAGCGCCGCCCGCGAAAAAGCCCGCGCCTCCCAATGCGTGAGCAACCTGAAACAGTCTTTGACCGGACAGCAATTGTATGCCGACGACAACAAAGGCATGATGATTTGTTACAGCCAGGACAATTCTGGCGATACGGTAAACGGCTACTTCTGGGCGCGCCTGGCGTGGGGAAAGGACGCCAACGGCAACAATACGGTCAAGGAAGGCGGCGGCTACATCTCCATAAACGTGCTTCGCTGCCCCTCCTCTCTCAAGCACACCAGCAATTGGTTTAACAACTATGCCATGTACAACTCCCACTGCGAATGGGCAGGTCCTTACGCGAACTTCGCCAGGGACGTGGCGGGAGACTGCTTCTATCGGATCGACTCCGCGGGGGGGACCAGCTATCTCCTGCCGATGAAGATGCGCAGACCGTCCGAATTCTTCGTCTTCGCCGACTCCATTGTTCCGAGCGGCGGGAACAAAGGCAAAGCCTGTTTCATATTCCGGAATTTCGGCGCGGTCGAGGGGGGAGGCATGTACGGACAGCACAACAACCGTGCCAATGTCGCCCATGCGGATGGCCACGTCAGCAGTTATTCCGCCGGCGAAGCGTATAACGCTCCCATGAACATGAAGTATTATGTTTACAAAGATCTCGGCGTATTCACCCCGTAACCCTGAAGTTGGTTGAGATGATGAGATTATTCGTTTGCCTGGCGGTACTTCTGGTTGCAGCTCAAAGCCGCGGCCTGGATTTTGAAATACTGAACCCGGAATCCGCCAAAGGACGGGTTTATTTCCACCGGAGCGACAATTCGCAAATCGGCAACTTCCCGGCGACGTGGTCCGGCAGTGGATTCACCGTCGACTGCTCCGCCGCCCCGGAGGCCGCCTATTTCGATTTTCAGTCCATGCCGCCGGTATCCCTGCCGGAGTTCATTGCCGCTGATTTTACCGTATCCATATTCCTGCCGGTAAATCAACCGGTTCAGGCTCTCAACCTGCGGCTGGTTGACGCGGACGGCGAAGTATTCCAATTCCGCAACCCCCTGCCGAAGGGCGAGGGCAGATGGCATACTCTGATTTATACCATTAAAGCCGACTCACCGCAACCGAGCGCCAAATGGGGCGGGGGTGACAAAGCCGACGGCAAACTCACCATGCCGGTGAAATACCGAGGCGTAACCGGGGACTACATACCTGGAGTCGCCGGCGCAATCAGCCTGGGCGCGATATCCATAAAGGTATTGGATAGCAACTCACCCGCAAGCGTTGAGCTCCTGACCGGTGAAGGCTCACCGATTCACGTGCTGAGAATCGGCGAAAAACAAAATCCCGTTTTGCGCCTTACCAACCCACGCCGGCGGCAAATGAATGCCGAAGTCACCTGGCGCCTCACCGATCCGCGCGGTAGACAAATCGCCAATGATTCCCGGCAGGTCCTCTTGCAGCCGGCTGAAACAATTCAAGTTCAATTGCCGGAAGTCTCCATGGCCGGCGTCTACAAGTTGGCCATATCGGTTAAAGATTCCGACCCGGCGGTACGTTTATATGAAAAAGAGATGCGCTTTGCGTATATGACTCCGGCCGGCCCAGCTAAGGAGCGCGGGAACGGTTTTATTTTCGGTGTCTGCTCTCATCCGCAACGCGAACCGGACAAGCAGCAGCGGGAAGCCATGGCCGCAGGCTGGTGCGGCGCCACGGCATTGCGCGAGGATGTCGAATGGTTCCGTATGCAGCCCGGGGAAAATCGCTGGACCTTTGAATCTTTTGACCGGGTGGTGGAAAATTATGGTGCTTACGGAATTGAAATTCTGCCGATTCTCGCTTACGGCGTCGACTGGGCCAATGACAAAAACTGGAAGCCGCTGAAACCGGAATTTTTTCCTCGCGCCCGCCCGGATTATGAACATTGGCGCAAATTCGTACAGACGTTCACCCTGCGGTATCGCGACCGTATCCGCTATGCGGAAGTCTGGAACGAACCGGATTTGTATATGTTCGCCAATTTTCCAGCGGCTGACTATGTGATAATGCTGGAAATCGCCTATGACGAGATCAAAAAGACCGCGCCGGAATGGCAGGTACTGTGCGGCGGCTTTGCCTGTTTGCCCGGACAGTCGGGCAAGGCGGGTAACCCGGAAATGATGCCGGCAGTGATCCGTTCCGGCAAATATGACATTTTCGCATTTCACGGACACGGTCTTTTCGGAACTTATCGCAACCAGATCGAAAAGCTTCCTTCTTATGGGAACTCCAAACCATGGTATGCCAATGAAACCGCGGTATCGTCAATGGTTCACGGCGAGGAAATTCAGGCGCAGACACTGTTTCGCAAGCTGATTTTTTCCTGGGCGCAAGGTTCAATGGGCTACAACTGGTACTGCCTGCGCAACAAAGGATTCGATCCGGCCAACAACGAGCACAATTTCGGTATGCTCACGCATGATTTCCAGCCGAAACCCGTGTATGCCACCTACAATATGCTGGCGCTCCTTTATAGCGGCGGTACATTCTTGCGCGAAGCCCAAGCGGGCGATAACCTCCACGGTTATTTTTTTCGCGACCGCGATGGCGCCATGCTGCTGGCGGCCTGGAGCGATGCCGGCGACGGCAGCATTGCCCCGCTCCTGATACAGGGCGTTACCGGTACCGCCGAATCGATCGATCTCTATGGGAACATTCAAGCTCTGGAAGTGAAGAACGGCTCCGTGATTTTTGAAGTGGAGCCCGAGCCCGCCACGTTGCGTCTGACCGGACAGGACAGGGAACCGCGGATCGAAGGAGCCTTGATTCGCCCGGTTGGCGATTTCAGTATCACGCCCGGCGAGGAAAGTATATTTGAATTTGAACTGGTCAATCCGCAAACGGACCGGATGGGCCTGCATCTGCCCGGCGGTCTCAGCAGCAGCCAACACGAGATTACGCTGTCACCAGGCAAACGGCAAACCGTCCGGCTGGCGGTCAAGGCGGATCGTGAATTCCGCTCCATGCCGAACAATCCGGAAATGCTGGAAGTTGAACTTGATAACCGCAGGTTTCGATATCGGGTCACGTCCGTGGTCAAAGTCCCGGAAAATGATTATCATAAGTTGCCGGATTTCCTGCTGAATGACAGTGCCCTGGTGACATCTCTGGTGCCGAATGCGCCGGATACCGCACATATGTTCTGGCAGGGGGCGCACGATCTCTCCGCCGAGGTCCGGCTGGCCCGGAGCCCCGGGGAGCTTCTGCTGCAGGTCAAAGTAACCGACGATGTCCATTGCCAGCCGTATTCGGGTGGAGAGGTCTGGCAAGGCGACAATATCCAATTCGCCTTGAAAATCCCCGGCCAAAACGGTTCCTGGGAAATCGGCCTGACACGCCTCGATGACGGACGAAGCGAAGTTCATATCTGGAGCGCTCCGGAGGGTTTCAACTCTGTGCAGATCGCAAAGTCAATACGGCTGCGGACCGGACGAAATGGTGAAACGGTTTATGAAGCGGGCATTCCTCTGCAAGTCATCGGCCTTACTCCGGAAATCGCCCGAAAAGGTTTCAAATTCAATCTGTTGATCAATGACAACGACAAGCACGGACGCGAAAGCTTCATCGCTATCGCTCCCGGTATCGGCGAAAGCAAAGATACCACGCTTTATCCAACCATCAAATTTTAAGAGTATTCGTACGATGAAATCCAATTATAATATCAGGGTTCGTGATCCTTATGTGCTGGTCGACAAAACGGCCGGCTGCTATTACCTTTACAGCTCTGTTTATGAGCCCGGCCAGATCGGCTTCGATGTTTACAAAGGATCGGACCTGGAGCATTGGGAGGGGCCTTTCCCGGTGTTCCGCCCCGCGCCGAATTTCTGGAGCGACCGTGACTTCTGGGCGCCGGAGGTGCATCGGTATCGGGGCCGATACTATATGTTTGCCTCCTTCAAGGCGGCCCGACGCTACCGTGGAACTCAAATCCTGGTTGCCGGCAGCCCTGAGGGTCCCTTTACTCCATTGACCTCCAACCCCGTGACGCCGGCGCATTGGGAATGTCTTGACGGCACGCTTTATATTGAAGAAGACGGCACCCCGTATATGGTTTTCTGCCACGAATGGACGCAAATCCATAATGGCGCCATTTGCGCCATGAAACTTACGAAGGACTTGACGAAGGCCGTCGGGCGTCCCGTTTATCTTTTTTCCGCCGCCGATGCCCCCTGGGTCAAGTGCACGCAGGATCCGAGCTGTATCTTTCCCACCTATGTAACGGATGGACCATGGCTGCATCGCTGCCGCGATGGAAAACTTCTTATGCTGTGGTCCAGTTTTGGAATCAACGGTTACAGTATCGGCATGGCGGAAAGCGATAATGGACGGATTGACGGCAATTGGCTTCATTATCCGGTCCCTTTGTTCGACAGAGATGGCGGACATTGCATGATCTTCCGTGATCTGCAGGGGCAGTTAAAGCTGACCTTGCACGCTCCCAATACACTTGGGCTGGAACGTCCCTGCTTTTACAGCATAACCGAAGATAAAGGCTTTACAATAAGAGTTGCATCGAATAACAATGTTAACAAAAGCTCACAGGGGCAAAGAAGAGAAATCGCAAAGACAACAATCTAATCAAGCTCGAAAGCGTCAAATCAGGGCAGTTATGATTAAATCTGAAAAATCAGTAATATGAATTTCCGAGCTCGGTTCGGAGTTCGGGTAGCATTTGGTTGATGATTGCGGTATTGACTCCGGCTTCTTTGGCAAAGTCTGCGAATGATTTTGCCGTTTTGCAGACATCCCGGATGATTTCGCCGGCTTTTGCGATGTCGAAATGCTTCGCCAGTTGCAGAAAATCATTCCGGGTAAAATGATCGCGTTTGCCGTTGATCGACATCTGGTGCTGTCCGGTCCATTTGGCGCCCGGTTTATATGCCCAGACCATATCGTAGGCCGGGGCAAGGCTCCAGGCGCCATCCTGATTCATGAGGAATGAGATATTTTTCGTATGGTCATCATGATTGCGGGTGACAGCATTGAACACCATCCGACGGAACATCTGGCTCTTTTCGGTGGGGAGCAGACGCAGTTTTTCCATCACTTCGAATGCCTGCTCGTAAGAGTTTGCCAGCGGGTCATTGTAATTCAAATGACCGATGGCGCACAAGGTCTGTACATGAATTTTTTCTCCGTTCACGCGGTCGAAACGACGGGTCATAAAATGCGCCATATCGCCGTCCTGCAATAAACGGCTTTCATTCATGGCAATGCCGGCGGCTTTTGCCATCAGATAGTAGGCATACTCGAGCCGCCCATAAGATTTCCCGTCTTTGATGGAATCGAACTTCAACAGCCAATGCTCAAATCCCTCGGGTGCATCCACCTGGCCGGAATAAACTTGATTGGTCTCCCGGTCCCAGGCGATGACGGCTTTGGGGCGCGCGCCGCCGGCGGAAGAACCGACCTGCAAAATATCATGGAACACACGTTTTCTGTCGTCAAAGGAGGCTTGAAAAGCTTCCCGGTTATGCAGAACTTCAGTTGCCAGCCGGGCCAGTTCATTTACTTCGATTTTCTGAGCCTTGCGCACTCTGGAAAGAGCCGGTTGAAACTCCAGCGCGCCCATGCCGCGCGTTCCTATATAACAAAGTTTTTCCACGGCATTGAAGGAATTTTCCTCCCGCCCGCGTGACCGTAGATAAGCATTGATGATTTGATTGCCGAAATAGTCCGGCAGAGAATCCGCAAGCATCCCCGGCAATCCCTGATAGGTTTCTTCGGAAAGATATGGAAAGCTGTAAATGCTTTGCCCTCGCAAAGGCATCATCAACGGAGCCAATTCCAATCCGAGTTTTTTAAATTTTGGATCATATTCGAAAAAGGCGATTTGTCGCTCGTGATCCCAAGCGGTGGTTCCGACTTTTTTCCCAAAGATAAACACATTGCACAAAGAATAATTGGTCATGATTTCCTCGATGCTTTTTGACGCAATTTACCCTGAAGTTTTGCCAATTGAATGGGACTGATTACGGGAGTCGGTAAAAATGAATCCAGACTGTTCAGTACTTCCAGTGCATTCAAAACCCGGATAAAATTAGTCAGCGTCGTTCCTTTTCCATCTTCGAGCCGGGCAACGGAATTAATGCCAATTCCGGCCTTATCGGCAATTTCTTTTTGCGACTTATCCAAGTTCAGCCTCTGCCGCCTGAGCCGCGCGCCTATCTCGATCAATGCCTGCTTCGTATTCATACTAAAACCTCCGCGATTTCTTTCAATATAGCACAATATATAGAACAATCAAATATAACATATTAATAATAGATGATAAATGTGATAAAATAACTATAATATACTATTTTTGATATGTTAAATCAATATATTTTTTATGGCTATGCAATGCCGGCACTGCCCGGCATTGCCACCATTAATCCAACCTGCCGGAACCGGCAGGGGTATTGCGTTTTAATTAATATGAATGCGAAAGTTTTTGAACTTTCGTGTTTGGGGAT
>JBEBXH010000129.1:0-10770 GCA_040391785.1 Victivallis vadensis
AAGATATGGTGTATCTCGGCAAAAACATGCGGATGCCGGAGCAGCCGGTGAAAAAACCGGATTTGCTGGTGGCGGCCATGACGGTGCTGCTGGAAAGTTGCAAAATTACGAACTTCGAGGCCATCGATGCGCCGCTGCCGGATGTGTTGGAGCTGCTCTGCAGCAAGGCCCGGCGCGAGAACAACGGCGTGCTGCTCAACTTCGTGATTCTGGATTATCCGGCGGCGAAGGAAATGATTTTGAATCTGTCGGTCAAGGACCGCAATGCGCTGGAATTGGTCCGGATGATCTGTCTGGCGGGAGGGTTGGAGTACAAAATCGAGCCGCATGCGGTAGTGGTTTTTCCGAAAAAGACAGACAAAACACTGGAAAAAACGGAAAAGTAATAAAAATTCAACATTTTTTTGATATCGGGAGTGAAATTTTCCGGAAACAGGGTTACATTATAGTTTTCGTATGGATATAAATATATTCCAAAAAGATATAGTAAAAGAAAAGGCAGAAAAATGGGAAACCTGAAAAAGAAACGTCGTAAGAAGATCGCCAAACACAAGCGCCGCAAGCAGCTGAAGGCGATGCGTCACAAGAAGAAGTAAGTTCTTCGACGGTAGTTTTTTGCAAATCCTCCTGTTTTGCGCGTCAGAACCGGAGGGTTTATTTTTTTATGGAGGTACCGGCAATGCGAATTTTGACCATAATCTCGGTATGGCTGGGGGTAGCGGTGGTGTGTTGTGCCCAGATTGTGAGCGACAGCACGCCGCGGGATATGCCGTCCATTAAGCCGCTGAATGTGGATTCCGATAAAATCGGGCACATGGTGGATTTCATCATGGCGTTGCAGGAAAAGGACGATGCCAAGGCCGCGGCTTTGCTGATGAACGTCCTCAAATATGATCCCGACGGCGAAATGCCGCTCCTGATGCTCCTGAAAAGATGTTCCGATCCCGAGATCCTGAAAATCTACAAGCCGCAGCTGGTCGAGCTGGCGCAGGCTCATCCGGACGCCCTGAAACTGAACCTGGCCGTCCAGCTTTTTGCCAATGACGACGTGCCGGTGAAGGACCTGGCCGCGATGGGGCTGGCCGGAATCAATTCGGTGGACGACCCCGCGAAACTCTCCGAACAAAACCAGTCCGTGCTGGCCAAGCTGGCGGAAATCACCGCCGAGTTGCTGGTCCGCGAGATGCGCTCCGCCGAGGCAGAGGCCCTTTTCGAGAAACTGATCGTATTCGAGTCCATGCAGAAGGACGTGCAATTTCTGCAGGCCGCGGCCAAATTCTACGCTGCCGCCGCCAAAACACCGGAGCTCGGCGAGGACAAACTCGAGCTTTATAATCGCCGTCAGTCGCAGATCCTGCAGCTGATCGACAAGTATTTCAAGAACCCGAAGGGGCTGGCCATGGTGCTCCAGACCGCCGGAATCTACCAGCAGCTCGGCGCTTACCCGCAGGCGATCCGTCTCATCGAGGAGCAGTTGCACAAGCAGCCCAACAATCAACGGTTGATGGAAGCGCTGGGCAATTTGTGGTACCTCTCCGGCCATTACCAGCAAGCGCTGAAAATCCGCCGGGAACTCGCGCGCCGCTACCCGGAAGTGGTAAATTACCTGAATGCCTATGTGGAAACACTGCTTTTCACCGGCGACGCGCAGGCCGCGATCGGCGAGCTGAAGACGCTTCACGAGAAAAATCCCAACGACCAATATTATAAATATATGCTCGGCATGGCGTATTACTACGGCCGCCAGTACCGGAATGTCATCGGCTTGCTGGAGGGGTTCAAGGACTTCGCCGCAATGCGGATGCTGGTGACTTCCTACACACATTTGAAGGAGTTCGACAAAGCGCTGGCGCTGATGAAGGCCGCCGAAAACTCGAAACGCAAGGACTTCGTCATCGATTTCAATTTTTACATGATGTACCTGACGATTGGAGAAAAAAGCAAGCGCGAGGACATCATCCGCGAATGCGCCGAAACCATCCGTCAGAAATTCGGCTGGGATTCGCCGGAAATCGCCAACGCCGTCGGCTACACCTACGCCGACCTCGGCATCGAGCTGGAGCTGGCCGAAAAACTGATCCGCCGGGCGCTCGGTGAGATGCCCGGCAATGTGGCGATTCTCGACAGTATGGCGTGGGTGCTTTACCGCCGCGGCGACGCGAAGAGCGCGCGGTATTATATCGAACAGGCGATCAAGCTCTCCGGGGACGACCTGGACGGGGTCATCGCCGACCACGCCGGCGATATTTACCACAAGCTCGGGCGCACTGACCTGGCGGCGCGTTACTGGAAAAAAGCGCTGCGGCTCGGCGGCGACATCGAACCCGGCGAAGTCCGCGAAAAACTCAAAATTGCCGAAGATGAACTGGCATTTGAATAACGGTGCGAGGTAAGTCATGTTTGCCCGCGTCATAGTCGATTTGTCTCTGGACAAAGGGTTTGATTACAACATCCCGGAGCATCTGGCCGATCAGATCAAAATCGGTACGCAGGTGGTGGTGCCTTTCGGCAAATCGCTGCGCAAAGGGTATGTGCTGACCATCGGCAACGATCAGGATTCGACGTTTCCCGACCGCAAGGACATCGATTCGATCTGCGGCCGCCACACCTTCATCCCCGAACCGCTGGTCAAGCTCGGCCGCTGGATGGCCGAGTACTACTGCTGCAGCCGCGAACAGGCCATCCGTACGCTGCTGCCGCGGGCGGTGCGCAGCGGCAAGGTCCAGCACCGGACGATCAAATATTTCTCGGTAAACGATAATTCCGAGGCGGAAAAATACATCATGGAGCACGGCGGCAAGAAGCGTTACGCCGCCCGGCTCAACATCCTGAAAACGCTGATGGTGCACCGCGAACTGACCATCGATCCGCTGCTGGCGCAGGCCGAGGGCGCGTCCGAGGCCATTGTCACCGCCATGGTCAAGGAAAAGCTGCTGGAGGTGGAGAAGCGCGTCCACCGGCGCGACCCCTTCGCCGAGGCCGAAATCATGCCGTCGACGCCGCTCAATCCTACCGGCGAACAGCTGGCCGCGCTCGAAAAGATCAAGGAAATGACCGACACGGACAAGGGGCCGCATACCATGCTGCTCTTCGGCGTGACCGGCAGCGGCAAAACGGAGGTTTATTTGCAGGCCATCGCCCGCGCGCTGGAACAGGGCAAAGAGGCGATCGTGCTGGTGCCGGAAATTTCGCTGACCCCGCAGACGGTGCGGCGCTTCCGCGCCCGCTTCGGCAACCTGGTGAGCGTGCTGCACAGCGGACTCACCGAGGGCGAGCGTTTCGACGAATGGAGCAAGGTCAACGACGGGCTGGTGAAAATCGCGGTCGGGGCGCGCTCGGCGCTGTTTGCGCCGTTCCGCAACCTCGGGCTGATCATTGTCGACGAGGAACACGAGGGCTCCTACAAGCAGGACGAAGCGCCGCGTTACCACGCCCGCGACGTAGCCGTGATGCGCGGGCTGCTGGAAAAGGCGGTGGTCATCCTCGGCTCCGCCACCCCGTCCTTCGAATCCTACACCAACGCCCTGAACGGCAAATATGTGATGGCCGAGCTGAAAAAGCGCGCCGAAAACTGCGTCATGCCCACGATGACCGTGATCGACAACCGCATCGGCACCCGCGACGAGGGCAAGTCGAGTCTGCTTTCGAAACCGCTGGTCAACGCCGTCAATCTGCGCTTGTCGCTGGGCGAACAGACCATTTTATTCATGAACCGGCGCGGCTATGCGCGACAGATGATGTGCGAAGTTTGCGGCTACATCGCCGAGTGCTCCGAGTGCTCCGTGGCGTACACGTACCACCGCAAAAAACAAATTCTGACCTGTCATCTCTGCGGCAACATCCTGCCGGCGCCGGAGGCGTGTCCCAAATGCGCGTCAGAAGAAATCCGTTACTCCGGGGTCGGCACCGAGCGGGTGGAGGCCACGGCGCGGGCGGTGTTCCAGAGTGCCCGGATCGTCCGCATGGACTCGGACACCATGCACAAAGCCAGCGATTACGACGACGTGCTCGACCGCTTCAAACGCGGCGAAATCGACATCCTGATCGGTACCCAGATGATCGCCAAGGGACTGCACTTCCCGAACGTGACGCTGGTCGGAATCCTGAACGCCGACCAGGGGCTTTTCATCCCCGATTTCCGCGCCGGCGAGAAGACTTTTCAGCTGATTACCCAGGTGGCCGGGCGCGCCGGGCGCGGCGACGTGCCCGGCGAGGTCATCGTGCAGTCGTTCAACCCCGAACACGACGCGATCAAGTTCGCGGTCCTCTACGATTTCACCAGCTTCTACGAATACGATATGGACGTGCGCAAGGCGCTGAAATACCCGCCGGAGGGGCACCTGATCGTGGTGCATTTCCGCAGTGAGAACCTCGAGGCCGCCGCTGCATGCGCGCTGCGCATTCACGACGCGCTGCAGCCGTTCATTCACGACGACATGCTGGTGACCGAGCCGGGGCCGGCGCCGATCGAGCGCATCAAGGGGAAATACCGCTATCAGATTCTCATCCGTGGGAACCGCCTGAAGCAGATCCGCGAGCGGCTGCGCCAGCTGGTGCTGCATGGCCGCATGCCTAACGGTGTCGACGCCTATATCGACGTCGATGCGCTCTCCACCATGTAAAATGTTCGTTTGAGCATTGACAAATTGCTCCGGCTGTGCTATTTTTCAAGATTAAAAATGGACCTGATGGACCCGATGGACATTATGGACCTGATGGACAGGAATCGTCTATAATGTCCATGAGGTCCATAACGTCCATAATGTCCATAATTTTTCCGAATAAGGATGCAGAATGGATTTTGATAAGTTTTTCAATGATCACGGGACGAATGCGGCGATTTTCCTGAGCGGCAGCGGCAGCAATGCCGAGGCGCTTCTCAACACGCGGCACAGCTGGAATGCGGCGGTACTGGTGACCGATTACCCGGAGACCAGCCGGGCGCGGGAGCTGGCGGCGCAGTTCGGCATACCGCTGGTCGAGGCGGATATCCGTGAATTTTATAAGGCTCATGGCCTCGAAACAATTGCTTTGAACACCGAGCGCGGGCGCGAGGTGCGGAACCTCTGGACGGACTCCATCCGCCGGAAGCTGGCGCCGTACAAGATCGATTTCGGCATTCTGGCGGGGTTTGTGTCGCTGACCAATATCACCTCGGAGTTTCCGTGCCTGAACGTGCATCCGGGCGATTTGACCTATGAGGTCGACGGCCGCCGCGAGCTGGTCGGGCTGCATACGATTCCGGTGGAAAAAGCCATTCTGGCCGGGCTCCCGTATTTGCGCAGCAGCGTGATTGTGGCCATGCCGTTCAACTCCGAAGCGGACATCGACAGCGGGCCGATCCTCGGCGTTTCCGAGCCGATGCCGGTGGCGCTCGGCGGTGTGACACTAATCGAGCTAATATGCGTTGCCGCAGACCGTCCGCCGAAAAAGCCGCGCGGCGGCTGGGGCGATCTGCTCGAAAAAGTGGCGCAGGAGCATCAGGAACGCTTGAAATTTCAGGGCGATCTGGTGATTTATCCGCGTGTGGTGGAGGATTTTGCCGCCGGTAAATTTAGAATTTCGAGGGGGCAGTTGTACTATAAATCGCAGCCGGTCCAGACGGTTGAATATTCCAGTAAAGGCGTCAAACTGATCACGGGTAAATGAGCAGGAAAAAGAAAATCATCATATTCATGGGGGTGGTAACGCTGATTGCAGTGGCGTTCATCGTGTGTAGCGCCCTGCTTCTTTATGTGCCAGGGCCCAGACACTGGATCGGCAATATCCCGGTCAAGGAAATTACGCTCAAGTCCAAGTTCTGGTCCCGCATCCCTTATGCCGCGCTCGTGAGCGGTTTGAACCTGGATTGCCGGATTGGAGAAGACCACACAATCTATATCAATGACGTTCGGTTCAATGAATTTTTTGACGGGCTGAAATCGCATTTCAGCGACATGAACTTGTCCGAGATCCGGGTGACTGACTGCCGGCTGAATTCCGGGATGCGGGTTGAGATGAAGATAAAAATGCATTCCGCCAACTGGACATATTTCGACGCCGAACTGAAATCGCTGGACCGCAAGAACCCCTTTCTGGTACGGATGAGCTGCAGCCCGGATGCGCCGGACAGCATGCGGATCGTCTTGTCGGGCGATTACCGGCTGCCGGTGCTGGCCAAGGCCGCGCAGAATTTCAAACTGTTTTCGGAAGTACCGGATTTGAAGCTCACCGGCAACGTGTCGGTGAATGGCGAGCTTACGGTGAATACCGGCGACGGCCGCCTCAAAGACGCGCAGTTGACCGGGATTTTGAAGGACGCTGGGGTGACCTACCGTAACCTGGCGTTTACCAGCGGCGACAAGGCGCGTTTCACCCTGAAAAAACGCGACGGCCGGGTGACGCTCGGCGCGACTAATCTGGTGTTCAGCGCGCCCTTCGGCTGTAAGCTCCGGGAGTTCAGTCTGGTGATGCCGGAAGCGGGCGGGCAGACGGCCAATTTCAGCGGCAGCGGCGAACTGCTCAGTGGTGAAAAATTCGGCCTGGAAGTGGTTTCTTCGTCCGGTCTCGCGGGCAAGTTCAACGGTACTTACAACCTCAGCAACAAGCTCTGGACCGCCTGGTCCGAGTCCGGCAAAGGCGGCAATCTGGTCCTGAAGCATGGCCGCCATATCGCCGACCTGAAAACCGGCAAGCTCGAATGGAGCGGAAGCGGCAGCGGTGTCGGCTCCGGCAGTTTCAGCTTGAATGCGGAAGTGCCGGAAGCGATGGTATATTCGCCGGAGTTCCGCCGGAGTTTTGCCGGTTGTGTCCTGACTTTGAGCGGCAAGTTCGGGGCAGGGGGGGAGAAACCGGAGATCAATGGTATTTTGAGCATCGACAAAGCCCTCGGCGATGGTCTGGAACTGCATAAGTTGCAAGGCGAATTCAAGGGCGAAACCGCGGGCGGCAACTGGAAGGGACAGCTCAGTGCCCGGCTCGGCAGCGGGCGGTTCGGCGATTTGAGTGGTAACGCGCTGGCTCTGAACGGTAATTTCGTTTTCGGCGCGGCCGAGCGGTATTTCAAGGGGCGGGTCGATGCCGCGGAGCATACTGGCCCGATCAAGGATCAATTGATTAATTGGAAGGATTTGTCAGCGGATATCGAGATGACGGCGAATGCCGGAAACATCTTGCAGCAGCTCACGGTCAACGGCAAGGCGGCGTCGGCGAAGAGCGGCATTTTCGCACTGGAAAATCCGTCGGGAAATGTGGTGTTGAACAACGGCAAAGTCAGCGGCGGAATCGCTTTCATCCGTTCGGAAGCGGGCCTCGGGCGGCGGAAATTTTTCTCGCCCGACGGTAAAATCACGTTGGGCGGTACCCGCGCCGCCCTCGAATGCACGCTGGAAACGCCCGAACTCTGGTATTTGAGCGAGCACCTGAGCGGCAAACTGGACCAGTTCAAGCTGATGGCCGAGGTATTGCCCGGCGAAGTGATCGTCAAGCTCGAAGGCACCGAGGCAAATGCCGACGGGAAAAACATCAAAATTCACGCCGGTAAAATTACCGGCAATTATCTCCACTCGTACAGTCAGGCGCTGCAGCGCTGGGAGCTGAACCGGGCCCAGACCGGGCTCAAGGTGCATGATTTGGAAATCAATGCGGCGGCGGTGCGGGCGGTGATCCCAATGCTGGAGCTTTCGCCGGACACGCTGGCGTTTCGCAATGCCGATATCACGATGGGGCATTTGCAGCTGCAGAAAACGTCGCTGCAGCAGAAATTGAGCGGCGAGGGGCAGCTGAATATCGCGCAGTTCGTCAGCGGCGACCGCCGTCACGGCGCGGTGAAGGCCGCCACGCTGCTGGACGAAATCAGCTGGAGCTTGAAGGGCGGATTGCAGATGCCGTCGTTGAACAAAGCGGCGCTGAATTTCAGCGGCATCCTGACCTGGGCCGGGCTGCGGCCGGAGCTGGAACTGAATTACCGCATTCCCGGTTTTGCCCTGCCCAAGCCGGTGAACCTGGTGATGTTGAGCCCCGAATGGAAGGATATCTGGTTCGGCGGCGGCGGCAGTCTGCACGGCAAACTCACCGTAAACGCCGAGACTTTTACCCACGCCGCCGAGGCCGAGCTGACCAATGCTTCGCTCACCGCCGATCGCTGGGCCGCCGACCGGTTGAACGGCAAGCTGGCGTTCACCGACCTGGCGCGGAGCCTGACGCAGCCGCATCAAACCCTGAGTTTCGGCGGCATGGTGCTCGGCGGGGTGGAGCTGGGCAGCGGCGAAATGATTTTTCACTCCATGGCGGCAGATAAATTCCTGCTCGAGCACGCTGCGTTCGACTGCCTCGGCGGCAGGGCGGTCACCGCCGGGCCGTGTACGATCGATCCCGGCAAGACCCCGGTCAAGCTGGAATTCACCGGTACCGGATTGAACACAGCGTCGCTGCTGTTCCTGCTCGGCATCCCGGACACGGCCGGGAATTCGAAGGTCAGCGGCACGCTGCCGGTGGAATTCAACGATCACCGCGTGACATTCCGCAACGCAGTTTTGAGCGGCACCAACGGCACTATCCGGATGCGTAATCTGGAGAAATTCAACAACTCCGCGGCGGCGGCCGGACTGCGCGACGGCAGCGTGCCGTTTATCCAGTCGGTACTGCAGGATTTCATCTACCGCGAACTGTTGCTGACCATCAACCCCGGCGTGGTCCGGATTCAAGGCAAGGGACGCCCCGCCGCCAACGTGCCGTACCGCTACGACTCCGCCGGCAAACGCTTCGTCAAAGTGGACCCCATCGACGGCATCGGCTCCGAGCTCGAACTCGACACCGAGATCCGCCCCGGCCAATAAATCTATTTGTCCGCGAAAATGAGCGCCCGTGTCGGGTGTTCATGGAGATTTTTTGTCCACAAAAATACACAAAAATACACAAAAGAGTAGGGAATTTATTTAAACAATAATTTCGTGATTTTTCGTGTATTTCGTGGACAATAAAGAGGCGTCAGCTTTCGGGCTCTGCTGTGGACAGTTCTTTGAGGATGTCGTTCACGCGGATCAGGGCGGCGTCGATATCGCGGCAGACGTTGGCCTCGCCGACTTCGGCGGTTACGCCGTATTTCTTGAACTCTTTGAAGGGCTGCGGCTGAACGCCGGAGAGCACCAGCGCCATCTTTTCCTTATTGCACTGTTTGGCAAAGTCGAGGATCACATTCAACCCGGTAGCGTCGATGATCGGCACGTGGCGGAGACGGAGCACGATCAGTTGCGACGGGCTGTGTCTCAGCGCACTCAATACGGTTTCCTGGAAACGGTTCACCGCGCCGAAGAAGAACGGCCCCTGGACCTCGAATACTACGACGCCCGCCGGAATGTTCTTTTCGCTGATGGCATCGGGGTCGGGCTTGCCTTCGTTGTACTCCATTTCGCCGCGGATCGTCTTGACGTCGGCGGAGATCGCCATGCGGCGGATGAAAAGCAGCGCCGAAAGCAGCACGCCGACTTCCACCGCGGCCACCAGGTCCACCAGCACCGTCACGACGAAGGTGATGACCATGACGATCCAGTCGCTTTTCGGCCCTTTGAACATGCGCAGAAATACGTGGTATTCGCTCATGTTGTAACAGACTACGATCATGATGCCGGCCAGCGCCGCCAGCGGAATCATTTTGGCCATGGAGCCGAAGAGCAGGAGGATCGCCAGCAACGTTACCGCGTGAATGAGGGCCGAAACCGGTGTTTTGCCGCCGCTGCGGATGTTGGTGGCGGTACGGGCGATAGCCCCCGTCACCGGGATGCCGCCGAAAATTACCGCGCCGATATTGCCCACGCCCTGCGCGATCAGCTCGGTGTCCGAACGGTGGTGGTCCCCGGTCATACCGTCGGCCACGGTGGCGCTCAGCAGCGATTCGATGGCCGCCAGCAGCGCGATCGTCACCGCCGGCATGAAAAGCCGCGTGATATCCGCGAAATTAAATTCCGGGAACGTCGGCATCGGCAACGAAGTCGGCAGTTCGCCGAAGCGCTTGCCGATGGTTTCCACGTCCAGGTTGAGCAGCACCGCCGCCAGCGTCGCCAAAATCATGCCGACCAGCATGGCCGGGACCCGCGGCATAAAACGGCGGAACACGAAAATTACCACCGCCGTGAACACGCACACAGCAAGCGCATAAAGGTTGGTCTCGCCGATATTCTGGACCAGATAACCAAGTTTGGCGACGAAGCTCGACGGCATATCCGTCTTCATTCCGAAAATATCCTTGAACTGGGTCGAAAAAATTACCACCGCGATCCCCGAGGTAAAACCGGTGACTACCGGGAACGGCACGAATTTGATCAGCGCCCCCATTTTGAATGCCCCCAGCAGGATCAGAAATACCCCCGCCAGCATGGTGCTGACGACCAGTCCGCCGAATCCGTATTCGGCAATGATCGAAACAATAATGATGATGAACGCCCCGGTCGGTCCGCTGACCTGGACCCGGCTGCCGCCCAGCAGCGCCACCAGGAAACCGCCGACGATGGCCGTATAAATCCCCCGTTCCGGCGGCAGTCCGCACGCGATGGCGAAGGCCATGGCCAGCGGCAGCGCCACCACCCCCACCGTCAATCCGGCAAAGAGGTCATGGCGGAAAAGGCTCCATGAATACTGTTTGAGATCACTGAATAAAACTGGTTTAAACATAATATCAACCCCGTATAAAGAAATGAAAGATATAATATACTTGTAATTTGGTTTTTTGCAAGGAGATCGCAAAAAAATCAGCGAAAAAAAATCAGAAATAATTTTTGCATGCTAAAAAAACGT
>JBEBXH010000130.1:0-10720 GCA_040391785.1 Victivallis vadensis
ATTCAGCGACGTTTTTTTAGCATGCAAAAATTATTTCTGATTTTTTTTCGCTGACAAATATTTACACCATATTTTCATTTTTCGCATTATAATATATTCTGGGTATATATGTAAATTTAACATGCGAGGTGGGTATGTTGAGTGTTGAATTCTGTATCCAGACGATACTCCTGCTGTTTCTCATTTCCTGGGTGGTGGCAATGATGGCGATTGTCAAGTTGATCGGGTATTTCAGGAAGTTCGAGGCTTTCAAGGAACGCAATGATATCGAATTGAATATCATCGCCGGTTACATGAAAAAGATCCACGAACAGATGATCTTCACCACCAACGAAATCAAGCGTTCGAACCGGTTGATGTCCACGCTGACCAAGGGGCTCAAGATCGTGGAGACCAGCCAGGTCAATTTCGTCGACGACGGAATTTACCGGGACATCCGCCACGATGATATCAAAATCGAGCTGGAAAGCCAGACCCAGACCAATCTGGACGTCACTGCCGTGGAAACCCAGCCGATCCCGGAGAAGAAAAGGAACGACACTTCTCAAAGCTCAACATAGCGGCCGTCTTCTTGGAAAGAAGTTTCGGCTGCCTGTGTCAGCGCGGCGGCGGTAAGAGCCTGCGCCACAGTGGTATGTGGAACTGTGACCGTGCCATTCAGCAGGTCGCGGAAGTGCTGGAGCATGGCTGCGCCGCCATTGCAGTCGGGATTGCCGAAATAATCGAATTCGTAGGTTTCCGTGAGGCCGCGGCTGTCGAACGGATACACCTTGATTTCGCCGCGCAGGTCGAGGCGCATGGCAGCGGCACTGCCGGTAAATTCATAGACTTGGCCACATGCGGTATTGTGGTTAAATGTACCGGGAAGACCATTTTCGAGCTTGATTATGCCGCATTGGCTGGGCATCGAAATGGAAAGCGGTTTGGCTCCGGTCAGGTGCAGGATCAGGTCCATATTTCCGTCGGAAAAGTGAAATGAGTGGAGTTGACCGAGGCGGCCGGAAGCGATCAGCTCGCGAGCGTGGATGATGATCGGGGCGTAAGGCAGGGCGTGAGCGATCATAACCGGAGCGGGATAGCGGGCGGCATCGGGAATCATATTCGGGGAACTCAGCAGAAGCGGAAGCGTGCAGTCCTCCAGTTCCGTGTACGAAGAGACGATGAGGCCGTCCGGCTGCCCATAGTCCAGCAGTTCCTGAACCGAGCTGAACAGCGGAATATCCTGGTTAAGCAGTTCGCGGTCAAAACCCGCCGCACCGGCGATTTCCCAAAATTTCCCGAACTCCTGCGCATAGCGGAGGGTTGCTTCACTGAGCCCGATAACACCGATTGTCTTCATTTTCAAATTTCCATTTTCAAATTTCCATTATTAAAATACAGTCGTGGAGTGAAAACGGCAATCGGGAAATGGTGGATTTTTGCGTATTTCCGTATCGGTTGGGGGAACCGGCTTGACATTTTACTGAATCAGACTATAATATGACAGAGAAATTGATGAGGTGAATGATGAAATATTTCCTGAATTTACTGGCGGCGGTCATGCTGTGTTCCTGGTGCGCCGAGTGCGAATTCAACAGCGAAGGCGGCTGTACCGAGGGTAATGTCACGGTCAGGGACAGCAGCAAAAGCGGCGGCGGCGAGGTACAGGTCAGCGAAGCTACGCTCTATGAACAGGCCCGGAAAATCAGTGCCGCCAATCAGGCCCGGTGGGACGAACAGTCCGCGAAGTTGACCGGCGACGAGCGTTCGCGTCAATATACTGAGTTCATCAAGACCAATCCGGTGGATGTCGAGGTGATTTATAAAATACTGAAAGAAGAAGCCGAGCGCCAGCTCAATGCTCAAAAACAAGGGACCTGATATGATCCGCAAAGATATCGACAAACTCAAAGAATCGATCAACCAGACCGCCGACATCGCGCCCGAGCGCAAGGCGGAGCTCAACTGCCTGCTCGACGACGTACTCGCGAAGCTGCCTGCTCACGAAAAGGAAGAGCTGAAAGAGTCCGAGGACAAAATGAAGCACCTGGTCGGCGAATTCGAAGCGAATCACCCGGAGCTGGCCGAGCTGATCAACCGCATCAGTATGATGCTCTCCAACATCGGCGTCTGACCGGGAATTTTTAACCACGAATAGCTCGAATACCCACGAATAAATCAATTGGCCGCCGATTCCGGCGACCAATGACTACTGCTTTCTTCTGTGACTGAAAGTTCCTATGAACGCCCGGTTACGGGCATTCATTTTCGTGATTATTCGAGCTATTCGTGGTTAAATTCCCACAGTGATTTATTTGGTCAGGATGGCGGCTACGGGGCCGTAGATGCCGCCCATGCCGGCGGGCCGGTAAACGCGGACGGTGAGGTTGTTCAACTTACGTTCGTTCATGAAGAAGAGGTCTTTTTTCGGGACTTTGAGGACGAACTCGCCTTTCTTCTTGTTTTCGCCGACTTTGTTGCCGTTGATGAAGATGGTGGCGTCGCCTTCGATGCCGCCGAAGAGCAGGTAGACTTCGTCGCAGTTGTGCTGCAGGTCCTCATCCAGCGGGAGGTCGATGAAGTACCAGGCGACCCCGGAATACTGGCCGATCTGGCTGTCCCAATGCTTGCCGATCAGGATGTCTTTCAGGTCGGCCGGACGTTTGGTTTCCCATTTTTCGGCGATGCCTTTGTCGTTGGTGTCGAGGATGAATTTACTCTGAATCGGGGCGAAAGTCGAGGCGACGACGCCAGATTTGATTTTCAGCCGGGTCAGGATTTTCGGAATGCTCTGAGCGAATTCCATCATTCTGGCGCGGACATGTTGGTCGATTTCGGCTTTGGCGCCGTCGTCGAGCACTCTGGCGGGAGCCTGATAGGTGCCGTATTTGACTTCGTTGTTGTAATTGGGGACATTGTCGAACTTCAAGCCGGGGCCGGTGCCGGCCTGGCCCTTGAACTCATTCAGGACGTTGTCGGCCACCAGCCCGGCGCCGTCGGTGGAGAAAATGCTGAACGACCAGTCGGCGGTCTCCGGGATGCCGAATCCGGCCGAGGAACGGTTGATTTCATTGCCGATCACCATGGGCATGGCGCCGCCGCGGACCTGGGTGTTTCTGGGGGTGGACCAGCCGCCGACGGCCATGCCGCCGCCGAGGGTACGGTTGTTGAGCAGAAATACCTGGTCGGTGTTGTGAACATTGATGCGGGCGGCTTCGCAGTTGATCAGTTTCGAGCCGTTGGTGGAGACGGAGATGACGCCGTCCGGGCTTTTGCAATTGATCATGGTGGAGCCGAGACCGTCACAGCCTTCGATGTCGATGAAGCCGTAGCTGCGCCAGCGGAGGTCGCGCCCGGTACAGTTGATGTACATGGCGTTGCCGCTGTTTTCATGGCAGGTGGTGTAATCCCAGCGGAAGGCGTCCTCGGAGTCGCAGTCCATGACGATGTTATTGTTGCCGCGGATGTAAAAGCTGTCGCCGCTCCATTGGTCCCATTTGCCCTGATAGTAATCCGCTTTGAATTTGATGTCGATATAGCCGGCGTTTTTGGCCTTGCAGCGGCGGAAAACGCTATTGTCGGTGTAGGTGCCGAAGGCGATGCCGGGGATGTCGTAAACATAACAATCCTCGATCAGGTTGTTGCTGCCGGTGGTGATGCCCATATCGGATTTGCCGAGGTCCTGAAACTCGGGCCAATGAGCCGCTTTGTTGCCGTTGATGATGATTCCGGTGAGACGGACGGATTTGCCGGTGACGATCACTTTGCCGGCGGATGGCAGACGCTTCAGTTCCGCTCCGGTTTCGCCGCGCAGCGTACGGCCGGCGGGGATGACCAGCCCGATTTTGTCAGCTTTGATTTTGATGCCGTAAACCAGCGGCTTGGCGGCGTCTTTGCTGCCGGTGAGAATGACGTCCTGATTTTCATCGACGGCTTTCTGCAAATACTGCAGCAAGTCCTGCGAACCATCCAGTTTAGCATCCTGCGGCAGATACTTCCCGATCGGCACCGGCTCGGCCCCAAGCTGAACAACGACCAGCAAAAACAACGACATTAACAATAGCTTTTTCATCATAATCTCCTTAAATTCTTAACTCTTAACTCTTAACTCTTAACTATTCTTTCCGCCAGGTTTCCATGGCGACCGGGTAGGCGCTTCCATGGGCGACCTGATCGTAGGAAGAGAGGGTGACGCCATGCTGGCTGACCCGTCCATCACAATACATGACATTGAACAGGGCTTTTGATCCCTGCCAGTGCGCGGCCCGGTTGAAAGTGGTATTGTTGCCTTCGAAATAATCGTATGCGAACGGTACATTGTCCGCATTCAGGTCCGCGATTTTACCGGTTCCATTCTTGGCTTTGGTGAGGGTCAGACTGTAGGTAGTGGCTACTGCGGGGAGGCGGTAAACGTTAATCGTGGTGTAGGAGCCAAAGATATTGTCGGTATCGGTTCCCCAATAATACGCCCCGGCCACTTCTTTTCTGGTGTTGGTATAATCCCTGGGTGAGGCGCAGTAGAAAACGGAGCTGCTCGTAATACTGCCGGTGGGGGAGGTTCTGTATTCCCCTGCGCCCGGCGACCAGAATTTTCCCAGGCCCACGAACATATCCGTACGGTTGATGAACCGGGAGAACACTCCGGTTGCAAGGGTCGGGTCGCCAGGCGCGTTCATGTCCGGCACATTGTCATTGTAGTCCGAAGCATAGATGTTCAATGCGGTGCCGAGCTGCTTCAGATTTCCGGCGCATTTGGCCATCTGCGCCTTGTCCCGGGCCTTGTTGAGGGCCGGCAGCAGCATTGCAGCCAGAATAGCAATGATCGCAATAACTACCAGCAGTTCGATGAGTGTAAAATGTTTTCCTTTCATGATTTATTCCTTTTCATTTGATATGGTTTCCCGCGGATTTGCGGGATATGTATTTCATGGGCAATGTGAGAACTTGACGGGGGGCCTGAGGATTGCTCAGGCGATGCATCAGCATTTTTTCGATGGCGTCGGCGACTTTTTCTTCCTCGCGGCTGATGCTGGCGATGGGGGGATCGAAAAAATCCGAGATATCGCTGTTGTTGAAACCGCAGACGGCGATATCCTCCGGTACGCGCAGGCCGCGGCTTTTCAGGTACTGGATCAATGCGGCGGCGCACCCGTCGGTCGAAGTCAAAAAAGCGTCGAACGGAATTTTGTCCGGGTATGTTTTCTCGAGGTATTCCGCATAGCCCCGCCAGTTGTGGTCATTGCTCATATCGACGGTTATGACGACATTCAACAAATTTTCCGGTCCGCTTTGAAGTCCTTGCTTCTTCAACTCCTGCAGAAAGGTGTCGGTTTTCCGGGATGGAGTGCTGAAAAAATAGGCGGGGCGCTTTTTGCCGGCCGCAGCAAAATTGGCGATGAGGTCGCGGATCGCCTCGCTTTCGTCAATGAATAACTGATCAAAAGGCAGATTGGGATAGAGTTCATGTGCCACCAGGAGACAGGCGGGCAATTTTTTCAACAGATTAGCGATTTCCGGGGTACAGACATCCTGAAGCACGACGGCGTCGACCCGGTGGTCGATGAATTCGCCGAGGCATTGCTTGATGATCTTTTCGTCGCTCAAGCTGTCCGCCACGTGACAGGCGTAGCCCTGATTGTACATGCGGATCGAAATATCGCGGACCTGGCGGACCGATGAATGCGGCGGCGCCAGCGACCACAGGATGCCGATGCTGTTCGTCGAGCCGCCGCTCAGCTTGCGGGCAAAGAGGCTCGGGCGGTAATTCAGCTTTTCGGCGGCTTCCATGATTTTCAGGCGGGTTTTTTCCGCGACCGGAGCCTTGCCGCTGAAAGCCCGGGTCACCGTCATGGCGCTCACCTGGGCCAATTCGGCTACTTCATAAATGTTGGCGTTTCTTTTCATGTTCATAAATTATGTTACCGCTATCATGTTACCGCTATCATTATACAGCCGGACCGGATTATTGTCAATATCCCAATTCAAGAAAAATTCAAAATTAACAATGGACATGGCAGGGGAAAAGAACTGAAATGACGAAAAAGACGAAAAGGACGGTTAAGTTTCAAGGCCGTCTTTTTCGTCTTTTGATTTTTTGAGGGGATCAGTTGGCGGTTTTCAGGCGCAGTATTTTGAAGTCTCCGGCGTCGACGCTGATTTCCAGGGTCTTGCCTGCCGGGGGGAGCGGGGTGTGGCTCCGGAGTTCGGTGATTTCCGTGACGTTGAGATTTTTCAGGTCGATCTTGACCGTGGAGCGGGCCGCCGGGTCGATGGTTTGCGGGGTGTCCACGAACTTATGGACGCCTTTGTTGTTGAAGAGATACAGCCAGTAGCCATCGGGGGTTTTGTTTAGGCCGTATTGGATGTCGCCGTTCACGCCGACGGGCAGGACCTCGGTGGAAAGGAGTTTGACGAAATGCTGGATGAGCTCGAAGGAGCGCTCGCCGCGCAGGGCTTCGCCGATGTTTTGAGTGGCGTCGGTCAGGGGAGGAACCAGGTAGTCGGGGGTGGTGACGATGACGCGCCCCTTGCCGAAGCGGTTGGCTGTGGCAAGGATGTTTCCCTGATCATCGCGCAGAAGGGCTTCGGCGCTGCGAAGTTTGATTTTTTCAAACCGGTAGCTGTTGGACTGGAAAGTCGTGACAGCGTGGGCACCGGTACGTGAAATCCCCGTAAACGATTCCGGGAAGTATTTCGAGAGCTGTTTCAGATTTATCAGCAGTGTGCCGCCGTTTTCCACGTAGCGGATCAGGTTTTGCGCCATTTCCGGGTTTGCGCGGTATTCGCCGAGCAGGACGGCGGCTTTGTAGTCGGGCAACGCCTGGGAGACGGAGGGAACATCGGGGTTCAGTACATCGAAGATATCGCCGTGGGGACTGTTGAACAATGCGCCTTCGACGCCTTTTTTCATTTCCTGCCGTCTGTTGAAGGGGGATACGATGGTGGCCATGAAGGCATCGATCATGTAGTCGCCGGGGGTATACTCGAAGCGGCTCCACGAATGGCCGCCCCAGTTCGGATAGCCCTGATTGAACGGTATCAGCAGCGCCACGGGGGCATAAGCCACACCGCGGGCGGGGTTGGCGGTGGTGAATTCGTAGAATTCCCGCAGGTCGAGGCCGAACGGGCTCAGGACGATTTTGTCGGTCGATTTGTCATGCCGCAGCATGATAGCCGTCCATTCTTCGGGTTCGACGAAGCTCGCGCCGCCCAGATAAGCCAGATAAAATGCTTTGCGGTAGAGGGATTGCGACATGCCTTTGTCGGGGCCGCAGTTGGGCTGGTTGGCGAAGTAATTGTGGAAATTGTTGTTCTGCCACTCGCCGTTGGAGGCATAACCGTTGTAAAAATTGGCTATGTACCACGACCACGGGACGCCGTACTGCCGGGCCGCACCCCGGGTGAAAAACATGGAGACCTGCCAGCGGTAATGGTAATCGGTCTCCTGCGCGGTGGTATTGGTGGTTTCGAGAACCAGCAGCTTGGAGCCCCACTCGGCGGCGAGATGGTCCAGACACCAGCCGGCACGCATCATGGCGACATGGGTGGGATCGTTAAAGAAGAAGCGGGTGATGTTCGTATGCATTTTGCGGGCGGTGGCGAGAAGTTCGTCGCGATTGTTGCCGGAGGGATAGCGTTTAGCGATCTCCTGGCGCTCGTCCGGGGATTTAATGTGGCTGATATAATATTCCATCTGGGTCAGTTCATTGTCCCATTCGGCTTGTTCAAAAGCGATGAAGCCGGGGTGCTCCGCGAGCCATTGGCGGTAAGTTGCGGTATCGTGCTCGTAGTGATCTTTCAGCTTCAGCGGAGGGCGGGTACCCGCGTAACGCAGCAGAAATGGTGTACCCGGCCGGTAATCCGACTGAATAGCCTGCCACTGGCCCGGGCTGAACAACGCCTGTACAGTGACCGGTTCCGCGGGCAATGTTTTGCCATAATTGATATAGGTGAGGGCGCAGTTGCGGAATACCGGTTCCCGGACGATATCGCTGTAGGCGGGATAGGTCTGGAATGCGGGGTGGGTCACATTGGTGGCTTTCAGGAGCGGCCAGAAGGTTTGGCCGGAGAACTCCTTGAGCTGCCAGCGCGGCGAGGCTTCGAAATCCTGGCGGACCACCAGCGGCTCAGCTGCCAGTTGAACGGATATCGCCAGCACGAACAGAAGCAGTATGCGGTATGTCATTTTCATCAGTCCCCCGAAACGCAGTAGGTATAAGCGGCTACGAACCTCAGTTCGAGCAACGTGCCGCGGCTGAAGGCGCCGACATGCCCGTCGAAGCACAGAACGTTGGCCATTTCGCTGTGGCGCAGATGGACCATGGCGAGGTTGGTTCCGGACGAGGCGCTGCCGGGGTAGCCGAACCAGTAACGCTGATTCGACCGCGTGTTCAGGTCCGTGGAAACAGCCGCCGAATCCGCGAGCAGGGGCAGGATCGACAGCGATCGCGGGGTAGGATAACCATGGAAGCGCGGCTCCTTGAACGGCGCATCCGCTTTAAAATAGAAATCGGGGTAATAATTGCCGGGCCAGGACCAGTTCATACCGTAGGTTCTGCCGTAGTCGAATGTTCCCTCGGCCGGGTTGCCGTCCGGAGCTTTCCAGGAAGGACAGAAGAGGATTTTATGATTGGAGATATACCCCGCATTTCTCAATTGCCAGCTCCAGGTACGGTTTTGCGCATTGTAGGGGGCGGGGAGGTAATGGTCGTTATTGTCGGCATACAGGGCATAGGCGACGAAGCACTGTTTCTGATTGTTTTTGCAGCTGGCGTCCCAGGCTTTCTGGCGGGCTCTGTTCAGCGCCGGCAGCAGCATGGCCGCCAATATAGCGATAATAGCTATTACGACAAGAAGTTCAATAAGTGTAAAATGTCTTTTCCCTCTTTTCATGCTGCGATTCCTTTATTTTGTGGGGTTTACTTTCCCGCAACTCTCGCGTTTGATCAGTTGGACGGGAAGCCTTATGGTTTCGTTTTCGAGTGGTTCGTGCTGAATGATTTTCAGGAGCAGTTCCGCGGCGGTGGAGCCGATTTCCATGAACGGCTGCCGGACGGTGGTCAGCGGCGGCGAAGCCAGGGCGGAGAATTCCAGGTCGGCGAACCCCGCCACCGAGAAATCCTCCGGAACCCGGACGCCGGACAGCGCGGCTACCCGCAGAAGCCTTAGAGCGATGAAATCGGTGGCGCAGGCGGCTGCGGTATAATTGGCCAGGACGTGGCGCAGGATCGTGACATGGGCCTCCGTAAGCTGGTTGGAGTCGATGGTCAGTTCCATGATATCGGCGGCGTCCAGCTTCAGTTTTTCCGCAGCAGTCAGAAATGCTTTCCGGCGGCGCCGGGAGTAATCCGCGGCGGTGGATAAATGGACGATCCGGCGGTGGCCGAGCCCATAAAGATATTCCAGAGTCTCGGCGATACCCGCGTCGTCGTCGGAAATAACGCTTGAGCATGGGCAGAAGCCTTCGATATTGTCCGCAATCACCAACGGAATACTATGGGATTTCAATCCTTCATAAAGTTGATTGATGTTACGGCTGGAAAAAGGATCGACCATGATGACCCCCGCCACCCGGTTGCCCACACAGGAGCGGATGATGTCGGTCAGATCCTCGTTGATTTTGCGGACCGGCCAGAGCTTGATGGAATAATTGTTTTTGCCGAGGGCCTCGGATATGCCGTTCAGGATATTGAGCACATAGCTGCTCTCGAAATAGCCGACCACCCCGATGACCCGGGTTTTGCCGGTTTTGAACGAAGTGGCCACTTCGTTGCGGGTATAGCCCAGTTCTTCGGCGGCCCGCAGGACGCGCTGACGGGTTTTGTCGCTGATCCGGACTTTGGTGTCGGTATTGTTCAGTACCATCGAGACGGTGGGGCGGCTCACCCCGACCTGCTTGGCTATATCCGCAATTGTTACCATCGTTTTTTCCCTGAAAATAATTTGCTGACACAATTAAATATAATCATGTTAACGAAAGAAATCAATACTCTTAACGGTAAAAAGGGCAGAAATTTCGGATTTTTTTGATTTTATACTAAAAAACATGATTTTGGCGGAAATTCATTTGAACATCCCGGGTTGGCGATGTATCTTTATAAAGACTAATTTTGACGAGATGTTTTAGGAGATCGATTGTGTTTATTGTTTTGATTATTGCATTAGTGGTTCTGGCGGTTGCGCTTTTGGGTTTGCTGTGGTGGGGAGTGAACCTGAGAAGTGAACTGAATATGTATACGAAAGTCGGTAACGGCGAGGAACTGATCAGCGGCAAGGGCGGCGGTACCGAAGAGGAACGCGAAGCGCTCCGGCAGAAGGCGCTGAGCAAGCGGCTGGTGGACCAGCAGCAGGAGCTGAACCGCCGGCAGCAGCTTCTGGACAGCGCGACCAAAGACGTCGGCGCACTTCAGAAACAGTTGAAAAAGGAACAGGAACGTTCCGCCAAGTTGTTGTTGAACGTACTGCCCCCGAATATCGTCGAAGAGCTCAAGACCACCGGCAAGAGCGAGCCGAAGAGCTTCAATGAAGTGACCGTATTTTTCTCCGACATCGTCGATTTCACCCGCAAGACCAGTTTCATGGATACCAACGTGGTGATCCAGGAACTCAATATGATTTTCACCGAGTTCGACCGTATTTTCAAGAAACACGGCTGCGAACGGATCAAGACCATCGGCGATGCGTACCTGGCCGTTTCCGGCATGAGCCGCAAAGCCGAGCCGCTGAGCGCCGCCAATATGCT
>JBEBXH010000131.1:0-10111 GCA_040391785.1 Victivallis vadensis
GCTCGAATACGGCCTGCACGAAAGTGTCCGGCTGTACTCCGGCGGTCTCGGACTGTTGGCGGGCGACCACCTGAAGGCGGCGTCCGGGCTGAAGATTCCGCTGGTGGCCGTGGGGCTGCTCTACCGCGAAGGATATTTCAAACAGACGCTGGACCGTACCGGCTGGCAGGTCGAGCGCTATCCGCAGAACGAAATCAACCACATGCCGTTGACCCGCGTCACCGTCGGGGATACCAACGAGGAAATGTTTGTCAAGGTCCAGATGCTCGAACAGGAAGTTGTGGCATCGGTCTGGAAAATGGAAGTGGGCTGCGTGACGCTGATCCTGCTGGATACCGAAATTCCGCAGAATCCGCCGGAATACCGCGGCATTTGCGGGCGTCTTTATTGCGCGGACCGCACCCAGCGGCTGCAGCAGGAGCTCCTGCTCGGCATCGGCGGCTTCAAGGTGCTGACCCAGATGGGAATGGAACCGGCGGTCTGCCATATGAACGAAGGCCACGCGGCGTTTCTCTCGCTGGCGCGTATCGCATATCTGGTCAATGAAAAGGGCCTTGACGTCAATACCGCGCTGGAAGTCGTCTGGCGCACGAATATTTTCACCACGCACACTCCGGTGCCCGCCGGCAACGAAGCCTTCGACACCGAGCTGGTGCGTCCGTACTTGGATGCGTTGAAAAACGAAACCAAACTGGACACCAACCGGATCATCAGCTGGGCCGTCGGCGCCGGCAATCCCAATCCGCGCGAATTCAGCATGACGGTGCTCGGACTGCGCATGGCCAACTACAGCAACGGCGTGAGCCGCCTCCACGGCGAAGTCGCCCGGGCGATGTGGAACCGCCTCTGGCCGACCCGTCCGCAGGACGAAGTGCCGATCACGCACGTGACCAACGGCGTCCATATCAAGTCGTGGGTTTCGAATTACAATGCGAACGTGTACAATACTTATCTCGGTTCCAATTGGGCCGTGAATCCCGATACCGCCCAGTTGTGCGAAGGCATTTCGCTGATTCCGGACGAAGAACTGTGGATCAGCCATGAACTCAGCCGCCACTCGCTGGTGCGCCATGCCCGCCGCAATATTCAGAATCAGATCCGCAACCGCGGCGGCGCATTCTTCGACACGGTCGAATCCCCGTCGAAAAACGCGCTCGATCCCGATATCCTGACCATCGGTTTCGCCCGGCGCTTCGCCACTTACAAACGCGCCAATCTGCTGTTCCGCGACCCGGCCCGGCTGGAAGCGCTGATCTGTAACACCCAGCGTCCGGTCCAGTTCGTTTTTGCCGGCAAGGCGCACCCCGCCGACGAGCCCGGCCATGAGCTGATCCGCCAGGTACTGCAGTTCGCCCAGCGTCCCGCGGTGCGCAACCGCATCGTGTTCCTCGAGGATTACGACATCGGCGTGGCGCGTTTCATGGTCCAGGGTGTCGACGTGTGGTTGAACACTCCCCGCCGCCCGCAGGAGGCCAGCGGTACTTCCGGCATGAAGGCCGCCATCAACGGCGTGCTGCACTGCAGCATTCTGGACGGCTGGTGGGTCGAGGGTTACGAGTACGATCCGCAGTCCGGATGGGCCATCCCCAGCGATGAAGACAGCCCCAACACCGACGAGGCCGACGCCAACGAATCGGCGGCTCTCTTCAGCCTGCTGGAAAATGAAATCGTTCCCTGCTTCTACGACCGCTCCGAAGGCGATATTCCGCTGCGCTGGGTCAAGATGATGAAGCACTCGATCAGCATGAGCCTGAGTCACTTCTCCAGCACACGCATGGTGGAGGAATACAACAAGCGTTTCTACCAGCCCGCAGTCACTTCCTACGAAGGGCTGATAAAGAAAAACGCGGCTCTGGCCTCGAAGCTGGTGGCCGACAAGGACCGTCTGGTTCATAGTTTCCCGAAGATTCATCTCGAGCAACCCCATACCGACTGCGATTTGAATTCGATCCATACCGGAGATTCCTTCGATGTCACGATGAAGGTTTATCTGGCGGAACTCACCCCGGCGGAAGTCGATGTGGAAATCTACTTCGGCCCGGTCGATCCGCACAACAATATTACCCAGAGTAATTTTGTGATGATGAAGAACTTCGAAGATCTCGGCGGCGGCAACTTCATGTACCGCCATACGCTGGTCTGTGAAACTCCGGGACGCTTCGGCATGACCGGACGCATCACCCCGAGCGGGACCGAGTGGGCGAACAGCATCCCCGGTTTCATGCGCTGGTCCGAACAGTAACAAAACCGTATTGGAACTCAAAGGCGGCCGCAAAAACGGTCGCCTTTTTTCGTTTGATTCATCAGCATTTCCGATATATATTATCGCAACCATATATTAAAGTGAATGTGCCATGAAAAATAAACTGCGTGTATTGTTGAAGTATTCGGCATTGTTGATGTTGGTGTTCCTGTGTATCGGGGTGATCGGGGCGCAGGGGCGCTCGAAGCATGCGAAGAAGGGGGATACCCAGAACTTTACGGTGCAGCTGGATAAACTGTCAAGCAGCGATGCCGAGCTTGAAATGATTTACGTGGAGGCCGGTACCTTCACTCACGGCAGCCCGGACGAGGAAAAGGGGCGTAAGGAACTCAGTGAAGCCCGGTTCAAGGTGAAAATCACGGAACCTTTCTGGATCGGCCGCTACGAAGTCACCCAGGCGCAGTGGCTGAGCGTAATGGGCAAGGATATCGAATACTATGCCACCAAGGATAAACAGCTCAAGCCGATCAAGGGGAGCAATGTTCCCATGACCTGCATCACCTGGGACGAGGCCCTGGATTTCTGCAATGCCCTGACCGCCCGCGAACGCGAAGCGAACCGGCTGCAGGAAGGCTACCGTTATTCGCTGCCTTACGATGTGCAATGGGAGTTTGCGGCCAAAGGCGGAAACCGCAGCAAAGGTTATCTTTTCAGCGGTTCCAACAGTATTGCCGCCGTGGCCCGCCACAAAATCCCCATCGGCGCCGTGGGCAACCGCGAACCCAATGAGCTCGGCATTCAGGACATGACCGGCAATGTGGCCGAAATGACGCTGGACAAGGTATTCGGCCCCGACGGCGCGAAGCTCCAGCCCCCCGGCGAAGTCAACGAAGACCCCGCTGGCATTGCAGACGGCACGAACATCAACAGCCGCGGCGGCTCCGTCTCGTCGTCGCCGGAAAACTCCCGGGTTGCCGCCTCAACCAACGTCGCCGACCGGCGTACCCGGCAGGTTTCGCTCGGCTTCCGGATCGTCCTGTGCAAAGCCTGGGCGGGCGACCCCGAAGTCCGCCCGAAAGCCGGTGCAAACGATGAGAAATTGCTGACCGCCTGCGAAACGGGCGATGGAAAAGCGATCGAGGCCGCGCTCACCGCCGGCGCAGACGTCAACATCCAGGACGGTTCCGGCGCGGGCAATACACCCCTGCTGCTACTTTGCAAGCGGAAAAAGGAAGAAGAAAAACTGGTCCTTGCCCTGATTTCCAAAGGTGCCGACGTCAACAAAACCTCTGTTGACGGTTATACCCCGCTGCATTACGCGGCGGAAAACAAGCACGAAAAGCTGGCGGAGCTCCTGATAAAAAAAGGTGCGGATGTGAATGCCGCCAATGACGCCGGATTCACGCCGCTGCATCTGGCAGCTCAGGCGGATCACCCCGGCATCATCAAAATCCTGTTGAAAAATGGTGCCGACATCAACATCGAAACGAAGAAGAAAGCCCTGGCCTATACCATGGCCAAGCGCCCCGAACTCAAGCGGCTCCTCAAGCCGAAACAGTAGCCCTTCAGAAGCACGGCGGTTCGAGTTTCTGCCCCGTCATGTAGCGCAAATTTTTCGATGTCAAAAACGATACCGTTCATTACGAGTATTCTTTGCGGTTGATGACTTCCTGTTGCCACTCGGGCGAAAGCGCGGTAAATTTGGCCGAAAATCCGCAGAGCCGAACGATCAGATTTGTGTGTGCTTCCGGATGTTTCTGGGCATCCAGCAATTCTTCGCGGCTGCTGCAATTAAGCTGAAGCAGTTGCAGTTTGAGCTGGGCGAACGTGCGCAACAATGCTTCGGCAACTTCAACTGAGAGCCCGTTTTTGTCCAGAAGCAGATTAATCACCGAGTTGCCGGCCAGTTTATCACTGTCCAGCGACGCCAGGCATCCCAGGACCGTGGCTATGTCTTCAAGATTGCGGAAATGCGAGGGATTGAGGCTTTGGGAGAGCAAATCGCTATCATGCCGTCCGTCCGGGGTCGCTTTGGTCAGCTCTCCCCAGAAGCGGAACTCGCGGTAACACCAGATTCCGAGCTGGAAACGGCCGCCGCGTTCATTTTCAAATTTCCGGGTTTTGGCGTGGATTTCTTCAAATACCCGGTTGGCCATTGCCACGGTTTCCGGTTTATTGTCGCCCCAATGCGGAGCGCCCAGCACCTGCTGGCGCAGTACTTCAAATCCTTGCCAGTTGGCGCGCACCGCGTTGAGCAGCTCCGGCAGCGAGCAAATTTTATGGTCGAAGCACAGCGTTTTGATCGCCAGCAGTGAATCGACGAAAGTTCCGAAAAAGCAGAGCGATACCGCATGCGGATTGTAACGGTGACCGCCGGATGAGAAGTCTTTGCGTTTTTCGAGGCAGTCGGAAGCACATGCCGATGTGAGCGGGTCCGGCGAGTAACGTCCCCACAATTTGCCGAGCGAGCCCTCGATATCCAGCATATAAGAGAGCATTTCCATGACATTGCCGAGCAGAATATCGTAGACATCCTGAAACGATTCCGCGCCGTCCAGCCGCCGGAAACGAAGTTGAAATTCCTGATGCCGTTCATCGGAATCATGAATGGTGGCTTCGAGTATCCGGGCAAGGTTGAAGTAGTTGCCGCCGGCATTGTCCTCGCGGCTGTCCACGACAATATCCCAGCAGCCGGTACAGCAATAATCCCTCGCGTCTTCGAGTGTTTTGCCGTCTTTGACCAGCGCGGGAATGATGCTGTCGTCATTGACCAGCGAGTACACGCCGCGCCCGGCCATGATATCGGCAGCGATAAATTGCAAATATTCTTTCGGCGAGTCGGCGGAAAAACGGCAGTGCGGCTTCGGGTAAATGCAGTTCAAATTCCGATGCGCCTCGAGAATCATCCGGGTGAGCTCGTTGAACACCGGGCATCCCTGCGTATCGCAACCGCCCAGGGTAAATGAGATTTCATTTTCATGATCGTTGTGGACGACGACGGGGGAATCGTGGTCGTAAATCATATCACCCATCAGCAGGAAGCGGCACACCAGATCGTATGCCTCCCCGTAAGTCAGCCGCCCGGCCTCCAAATCCGCCAGATAGAGCTTTTCGAGCCAGCAGTCCATGCGCCCGAGCGAATTGCTTTTCAAGCCGTCCAGATCGGCGATTACCTCACGGACGAACCAGAGGGTGTTCAGGCCTTCGTAAAACGTGCGCGGAGCTTCCCACGGCACACATACGGCGCTTTCGATAATGCGCGCCATACATTTTTCCACGTCCGGATCGTTGGATTCCATCGCGATCGCGCGTGCTTTTTCCGCATACGTTGCCGCAATCTTTTTCAATGCCAGCAAGCCGGCTGCAGCGGCCTCGACGAAACCGCGTTCGTCGTCGTTTTCGCACTGCGGCAGTATCGCCAGCGCCTTTTCGTAATAATGCCGCAATCCGTGCGCAACAATATTGGCAATCGGAGGCGAATTGTGTCCATTGTCGAAATACGGGCCGCCGCAATGATAGAATTTGCTCGCGACCCGGGCGCGGAAAAGTTCCCAGTTTTCCGGTGATGCCTCGATGAACAAATCCCAGTTGTACTTCAGCAGCCACTCACCCGCGCCGGATCGGTTCCAGCCGCCGTTGCCGCCGGTTATGCCGTAATAGGGCGAATGCGGAAAGATGACCGGCCGGTAATTGCCGGCGTGTACCTCATATAATTCTTTGCGGTAACACCAACGGTCTTTGCCGGGATTGGAGGCCGCGTACTCATTCATCATCGCCGTCAGTTCCGCGGTATGCGCCAGGCGCTCCTGATCGATGCAGACGTGTCCACCGTCCGCACCGTAAAATGAACGCAGTTCAGCTTTAAGTTCCTGATACATTTTATCGCACCATTATTTGGTAATAAGAAGGTTTTCCGGGGCGGTGTACAATACTGGGGGCAGCGGCGCGCCGAGGCGAAGCCCCCAGTCCTCGTCCGTCTTGATGATCCGGAAGGCCCATATTTCGGCTTCCCTGGAATTGGTGCGTTTTGCCTTCAATACCTGGGCGCCGGCCTGATGAGGGGCCTTGGCGACGACTTTTCCTTTGGCGTCCAGCAGTTCCCCCGATGCCCTCTCGGAGGGCGGATCTCCCCACAATTCGACACAGATATCTTCCTGTCCGGCCGGTACCTGAAAGTAAAACGTTCCGGCGCAACGGAAAAGCTCCAGGCGGCGCGACGCCCCGAAGCCAAAGCCGGGAGCCGAACTATCGATATTCATGCCGCGTCCCTGCGTGTTGATGATAAAACGGTAAACGCCGGCATTGTTCGGCGCAAAGCGATAGGTGAAATCTTCCTGGTCGACAACGAATTTGCCGTGCGGTGTTCCCGCCGGGTCGAAGATTTCCACCGGTATGGCGATTTTCGCCGCTTTCTGGCTTTTCCAGGCTTCCCGGAACCGCAGTTCCACCGGGTTCGTCCCGTCGGCATACTGGACAAAATCGATCCCTTTGCCACGGACCGTAAATTTATTACCGCTTTTGCCCTGAGCGTTCGCGGGTTTCCAGCTGCCGACCAGCAACTGGTTGGTCTGGAAATTTTTCAATACCGGATCGGGCTTGTGTCGCGCCGCAAATTTTTTCAGGTCAAAATTTTGATCTTTTCCATCTTTGGAGGTGATGATAATTTCGCCGCCGGGAACTTCCAGTCCGGCTCCTTTTGAACCGTTAAAACTCATCACCTGGCGTTTGGGATCCTGATGGATCACCAGACGCCCGAAGTCAATACCGCCGCAATCATCGGCATATTCCGTGTAAATATTGATGGGGAGCAATGCCTTGCCGGAAAGATTGTCGATTTTACAGTTGGTCAGATTGAGCTTCACTCCGCTGCGGTGGTTGCGGATAATAATCGGGCGGAGCAAATCGGAGAACTCGCAGCTTTCCAGCTGGATAATACCCCGGTTCGGTGTCGCCTCCCGGCAGTCGGCCGTGATCATAATTCCGTCATTTCCACTGAAACGGCAATTGCGCACCGTTATATCCAGCGGCTCCGCCAATCCTCCGGTATATACAATGATTCCGGCCCGGGCGTTGTTGATGAAATCGCAGTTCTCCACCACGCAGTTAATCAACTGCTCTCCCGGCTTCTGGTTCGGTTCGAAATCAATACCGCACATGGGCTGGGTCCCGGAAGTGTTGGAAATCCGGCAGTTGCGGATCATCAGGTTCTCCGCCGAAATGACACTGATCCCCTGGCGGTGATGGTCATCCAGAATCAAGTCTTCCAACAAAATATCCCGGCATCCCTCCGGCTTTCCGAAATTTGTCCCGGTCGACACATATATGCCGTCTCCGCCGCTGCTTTTCACCGTTAACTTCCGCACCGTGATATTGCGGCAGGCCAGCAGCGATATCGTATGCCGCCATTCCGCCGGCCGGTAACGCGCGGCATCCTGATAGTCGCTCTTGTTCATGGAGAGCACCGCGGTACCCGTACCGCGGATCATGACGTTTTCCACCCCTTTGCCGGTGAACAGCGAATCGTTGCGCCCTTTAAAGGCGCCGGGCAGTGCCCGTACTTGCACCTTGTCCTCGAAAACCAACTCCTGGTTGCTGCGCAGCCAGAGCGGTTCCACCAGGTATTCGAATCCGGGATTGTCGAAGATCACCTGCTTTGCCCCGGAATCCAACGCTGCCTGCACCGCTTTGGTGGCATTTTCCCGCGATGGCTTGAAATCACTCACTTTGACGCTCTCCGCCGCGTTGACTCCAACCAGCAGGGCCAGCAATGTCATTTTCAGGAAAGTCTTCATTTTCACCTCATTATTTTTGTTTTTATTGTATTGGAGCCAGATAAAGCAACGCCACGGCAAATCCCCAGCTGCCGCTGTCACTGACTTTGCCGGAAGCGGCGTGGGGGAGGATATCGTTGCGGTCAAACCGCATTACTTTGGCCGAGCCGTCACTCATACCTATCGGCGCTACTTTTTTCGTTCCGCTTCCATGTCCATTGTCGGTAAGGAAATCTTTTCCCCCGTCAAACCAGCATCCGCCCAGGGCGCCTCGCCGCGCCGCCACGTCCGTCAACTTGCCGGAATCCCGGTTGCGGTTCCATGCAGCATTGATCTGGGGATCTTTGGCCCGCGCCGTGCTGCTGACATAATACTCATAGGTAAATGTGAGGTCATACGGCTCGGCATAAAGAAAAGAAGAACGCCGGGCATTGCTGGTACTGCCGCAGCCGATCAGTTGCGTTTCAAGCACTGCGCTCAATTGAGTCCCCTGGAAGGCGGCGGACCTGCAGGCGAAAATCTTCGACGCCTTGCTGTCCATATCAGGCCCCGGCAGAGCTCCGGTCAAATGGATAAGCCTGCCCAGGCCGGTCGGATGGTTCGCCCTCATTATGAAATTAGTCAGTTGCCTGCTGTCTTCCCGGCCGTCCGGCAGTTGATCGTTGAAATTACCGGCGTACAACTGGCATTCCAGCACGATCTGCTTGCTGTTGCTGACGCAACTTATCAGCTGGGCCCGTTTCCGCGCACTGCTCAATGCCGGCAGCAGCATTGCCGCCAGTATCGCAATAATTGCAATCACTACCAGAAGCTCAATCAATGTAAAATTCCTGCTTCCATTTCTCTTATACATCGGCTACCTCCTTGATTGTTATATGTTCGTTATGCTCCATTTCCTGATCAAAATCCTGATACTGTTCCACCAATTCCGGCGGTGGTATTTTAATCAGATCGCCGGAACCCTCCAGTGTTATAATCACACGCTCCCAGCAGATCGTCTTTTCCGGTGGCGGTTTGCAGCCGCAGCTCTCGCCCAAATGCAGAACCGGCTTCAAGACTTTTGGCGTCGGCAGGAGCTCCAGGCACTTGTGCTGGATTTTATTCATCAGTATTTCCATGGCGATTTTGCTCATTTTCGCCACTGGCTGGCGAACCGTGGTTATGCGGCACGGTCCCGAACACGCATACATATCACCGTCATAACCAACCAGCGCCACATCGTCCGGCACCTTGATTCCATATCTGGCCAGATAACCCATCAACCGCACCGCGATATAATCACTGTGGCAAACAAACGCCGTCACCTTGTCGCGTTTCAACAGGCGCTCAAGTTGTTCGGCAAACTTCGTGTTCCAGGTCAGGTCCAGCAAAGTCGAATGTTCCGGCGAAACCTCATATTCTTCGCAGGCGCGCCGGAACCCGGCCACTTTCTCCTGCTGGAAATTCAGCCCGTTGCCGATCATGCATAACCGCCGGTGTCCATGCTCCAGAATATGCCGCGTAGCCTGGTATTCACCGTCTTCGCGGTCGATCCAGACGTCGGCAGTTATTTGATTCCGCATCAGGGAGACTACCGGAACATTGATTCCCTGCTGCGGCAGGGTATTGATACAGTCAATGGCAACGATTCCATCAATGCCAAATTGCAAAGAATCCGCGATAATCTCCGCGGCATTTTTCGCTGTGACCATCGGAAACTGGAGTACCCGGTACCCGTAGGCACATACCATCCGATTGACCTGATACACCAGTTCCTGGTTGATCGGGATCGAATGCGGGCTGGTGAAAATGGCAATCGACCGCGAAGTTTTGCCGTGCAACAGATGGGCGGAAAGATTTCGCGTGTAACCGGTTTTGTTGACCAGATCCAGAATCCGGGCCCGGGTAGCCGGCGCAACCTTCAACTTGCTCCCGCCATTCAGAACCGCCGAAACCACCGGACGAGACACGCCAGCCAACTCGGCTATATCCTTCATCGTCACCGCCATGCCAAACCTCTACTTGATTTATGTAACTTACTCGAGTAAGTCATGCCATTAATTATACAGTCATTATCCGGAAAAATCAATAGCCCTCAAGAAGATTCAGCGAAAAAAAATCAGAAATAATTTTTGCATGCTAAAAAAACGTCGCTGAA
>JBEBXH010000132.1:0-10025 GCA_040391785.1 Victivallis vadensis
TTTTTCAAGCCGTCTTCGCTTAATTCCTCTTACTTTTCACTTTTGAAATTGGCTCAAGAATTAAGAATTTAAAAAAATAACTCGCCACCGGCCGCTTGGCCGGACGCGGTCCAGCGCGCGGATAGCGCTGGTCGCCTGCAGGGCGAAATAAACTGTAAGCCGCAGGCGCTCAGTCATTCATGCGGCGGGCGAGCATGATTTCGTCGACACCTTCGAAAAAGTGATCGCGTTGATATCCCTCGGGCAGGAAACCGTGCTTAATGTAAAAGATCAGCGCGCGCTGATTGTGGGCCGATACGCAGGTTGTGACCTTGCGCTGGTTGTGCTCGCGCCAGAATTTATCCCCCTCCAGAAAAAGCATATGGCCGATTCCTTTCTCCGGGCTGTTGATGTCGATGCCGATGCTGTTCAGTGAACCGAGGCCGCGCGAGGAAGCGGAAACCATCAGATAGCCGGCGATTTTGCCCTCGCTTTCCGCCACGAACGCGGTGGTTTCGAAGGTATCGTTTTTGACGATGGCGTCGATCCAGTAGGAGGCGGGGCGAAAGGGAAACAACGTATCGAACCGGTCGCCGAGCTTGGTTTTGAGGAATCCGGCAAAGGCTTCGTGCATGATGACGGCGACGGCTTCGGCATCCCGATTTTCGAATTTACGGATAGTAATCATGTGAACAGACCTCTTCATATAAGTTTGAATCACACTACTATAATACAGGAAATATCGAATTCAAGCGCGCCATAATTCCCGGCCGTCGCCCCAGGTGGAGAGCGGCTGCAGGTCGCGGTTCAGGACGGCGAAGTCGGCGCGGAAGCCGGGTTCGATTTTGCCGAGTCCGGGGATGTTCAGGGAGCGCGCCTGGTTCCAGGAAGTGGTTTTGACCAGTTCCTTGAGCGGCAATCCGGTCAGGTTCTGGACATGGCGGAGCCCGTCGTGAAAAAGCAGGGTGCTGCCGGCCACCGGGCCGGTTTTCAACCGGGCACAGCGGTCCTTGACCACGACTTCGAGGCCGCCGAGCGTATACTCGCCGTCGGGCATGCCGGCGGCGCGCATGGAGTCGGTGATCAGCATGACATGATCACAGCCGCGTACTTCGAAGATGAGCTGGATTATTTCCGGACAAAGGTGGACGCCGTCGCAAATGATTTCCAGAAACACATCTTTGTGCAATAGTCCGCCGCCGACAATGCCGAAGCGAAGATGGTGCAGCGGTGTCATGACATTGCAGAAGTGCGAGAGGTGTTTGAGTCCGCATGCCGAAGCGGTTTTGAACTCTTCGTAAGTCGCGGCGGTGTGGGCGGCGGCGGGCATGATGCCGCGTTCCGCCAATGCCTTGACGAATGCGAAATCCTTGTCCAGTTCGATTGAATACGATACCTTTTTGACCGGCATGATTTCGTTCATGCGCTCGACGAAGCCGATGTCCGGCTGTTGCAGATATGCCGGGTTTTGCGCTCCGGCGCACTCCGGGGCGAAGAATGGACCCTCGAGGTGGATACCCGGGATTTTCGCACCGTCGTGGTGTTTACCCATATATTCGTGGGCACAGCGGATGGCGGCGGCGGTTTTGTCCCCGGGCAACGTCATGGTGGTGCCGAGGAAGGAGGTCACACCCTGCGTGAGCTTGTGGCGGGCGAGGGTGCGGACGGCCTCCACGGTGCCGTCGCAGAAATCGCTTCCGCCCGCGCCGTGGGTGTGAATGTCGAAAAAGCCCGGCATCAGGTAATTGCCGCCGAGATCGAAGCCGGTCAAGCCGGCGGAGTCGGGGTATACCGCCGTGATGACGCCATTTTCGAACTCCACCGCGCCCGACGTATATTCGACATCGGGCGAGATGATGTGTGCATTGATCAGATGCATAACGGGATTTTGTCCTTGGTGTAGATGATTTCGGCATCGGGACAGTTCAACAGGTAGGAGGCCGGGAGCTCGGGGGTGACTCTGTCCTGCAGGATGGCGTTCAGCGGCGCAGTTTGCTCCGCGAAACAGGCCAGCAGCAGGTGTTGTTTTGCCTCGAGAATCTGCCTCATCCCCATGGTTACCGCGTGGCGCGGTACGATATCCTGCCCGGCGGCGGTCAGCTTGCGGTTGGTGGCGATGGTCAGTTCCTTGAGCTCGATTACCCGTGTCGGCAGCGCCGCGAAATCTGCGACCGGTATTCCGCTCATGGGTTCGTTGAACGCGATATGACCGTTAAAGCCGATGCCCAGCAACTGCAGATCGAGGCCGCCGGACTCTGCCAGCGCGCGGTCGAACCCTGCCGGATCGTCCGGGTCGGGGAAATGCGCGTTGGCCGGATCGAAACGTTCAAGACGGTTGAAGAAGTTATCCGCCATGTACTTGTGATAGCTGAGCGGATGGCTTGGTGCTACGGCGCGGCCGTCCGGGCCGACGTATTCGTCGAGGTTCCAGGTATGGAACCCCGAGAGATCGAGCCGGGCGTGGTTGATCATTTCAGCCAGAATTCGGTAGAGTTCCAGCATGGTGTTGCCGGTGGCGACCCCGAGATTCAGGTGTCCCCCGGTCCGGGAGATCACCTCGAAAATCCGTTGCGCCCCCAGCTCGCTCATCGCCGCGTAATTGTTAACGGGGGTCCACTTCATAATATGCCTTGAGGGGGGTGGGAGTGAAACCGGAAGCAGAGCGTACCAGATCGGTGATCCGAACTACTTCGATGCCTTGCTCAAGGGTGGCTCCGCGGTACGGCTTGCCCTCGCGAATGGTCTCGTAAATGGCCGGCCAGAGCTCTGACATCGAGCCGGGCTCAATCGGAATTTCCTCTTCGATCATGGGGAGATTTTCGTGTCCGCCATAGACCAACGGATGGGCATTGGTCAGGATGGAATCCACCGGGGTGAACTTGAATTCGGGATCGATGTAACGCAGTTTGATGGTTTTCTCTTCCAGCGTCACGACCAGCGAACCGCGGTTGCCCTCGGCGTAATAGAGGATGCCGGGCAACGTGGTGTTGCCGGAGACTTCGACGTCGGCCACGCGGCCGTTTGTGCTGCGGAGCATGATCTTGAAGTAATCGTCGGCGGTGCCGGCGGCCAGCGCGTGCTGCAAATCCGCCCACAGGTCGGCCACGGGCGCATCGAGGAGCTGGAGTGCCTGGTCGATCAGGTGCGGTCCCCAGTTGTTCAGCAGCCCGCCGAAACAGGCCCCGGTCGTCTGCCAGTCCCAGCGCCGCGCCGAGCACGGATGGCGGTGCACCTTGACCGCGTAGACATGGCCGAGGAGGCCCGAATCGACGATCTTTTTGACGTGCCTGAACGCCGGTTCGAAGCGGCGGTTGTGGCGCAGGAAAATCCTGCCGGGGTAGCGCTCGTCGGCGAGTTTCAACTCCAGCGCCTGAGCATAGCTGACCGCGATCGGTTTTTCGGTCACGACGTATTTGCCGGCCTGTGCGGCGGCGATGGCGTGCGGGGTATGATCGGTGTTGCGGGTGCCAACGGTGATCATGTCGATGTTCGGATCGGCCAGCATGTCGTCCATGCGTTCATAAATTCTGGCGTTCTTGAAAATTTCCGGCAAATCCTGCCGCCGGGTATAGTCGTAATCGCAGCCCGCCACGATTTCAAACTTATCCGGAAAATTAGAGAGTTCACCGCCGTGACCGCTGCGGCCGATCCGGCCGAGCCCGAGGATTCCGACTCTGATTTTTTTGTTGCTCATGATATTACCTCATACCCTTTTTTAGTTCTTCCAGATAATTGATGGTGTATTCGAGATCGAGTTTCAGCTGGGCCTTGTCACCGATTTCGCGTTCGATGATCAGCGGGCCGCGATAGCCGAGCTCGTACAGGCGCTTGATGATCGCCGGGGCGTCGATGTCACCCTGGGCGAAGACCGTTTCCGGGCCCATGGTGGCGGGCCGGGTCGGGCGCTTGCCGTCCTTGCAGTGGACATTGATGATGTATTTTGCCAGACGCTCGAGCAGCTCCATTGGCTCATTCTGGTTATACATCAACATATTGGCGGGGTCGAAGTTCAGCCCGATATTCGGCATATTCAAGTCGTTGATGAACCGCTCGAGAGTTTCCACGTTTTCCTGCCCGGTCTCGAGGATGAATTGCTGGTCGTTGGCCGCGCAGAATTCCAGCAGGTAGCGGAAGTCGCTGACGAAGTTCTTGTAGGCGGTTTCCTGCGGGTCTTCCGGGATGAATCCGACGTGAGCGGCGAGAATGCCGATCCCCAGCTCGCGGGCGGTCTGCGAAGCCATACAGCAGCGGATCATCCGTTCGGTGCGGAACTGCTCCGGCACCAGGCCGTTATAACGCGGCGCATCCGCGTAGCCCCAGCGCTGGCCGGCGAAGGGGACCCAGAACGCGGTGATGGTGAGATTGAGCTTGGCGGCAGTTTCCTTGAGTTCGGCGACCCGCTCGGCGCGGCCGGAACCGAACAGCAGGTTGTCCGCCACGCCGCCGAGCTGGCAGTAGTGCACGCCGAACGCGGCGACTTCGCCGAGATATTCGGCGGGTTTCCGGTCGCGGACCTTGGCGATGGTTCCTACGGGCATGAAGGTGTCATTGAGTGTGGTCATATAAATCCTCGGGGTTATTTTTCGAAGGAGAGAGGTTCATCCGGGTTGAAGCCGCCGCCTTGTTCACCGGCGGAATCGAGCGTCAGGGGTTGTCCGGTCCAGTACAAGCCGGTGGCGCACTGAACAGGGCAGCCGCAGCTGCCGCCGAGGTACAGCTCGGGTTTCAGCAGTTTCGGGGCGGCGACGGGGTCGAGGTTGCGGGTCTTGATCTTTTCCAGCAGGACCTCGACGCAGCAGCGGGCGATGGCCGCCGCCGGAAAAACCAGCGTGGTGAGGGGGCAGGCGGTTTCGCGCCCCCAGGCGTTGCCGTCAAAACCGATGATGGCGGCGTCCTCGGGAACGCGTTTGCCGAGCTGGGTCAGATGGTTCATGAAACGCGCTGCCAACAGGTCGTTGGTGACGACCCACGCGGTGATTTTTTCCACATCGAGCAAATGATTGAGCTGTGCCGGGAGGTCCGGGTTGGCGGTGACTTCCAGTGTCCATGATTTTTTCGTTTTGAGCCCGGCGCTCTTCATGGCGGCTTCATAACCGGCGGCTTGCATCGGAACCGCCGAACGATTCGGGCAGACCAGCGCGATTCGGCAATGCCCATGCCCCTGCAGGTGCCGGACGGCATGTTCGAAACCGCCCTGCAAGTCCACGCGAACCTCGTATTGGCCGGGGTAGGGGGAGAGGCAAACCATCGGAATGCCGCAGTCCAGCGCCCGGATATCGTTGATGGCATAGGAGACGATAATGCCGTCGGCTCCGCGATCGGCCAAGTCGCGGATAGCGGCCAGCTCCTCGGCGGCGTCGGTCGGCATCAGCAGCGTATAGCCATAGCCCTGTTCCTTCAGGAAAAAGACCAGACGCTCAAGAAGTTCCGCGTAAATCGCCGAGATGTGCGGACTGAATATCAATCCGGCGGTACGGGTCGGCTTGCCGGCCAGGCTGAGCGCGGTGGGGTTCGGACGGTAACGCAGGTCGTTGGCTACGGCGATGATTTTCTCGCGTTTCTCCGGCGATACTTTGTCGTGGTGTCCATTTAAAACCGCCGAGACCGCCGAGCGCGAAACGCCGACGATTTTTGCGATATCTTTTGCGGTTACAGCCATAAAAAATCCTTGATTTAGTGTCACGCGTTACATGCTTAGGTGTCACGTGATACTATTATTATACAGCGGTCGCAGAAAAATGCAATACCCGGTAATGAAAAAGCGAGAATTTTTTGGGATATATCAGGGACAAGTTTAGTGGTTTCAAAATATTATCTTGACTTTACCGGAATTAGCCGAGATTCCGGGAAGTGCATTTCTGGCGGTTTCCGGTATCAATCTGTTTCCCCATCCTGTTCGATGAAGATGATCTTTATGTTTGTATCCAGTACTGCGGCAAGATCATCAAAACCCCGGAACTGGTTCTGCCGTCATTCGTCGTCTATTCGCCCGCCGATTATGAACTGTAAACTGTTCACGGCTCAATGAGCGGATGAAGTAGCTCGGGGTGCAGCTCCAGGCATGGCAGGCGCTGTTCATCCTCGCGTCGCGATATGGCGAGAAAAGCGGTTTGTCCGGCACGAAAACTTCCCAGAAAGTATCCGCACCATGACGGATCATCGCTCCCCAATAGCGTTCGATCAATGCAAAGAGTTTTTCGTATTCACCGCACAGCTGATAACTCTCCAACAGATAGTGATACATGTAGGGTGATTTCGGCATCAGCGCACCTGAATGTTTATGCAGCCGGCGCAGCGCGGCACGGCCTTCCTCCGGGGTCAGTACTCCGGCGAGGATCATCCAGACCTGCGACGCGCAGGAAACCTGACGGTTGGTGCCGGAAACGATCAGCCCGAGTTTTTTGTCATACAGAAACCGGCGTGCGATTTTCGTCAGGTGGTGGGCTTCGCGGCGCAATTCGGCGGCATCGTTTCCACGGCCGATTTTATCCGCCAGCGCCGCCAGCGAATTGAGCCCGGCGATATAGATTCCCTGCATGGCGGCCTGCCGATCAAGCTCGTGGTCGTGGTCCACAAACACCCACAGCGTGGCGATGTCGCAGGGATCGATGAAAAGTTCCCGTTCGTCGAAAAATTCGCGGCAGAGTTTGAACTGATGCCGCGCCATATCGAATAACTCACTGCCGATCTCATAGTTAGCGCTCCAGCGGCAATGTTCCTCCAGCCCGATCGAAAAAATCAGCGAATAATCGGCCGTGTTGCACCCCTTGTTCGGCTGCGGCCGCTCGAAAACGCATCCCGGAATCCAGCCGCGATCATCGGTACAGCCCGCCAGCAGATACATGCAGCGTTCGATCAAATCATAACGCCGGCAGCTCACGTGATTGACCATGGCCTGCAGCCGGAGATCGCCCATCCACAAACGCCGGTCACGCTTCGGCCCGTCCTCAAAACAGGTCTGCATGCAGTTGCGCAGCGTCCGCATCCCGACGGCGTCAATGGCGGCGAATTCCGGATCGATATCACCGGCCGGGGGCAACTCGTTTTCCACCCCTTCCGCCATCAGATGAATGTCATGAAAAACCAACGCGTCCGGCGCGGCCAGCACCTGAAACGAGATATAACGGCAGGCATAACGGCGCGGCAGTGCGAATTCGCAAGGCAGGTCGTCGATGACCACGATTTCGTCCTGCAGCCAGGCGCGGCTCAAACTGCCCTGGTATGTATTGGGGTCGCTCACCACTTCCAACGGCATTTCGCCAAGGATGATCCGAAGCTTGACCGGGGAATCGGCGTAGCCATTGAGCACCTTCATAGAAAAACGCAGCCGCCCCACAGTGCTTTCCGGCAGCTCGACAATGAAGCTGTCGCCGACTGTGAAACGCGATGTTTCCAGAAAGGACCCCAGCGCCTCACGCTTCATGCGGTATCCCTGCCACACTGCCGCATCGGCCACGGGCGTGACCGCATAAGCGGCATCCACGCGCCAATATTTCAGACAAGGCTTAAGCACCTCGGCCCTTTCCAACCACATTGTTTGTTTGGTAAATATCTTCATAATCAAAGTGAGCGGTACGTTTTTTTCAATGTTTTCGTATTCTGCAGCAGTAAATCCAGATCGTTCGGGATCTGGCCTTTGCCGTGTTCGCGCCGGGCGGCAAAATAACGTGTACTGTACTCGATCAGCTTCGCATGTACTTCTTTGTATTCCGGGGCCTGTTCCGCTTTTATGATGATTTCCGGTTGCGTCAGATAACGATTGATCCGACCGAACTGCTGGCGGATTTCGACCAGTTTCGCTTCGGCGGATAACCACTCAGGCGAGGCTTTGCCATCGACGAAACCGGCGGCAGCCAATTCGGCTTTACGAATGTCGGCCAGTCCTTGAGCTGCCTGCCCGCGACGGGTGTCGATTTCCTGACGAACCTTTTCGTATTGCCGGGGCGTTGCCGCCAGCCACAGCGCGCCTTCGGCCGGACGCAGTTTCAAGGTATGATCCTTGACCTCGGTCATGGCAATGAGGTCGTAAACCCGAGTTCCGGACGGCAATTGCAGGTTTAACGGCCCCTCGAATGCTTTGAGCGTGGTTGGATTAACAGCGATCACCAGCGTGCCGCATTCATTGCGAAGTTGGCCGATCAACAGGTTTTTGCCATCGGTTTTGATGAAGTCTCCCGGCTCAGCATTGATGAAGGATGGCATGACCGGCACGACTTTGCGTCCGAAATCCGCGATTTCATCATACACGCCGTTACCGTTACCCCACTGGTCAACCATGGTCCAGTCGAATTCCTCTCCGCGCAGCTTATCATCCAGATAAGTCACATAGTCGTTGTAAACGAAAAACAGGATGCCGTTTGCTCCGGCCGCCACTGCGGTGTAGAGCTCCAGCCGCATTTCCTCCGGGTTGGGATACCGTGCCGAATAAGTGGTTTTATCATTGCGGAAATGACGGTTGCTGAAGGTCTGGCACATGTACCAGATGCGCTTGCCGGCGGTTTGTTCGTGGCATTCGCGGATTATTTTGAAATGCGGGATCACCACGCTGCCGTCGGTCGGGGTGCCGGGATAAAAATTATAGACATCGGGCATCATCACTTCCAGCACGGGGCCGATCTTACGCCGGACGCCCGGCAGGTGCAAAGCGCTGGTCAGGGGATGAATGTTGTCGAGCTCCGCCAACGCTTTCTTGCTTTCGAGGTACTCAGGAAGTTGCGCCGGCGAAGGCTCGTCGCGCCCATACCAGGCCAGAAGGGCCGGGGATTCTTTGGCGAGGCGGAACCGCACATCGGTTTTATCGCCGGGTTTCATTTTGGCGAAATTGGTACCGCAGAAAACAGTTTCGATCAGGTACATGCCGGTTTCTTCAGCCATCTTCAGGCGTTCCGCCAGGTCGGTCGACTCCCAGAAGTTGATGAAGGTATTCATGTAATGGCGGCGCATGTCGATCAGGTCGCCGCGGTAACTTTCCATGACCGGGCGGTCGAAAAGTTTGCCCGAATGCACATTGGCGCGGACCATGTTCACCGGGCCGTACGGAAATACGCCGTTGCGCCGCAGTACCGGATAATCTACCGGCGTGAAGGTTTCCAGATACTTCGCCACGGCCGGGTCCATTTCCGGCAGCGGCAGCTCCGGTTCTTCACCGGTAGCCTCAAAAATGACCACATCCGCAAGCTCGATTTTTGAGCCCATCGTCGCCAATTGGAAACCGTTCAATTGGTCGCCGAGCATGCCGTCGCACTGAACCGCCGGGTTGCCCTTTTTCAATACTGCCTTGTAAATGTATTTCTGGACAGTGATCCACTTGTTTTCTGTGGTCGGAAACGGAATCCGGTAACTGGATTTTTCCGAATCATTGAAAAAGGTAATTTCGTTTTCATCCCAGGCTCTCTGGCTGCGGATTTTGAACTGGATCATGGTCTTGTCGCCGACCGTGACCGGGGTGAATTTGGTGATCGGTACATTCCAGCCGTTGTCCTTGACTTTGAGCATTAACACATGAACGTTCAGTTTCTCATCGAGAACGGTTGATATATCGACCGTCGATGTATTGCTCCAGCCGCCCCAGCCCTGGCGCCCATTGGCGAAATCACTCCGGTAATGTTCCTTCTGGGTAAATGCGGAAAGTCCGGCAAACAGTACGATGAATAGGATTATTTTACGCATTCGGATCACCAGTTCCATTTTGATTTATCGCCGTCGCGGAGACCCCAGATATAGTCGTTCTCATACTGAGCACGGGGACCCTGCCGCAGCGAACCGGTGTGTCCGTCCATGAAAAGCACCGTGGCACTGCCGTTGTGCACCCACTGTTGCTTGCCGCTGCTGCCATCGGCCGCGCCCGATACCAGGATCCCTTCGTGACCGGTGAAGCTGGTATCGTTCTGGACCTTGACGCCGCACATGATCGGAATAACCAGGGTCGGTTTCTTCAATACTCCGATTTTGCGGCTTTTGGTCAGGGTCCAGCTCACTTCGGGATATTCCAGCACTAGTAGTCCGTTCATAAAATAACATATCACATCGTCCGCATTTCTTCCATT
>JBEBXH010000133.1:0-9529 GCA_040391785.1 Victivallis vadensis
ATATAGCACATATTCGCATATTTGCAATGTTATTTTATGAACGGACTACTAGATTATTGAACGAATAAGACAACGTAAAAGCTTCGGAGCTGGTCGGCCATTTGTAATCGCCGGTCGGCCCCTTGATTTGCGAAGTGTTGACACTGGAGGCACAGGCAAATATTTTATTGTTCGTATAATGCGACATCAGCTGATACCACATGATATAACGCACGCCGTTGAAAATCAGGCTGACGTTGCGGCCGGAAACAATAAAATCCTGATTGTCGTCCGCATAAAGGGCGATTATGGTGCCCATCTGTTTTTCATTGCTCAGGCAATTCGACGCCTTGGCCTTGTCGCGGGCGGCGTTCAGGGCGGGGAGCAGCATGGCGGCGAGAATCGCGATGATCGCGATCACGACCAGGAGTTCAATGAGTGTGAAATTCGATTTTCGCATTCTTTTTTCCTTTAAGGTTACGGTTAATATAGTTTTTCATCGTCACATTTCCAGTTTATACGTCTATATTATAACAGATAGAAATACTTTTTACCTTGATTTTTCAGCCAATAAATTGTATATTTCGTGCAAACAGGAGTTTTATGCAGCCGTATATCTACGAACGTGACGAATTGCATTCCATTGCGGGGAGCGCGTTTCCGCTGACTGTGTTCAGCGTGACGGGTGAGGCGGCGTTGGCGCCTTTGCATTACCATAAATTTTATGAGCTGGTCATTGTGACCGGCGGCGACGGCACTTACCGCGACGAAAACCGCTCGTATCACATCAAGGCCGGCGACATCCTGATGCTGCGCCCCGGTATGGTGCATGAATACTGCCGTCAAAACCATTTGGCCGTGACCAATGTCATGTGGCTGGACGATGATCTGAAATTCCAATTGTACGACCTGACCACCATGCCCGGCTGGAATTCGCTTTTTGAAATCGAGCCGCTGATGCGCCCCCGCAGCGATTTCCTGCCGCTGAACCTCGAAGGAGCGCTGCTGGCCGAGGCCGAACGGCTGGTTTACCATATGGAGAGCGAATTGAAAAGCGGGGAGCCGGGGTCGCAGCTGATGGCGATCGGGCTGTTCAGCCAGCTGCTGGTGTTCCTGTGCCGCTGTTACGCGCAGTCGTCGATCCCGCGATATCAGGAACTGCAGAGCCTCGACCGGGTGCTGCTCTATATGAACAAGCATTTCAGCGAGCAGATTCCGAGGGCGAAACTGGCGGCGCTGGTATCGAAGAGCGAGAGCAGTTTTTATCGCAGCTTCTGCCGGATCATCGGCTGTACGCCGAGCGCCTACCTGAACAATATCCGGCTACGCAACGCCGAGCAGCTTCTCCGCAACACCGCCTCTCCCATTTCCGAAATCGCACTGCAATGTGGTTTCTACGACAGCAGTTACTTCTGCACCTGCTTCAATAAAGTCTACGGCATGTCTCCGCACCGCTATCGCAACCAGTTAAGAATTAAGAGTTAATACCGTGTCCGGATCGAGGGGAAGAGTGCCTGTGTCATGTTCGACCTGAAAGCCGAATACGACGTGACGGAAGTCCGGCTATCTGGCGTGGAAATCTACGGCAAACCCTTGAAGCAGATTGAAAGCAGGGAAACTCATGATATCTTATCCATAGTTTAAATCAAAGGATAAGTATGACATGACGCCTAAAGAAGTGGTTTTGAAATTTGCCGAACTTTTTAACAGCGCCTCGGCGGATGCGCTGGCGGAGCTTTATGCAGAGGACGCCGTCAATCACCAGGTGGCCAATGAGCCGGTGATTGGGCGGGAAGCGATCCGGGCCATGTTTCAGCGCGAATTTGCGGCGGCTGAGATGGTGTGCATTGTCGAAAATGTTTTTGAGGACGGGGAGTGGGGTATCATGGAGTGGCGCGATCCTCTCGGATTGCGTGGCTGCGGTTTTTTCCATGTGCGCGATGGTAAAATAGTTTTCCAGCGGGGCTATTGGGATAAGCTTTCCTTCCTGCGCCAGCATAATCTGCCGATCGAGTGAACACCCCGCCCATTTTCGGAGGAAGTTTGTCGGACAGGTCGGACAGGTCGGACGAGTCGGACAAGTCGGACAAGTCGTACAGGTCGGACGAGAGTGACGGATGATTTTTCTTTTTTCTGAAAATCGGAAAAATTTTTTCTTTGGGTATTGACAAATGACGGGGGTTCAGTTATAATATTATCAAAACGATTTGATGAATTATTTGACGACGAAAAAATGCGAAATAAAATTACAATTTCAGATGTAGCGGAAGTGGTCGGAGTCTCGGCGAGTACCGTTTCGCACGCCATCAGCGGCAAGCGGCCGATCAGCGAGGAGGTCAAGCAGCGGATATTCGCGGCGGTGGACCAGCTCGGGTATCAGCCGAATTATTTCGCCAAGTCGATCAAGGACAAACGGACGATGCTGGTCGGGATTTTGATCGACCATTGTCAGAACCCGATTACCGGGCAACTGTTGGACCGGATCGAGGCGAATTTGAACCAGCATTCTTACGAAATTGTGCTGGGAATCGCCGGGCTGGATGTCGAGAAAGGGCGGAAATTGATCCGCAAGTTTTCGTCCGGCATGGTGGATGGTATCATCAATATGCTGCCGCAGCTGGACAGTGAAGAAGCGGAAGCGCTGGCGCAGGGCGTGCCGACGGTGACGCATTCGCGCAATCCGCGCGCGCCGATTATTATTAATTACGATGCGGCTGAAGTCGAGGCCATGGAATATTTGTTCGGCATGGGGCACCAGAAGATCGGTTATATGGGATCGACGCTGCGTTGTGTGCCCGACCGCAAGAAAATGATTGCCCGCTGCCGGAAGCTTTATGACAGCCATAAGCTGGCGTTTGATGAGAGGTATGTGGTTGTCGGCGAGGATGATATCACCAGCGGGCGCCGCCGGGCCCCGGAGCTGCTGAAGCAAGGGGTGACGGCGATCTTGTGCGCCAACGATCAGATGGCGCTGGGCGTTTACGAGTATGCGTATTCGGTCGGGATCAAAATACCGGATGAGCTGTCGGTCATCGGGTTTGACGATTCGCTCTTCTCGACCCTGGTGCTGCCGCAGCTGACGACAGTACATCTGCCGCTGGACGAGATGGCGGCTTACACGGTGGAAAACTTCCTGCGTCACCTGAATGGCGACAATACCGTGCGCGAACCAAAAGCAATCAATCCGAAGTTGATCATAAGAAATTCAGTAGGAACTATAAAACGATGAGAACCAGGAGGACAAAATGAAAAAGAATTTTACACTTATTGAATTGTTGGTCGTGATTGCGATCATCGCAATCCTGGCTGCGATGCTGCTGCCGGCGCTGAACAATGCCCGGGAGAAAGCAAAGACAGTTTCATGTATGAACAATCTGAAGCAGGTCGGGCTGGCCATTGATATGTACTGCAATGACAATGACGATCAGTACCCGGACCGCAATGATAAAAATGGGAACTTCTATGATCCCAGGCGCGCTGTCTCAGACTGGACGATACGCCTTGGTCTCGGAAAACTTACTCCGTTATATCTTCCCGCGATCAACGGTACCACTTCGTTGACTGGCGGAGGAGTGGCGAATGACCGTGGCAAGTGGATTTATTGCTCAAGCAACAAGGCCAATAATACGGCCACCTATAATTTCAGCGACTATAACTATATGCTTCTGAAAGACCAGGGCAGCCGTGCTAAAATGACTGGAATACATGCGACTTACAAGGTGTCGTGGAGCCGAATGCCGGTGGTGATGGATGAATGCAACGCTGTCGGCGGGGATTACCGTAAGGCGGTCCACGACAATGGCAGGAATATCAATGCGCTTTATTACGGCGGTCATTGTGAGATGATACCTTTTGCCCGGTATGGGGTCGAAAAAACTTATGCAGCGATGATGAAGGAGTAAACGATGAAATTGATCAGCAGAATTTTTATTGCGGCAATGATGCTTTCCTGCACGGTACTGATGGCCGGCTGGCAGGAGGAGCGCGATTTCTCCAATGAGATGAAAGCGAAAACCGAGGCGAAACCGCGTCGGGAACCGTACTTATTGAAAGGTGAGAAAATATCGTCCGAGCCGGAACTCGGGCTTAATATCCACCGGTTGGACGATCAGGTGGCCGCCACGCTGAAAAAGGCGGGGATCGGCATTACGCGCCAGACCATTTACTGGTACAATGTCGAGCGGACCAAAACCCCCGGAGTTTATGACGAAAAAACCTTGAGCACACTCGATGCCCGCTTCGCCGATTACCGCAAATACGGCATCGAACCGCTGGCGATTGTCCACGGCAACGCGCCAGGAACGAGCTTCGAGAATCGCGAAGAGGCATACAAGCGCTTCGGGGATTTCATGGTCATGATGGTCAAGCGTTACCCGGATGTGCGCTACTGGCAGCTCTGGAATGAAATGGATGTCGCCTTTACCGACCTCTTCGGCAAAAATGCGAAACTGCCGATGGACGAGCGGGCCAAATGCTACGTGGAAATGCTGAAAATCGTGTCGCCGATGATCCGTGCGGCCAATCCCAAAGCGGTAATCGTTACCGGGGGCATGGTCAATACCGATGAATTCCCGCGCGGACTATATGCTCACGGCGGCAAAGATTATTTTGATGTGCTGGCTATTCACAGCTATGGCATACCGGTTTCGTGGGCGTTTATCGGGCGCGGCGCGCGGGTCCGGTCGATTATGGACGAAAATGGCGACAAGGACAAACCGCTGTGGAACACCGAGTTCGGCGTCAGTGCCGAGGGGTTGATCCGGGCGTGGGGCATTCCCAAGGAAAACGCGCTGCAGTATTTTGACGACAAGCAATCGGAAATGTTGATGGGTTGTCTGGACTACAACCGGAAGGCGCGGATTTACAGCAAATATTTCATCTATGTTTATTATGCGGACTCTGAGGCCTCAAAAACGGTGAAGGAGAAGTTGCAGGAGCAGCTGCCGGATGTGAAATTCAACGACATCAGTTTCAGTCTGGTAAAGGAAGACGGAACACCTCGAAAATTCATGCAGCTTCTGATCGATCAGAAGTCGCAAAAAAAAAATAGGAACTGAGGACGGCAGGTTGGAGACCCGCAACGGAGAATTGGTTTTTCGCGGACAGCCGTTTTTTCCGATTGGCCTGGTGTTCGGGCGTACCGATGCGGATATGCAGAGGGCCAAATCCGCCGGCATGAACAGTATCCATCAGGAATACAGCCTCAAGGATGTGATGCCGGATGGCCCGGACCAGATCAGCGAAGCCGGCATGCAGCGAATCCGGGAACTGCACGAGACTGCCGTCCGCAACGAAATGGTGTTCTTTCCCCTCATCAACGGCCACTATATTCCGTCCTGGCTGGCGAAAGCGGCGGGCCCGGCCCCGCATGATATCAACAACGAAAAAATCGGCTTGTGGTTCCGTTACAGTATGCATGATCCGGTTTTCCGTCAGGCGCTGGAGAAATACTGGCGCACAGTGGCGAAAGCGGTCGGCAACGACCCGAATGCCGCTCTGTTCGTCAACTGGAACGAACCGGCGTACGGGTTGGATGCGACGCCCGCCGCGCTGGCGGTTTACCGGGCGAAAATGAAGGAAACCCATGGCGATATCGGGACATTCAACCGGGCCATGAGGACGGCGTTCAAGGATTTTGATGCGATCGTGCCGCCCGGCGCGCCGGACGAAAACCGGGTTTTCTTTTATCACTGGTTCCGCTATAATCAGCAGGCGTTTGCCGATTTCTTCGGCTGGCAGCGGGAGATCATGCGCTCGGAGGCGCCCGGCATAAAGTTGACCGGCAAGCACCCGGTGACGGCGCTCCTGGGCGATGCGCTGCAGTGCAACGATATTCCGTCGCAGGCGGCGGTTCAGGATGTGTACGGATGCGACGCTTATAACGGTTCGCTGCTGCATTACCGGGATGCCATGGAAGCGGCGCGGAGCCTCTCCGGCGGCGGGCCGGTCATTTCCTACGAGACCCACGGGCAGAAGGGGATACCGCCCTTGAAGCCGGACCATGCGGTGCTGCAGTTGTTCACCCAGATCATCGGCGGATGCCGCGGGCTGTTTTTCTTCTGCAACGGCGAACAGCCGCAATTCGGGTTGTTTTCGGATCAGGCGACGCCGCCCGTGGTCCGGGAAAAACTGATCGGATTTTTCAAGCTGATCCACGATAATCAGGCCGCCTTTGCCGCACCCAGACTGCCCGCGGAGATCGCGGTGCTCCTGAGCAATCCTTCGACGATTCACTACGGCGCGGTGCCGGAGCCGCATCTGCGCGATGAATACACCCGGCGGGCGTCGCAGTGCTTCGACCTGATTCGCAACCAGCACTTCGCCGTCGATTTCATTGCCGACAGCCAATTGAAAAGCAAGCTCGGCGCTTACAAACTGCTGGTGATTCCGTCGCTGTCGATTTTGAATCAAGACGGATTGGCCGAGGTCGAGAAGTTCGTTAAAAACGGCGGCCGGATCATGGCATTCGGCAAATCGCTGGAGCGTGACGAACACTTCAAACCGCTGGACAAGATTCCGGGGTTTCTGGGGATCGACAAGCGTTCCCCCGCGCCCTGGAACCGGGGGCAGATGCGATTGGTCGAAGTTGCGCCCGAACTGAATAAATCATTTCTTACGGAACTGATCGTTCAGGTGCCGGAGCGCATCAATCCGGTGCCGCTCGAACAGACAATTCCCGGCTATATCCCGAAAACTGATCTGAAGGGCCACAAATGGCTTGCCGCCAATCAGGATGCGTATCCGTCGATCGTGATGTCGGCCGATGGAAGCGTGGTGTATTGCGCTTTTGACTCGCTCTACAGTGAAGGACTCAGCGCCCTGATCGGCGGAATTGTACAGGAAGAGCTGAAATTGAAACGTGAATTCAGCGCTGTCCGGGTAGGCTCGGAAACCGAAGCTCTTGAATTACTCGGCGCCGTGAACGGGGCAGGGGATTCACCGGTGATCCTGCTGGCCAATGCCGGACCGAATCCGGGGCGCTGGCGGATCAAGCTGCAGAGTAATATCAGTGGCTCCTGGCGTGAGCTGGTGACCGGTACGACCCACCGGATCCACAATGGCGAATTCGAAATATCGCTGCCATCTCACGGATACTGCATCCTGAGCAAATAAACCGACTCCATTTTCTCCTTTTCGGAAAATTTGAAAATAAAAAAGAAAACGTTTGCTTTTTGTTGTAACGGCGTTATAATAGAAATAAAGAAAACGTTTTCTTTTTTATTTGGAGATGGTGGGAACTATGGTGAAACTGGCGGAAATAGCGGAGGCTTCGGGGTTCTCGATCCCGGTGGTTTCGCGCGTTTTGAACCCGAATCCGAAGGTGGAGACCAAAATCGCGCCGAAAACCCGTCAGCTGATCCAGGAAACCGCTGAGCGCATGGGGTATCGTCCGAACCGCAATGCCGAATTCCTCAAGCGTGGTCAGAATCCCGTCATCGGGGTGTTTGTGCCGCGTTATCGCAATAGCCTGATCGCGGATCTGGTGATGGGAATTTCGCAGGCGGCGCAGGAACATGGGTTTCCGGTGTCGTTTTCGTTTGAAACGAGTTTCGAAAACTACCGCAAATTCATCGAGGAAACCCGTGGACAACGCAACTGCGGCATCATCACGTATCCGTATTTTCAGGTCGACGCCAAGGCGGTGAAGCTTATTGAGAATTTTCGCGACGACGGCGGCAAGCTGGTGCTGATCAATGCCGGACAGTTCATCCCGGAAGTGCCGCACGTGGATATCGATGACTATCACGGCGGGCAAATCGCTGCCGAGCATCTGTTGTCCCGTGGTTGCAGAAACTTCATGATGGTGAGAACACAGGACAAGCGTGCCCAGGGGTTCAAAGATATCCTGAAAAAGGTTGGAAAAACGACGCAGGAGTTCGGGGAAAGCGATGAAGATCTGTGCCGGATTGCCAGACAATGCCGGAACGTTTCGGAAACGACCGGGGTATTCTGCAATGTAGACCGCGCGGCGGTGCGGCTGCACAGTATTTTGAGCAGGATGGGGATTGAATTGGGGCAGAAAGTCAAGCTGATTGGATATGACGATCTGTACCTGACGCAGTTGTTGGAGCCGCGGTTGAGCACGGTGGCCCAGCCGTTCGTGGAGACCGGCCGGCTTTCGGTGGAGAGCCTGATCAATATTATTTACGGCAAGAAAACGGAATCGATTTTATTGAAGCCCGAACTGGTAGCCCGGGAAACCACATAATTCACGATATAAAAGATATTTAAATATATTGAATTTTTAGATATTATTGCATTATATTACAAATAAGGAAATGATTTATGATTCTGAATTATAAAGAAGATAACGATCTGATTGAAATTATGGACTTGACTTCGGAGGGATTCGGGGAGAATATCCTGATGCTGGCTCCGGAGTACCCGGCGGGGGGCGCGGTCGTGACCCGGGAGTTTCTGGAATCGAACCGGGGGCGGAAAATGTTCATTGAGTACCCGGTGGAGGTTTACGGTCTGGAGTTCGATGAACCGGCGAAAACGGTGTTCGAGCGGACCGTGATCACTTCGGGGAAGCTGGGTCAGCCGGGTACGATTCTGATGCAGCACGGTTGCTGGTTCCGGCGGGTGAAAAATCTGGTTGAGCCATTGCTGGTGACCGGCAAGGTAGCCGGCTACCGCCATGCGGTGTACGGCGTGCCGGAAGACGCTGTGCCGCTGCTGTTTACTCACCCGGATTACCCGGACGCGCTGATTGCGGCCAGCGGATTCAGCAATTTTGTCCGGGCGCGTTACGCTCCGCGGGAGGACTGGCGTTGTATCTGGAATTATATTTTGAACTGGCTCGGGGCAGGGGAGGTGTTGCCGCTGTGGGATATGGCGGTGCGCCCGGCGTATCAGGCACAGGAGGAACTGCCGGAGCTGGCGGAGCTGCAGGCGTTTGAGAAATCGGTGAAGTGGTTCAGTGACAACGCGCTGGCTTTGCATACGGAAGTGCTGGTCACGGAGGGACGCGACTCGACTCGATCATCAGCCCTACCGGTTACCAGATGCCGCGGACCAAGACGCGCGGCGACTGTACCGGCGAAACGGCGCTGGTTTTCGCCTGCGACTGGGCGCTGAAAGGGAATCCGGCTTCGCGCGATCTCTGCGGTAAGATCATGGATCATCTTTTCAGTTCACCGGAACTGTGCTGCCTCGATCCGCAGCATCCGTGTTATGGTATGCTGAATTTCTATGAGAATCTGCCGACATTTTATGGGGATGACAGTTGCCGGGCGGTGATGGGGTGTCTGGCTTCCGCCGAGTTGCTGGACGATCCAGCGTGGGACCGGAAGATGCTGCGTTGCCTGCTTTCGTGTCTGCGGACGACCGGACCGCAGGGATTCCGGCAGGTGAATCTGCGTCCGGTCGACTTCGAAAAAGGCGACAGCTGGGATTATTTCCATAAAAATGAATGCTATAATTACCGTCCGCATAGCCAGGGCTGGATGTGGGCGGCGTACTTGCTGGCGTGGCGGTTGAGCGGCCACCGGGAATTCCTGGATTCCGCCCGCGAGGGAATTCATCGTTTGATGGCGGTTTACCCGGA
>JBEBXH010000134.1:0-9454 GCA_040391785.1 Victivallis vadensis
AACCGTTTGAAATTTTAACCTTGAAAATGCAGCCCGCTACAAAAAGCGTCTGAGCGATATTTCCCCCTTCATGGTACCTTGTATACCACCATCAGGAAAACAAAGAATGGAATCCGGCATAAAGATCAGGAAATATAGTGTCGTTCATCTGAAGAAAATTTATATGGTTCATCATAGCTTAAAACTGGACCATCGTAAAAATATACCCAAAACTCATGAACCTAAAATAATCTTGACATATTTATTGGAAAATCTGGTTAAGTTGCGTCACCCTTTTTCAGCCCAAGTCGGAACTTGCCAGATTTTCCTTCTTTTTCTTCAACATACACTCATTATCGATAGATGGAACAGGAAAGTGGATGTTTTGAAAGCCAAGCTTGCATTCCTGTAACATGCATCATTTACACTTTATTTTTTTAAATTGAACCTGCAGTATTAACTTTACCCTGTATTCATTGAAATACTTATCACGCTAATAAAAGAAAGCAAGTTCGATTGTAAAAAGTACCAAATATTCACTCTTTTACCAAAAAAGCACTATTTTACCATTTCCTCGAAAATTACTTGAACATGAGTCAATTTTTTTTCGCCTCAAAAAAAGTTAGACCTAGTTAGACCTTCTGGTGATTGCGTCTATGGGCATCAGCCTCAAACAATGAGCATCAATTAGAAACAACTAACACACGCAAAAGACAACAATATTCGTTCTTATACATTTGCGTAAGGTATTGATTATGAAGAAATAAAAATGGCGTCCCGGGCAGGAATCGAACCTGCGACCCTCTCCTTAGGAGGGAGATGCTCTATCCACTGAGCTACCGGGACGCCTGAATTTGTTAATATAACATCCGATATGGGCTTTTTCAACATTTCGCTCGAAGAAAATTCTTTTTACGGTGGAAAAATCGCCGTTTGGATGTAATTTTATCGTTATTCTAATTTACCGGGAATTTTTATGGAAAATGCGATAAAAACGATTTTGACTCAAATCGGCGAAGATCCGACACGTGAGGGATTGCTTGATACACCCCGCCGCGTCGAGAAAAGCCTGAAATATCTGACCCGCGGCTATCACCAGAAAGTCGAGGACGTCATCAATGGCGCCATCTTCACTGCTGAATCCGACGATATGATTATCGTCAAAAACATTGAATTTTACAGTATGTGCGAGCATCATATGCTGCCGTTCTTCGGTCAATGTCACATCGGTTATATCCCCAACGGCAAGATTCTGGGCGTGAGCAAGCTGGCGCGGCTCGTGGATATGTTCGCACGGCGGCTGCAGATTCAGGAGCGCCTGACTCATCAGGTGGCAAAAAACATTCTCGACGCGCTCGGCTGCGAGGGTGTGGGCGTGGTGATGGAGGCCCAGCACATGTGCATGTTAATGCGCGGCGTGGAGAAACAGAATTCAATCATGACGACCTCGGCCATGCTCGGCAGTTTCCGTAAGGAAGCCAGCACCCGCAATGAGTTCCTGAAACTGATCAAGGATTAAGGCGATGCGTGCACTGCTGCAGAGGGTAAAATCCGGCTCGGTCACCATCGAGGGCGCTGAAAAACGCGAAATCGGCCGCGGGTTGGTGATTTTGCTGGGGGTGACGCATGACGACACCTCCGCCGACGTCAAGTTTCTGGCCGAGAAATGCATCAACCTCCGTATTTTCAGCGACGAAAACGACAAGATGAATCTGTCGCTGCCGGATGTGAAGGGTTCGGCGCTGATTGTTTCGCAGTTCACCCTTTATGGAGATTGCCGCAAGGGGCGCAGGCCCGGGTTCGATGCGGCGGCTCCGCCTTCGATCGCCATCCCTTTGTACGAGCAGTTTGTGGCGGAATTCCGTGCGGCCGGCATCACCACCGCCACCGGCGAATTCGGCGCAAGCATGCTGGTCGATATTCAGAATGACGGTCCGGTAACCTTGATGGTGGAATCGCGGAAATGACGAGCAAAAAAATTGTCATCCTCGGTTCAACCGGTTCAATCGGCGAAAGTACGGCCAAGGTCATCCGTACCCTGCCCGGCCGGTTCGAAGTCGTCGGACTTGCCGCGGGAACCAACGCCGCCAAACTCGGGCAACAGGCCGCTGAGTTCAACGCTCCCCATGCCGTGATCGGCAATCCGGCGTTGATCGGCGAGGTGAAGAAACACGCTCCGGCATGCCAGGTCGAATCCGGCGAAAATGCCTTGATCGAACTGGTCAGCCATCCGGAAGTCGATATTGTCCTGTGTTCGATCATCGGCACCGGCGGTTTACTGCCGGTCCTCAAGGCTCTGCAGCTCGGCAAAACCGTAGCGCTGGCCAGCAAGGAAGTGCTGGTCATGGCCGGTGAGCTGGTCATGCGCACCGCCCGCGAACACGGCGGCAGCATCATCCCGGTGGACAGTGAGCACAGCGCGATTTATCAGTGTCTTCACAGTTCGAAGGGTACCACTGAGGTGCATAAGCTGATTATTACCGCCAGCGGCGGGGCGTTTCGCGACACCCCCCGGGAACAGCTCGAACACATGACCGTGGCGGACGCATTGAAGCATCCCGCCTGGTCCATGGGTCCCAAAATCACCATCGACAGCGCGACCATGATGAATAAAGGGCTGGAAATCATCGAAGCGAGTTATCTCTATCAAATCCCGCACGATCGCATCGAGGTGCTGATTCACCCGGAGGCGGTGGTACATTCGATGGTGGAGTTTATCGACGGCAGTGTTATGGCGCAGCTTTCCGAGCCGGACATGTGCCTGCCGATCCAGTACGCGCTGCTGTACCCGGAGCGCTGCCACGGCGGTTTGAAGCGCCTGGACCTGGCGGAGTACGGCAAACTGCATTTCAAACGGCCCGATCCCCTGCACTATCCGGCGCTGGACCTGGCGTTCCGGGCGTTGCGCGAGGGCGGCACCATGACGGCGATCATGAATGCGGCCAACGAGGAAGCGGTGGAGCTTTTCCGGCACGGCAAAATCAAATTTACCGACATTCACCGGGTAGTCGAGCGGGTCATGGATGACTTGAAGGCCGAACCGGCCCCGGATCTGGCGGCGATTCTGGCCGCGGACCGTTGTGCCAGGGAAAAAGTCCGGCAATATTATGGAAATTTATAATTCGGCCATTGTATTTTGACTTTTGGCCGCTTATATTACTGACAGCAAATGATAGTATTTGAGAATTTGAACATGGAGTAAGTAATGGCTGATTTTTTAAGGATAGTGGGTTCGGCAATCTTTCTGGTTTTCTTTTTCGGGTTTTGTATTTTCATTCATGAACTCGGACATTTTCTGGCGGCCAAGATGCGCGGACTGCATATTATCGCGTTTTCGCTGGGGTTCAGGAAATTCTGGAGCAAGAAGATCAACGGCGTGGAGTACCGCCTGGGCTACCTGCCCTTCGGCGGCTATGTCGAACTGCCGCAGATCGACAGTACCGGGGTGCCCAAGGATGAAAACGGCAACGAACTCCCCGAAGCCAAGCCGGTCGACCGGATCATTACTGCGGCGGCGGGCCCGTTGTTCAATATTCTGTTCGGTCTGACGCTGGGGTGCCTGGTCTGGGTATTCGGCGTGCCGCAGGATACACCGAAAATGAATGCCGTCACCGTGGCCCAGGTCGACAAGACCGGTCCGGAATATGCCGCCGGGTTGCGCGAGGGCGATAAAATCGTCAAGCTCAACGGCAGGTCTTTTTATGGCAGCTGGAGCGAATTCGCCAAGGACGTCATGCTGACGGTGGGCGCGGTCAAACTGGACATTGATTCCCCCGAGAAAAAACAGGTGGCCTACACCCCGAAACCCGGCAGTCCGTATGCCCCCGAAAACCTCAACCGCGAAAAAATCGCGTTCCCGTACTTCCTGCCCGTTATCCCGATTACGCTCTATCCGGAAAGTAATTCGCCTGCGGCCAAAGCCGGCTTGAAAAAAGGCGATATCGTGTTGTCCATCAACGATAAACCGCTGGACGGCATTTACGAATTCAACAGTCTGCTGATGACCAATGGTGACAAACCGCTCAAGCTCAAAATCCGCCGCGGCGACAACATCATGGAAATCAACGATGTCAAACCGGAACTCGACAAAGTGCAGCCCGTGAAACCGCGGCACCTGATCGGCATAACCTATAGCACGACAGCTCCTTATAAAATCACGGACATTGTCGACGATTATCCAGCCAAGAACGCCGGGTTGCAGGTCAACGATATCATCCTGAGCGTCAATGGAAAGCCGTTGAGCGATACCAATACCATTTTCAGTTTCGCCGATGCCGGCAAAGAATTCACCCTCGAAGTCGAACGCGACGGCAAGAAGCAGGAAATCACCGTCACCCCCAAACTGGTCAAGTATTACACGCTCGGCGTCGAGCTGGCCGCGACCAATTACCCGAATCCGTTCCGCCAGTTTTACGACACCATCGACCTGAGTTATAAATCCGTCCGCAGCATTTTCTTCGGCGTGGCCAAGAAGCTCGGGCTCACGGAATCCGGCAGCACCATCGGGCTCCGCAACCTGAGCGGCCCGGTCGGCATCGGCACGGTTCTTTTCACCTCGGTTTACAAGGGGTCGTTCATGCACGGTATTTACTTCGTGGTGATCGTGACCTTCGCGCTGGCGATCTTCAATCTGCTGCCGCTGCCGGTGCTCGACGGCGGGCACTGCCTGATCGCGGTACTGGAAATCATTTTCAAGCGAAAAATACCCGATTTCATCATCAAATACATCAGTATGACTTTCATCGTTTTGCTCGTCGGGCTGATGGTATACGTGACTTTCATGGATATTCAACGGTTGATTCCGACCAAATATCTGCCCGGCTCCGAGCCGAAAACCGAAGTCAAGGAGACCCCGAATGAACCTGCGGCCGCAGACCCGGCAAATCCGGCTAAGTAATGTCGCAGTCGGCGGCGGCGCCCCGGTTTCGATCCAGTCGATGACCAATACCGCCACCTCCGACGCAAGCGCCACGCTCGCCCAGATCCGCGAACTGGCCGCGCTCGGCTGTGAGATTATCCGCGTGGCCGTGCCCGATCAAAGCGCCGTGGCCGCCCTCCCCGCCATCCTTGCCGGGAGCCCGATTCCGGTCATCGCCGATATTCATTTCGATTACAAACTGGCGCTGGGCGCGATTGCGGCCGGGATTCACGGTATCCGCCTCAATCCGGGCAACATCGGCTCTGCCGACAGAGTCCGTCAGGTCGCCGAAAAGGCCGGCGAAGCGGGCATTCCGATCCGCGTCGGCGCCAACTCCGGCAGCATCGCCGAAGAACTGCGCCATTTGCCACTGCCGGACGCGCTGGTCCAATCCGCGCTGGCACAGTGCCGCCTTCTGGAAGAATACGGCTTTCGCAGCATCAAAGTTTCGCTGAAAGCCTCCAATGTCCCGGCCACCGTGGCCGCTTATGAGAAATTCGCCGAACTCAGCGATTACCCGCTGCACCTCGGAGTCACCGAAGCGGGCACACCGCAGAACGGCATTGTCAAATCCGCAGTCGGTATCGGCGCGCTGCTGCTGCACGGGCTGGGCGACACCATCCGGGTCAGCCTGACCGCTCCGCCGCAACAGGAAATCGCCCCTGCCCGCCGCATTCTCGAAGCCGCCGGGCTGCGCGAGGCCGCCCCGGAAATCGTCTCCTGCCCCACCTGTGGACGCACCGAAATCGACCTGATTCCGCTGGCCGAAAAGGTCGAAAACCTGATCGAGGAAATCAAACGGCAGGGCCGCCGCATCACGCTGAAAAAGATCGCCGTCATGGGCTGCGTGGTCAACGGCCCCGGCGAGGCCCGCGACGCCGACCTCGGAGTCGCCGGCGGCAAAAACCGTTTGGCATTGTTCAAACACGGAGAAATTATCGGCTCCTTCGCCGAGGACGAGGGATATGAAATATTGCGCCGGGAAATCCTGGCAAACACAGAGGAGAGTTGAGCATGAAAAAGATTCTGATTATTGCGGGTGACTTTGTCGAGGATTATGAAATCATGGTGCCGTTTCAGGCGCTGCAGATCGCCGGGTTCCAGGTGGACGTGGTCTGCCCCGACAAAAAGGCCGGGGATACGATCAAAACCGCCATCCACGACTTCGAAGGACACCAGACCTATACCGAGAAACCGGGCCATAACTTCACCCTCACCGCCACCTTTTGCGACATCAGCCCGCTCGATTACGACGGCCTGATCCTGCCCGGCGGCCGCTCCCCCGAATACCTGCGCCTCTACGACCCGGTGCTGGAAGTGATTCGTTACTTCGCAGACAACAACCTGCCCATCGGCGCAGTGTGCCACGGCCCGCAGTTGTTGACCGCCGCCGGAGTCATCAAAGGCAAAAAAGTATCCGCCTACCCGGCCGTAAAACCGGAAATCGAAGCCGCCGGAGCCACCTATGTAACACTGGAATCAACCGAAGCCATCACCAACGGCAATCTGGTCACCGCCCCGGCCTGGCCCGCCCACGTCAACTGGCTCCGTCAATTCATCGCGCTCTTTCAGTAAAACACATTTTTGTCCACGAAATACACGAAAAGGCACGAAAATGAACGCCCGTTCCGGGCGCTCATGGAAATTATTCGTGGTTAGAATTGAACGGTCGGGGTCTTTTTATTGGCCATCGAGCGCAGGAGGAAGTCGCGCTTCGGGCTGTAGGTCATCTTTTTGAAAGCACTGCAGAGCTTTTTCTCGCCGCCCATCGACTCCAGGTAGCCCTTGAAAACGACCGTCAGGTCGCTTGATTTCAAGTCTTCCAGCGGGATCGAAAAGGCCACCGAATTCTCGATGGATGAAGCGGTCATTTCTTTGAGCGTCTGTACCCGGCCGTCGGCATATTTGATTTCGCCTGACGTGATACCGCCGGACGCCATCCGGAAATTCTCCTGCAGCGGCGGCTCCATGACGATTTGCAGCGTGTTCGCCGTGAAAATCCGGTAGTAATAGAGCAGCCCAGGGATGATGGTTTTCTGTTCGCTGTCCTGCGCCACGGTAATCTGGATGTTGACGTTGTCCAGCTGCGGCGTTTGTACATTCTGTGCGTAATGGTTGTAGCTGAGGATAATCAATCCGCCGTTAAAGCTGATGAAGGTACAGCCAATGACAATAATCAGCGCAATCAGGATCGGAATCCTGAGCTTGCGCAGTAGTTTTCGATCGAAGGGCATTATTTCAACGTCTGGTTTGTAAAGCTGATGATTGGCTTGACCGACAACACCTTGCCGGAAGAGCGGGAGATGATAATCTGCATCGGTTCGTTGTAAGAGACACTCCGGCCGTAAATCATCCAGTTGTCATTATCCAGATACACCTGAAAAGGTTCTTGTTCGGCAACCTTGTCCGCGCCGTAAATACCGTTCAAGTAAATCTTTCCGACTTCGAGCGCCACTTCGCCGGAACGTACGAATCCGTTCGGCACGGAGGTCATCGAATTGTTCTGGCAGCCGGCCATAAACACCATCGCGGCCAGGCAAGCCACTGATAAAATCACTTTTTTCATCTTGGACATTTCCTTTGTTTTCAATTGATATATTATGTCATAATTTCAAGGATTTTCAAGCTGAATTCACAGATATGACCAAAAAATAACCGCCAGCGGCGGCCCGGTGGGCAGTGCTGGCGGCTTATGGGCTCCGTCGTCCTTGTTATTACAGGGACTTGATGCCTTTGTCGATGGAATTTTTCACAACTTCGAAGGATTTCTGGTTGCGGAGTTGTTCCTCGGTGTTGACGGCGTTGGTGAATTCCGGACGCTCGACGATCTGGTCGCCGATGGTCACGCAAATCGTACCGCCGGCATCGGGACGCGAGGAGAACGCGGCATCCAGATCAACCATTTCGGTGTAATTCTTTTCCTTAATGTATTTGCTGATCAACCCGAGGAGGAGCTGGCCGGGGCAGTTTTCCTGCTTGGCGCAGATCGTCACGGTAATCGGCAGGCGCTTTTCGGCAGTGCCGCGCATGACCGGGATCTTGGCGTCGAAGAGCTGGCTGCGGTTCTGATACTGCGTGTGCAAGCGGTGGTGCGCCTCATGCGAGCCGGGGCCGCCGCCGATGTGTTCCTGATAGCACTTCTCGACCAGATGGTTATCCTGGGACTTCTGGATCTGCTGACCTTTGTCGCAGCTGTAGAGGCCCTGGGCGCGTTTTTTGCGGACTTCATTGGTGGTGCCGATCGGCTGGCCGGCGCCGGAGATACAGCCGCCGGGACAGGCCATGACTTCGACGAAATCGTATTTCGCCTTGCCGTCGCGGACATCCTGAATCAGTTTCTTGGCATTGGCCAGGCCGTGAACCACGGCGACGCGGACTTCCTTGCCGGCAACGGTCAGCGTGGCTTCCTTGAGCGTATTCATGCCGCGAACGGCCTTGAAATCGACATGTTCGAGCGGTTTGTCTTCGATCTTTTCCACGGCATAACGCAGCGCCGCTTCCATCACACCGCCGGAGGCGCCGAAGATCACCCCGGCACCGGTGGCGAATCCCATCGGCATGTCGAACGCTTCCGGTTCGAGCTCATCCAGATGGATCCCGAGCGAATTAATCATGCGGCCCACTTCGACCGTGGTCAGCACGATATCGACTTCCGGACGGCCGTCCGTTTCGAACTTGTTCAGCTGTGCTTCGTATTTCTTGGCGGTACAGGGCATGATCGAGACGACCACGAGGTCCTCGCGCTTGCAGCCGAGCTGTTCCGGCAGGATTTTCTTGGCGATGGAGCCGAACATGGCCTGCGGGGAACGGCAGGTCGAGATATTCGGAATCATTTCCGGGTAATAGATTTCGGCGTATTTGACCCAGGCCGGGCAGCAGCTGGTGAACATCGGCAGCACACCGTTATGAGTGAAGCGGTCGATGAACTCGGTGGCTTCTTCGAAAATGGTCATATCGGCGGCGAAGCTGGTATCGTACACGTGCTTGAAGCCCATGGTTTTGAGCGCGGCCACGAGCTTGCCGGCCACATTGACGCCGGGAGCGTAACCGAAGTATTCGCCGAGGGCCACGCGAACGGCCGGAGCCACCTGCACAACCACGGTCTTGGAAGGATCGTACAGCGCTTCCCAGGCACGGGCGCGGTCCTGACGCGGAGTGATCGCACCGGTCGGGCAGACGGCGGCGCACTGTCCGCAGTTCACACACTCGACTTCGGCCAGATCCTGGTCGAAAGCCGGGGCCACTTTGGCGTTGGCGCCGCGGCCGGCGAAGTCGATGGCTCCGATGCCCTGAATTTCGCTGCAGACGCGCACACAGTCGCCGCAGAGCACGCACTTGTTTGGATCGCGGTCCAGCGACGGCGAAGAACTGTCGATCTCTTCCATCTTTTCGGTCTGTTTGAACCGGATGGTTTCCACGCCGAGGCGGCGGGCGATGTCCTGCAGCGTGCAGTTCGAGCTGCGCACACAGGTGGGGCACTCGCGGTTATGGTTGGCCAGCAGCAGTTCCACGCTGATTTTGCGCATTTCGCGAATTTCTTTGGTGTCGGTATGGATG
>JBEBXH010000135.1:0-9128 GCA_040391785.1 Victivallis vadensis
CAGATCAGCCGATCTGCCGCGGGGAGCGCGAGGGGGCGCGCAGCCGCCCTCGCATTGCGTCGCAAGGTAATCAGCTGGCGTTTTTCAGCTTGGTGTAATCGTAGAGGATATAGATTGCTTCATCGGCGACGGGGTCGAATTTGGCGGAACCTTTTTCGCCCTGTTCCATGGCATCCATATAGACTTTTTCCTGCTCTTCGGTCACTTTTTTCTCTTTCTGATACTCGGCCCAGCGCTTGGCTTCGTTCAGCGAAACGCTCTTGCGATCTTTGTATTTTTTGAAGAGATCAATGCTTTCGTTGAGTTTCTTGAAGTCGGGCGAAGATTCGATCCGCTGGACGGAATGTTTCTTCAGTTCCGGTATGGCCTTGTCCAGGTTGGCGTCGTAGATGTCGTGCTGGACGGGGTCGATGTAGTCCCACGGCAGATGGTTGTCGCTGTACATTTCGCCGATTTCCATGTTCTCGGTCATCGACGGCAACACGATATCCGGCACCACGCCGAGCTGCTGGGTAGAGGAGCCGTTGACGCGGTAGAATACGGCGTTTTCGAATTTCAATGAACCGGCGTTGAACTCCTGATTGATATAACGGATGACGTTTTTCAGTTCATAAACTTCGAGCACGGTGCCCTTGCCGTAAGTGCGGGTGTCGCCGACCAGGATGCCGCGCTTGTAGTCCTTGATGGCGCCGGCGAAAATTTCGGCGGCCGACGAGGTCATTTTGTTGGTCAGCACGGCGAGCGGGCCGCTGTAGACGATTTCCGGGTCCGGGTCGTCGCTTACCTGGACCTTGCGGTTGGACGAACGCACCTGGACGATGGGGCCGCTCTTGATGAATAACCCGGTCAACGTGATTGCTTCGCGGAGGCTGCCGCCGCCGTTGAAACGCAGGTCCATGACCACGCCGTCGACCTTTTCCGCGTTGAAGCGGTCAAGGATTCTCTTCACGTCGGTCGTGGAGCTCTTGAAGTCCTTCTGGCCCTCAAAAGCGCCCTTGAAGTCGATGTAGAAACGCGGCAGCGTGATGAAGCCGATCTTGAATTCCTTGCCGTCGGGCTGTTTGACCACTTCGATGCGGCCGGCGGCTTCGCTTTCCTTCAGCTCGACCTTGCCGCGGGTGAGTTCGACATTTACCGGCACGCCGCCGCCTTTTTTGCTCAGGACGGTCAGGATGACTTTGGTATTTTCCTTGCCGCGGATCATCTTCACCACATTGCTCAGAGACATGTCGATGACGTCGACGGGGGCTTCCCCTTCCTGGGCCACGGCGATGATTCTGTCCTCGGCCTGGAGGCGGCCGTCCTTGGCGGCGGGGCCGCCGGCGACCAGCTGTACGATCTTGGTGTAGCCGTCCTCGCTGGAGAGCGTGGCGCCGATACCTTCGAGCGACAGTTTCATGCCGATGTTGAATTCTTCCTCTTCACGCGGCGAGAAATAACCGGAATGCGGTCCGTAAGTCTGAGCCACGCACGAGAGGAACTCGGCGAGAATGTCGAATTTTTCTTTCTGGCTGATATCGTTGTAAATAATACGCAGGCGTGATTTGATTTTTTCCTCGGGGGATTTCAGCTGAATGGCGACGGCGTCCTTGTCTTTTTCCTTGTTGGCGGCGTCGGCTTCCGCCTGTGCGCGGGACATCAAGCGGAAAGTCAGGACTTCATTTTTCAGCTTCTGGCGCCAGATATCTTCCAGTTCTTTGGCGTTGGCGGCGCGGGGCAGGTCGCGGCGGTCCATGATATATTCTTCGTCTTTGCTGAAATCGAATCCCTTGTCCAGCGCCTTGATCGCGTAATCCTGGTATTCAGTGAAGCGCTTGACGAAGCGCTCGTACACCTTGAACGGAAATTCATAGTTGCCCTGTTCGATCATGTCGTCCAGAAGAAAGCGGTAGGGCTCGAATTCCTTGACGTCCTCTTGAGTGAAAAAGGTCCGGTTCGAATCGAGGCGCTTGAAGAAATCGTCGAAAATCTGCGATGAGATTTCATCGTTCAACGGATGCTGGCGGTAATGGTTGTTGCTGATGATCCGGGCGGTCAGGCGGGTGACCAGGGAGAGTTTGTCGTTTTCGCTGAGCTCGGCCTTGTTCCCCTGGCTGAACAGCGGCCAGCAATACAGTGCAGCCGCCACCGCCAGAAAATACATGGCGAAGTGGCGCATGAAAATATGTTTCTTCATAATCAAATCCTGTTATTCCTATTTGTCCATATACACAATAAGACACCCATTTTCCCTGAATGTTTCAGTAATATGGCACAAAAAATAGAATTATTCAATGTGGAAATGGTTTATTTATCAGGATTTTGGCTGTTTCCGACCACGGAACGCGACGACGTCTTCGTACACGGGGATGGACTCGGCGGCACCGCTGCGGCCCACACAAAGCGCCGCGGCGTGACAGGCGATGTCCAGCGCCTCGGGGAGGGCGGTATCCTTCAGCATTTCGTTAAGGAAATAGCCGATAAAGGTATCGCCGGCGGCCGTAGTATCCACCGCCTTCACCTTCGGAGAAGGAGCGTGGTGACCGAGCGCGAACGCGCCGTCGGCTCCTTTGGTCACGACTGTGACGGTGTCCGGGTAGCGGGATTTGAGCACCTGCAGCATTTTCAGGGGGGCCGCTTCACCACTCAGCCCCTCGCCCTCGATTTCGTTCAGGAAAAGATAATCGACCAGCTCCAGCGGCAGCTGTTCGTCCTGATTATATGGAGCGTAATTGAAAGCGATTTTCAGCCCGGCGGCCTTGCCGAGGCGCATGGCGTTGGCGAGCTGGTTGGTTTCGTTCTGCATCAGGAGAATATCGCCGGGGTTGGCCGCGGCAATGACCCGGCGGAGATAGTCGTCGGAAAGATTGCGGTTGGCGCCGGGATAAAGGACGATGGAGTTGTTGCCCTGGTCGTTGATCAGGACGATGGCGTGTCCGGTGGGGACGCCGCCGCATTCGAGAAGTGCGACATTGACGCCGGAGCAGGTCAAATTCCGGCGCAGCATATCGCCGTCGGCGCCGATCTGGCCGGCATGCATGACGGCGGCGCCGCTGCGGGCCGCGGCTATGGACTGGTTGCCGCCTTTGCCGCCGCAGGTGACGCGGTAGCTCCGCGAGGTCATGGTTTCGCCAACCTGCAGCGAATGCGGCAATTCATAGACATGGTCGAGGTTCAGGGACCCCAGGCAGATGATTTTTTTGTTCATGATATTCCTTCAGATGTTTTTACTTGAAAATAGACCTGAATTCTTAAAAAACAAGTATGATATTTCATATATAACTTGAATTTTCGGCAAACCCATGGTATCTTAGTAAAATATAGATAATAATAATTTTAAATTTAAGGTTTTGGATTCGATGGCCCGCTTCCGTTCCGTTTTCTGCATAATTTCTGCGGCGGTATTTGTGATCGTGTTTCATACCGGGTGTGCCAACCCGACGGTTACCAACACATCGCGCAATATTGTTGAGCAGATGCTGCTTTCCACGGCGGTAGAGCGTTGCGCGGCCAAATTCAATGTTGAGGAATACGAAGGCTCCAAGGTTTTCATCGATGTAACAAACCTGGCGCCGCAGGTGGACCAGCCGTTTGTCAAGGGGCACTTCGAGCTGCACCTGCGCAAAAACGGTATTATACTGGCCGCGGACGAGAAAGACGCCCAGTATACTATGCGACTGATTACCGGTACACTTGCCACCGACTCCGACCAGTTCCTTTTCGGTACGCCGGCATTGCCGATTCCGATCCCGGAAACAACCATCAGCGTGGTGGTTCCGGAAATCGCGTTGTTCAAGCGCCTGGTGCGCAACGCTATGGCGAAGTTCAGCATTACGGTGCTGGATACCAAGACACGGCAGCCGCTCCGGGTTTACGAAAATCAGATGGCGAAAACCGCATTCATCAATTATACCATTATCTTTTTCCCGTTCACGGTCCGCAACCTCGATATGGTTAAAGCCGAAGGGAATGACCTTAATTTGGACTTCGAACCGTAAAAAATTGATTAAGAAAATGAACGATACAATAACGGAAAACCGGAAATACTTCAATGCGCTCGCCATGGCTTTCGCGGCTGCTTTTGTGCTGTTTTTTCACGCCGGATGCGCCAACCCGGCCGTGACGAATACCTCGCGCAATGTGGTGGAGCAGATGCTGGTTTCGACCGCGGTGGAACGCTGCTTCGGACAGATGGACCTCCGGGAATTCCGGGGTTCGAAAGTTTTTGTGGATTACAGCAACCTGGCGCCGCAGGTGGACCTGCCGTACGCCAAAGGACAATTTGAGCTGCACCTGGCCCGCAACGGCATTATCCAGACCGCCGATGAGAAAGATGCGCAGTACACCCTGCGGCTGATTTCCGGCACGCTGGCCACCGATGCCGAGCAATTCCTGCTCGGTACCCCGCCGCTGCCGATTCCGCTGACCAACAGTTCGGTGAACCTGGCCATTCCCGAGCTGGCGTTTTTCAAGCGCCTGATCCGCAGCGGTTTCGCCAAGTTCAGCCTGACGATCAACCTGCCGCAGTCCCAGCAGACGCTGCGGATCTACGAGAGCATCATGGCCCGGACGGAATTCATCAATTACACGATTCTGTTCCTGCCCTTTACTTCGCGCAACCTCGACATGATCGAGGCCGAAGACACCAGCACGAACTTCGACCTGTTCTGACCAACACATTCCACCATGTGGAATTTTGAGGCTGGTCATGCCGCGAAATGTTTGTTTTTTGTTAGAACTATCGGGATTTTTTGGGGTCCGGGTTTGTCAAATCCTGAAAAGGGGGCTATTTTATAGGGTTTGTTGTTTAATTCGGAGAAAATTGTATTGTTTGTGAATAAAAAATATTACATCTGGCTGCTGGCGGCCTTTGTTTTGTTGTATATCGTGCCGCTGGGCGTGCGGCCCATGCTCACGCCCGATGAATTCCGCTACGGCGAAATCCCGCGCGAAATGATCGCCAACAGCGATTGGGTCGTCCCCCGGCTGAACGGCTTCCGGTATTTCGAAAAACCGGTGCTCGGGTACTGGCTCAATGCGGTATCGATGCTGATTTTCGGCGAAAACGCGTTCGGCGTGCGTTTCAGCTCCGCGCTGAGCATCGGGCTGGCCGCCGTACTGGTCTGGCTGCTGGTCAAGCGGATGAAGCGGGACGATGAACTGGCGTTTTTCTCCGCCGCGATCTTCATGACCACCGGGTTGGTTTACGGCATCGGGACGTTTGCCACGATGGACGCCATGACCATGCTTTTCCTGACCGGTTCGATGGTCTTTTTTATGCTGGCGCAGGCGATACCGCAATTCAACCGCGCCAAGATTTTTTACCTGATCTTGTTCGGCGTCTGCTGCGGCGCGGCCTGTTTGGTCAAGGGATTTGTGGCGTTTGTGGTGCCGGGCCTGGCGATTGCGTCCTACCTGATCTGGAAAAAGCGCTGGAAGGATATTGTGACGCTGCCGTGGATTCCGCTGGTGGTGGCGGTGCTGGTGATCCTGCCGTGGGGAATCGCCATCCATCTGCGCGAACCCGATTTTTGGCACTATTTTATCAAAGAAGAACATATCAACCGCTTTCTCGGCAAAAGCGAAGGACAGCATTACGAGCCGTTCTGGTACTATATTCCGGTGCTGGCGGGCGGCTGGATGCCGTGGCTGTTGCTGGTGCCCGCCGCTGTGTATTTTTGTCGCAGTAAGCTGAAAAGCCTGCTCAAAGATGATCTTTTCAGATTCTGCTTCTGTGCGCTGGTGATGCCGTTTATCTTCTTCTCGATATGCTCCGGCAAACTCGGGACCTACCTTCTCCCCTGTTTCCCGTTTATCGCCATCATGACGGCGTATTTGCTCAAAGAAATGTTTATGACCGCCTCCACCGACCGCTATTACCGGATTCATACGAAAATCCTGCTGATCCTGCTTGCGGTCGGGCTGGCCGGTTTCGCAGTGGCTCAGATCATTGCCGACGCCGGGGTTTACCACGGGCTGTACCACGAGGAAACCGCATCCTGGCTCCTTTGCATTGCGGGCGGAGTGATCGCCCTCGGATTTCTGTTCATGAGCCTGCGCGCCGCCGATTGGCGGATGCGGGCCGCCTGGCTGACGGCGTTTGCCGTGCCGCTTTTCATGCTCTCCATGCTGGCCGCCCCCGGCCTGCCGTTCGAAGGCAAAGCGCAGGGACTGGTCATCGAAAAGGTGGTTTCGCGGGTTCATCCCGATTCGGTCATAGTGGTGCACCGCAACATGATTCACGCGGCATGCTGGGAGCTGAAACGCGACGATATTTGGCTTTTCGGGTCGCCCGGCGAATTCGATTACGGCATTAAGCACGGCTCCGCTGCGCGGTGGATCGGGGAGGAGCAAATCCTCGAGCTGATCAGGACCACGCCGAAGGGCAAACTGGTCGTCATGCAGCGCGGCGATTTCCGCGAAGGGGGCCGGCCGGCGGCCGGTTTTGAACTTTATGAACATGAATTAATGATTTCGATCTATTAGATATAAGGTAACGTTCCGATGGTTAACAGTACTCGTTTTTTGGTAAAATTCTTGACACATCCACTTCAGGTCGGATCGGTTTGGCCGAGCGGCCCGGAACTGTGCTGCAAGATGATTGAGGATATCGACTTTGAACACATGACATGTGTGGTGGAACTGGGTGCCGGCACCGGCGTCATCACCAGCTGCATCACCAAGGCCGTGCCGCCCAAAACGGACGTCATTTCCGTGGAGCTCGACCCGAAGATGGCCGACGCCCTGCGGCACGCCTACCCCCGGGTATTCGTCGCCAACGCCAGCGCCGCCGACCTCGACAAAATTCTCTCCAGCCGCGGCCACGACCAGGCCAACGCGATCATTTCCGGTCTGCCTTGGACCAATTTCCCGAAAAAGCTGCAAATGGAGATCCTCGACGCCATCGAGAGCAATCTCGAACCCGGCGGTTACTTCACCACTTTCGCCTACATGCACGGGTTTTATTTCCCGACGGCCCAGCGTTTCCGCAGTGACCTGCGCCGCCGCTTCGCCACGGTCGAAGTTCTCCCGCTGGTCTGGAAAAATCTCCCCCCGGCCTTCGTCTACCGCTGCCGCAAGGCCAAATAAGAAGGCATTTTCAACCATCCGTCTTCGAAGACTACGACGTGACAAGCGAAAATGGGATTTCAACTTGGTATTTTGCGCCTGTAATGATATATTTTTCATGTGATAAGAAACTTCATTTCGGGTGATTGACTATGAGCGGAAAAAGAATCATAACTCTGATAAGCTTGATCCTGCTGGAGGGCATTTTAATTTATCTGGGATTTTTCTGCAAGGTAGCAGATGGCTCTTACGTGCTTTCGGCCATTTTCCTGATTCTATTGTTCGGCATTCCTTTTCTGTGGGTGGTGTTTTATGTCAATGCCATGATGAACAGGCCCATCGTCGGTAACGAAGCCTACCGTGAGATCGCCGAAAAACACAACTACGCCAAACTGCCGGAATTTGCCTATTACCCGGGCGTTTATGAGGATGGGGCATTCGATAACAGTACGGGCAAATGCGAATGTTGCGAACACAAGGTGGAATGGATCGGCGACTATGATTATGACACTGATTCCGTATTCGGGCGCACCAATCTGAATGTCTGCCCGTGGTGCCTCGGTAGCGGCGCGGCCACCGTCAAATACGGCAAACCCCTGAACGAATTCGATGAATCCGGCAACAACCTTCCGCAGGAAATTGTCGATACCATCCGTCTACGTACTCCGCACCTCAACGACTGCTACCAGCTTATTCGTTGGCAAGGCTGCTGCAACGACGCCATGTGCTATCTCGGGCCCTTCTACTCAAAAGAAGAATTGGAAAAATACCGCTCAAAAGAGTTCAACGCCGTCCTGAATGAACTCAAACCACCCATCGATTTTGACAAAATGGGCGACAACCAGCAACTTCACCTCTTCCAGTGCCGCCACTGCGGCAAATACAGTCTGGAGCTCGAGAGACAAGAAAATACAAAGAAATTCAACCGGAGGCGTAAATGAGCGAAGAGAATTCACCGAAAAATGGATCAAAAGTACTTGTTCTGCTGGGGGTTACAGCGTTCGTTATCGTGACTCCTATTATTCTGATACTATTCGGTTCTCTTGTTTTGAGATTTGAGATTATCGTGGTAGTCGCAATTGCTTTTATTATTGTTATTGGTATTGTGTGTAAATTGCTGCTTGGCGGTAAACCGCCCAAGCCCATCAACGAGGCCTATCGCGAGATCGTCGAAACTCACGATTACACAACCCAGCCGGAGTTCATCTACCAGCCGAATGCCTACCGGGACGGAACATTTGAGCACAAAACCGCCAAATGCGATTGCTGTGAACGCGAGGTGGAATGGATCGCAGAATACGGTATTTACGTTCCCGGCCGTGAGGATTCGTGTATTTGCCCGTGGTGCTTCTGCAGCGGCGCGGCCACCCTTAAATACGGCGAAACCTTGAACGAATTCGATCAATCCGGCGAACAGCTCCCGCAGGAAGTCATTGATGCCGTCCGCCTGCGGACACCCTCCCTCCATGAATGCTGGCAACCTGTTGAATGGCAAGGCTGTTGCAGCGATGCCATGCGCTATCTCGAAACAGTCAAGTCAAAGGCGCAACTGGAGAAATACCGCTCGGCCGAATTCCAGACGGCACTCGACAAGTTCAAATCGTTTAACAATTTCAATAAAATGGGCGACACGCTGGACAAAGGGCGCGGCGGCCTGCAGATTCTTGTGTTCCAGTGCCGCCACTGCGGTAAATACGGTCTCGCCCTTGATGCCGACTGACTGTGGTCAAATGTCACACTTCATCTTCGGTATAGTCGTCACAGGGTTCAATGCCATGTCAATTTGTCACACTTTGTGTCTTGTGTCACACCTGCCTCCTGCCGAATTGCCCGGCAAAAGTAAATTAATGGGACAAATAGGACATATAGGACGAATAGGATACATAGGAAGCGGCCGATAAGCTCAAATGCTTGCCACGTCGTAGCCTTGGCGGAGGCGGGTCCGAAGCCAGGGGCCGTCCCGAAAATTCGTAATTCGTAATTCGTAATTCGTAATTTCCCGAATCTTGGCATGCGGCTTGCTATAAATAGAGCGTATTTTTAAATCTGTATATGTAAAAGGAGACTTGAAAAAATGGGTA
>JBEBXH010000136.1:0-9042 GCA_040391785.1 Victivallis vadensis
TCTCCCCCGCGGTGGGCGGTCTGATTGTCGGCCAGGAGCTGGCCCGTGCGCTCGGTGTGCGGGCGATTTTCGCTGACAAGGAAGAAGGACAGCTGATCCTGAAGCGCGGCTTCAGCATCAAGCCCGGCGAAAAAGTACTGGTGGCCGAGGACGTGATCACCCGCGGCGGCCGTGTCCAGCAGACCATTGACCTGGTGCGCGAGCATGGCGGCGATGTGGTCGGCGTGGCGGTGATTGTGGACCGCAGCGGCGGCCAGGCTTCGTTTGACGTGCCGCATTACAGTTTGCTCAAACTTGAGCTCGATACTTATGAACCCGCCGAGTGTCCGCTTTGCAAAAATGGCATACAGCTGGACCGTCCCGGTTCCAAATAACTCCAAGGACAACCTATTTCATGTTTACAATTATCCTTGAAAAAATCTTTGGTAAGAAATCCCAGCGCGATGCAGTCAAAATGCTGCCTCTGGTCCGCAAGGTCAAAGCGCTCGAGGAGAGTTACCAGAGTCTGAGCAACGAACAGCTTCAGGCCAAGACCGAAGAATTCAAGCAGCGTCTGGCCAAAGGCGAAACCCTCGATGATATCATGTGCGAAGCCTTCGCCGTGGTCAAAAACGCCTGCCGCCGCCTGGTCGGTACCTCAATTTCGGTCTGCGATCAGGACATGGTCTGGGATATGGTCCCGTTCGATGTTCAGATCATGGGCGCGATCGCCCTGCACCGCGGCAACATCGCTGAAATGGCCACCGGGGAAGGCAAAACCCTCGTCGCCACCATGCCGCTCTACCTCAATGCCCTGTCCGGCCGCAATTGCCAGCTGGTCACGGTGAACGATTATCTGGCCCGCCGCGACTCGGAGTGGATGGGCGCCGTTTTCAAATTCCTCGGCCTGACCGTGGGCTGTCTGCAGAACATGCAGCCCCCGAGCGAGCGCCGCGAGATGTACAAATGCGACATCACCTACGGGACCAACAGCGAGTTCGGTTTCGACTATCTGCGCGACATGGGCATGGCGATGGACGCCGGCCAGATGGTGCAGCGCGACCACTTCTATGCGATCGTTGACGAAATCGACAGCATCCTGGTCGACGAGGCCCGTACCCCGCTGATCATCGCCGGTCCGGCACCCAATTCGTCGCACCAGTTCGATGAATTGACCCCCAAGGTCTCCGATCTGTATTTCAAGCAGAACAATTTCTGTTCGCGCCTCGTTCGCGAAGCCCGCGAAATCCTCGCCAAGGAATCGCCGACCGCGGACGAATACGAAGACGCCATTACCAAGCTGCTGCAGGTGCGGTTCGGCATGCCGACCCACAAACAGTTGCTGCACGTGCTCGAAGACGGCTCGGTCCTGAAAGATCTCGAGCGGATGGAGTCCAAGGTGCGCAGCGACAATAACCGCGGCTTGCTCCAGGAAGTTCAGTCCGATCTGTTTTTCAGCATCGACGAAAAGGGACACGAGGCGGATTTGACCGAAAAGGGCCGCAATACGATGTCGCCCGACGACCCTCAGGCATTCATCATGCCGGACCTGCTCGACGACATTCACAACATCGAAGAAGATCCCAATCTCACCGAAGATGAGAAAGCCAAGCGCAAAGAAGAGTATCAGCAGGAATTCGCCAAGAAAAGCGAGCGCCTCCACGATTTATCGCAACTGCTGCGCGCCTTCTGTCTGTTTGAGCGCGATGTGCATTATGTGATCCAGCAGGGCAAGGTCATGATCGTGGACGAACACACCGGCCGTATCATGCCCGGACGCCGCTTCAGCGACGGTCTTCACCAGGCGCTGGAAGCCAAGGAAAATGTGACCATCGAAGAAGAAACCCAGACGCTGGCTTCGATCACCATCCAGAACTATTTCCGTATGTACGAAAAGCTGGCCGGGATGACCGGTACCGCCGAAACCGAAGCCAACGAGTTCCATCAGATTTACAAACTCGACGTGATCGTGATTCCGACCAACCGTCCCTGCATCCGTCAGGATGAGGACGACTCGGTGTTCAAGAGCCGCCGCGAGAAATACAACGCCATCGTTGATGAAGTGGAAGCGATTCACAAGACCGGTCAGCCGATCCTGCTCGGTACCACCTCGGTCGACGATTCCGAAATCCTCAGCCGTATGCTCAAGCGCAAGAATATCCCGCACAGCGTGCTGAACGCCAAGCAGCATCAGCGCGAAGCGGAAATCATCGCCGAAGCCGGCCGCCCGGGTGCCGTCACCGTAGCCACCAACATGGCCGGCCGCGGTACCGACATCAAGCTGGGCGAGGGCGTGCGTGAACTCGGCGGCCTCCACGTGATCGGCAGTTCGCGCCACGACGCGCGCCGTATCGACCGCCAGCTGCGCGGCCGCTGTTCGCGCCAGGGCGATCCCGGGTCCTCCAAATTCTATATTTCGCTGGAAGACAACCTGATGCGCCTGTTCGGTTCGGACCGCATCATCAAGATTTTCGACCGTTTCGGACTGGAAGAGGGCGAAAAGCTCCAGCATCCGTGGCTGAACCGTTCCATTGAAACCGCGCAACGCCGGGTGGAGCAGCACCACTTCTCGATCCGTAAGCGCACACTCGAATACGACGACGTCATGAACAAACAGCGCGAAGTGGTTTACGGCCTCCGCAAGGAAGCGCTGCTCTCGGAAACCCCGCACGACGTGTTGTTCGGCGTACTCGAAGAGATCGTCCTCAAATACGTGAGCGACGCCGCGTTGCAGGGAACCAATTCCACTACCAAGGAAAAGGACGCCGTTTACGGCTGGGAATACCTGATGAGCTGGCTGCATGTGACCTTCCCGAGCGTCAGCCTGAGCCCGAAATCCCTCGGATTCTCTGTTGATGACAACCCGAAGGACTTCGACGCGCTGGGCCTGAAGATCGTCAAGGTGATCGAAGAAGCGTTCGACGCCAAGCATTCGCATCTCGGCGAAGAGGAAAAGAAATGGCTCGAGCGCCGGATCGTCCTCGAAGGCATCGATAAGCTCTGGCAGGAGCATCTTTACGAAATGGATCACCTGCGCTCCAGCATGGGCCTGCGCGCCTACGCACAGAAGGACCCGCTGGTTGAATACAAAAACGAAGCGTTCAAGATTTTCGAGAACCTGATGACGCAGATTTACCGCGAAACGGCCAAGAACCTGATGCGCGCCTCGTTGACCACGGTCGAGGAATGGGAACGCATCCTGCGCTCGATGCCGCAGGAGCTGATTCACCAGCAGTTCGAGCAGTTCGGGGACAGCAATGTCCAGGAAGCCGCCGCGCTGCCGGAAGGCGAAGAAGCGGTCGAGGAAAGCGTCAACGTGACGTTTCACCGGACCCAGCCGCGAGTCGGCCGCAACGACCCGTGCCCCTGCGGCAGCGGCAAGAAATACAAAAAGTGCTGCGGTGCTTGATCGTTGAAGGAGGCCAGCCATGAAATGTGCAAAATGCGGCAATGAAATCAGTCCCGATGCGGTAAATTGCCCCTACTGTACCGGCGAGGCTGCATCTCCGAATAACGAGCGGAATCCCGCGACCGCTTCCGCCGGCCCAAGCGGCGGCAGCGGCAACATGATGATGCGCTGTCCCCGCTGCGGTTCGCACAAAATGCGTTACTTCAACGGTGATTACAGCCTCGGACTGGGCTGCCTCGGCGCCCTGCTGTTCGGCTGGATCGGCCTGCTGCTGGGCTTGCTGGGAATAAGCAATCAGGAAGTGGTTTGCGGCGACTGCGGTTACCGCGCCCCGCTGAACCGCACCCAGGCCTCATGCTCCGGCTGCGGCTGCCTGATCGTCATCGCGATCATCGTCCTGGTCATCATCCGCATATTCTCCTGACTGAGAATTACAGCCAGCTGTCAATTTTGCAGTAAAAGAACACTTGCAGCAGCAATATCAGGATCATTGGCGTGAGCCGCAGATAAATTTCAAGGCGCTTCAACGGATCGCGGGGCAAGGGCGCGCCCAACTGCGTTTTGAACATTTCCACAAGACCCCAGCCGATGAAGATGCTGTTCCGGTACAAGAGAAAGTAAATCCATTGAAACAGAATGATACCACTGTAAAGACAAAACTGAGTTCTGGCTGAAAAAGGCGGCCATCCCAGTATATGCTGAACCCTTTCATGGGTGGCAATATTTTTTCCGTTGAGCAGGTAACGGAAAGAGCGCTTCTCCTTTTCAAAATAATCACCGGCCTTGAAGTCATCGAGTTTCCCGACAAGAGAGAAAAAAGTCGATTGGTCGGCAAAAGTCAAAGCGATCCCCCCTCGGGTTCTTTTGACTTCGGAGATTGTCCCTTGGCCGGATTTCAAGAACTCTTGCTGGAGCATCAGCGTGCTATGTGCAAACGCTTGAGCAAAAACAAAGAACACCAATAGCACGCAGCAGATGAACGCCAACGTTTTCAGCACATAATCAAAGAGTTTGCTTGGAGTGGCATTATATTCGCGGCAGTTGGCATAGCAGATCATGATGATAAGGCTGAAAATGATGGAGGCAACCAAAAGAAACATGCTGATAAATGCGATGAATACATTATCATAATCATTATGAAATGCACAAATTAACCATACTGCGAGGATGGGAAGATACAAGCACAAAATAATTCTGATGAAATGGGACCCAGATTTTTTTGACTTGAAATATTCTGTTGCGGAAAAGGTATTTTCAGGCTTGGTGATTTCCGGCGGCTTCTCTGCTGTTTCCGGTTCGAGCATCACCGGAAAACGGGATTGAAGCAGAAACATGAGGATCCCCCAAATCCAGCAGCCGGCAAAGAGAAAAATAACCCAATTGAACCAACTGTGATACCCCAATAGAATCAGAATGAACACGCAAAAATAAGAAATCACAGTCGCCAGATATGCGGCAATATTTTGTATTGGCTTAGCAATATTGAATTTCTTGGTGTTCGTTGGCATATTCCTCTTATTTGATGACATTACTTTTTCAGACATTTCCTGTGAGTTCCGCGATAGTTCAATTTATAAGCGGGATCATGGACATCATAAGTTGTAAGGCCAAACGGCTCATAATCGGTTAAGTTATCGATGGTTTTGCCGCAGAAAACGCAGCTGTAATGTTCCGGCCAGATTTCTTCAAATTTATCATAGAGATCGCACCAGGCCGATTCTTGATCGTATGCTGCAGCAATGACATTATGATAGAAATGGAACATTAGAAAATCGGTAAGAGTTTTTTCTTCTGAGAAAAAATCAAAATTGTCGTATTCCCTGAGCTGCCAGACTTCCGGATTATCTTTGGAGATATCTTCTTCCTTGATGCCCCATTGCCAGCAGGACTGATTCTCATCCATAAACCACAGGAAGCCACGGCGTAGTTCCATTTCCACCGGAGCAAACCAGGTGTTATAGACGCGATTAGACGGATGTTTGGCTAGAGCCAGGTAAAATTCTTTCAAAGCCGAAGGAATTTGTACATATAAATATTCCCGATTGAATTCAACCTCGGTCATACCTTCACTGGCGGTTGGCATTTTACCGGTAATGGCTGCAGCTTCTTTCAGGTAATAATCATAATATTTCATATGGCCTCAGATGCGGACTTTGATGGCGGTGGTGCGGGCGTTGTCGGCGAAGCTGCGGCAGGCGAGGGCGTCCAGCGCGCCGCCCTGGCGGAGGAGTTCGCCGTCGGCCTCAATGCCGTAGGGTTTGAGGGTTTCGACGCCTACAGGGGCCGTTTCCTTGCAGATACCGCCGGCCAGGTAACACGGGATCGGGATCAGCGGCAGCAGTTTGGCGGCGGCTTCCCAGTTCGGGTAATCGGTACCGGTGCTGTTGGAGTCGGGCTCCGGATTGCAGCAGTCCAGCGAAATCGCGTCGATCACCGGGTAAATCGAGTCCAGCACCGTCAGGGGACGGTTCGGAGAGTCGAGGTACCAGGTCAGGATGATTTTGGCATAATGCGGCAGTTTATCGCGCAGTTTCTGAACTTCTTCCGGGTTCCAGCAATGCAGGTTTATGGTGTGGATGCCGGTTTTGTCGACCAGTTCCAGGACTTCGTTGTGATCCACCAGATGGGTGTCCAGCACCGGGGTCAGGCCGGGGGGCATCAGGTGCACCAGCCGCGCGGCCGTGCTCGCAAGGATGAATAAAGATGATTTATAGAGCTGGCCGACGAAGATACCGACTTCGTCCGCGCCGCTTTTGCTGATGATTTCGAGTTCTTTTTCCGATAAAACGCCGTTGATTTTAATTCTCATGATTCAATTCCCAGGATTTCTTGACCCCGTGCAGTGTAAAGGCGGGGCCGCCGTATGTGATGTCCGTTATTGCTTTGCAGAAAAATTCGGCGTCGCCGCCGATACCGACCGCCGTCAGGGGGTCCGCAGGAAACATCCGCTGTACGGAGGCGATCATTTCGCGCGCCATGCCGATGGCGCCGCCGTCGACGCCCAGCCGGATTGCGTCCAGCGTGTTTATGCCGGTACCCGCCGGAACCTCGTGGAACATCGGGATCAGCGGCAGCTGGGCGGTGTAGCTGTGCAATGATTTCCGCAGCAGCATGCGCCCGGGGGCAATGGCGCCGCCGATGAAGCGGTTCCGGCCGTCGATCACTTCCAGCGTGACGGCGGTGCCGAAGTCGAGGCAGAGCGCCGGGCGCGACTTCGCGTATTCCGCCAGAAACACGATATTGGCCAGGCGATCGGCACCGACGGTGGACATGTCCATGGCCGAGGTGTCGACATTGAAACGCATTGCCGGGCCCACCCAGAAGATGTCGCGTGCGGCGGCGAGCTTTTTCCGTACTTCCGGGACGACACAGGTGGCCGCGGCTGTGATGCCGTCCGGGATATGGGCAGGCGACAGTTCGGCGGTCGGGCACACCGTGATTTCCGCAAGGTCAGGGCCGTTCCAATACGCCAACTGGGTATTGGTATTGCCGATATTCAAGGTTAAAAACATGTGATCGACCTCAGAGGAGACTTTGCAAATCCGGATCGGCGGCGATTTTCGCCACCAGTTCCTTGATCCGCTGGGCGGAACGGGTACGGCAGACCAGCGTGGCATCGTCGGTATGGACAATGACCAGATCTTCGATATCGATGGCGGCGATCAGGTGGTCGGAATCGCTGACGATGACTGAATTGCGGACGTCGACGCCTTTGTAGAGGCCGCGTACCACATTGTCGTCTGCGTCGGGCCGGATCTGGTTGCGCAGCGAATTCCAACTGCCGACGTCGTCCCAGTCAAAGGTCGATTCGGCCACCAGAATTTCCGACTGCGGCAGTTTTTCCATGACCGCGTAGTCGATCGAAATCTTTTTGGCCCGGTTGTATTCGGCTTCCATGGCCGCATCCGGATCGTCGGCTCCGGCGATGACGTCAGCCATGGCCGCGAGCTCCGGAGCATATTCGCGAAACGCGTTCATAATCGTGTCGACGGTCCAGATGAAGATACCGCTGTTCCAGCAGTAGCTGCCATCGGCAAGCATCTGTTCGGCGGTTTCGGCGTTGGGCTTTTCCTTGAACCCGAGGCCCTGATGAAATACCGTCTGATAGGGGGAGGCGATATCTTCGCCGCACTTGATGTAGCCGTAGCCGGTGCTGGGATAGGTGGGCCGGATGCCGATGGTGACGATTTTGCCGGTGTCGACGGCGAGGCGGCCGGCGTCGTCGAGGACCTGGCGCATGGCGGCGCTGTCGCGAATCATCTGATCACTGGGGAGCATGACCATGACGGCTTTGCCGTTGCCGCCGGATAACCTGCGGACGGTGCCCGCCGCCATGGCGACGCACGGCCCGGTATCGCGCCCGACCGGTTCGCCGATGATATTCAGCGACGGCAGGCGGGGCAGCAGCGAGCGCATGGGCTCCGTATATTCCCGGTTGGTAATGATTAACGTATTTTCTGGACTGACCAGCGGGTTTAACCGTCCCACGGTCTGTTCGATCAAAGTCAGGTTTCCGATCAGGCGCAAAAGCTGTTTCGGCCGTGCGGCCCGGCTTTGGGGCCAGAAACGTTCTCCCCGGCCCCCGGCCATAACGACCGCATAAAAATTATTTTCCATAGTACTCCATTTTATATCACATATTATCGATCAAAGTAACAATTGGCAGGAACATGGCGATGACGATTCCGCCGACGACCACGGCCAGCGACACAATCAGGATCGGCTCGATCAGCGAGGTCAGCCCGCGGACCGCATTGTCGACTTCGCGCTCGTAGGTGCCGGAAATTTTTTCGAGCATGTCCGGCAGCCGCCCGGTTTCCTCGCCGACTTCGATCATGCTGATGACCATGGTCGGGAACACGCCGGTAGCGGCCAGCGGCCTGGCGATGCCTTCGCCTTCCTTGACGGCTTGTTCCACTTTGTCGATGGCGCGGGCCACGACTTCATTGCCGGCGGTATCGCGGACAATGCGCAGGGCGTTCAGGATCGGAACGCCGGAGGCCATCAGCGTGCCGAGCGTCTGCGAGAAGCGCGAGATCGCGGTTTTTGCCACGACCGGCCCGAAGAGCGGCATATTGTAAACGATCCAGTTCAAGGCGTATTTGCCGAAATGGTTCCGTTTGATCAGCTTGAAAAGGCCTATTATCCCCGCGATGCCGATGACGAAGACGTAGAAGCGGTCGCGCATCATTTCACTGAGCCAGATCAGGAACTGGGTCAACTTCGGCAGTTCCTTGCCCTCAAGCATTTCATTGAACATGGTGGCAAAGTTCGGCACGATGAAAATCATCAGCGCGGAGGTGATCGTGACGGCGATGAACAGTACGGCGATCGGGTAGACCAGGGCCGATTTGACTTTGCCGGCGATACCGGCGGCCTTTTCCATAAACATGGCCAGGCGGTCGAGGATCGACTCCATGGAGCCGGAAGCTTCACCGGCACGGACCATGTTCAAATAAAGCTTATCGAACGACTTCGGATTCTGGGCCAGTGCTTCGGAGAACGTGGAGCCGCTTTCCACCAGGTCGGCGGTTTTGCCCAGCACGATTTTGGTGGAAGGATTGGTGGTCTGGTGCTCCAGCGTCCGCAACGAGCGTACCAGCGGCAGCCCGGCGTCCAGCAAAATGGCGAGCTGGCGGGTGACAATGGTCAGT
>JBEBXH010000137.1:0-9028 GCA_040391785.1 Victivallis vadensis
CATGTGACCTTCGTCGATGAAGATATCGTTCAATTCCTGGAAAAGCTGAAAAACCGGAACGGCCGGAATATCTGGCTGGTTGGCGGCGGAGAATTGCTCAGTACTTTTATCAAAGAAAAATTAGTCGATGAGATTATTGTCACTATCGCCCCGGTTTTACTGGGCAAAGGGATTCCATTATTCACTGAAAACAATTTTCAAACGCCTCTGCGCCTGAAAAATGTCACCCGGTTCAACCAATTCACCGAACTTCATTACGAAGTCGTAAGCTCATAAAGAAGTTTCCTCAATTCCGGTACGCTATCCACGATGTACTCGGCGCGGGCGGCCTCGAGTTCGGCCCGGCTTCCATAGCCGTAAGTGACGCCGCAGGCATCCAGGCCGTGCTGGTGAGCGCCGTCGATGTCGAAATGGCGGTCGCCGATCATCAGGCACTGCGATACATCCGGGATTGCCGCCAACTCAAGCGCGTGGCGAATGACTTCTTCTTTATGGAGCCGCGTACCGTCGATCGTCGCTCCGGCGATGAAATCGAAAAACTCCACCAGCTGAAACTGCTCCAGAATGCGATGGACAAAAACTTCAGGCTTCGACGTACAGATGAGAAGCGTGTGCCCCTGCCCTTTGACCGCCGCCAGCAATTCGTGTATGCCGTCATACGGCGTATTCTCAAAGAGCCCTTTGTCGCCGAAATACTCCCGGTAATAATCCACCGCCAACAGCGCATCATCCAGCGTAAAATTGAAATATTTCATGAACGAATCCTTCAGCGGCGGCCCGATGAAAGGGTAAAGTTCCGCCCGGTCCGCAACCTCGATCCCGAATTTGCGCAGCGCATACATGACCGAATTGGTGATACCGATCCCCGGATCGGTCAACGTCCCGTCAAGGTCAAAAAGAAGATATTGATAATTCACGACTCATCCTGCTTTCAGTTTATTTTCAGGTAATATATTTCAAGTTTCGGGATTTTGCCAGTCGGCGAGTTGACAAATGGGTTTTCCACTGTTATGATATAGATGTATTCCAAATAGCAGGTAATCACCATGAAAAGCAAAAGAATCAGAACGAAAAAGTAAAATTCTCCGGATTGTTCCGAACCGGTTGCGCCATTTCAGGCGGCTTATTGTCTTTTTTCATGGTTTCACGACACTGAATTCCCGCGCCTGAATTGCAGCCCCATCATTTCCCTGAAACAATTCACGACATGAGGATTTTATGAAAAAACAGCAATTATCAGCCGCCGAATATTTCGAACGCGGTGAACAATATTATGATAAAGGAAATTACGACAAAGCACTGGCTGACTTCAACCGGGCGTTGGAAATCGACCCGGACGACGCCTATTCCTATAATATGCGCGCCATCATCAAAAAAGACAGGGGCGACCTGGAGGATGCCATGGCCGACTACAACCGCGCCATCGCCAGCGATCCGGAATATAGTAGTCCATATAATAATCGTTCCCTGTTAAAAGACCTGCAGGGAAATTACGTGGGGGCGCTTGAAGATATCGAGATTGCAATAAAACTAGATCCTACAGATTCCTGTTATTTCAATCAACGCGGACTAATGAAGAATGAACTCGGCGATAAACACGGAGCCCTGAAAGATTACAACAAAGCGATCAAACTGGATGGAACGGTTGTGGATTATTACCATAACCGCGGGTTGCTGCGGTTTGATCTCGAAGATTTCGAAGGTGCCTATGCCGACTTCAACCGTGGCATAGAACTAGCCCCGGATGATGAGGAAGAATATTTTGAAAGGGCCTTGGTTGAGATCAAATTCGGCCGCCCGGACAAAGCCATGGTTGATTTGAACAAATCCATCAAGCTGAATCCTGAATTTCCATTGTCCTATAACAGTCGTGCCATTCTGAAACAAGAAGCCGGAGATCTGAAAGGCGCCATGACCGACTACAACAAGTCGATCAAATTGGATCCCTCGCGCAGTATTCCTTATGCAAACCGGGCCAGATTAAAAACGGAGTTGAAAAATTTCAACGGCGCGATGGCCGATTTCGATCGTGCCATAGAACTTGAACCGGATGAATCATCGTATTACGACAATCGCGCCGACCTGAAATATGACCTTGGGGATTACACGGGCGCAATAGAGGATTACGGCAAATGCCTCGAACTGAAGCCCGATGATCCGGATGTCTATTCCCAAAGAGGCAATGCCAGGAAAAAACTTGGCGATTTCATCGGCTCCATGGCCGATTACAACCGGGCAATGAAGCTTAATCCGCAAGACCCTATGTTCCCCGCCAACCGTGGGTTACTCAAAATCGAGCTCAAAAATCACAAAGGTGCCGCGAAAGACATCGACCGTGCCATAGCCCTCGAACCGGAAAATCCCATCTATTATGATGATCGCGCTTATCTGAAAAATGAGTTGAGAGATTATGCTGGCGCGCTGGCGGATTACAATAAGATGCTCAAGCTGGATTCCAAATATTCGGCGGTTCATTTGCAGAAGGTTCAGCTACATGAAAAACTTGGAAATCTCGAAGAAGCCCTGAAATGCGTAACGAAATATTGCGCCATGGAACCGGATGATCCAGAAGGGAAAAAACAAAAAAAGCGACTTCAGCAGAAAATCAGGAGACGGAAGTCCGAGTAATTCTTTAACCACAAAAAGATACATAAAATTTCATAAGAGAAAAATTCTAAAAAAATGTTGCCGGTCAAATCGGTGTTTTTGACCGGCAACATGATTTAATATAACGAATTTTCAAGCAAAGTCAAATGGAAATTCCATTTCTGTGTATTTTTGTAATTTTTGTGGACAAAAAAACTTCCGGGTTGTTTTTCAGGATTCGGCCGTTATATTAGAGGCTCTATGAATGAGTTTGAACAATTGACGCCGGACCACGTGATCGACGCGGTCGAACGGTATCTCGATACCCCGATGAGCGGGCTGGCGGCGCCGTTGCCCAGTTACATCAACCGGGTTTACGAATTGCAAACCCGTGCCGGCGAACGGGTCGTATCGAAGTTTTACCGCCCCGGACGCTGGAAGCTGGCCGCCATCGAGGACGAACACCGGTTCGTCGCCGACTGCGCGGCCGCGGAAATCCCGGTCATCTCGCCGCTGCTCTCCTGCGCCGGCAAGACGCTGATGACGAGCGATGACGGGATTATTTTCACCGTTTTCCCCAAGCGGTTCGGACGCGAAATGGAAATCCTCGGCGACGAGGACTGGAAACGCATCGGCCGCGTTACTGCCCGGATTCACCTCGCCGGAGCCCGGGGCTCAGCGCCTCACCGCACGGTCCTGACGCCGGAGCACTCCACGGCGTCCTATCTCGACCATCTGCTTGAGGGCGATTATATCCCGGCAGACTGCCATACGGCTTTTTATGAAGTGGCCGAGCAATTTTATGAGCGAATCGAGGGGCGTTTTGACGGTCTGGAGTTGATCCGCATCCACGGCGACCTCCACCGCGCCAACATCCTCGAACGCCCGGACGAGGGCCTGATGATCATCGACTTCGACGACATGATGACCGGTCCGCCGGTGCAGGACATCTGGCTGCTGCTGCCCGAGCACGTGCAGAATTGCCGTCGCGAACTGGACCTGATTCTGGACGGTTACTGCGAACTGCGTGATTTCGATTTCGACACCATTTCACTGGTTGAACCGTTGCGCGCCATGCGGATGATTTACTTCCTGGCCTGGTGCAGTACTCAGATCGACGATTTTAAATTCCGCACCAACTTCCCTGACTGGGGCAGCGAGCAATTCTGGCGCCGCGAAATCGGCGACCTGCGCCGCCAGCTCCAGCTCATCGACTGAAAAAACTTAGAAGATGCCCGGCGGGATCCAGCCGATTTCCCGCAGCTGCCCCGGCGTCATATTCAACACTTGTTTGAAGGTACGGATAAAGGCGGCGCTGGTGGTGTAACCGAGCTTGTCGGCCACTTCCGATACCGTGAGATTGGTTTCCAGCAAGAGTTTGCAGGCCCGCATCATTTTCTTCTGATGCAGGAAATTAGACGGTGTTTCGCCCAGCTGTTGTTTGAACACCCGCGAGAGATGTTCGCGCGAAATCCCCAGATACGCGGCGATGTCCTGGATATTGATATTGTCCTCCAGATTCGCATAAATGTACTCGTGGGCCAGCCGGATCAATTCGGAGGAGACCGTCTCCTCCTTGCGGGCTTCGACATTGGCGAGGCGGGTGATGATATCCATGACCATGGAAACACCCTCCAATGGCGAAATCACCTGCAGCCGTCCCCGGTAATTCTCGAAACTCTTCAGTTTCTTGATGATCCCGCTGTCCAGCGGCAAATGAAAAACATAACCGTACTCCCGGTTCAGCGCCTTGACGATGCTCTCCGCGGTTTTCGAATAAAAATCCATCCAGATGAAACGCCACGGCTCTTTGCCGTCCGGCGGATAAAAATAGGTATTGCTACGGTCGCTGTGACACTGTAGAAATGCCATGCCGGGCTTCATCCGGATCTCCTGTTTGTTGATCTGAAAAACCCCCTCCCCGCTGAGCGTACAGGAAATCTGGCAGCCGCCCATGTCGCGCCGGTGGCGGCGGTCGATGTAATAAAGCGGTGTGTTCTGGGCCTCTTCGACGATTTGCCGCGGATAAGGCAGCGTCGATATCCTCGAAGTCATTTCAAACGGCACTTCCCAGATCCGCCCTTTCGAGTAATCCATCGGAGAATAGTCTTTGCTCATCGATCCCTCAAATCCAGTTGCATTTGCTTGACGTCGCCCAGCTCGGCCGGTATCTGGTATTCAAACGTGTAAACCTCACCGGGGCTCGCCAGCGGCGCCGGACTGGTGCCGTGGCCGAACTGCCAGGTCTGGTAATCGGTCCCCTGTGTGCCTATGATCTGCAGGATAATATCAACATCATGCTCTACCGGCCGCAACAGCCGTACATGAAATCTCAACCTGCCGGGAAGCAACTCGTATCGTGCTTCATAGGCTTCATTGCGGACGGGAGTAAGTTGTCCTTTGCCCAGCCATTCCATGTTACTCATCTTAGTCAGAGTAGAAGGAATTTCAACTTTACGCGGTTCCCGTTTGAACATCATAATCCAGCAGTAATTCGCCAGTACTTCGTTTTGGATCAGTGTATAATCCGGATCACGAAGCAGCTTGAACCGCAGCGGATCAATGAATCGATAAGCAAAGGAATCGCGCAAATCAAAAATGATGTATTCATTGTCCGGGTTGAACCCCGACACCGTCAGCCTCATGGTATGGTCCATGAGGAAAAATGATGCCAGGCGCTCGGACGCCTGAACACGCGAGTTTTTCGGCAGCGAAGCGGAAATTTCGCGAATCTCGCGGTCACGGTCCGGAACAGCGAAAATCCCCCGTATAGACTGCTTGCCGTACAAGCTGAATCCAAAGAAATAATATGACACCGCCGTCGTCACCAGCACCGCAATCAACAATGCGCTTTTCAACGCTCCGGCATCCAGTCCATAGGCCAGAATCCGGTGAAAATAAAAGATTTTGCCGTCATTGATCTTGCGATAGGCCAACACCATGGCGGCGAAATTCATCGCCACGAATTCGGTTTGATAAGCCATGGCAATATTCTGATGCTGGTCGGTATCCTGCAGGCAGATGGCTCCCACAATAATCAGCCCCGGAAACAATAACTTCGGCTGACACAAGCTCAATAGCCCCAGTGGAATCAGCAACGTCCCCAGAAAATAGAATGTGCCGGGCCGAAATAATAATTTGAAAAATACTTCCGGCCGGGTAAACGGCGACATGGCGATTTCAACCGCATTCGCCCCCAGCATCGAGAACCGGCCGTCGTAAGCATAAGCCGTATTCAACGACGGCATCACATACCCCATAATCAGCACAAAATAAGCCGCCGCCACCAGAAAATATGCCGCTCCCCATTTGCGCTTCCCCGAAACGAATATCATCGCCCCCATGCCCATCCAGAATACCGGCACCGTTTCCTTGATGAAAAGAGTCAGGAAAAACAAACCGAACGCCCACCACATCCGTTTGCTTTCGTAGAGCCAACAGAAAAGATACAGGAAAGGGAAAATGACATAAATATCATGAAATCCGTAATAAATACAGAAATTCATATTCGACAGCGAAGGATAGATCAATACCGCAATCGCCAGCAGCAGTGCCGCCCCGGACGGAATATTCATTTTCCGACCCCACAAATAAGCAAAGATCGAACCGCAGCAGATCAACGCGGAACTGAACCAGAAGAAAATATAGAATTTCCCTTGCGCAATCCACACCACCGGCGAAATCAGCAGAATCACTCCAGGAATGAAGTGCTCCGCCAGAAAATTCTTGTCCCCGTGGTCACTGTAAAACCATTTCCCCTGCAGTGTGTTCAGCGCCGCTTCGTAATACACCCCCCAGTCATTGAAGGTGAGTGCCATGACCTTGAGCCCTTTCCACTGAACCAATGCCAGGTAAACGGTTATGACTGCGAACAAAGCACAAACGATCCAGATATTGTAGCGACCGTCGAGTTTACGCTCGAATCCATCGACACCCGGCCAGATCAACATTAACCTGAAAACCGCCAGACCAATGACCGCCGCCATAACCAGTATATTATAAAACCCGGGCGGCAGCAGCAACATCGGCAGCAGTATGATCAACGGACACAATGCTTTGGAAAATTCTGCAGCCTTCGCGAAATCATTCCGGCATTTCCTTATATACAAGTAGAGAACTCCCATCCCCAGGACTGCGCCGCAAACCATACACCTCAGCAGCAAGGCAACCTCGCCCGCGTCTGCATAAAAATTCAATTTATAGGTCACAACCGACAGCTTTTCGAGCACAATAATGTTCCAATAGAACGCCGCCCCGAAGCCCGCACCATACAAAGCGGAAATAATAAAATGAATGCTTATCTTTTTCACGTCGGAAACCTGCTTCTCTCTGCTTGTAATCAAAAACAATTTGATACTGATTTTTACCTTTTCACATACTATACTCTACTTTTCTTTAATAGAAAACAGTCTTTTAAAATTTTTTCACTTTTGCCAGTCTCCGCCTCAGCTAACATTTCTCTAACACAGCGCTAATACTATTCTAACACTTCTCCATGCTCAATTAATAGATTTATTAGTTTTAAGTGTTATAATACTAGCATGGAAACTAATAACATTATGGCGGTATATTATGGGGCAAAAGTTGAAGTATCCGCATGTAGCGGAACAAATCATCCAAAAGATCCGGACCGGCGAATATCCGATCGGCAGTGAGCTGCCGACCCTCGACGATATCACCAAAGACTATTCGATCAGTCGCATGACTGCTCAAAGCGCATTAAAGATTGTCGCCCGCAAGGGCTATGTGTCCACCAATCGCGGACGCAAAAGCAAAATCATCTCACGTGAATGCCTCGACCAGCAAAATGCCATCACCGGCAAACGCATCGGTATCCTGGCCCAATTCGATATGGGAACCCATTCGGCCACTCCGTTGCCGTTGCGGATCCTGTATCATGTCCAGCAGAAACTCAAAGAACTGGATAATCACGTCCTGTGTTATCAATACGTCGATGATCTGGTTTTGAATCCGGACGATGCCGATGCCTATATCATGATCGACCTGTTCGGCTACCGCAGCCAATTCCAGGATCTTCTTTATGAGTCAGGAAAACCATTCGTCGTTATTGATAATCTTCGCGAAGAAGGCAGCAGACCCAATCATATCCATCTCTTTTACCAATCGGTATTTCTGGAAATGACCAGTCTGTTCCTGAAGAATGAAATCAATGATATCGTTTTTGTCAATGTCGATGCCAAATCCATATCCAAATCGCTCGACAATGATTCTTTTGACGATCTTAACCGGCGCCTGCTTGGCAGTTTTCTGCAGCCGATCACCAAGACGTTGCAGAATCATGGTCTGGGTCGGGACCATATTCACCTGCTGAATACAGGCCTGCAGCCGGAAGAAACCGCCAAAGCAATCAAGAAAATGCTGCGGCAGGGACTCACGGAAAAAACCGCCTTCCTGGTGGTTTCGGAAAATATTGCCCTCGGCGCCTATCAGGCCCTGCGGGAACATGGCTGGAAGTCCGGCAAAGATTTCTTCATTGTCAACATCAATCCGGAACACCGTTCGATCTTGTCAATGCCTGAATTTCTCGGCATCAATGTTCGTCTGGAAGAAGTTTTCATTCAAGCCGCGAAATCGCTTTCGTACCAATTCCAGCACAAAACGACTTTTGTGCCGGGTTGCTTGGTCGAAGCTTCATTTATTCCGGGGAGCCACCTTATGTAAGCAGCCCCGCCGGCACAGAGAACACAGACTTGGATTTCTGAAAAGGATAACCTTTCCCTATCTATCTCCTCATCTCCCTTCTCGACTTTTCAGTAGCCATGCTCTGTGTTCTCTGTGTCGGCGGTGTTTTTATCTATACTAGTTCGCCTTCAAAGTTGGATAACATTATAAATAATTGTCCAGACTTGGAAGGCGATTTTTTTTACCCCGGAATATTTACTGCTTTTCCTTGTGTCTTTTCAGGCGCGAGCACAAAGCTTGAGGAGTAATTCCCATGATTTCCGCGGCCCGGACCTGGCTTCCGCCCACCCGGCGCATTACCTCATGGATATAAATAATCTCTACTTCCCGCTGCCGGGGCAGAACCGGCAACTCCCGAAGACATGCGGCAAAATTCTGCTCCCGGGAATTTTTCTTTTTCCGATCTGTTTGACTACTGGATTTTTCCTGCAGCAACGCTTCCAATCGTGAATTCACCTGCCGCATATCATCCTGTAACTTTTCCTTATCACCAGACATATAATCTCCCCTTGTTTCCCATAAAATACTGCACAAACACTCATTTTCAAGCCAGAGTAAAAAGGAAAACGAGGAACTGCGCGTTCCTCGCGCTCCTGCGACAGGTCGCATGATCTGCACAACGCATGTCCGACTGGTCGGTGTGGGCTTGCCACGCCGTAGCCTTGGCGAAGGCGGGTCCGACTGGTCCGATATGTCCGATATGTCGGTGTGGGCTTGCCACGCCGTAGCCTTGGCGAAG
>JBEBXH010000138.1:0-8418 GCA_040391785.1 Victivallis vadensis
AGTCAGGATGCGCAGCATCCGTTCAGTGCAGATCAGTCGATCTGCCGCTGGAGCGTGAGGAACGCGGAGTTCCTCACATTCCCCTCCCCGGCATCATTCAACAGGATTCGGACAGGATGTTGTCGACCATTTCCTGCGGGGTGATGCGGCGACGGACCAGCTTGGCTTTGCCGTTTTGAACCAGCACTTCGGCGGGCATGGGGCGCAGGTTGTAATGGCCACCCATGGAATAGCAATATGCACCGCCGTTTTCGATGGAGAGGATGTCGCCTTCGCGGATTTCGGGCAGGTCGCGGCGCTCGGCGAAGTAATCGCCGGTTTCGCAGATGTTGCCGACCACGTCATATTTCTTCACGGCGCCGTCTGGATTGCTCAGGTTCCGCACATGATGATACGATCCGTAGAAAACCGGACGGATCAGGTGCGGAAAACCGGAATTGCAGCCGGCAATCAGGTAATCGTGATTATTTTTCAGCGTGTTGATCTGAACCAGCATATAACCGGATTCGGCGACCAGGTATTTGCCCGGTTCGAAACGCAGTTGGAGTTTGCGGCCGTTTTTCTCGCAGAATTCGGTGAAAAGACGGTTAATTTCCTCTCCCATTTTCACATAGTCGATTCCCTTCTCATCAGGACGGTAAGGCACCTTGAAACCGCCGCCGAAGTCCACGAATTTCAGATCGGGGAAATTTTCCGGCGTGGCGATATTCATCAACGCCTTCATGCTCTTATAAACGGATTCGTCCTGAATGCCCGAACCGGTATGCTCGTGCAGCCCAATCACTTTCAGATTATATTCGGCGACAATCTTCTTGACTTCGTCGACCTGATCGAGCAGGATACCGAATTTGGCGATATCACCGGCGGTCATCAGGCGCTCGTTTTCGCCGTCGCGCACGTCGGGATTGAAGCGCAGACACAATTCACTGCCGGGGAACGCTTTGCCGAACTTCTTCAAACGGGAGATCGAGCCGATATTCATCAGTACGCCCTGGTCATGAACCTGCTTCATGTCTTCTTCGGTCAGATTGTTGGCGGTGTAGATGATCCGCTCCTTCGGGAAACCGGCTTTCAGGCCCAGGATGACCTCTGCGGGGGAAACCGTGTCCAGGCAGACTCCGGCCTCATTCAGCATTTTCAGGATGCCGAAATTGAAATTCGCTTTCATGGCGAAGTGAATCTTCATGTCGGGCCATTTGATGAAATCAAAAAGGCGGCGGTAGCGGTCCAGAATCATGTCGCCATCGTAAACATACAGCGGAGTTGAGTATTCCTCCGCCAACTGCAGCAAGAATTCTCTGCTCAGGGTCATTTTTCCTCTTCAGTCGATTTTATGGGTTGAAATCATGGCAAGCACCACCAGAGTGCCGGTGCCGATGTTTTTAATGGAATGCGAGGCATTGCCGGTCAGGATGGTATCGCCCTCGCTGAGCACGCTGATCACGCCGTTGTCGTCGACTTCGGCGGTGCCTTGCAGGATGTAGAAGATCTCATCCTCGCCGTCGTGGCGATGGGTGCCGATGCCGCATCCGGGCTCCATGATCAATTTCGAAACCATCCGGTTGGAGGATTTCATTTCGCTCGCGGGTTCCCACATGTGTTCGACCCGGACGGAGCCTTCGCCGCCGCGCATTTTGTCGCGTACTTCACTGCGGAACTGTTCAGGTTTCTTGATCATGATTATTTTTTCTCCTGCAATTTGCCGAAAATATTGCCGAATTTCTTTTCATTCATCGCCTCGATGTAGGCGCTGACTTTGGTGTAGGTACTGCAGGGGTCGATGGTCGGGTCGATGCAGTCGCCATCCAGGACCAGCAGCGGCACGCCGATGTTGTCCAGTTCTTCACGCAAGTGCTTGACCAGCGAGCTGTCCGCCATGGAGCAGCGGCCGAAGCCGTGGTTGTACAGGATGCAGCCGTTGAATTGGCCCTTGCGGCTGTTTTCGGAGATCATTTTCACACGCTGGCCGGGATCGAGGAAGCCGACCGTCAACAGCTTGCGGGCCAGTGAACGGTAAGGATCCTTCGCGTCCAGCGCATCCCAGCCGATGAAGTTCACTTCTTCGAAAACGATCGGCGCATTGCAGTTCAGTTCGATATAATCCAGCAGACTGACATCATAGAACGGCGGCAGGTGCAGCCACAGGATACGGTGGGTATCTTCGAAACGGATGGAATCGCCGATTTCGTCGCGGCGCTGCTGCAGGTCCTGCAGGAACTGCTTCTGGATATCGACCATTTCCTGCCGTCCCCACAGCTGCGAGAAAATCACCGAGAAATAGACCGCCTGGGTCCCGCGAATCAGCGGCGGGCTGGAGAAACGCAGGTCATTGCACATCTTGGAGTAATGCTGCGCTTCATTGGAGAGCTCAATCGCGTCTTCGAGTTTTTTCATATCCAACTTGCAGTTGCATACTTTTTCCATTTCCCACACGGCCACTTCGAGGTCATGCGCCATCTGTTCAATGCCCGACTCGCTATAATTGGTGGGCGTCTGCAGCGAGAAAAATTTATCTTCGATGCCGTAGGAGCGCGCCAGGTCGCGGAAAATACGCTCGCCCTGCTGGCAGGGCTGCGAGGTGGAAACCCCGAAACTCGGCTTCGGCAGGTCCATTCCTTCCAGGACTCTCAGGAACGAGCAGGTCTCGCCCGAAAACCCCTTGCAGGCGGCTTCGTCAAACGATTTTTTGATCCGCTTCGAATTGCGGGCAAAAAGTGCGGCATACGTTTCCAGCGTCAGCATCCGCAGCCCCATGGCATTCAGGATTTCCGTCGGGAAAAAGAGGTTGCGCCACACCACCGGGTCCTTAGTCTTGCGAATCATGAAATCATGCTGCGTAGACTTGGCGCGCAGCGCGATCGACGGCAGCGACTGGGTGGTCTTGGTGAAAATGGCCTTCGGAGGCTCGTAATCTTTTTTCAGGTCATTGAACCGCTGGGCCAGGCAGGCTGCGCCGAGGGCGCCCATCACGCCGTGGAATTCCGGGATGATGATCTCATTGCCGGTGATTTCCTTCAGGTAATACGCCACCGCGCGGTTGTACGCCACGCCGCCCTGGAACACGATCGGGCCGTGATAATTCAGGAAGAGCTGCCCTACCCCGGACATAATGGTCCGCGCCTGGGCACGGCAGGCTCCGCCGATGATTTCGCCCAGCGGGAAACGGTTCTTGAACTTATTGATCGAGGTCGCGCTCAACACCGCGCAGACCGAGGAAAATTCGAGGTCGCTGTCGTAATTCGCCTTGTCGGCCATTTCGCCGACCGGCACATCGAGCTTCACCGCCACGCTGTCCAGAAAGGCCCCGGTACCGGCGGCGCAGATGCCGCTCATTTTGGAGTTCCACATCTTCATATGGTCGTTGTAGACCATGGCTTTGCTGTCCTGCCCGCCGACGTCGAGGATGGCTTTGCAGTCCGGATAATAATGCTGGGCCCCGGCCACATGCGCCGAAACTTCCGACACCTGGAAATCATAAGGGATAAAACGCTTGGTTTCTTCGACAATCTGGCTGCCGGTCACCGCCGTGCCGCTCAGATTTTCCGATTTCAAGCCGGCTTCATCCAGGAATTGCTCGATGGTTTTCTTGAGCGCGCCGAAGTTGCAGGCGCCGCAGCGATGGCATGCGCCGCTGCAAGTGAGTTTGCCTGAGCCGACCGGCCTGGTTCGTTGATAAAGCGTATGGCGAACTTTGCCTTTGTCGGACATCACCACGGCTTTGAGAGTGGTCGACCCTATATCTATGCCTAAATAATATTTTTCCATAAACTGTTTCCCGGTAAAACATATCTCATATCATACAAAATGAGTAATATATACCGTGAAATTGATTTTACCAGTTTCTTACGGATTAATAATCCTACAATTTTCAGGAGAGTTTCTCCACCAGCTCGTCCAAACCGCGCATGATATGGGCCGGGCGGTAGGCAAAACGGTCAATATCAGCCTTGGCCGTAACTCCGCTCAAAACCAGTACAGTATCCACCTCGGCTTCGACTCCGGCCACGATATCCGTATCCATTCGGTCGCCAATGATCACCGTCTCGCGGCTCATGGCTTCCAGGCGCTTCACCGCCCGCCGCATCATCAGCGGATTCGGCTTGCCCACGAAATACGCCCTGGTATTGGTCGCCAGCTCAATCGGCGCGATCAGCGCTCCGGTGGCGGGGACGATCCCCTGCTCCGTGGGCCCGGTCATATCCGGGTTGGTGCCGATCAGCCGCGAACCTTTGGTATTGATCAGCCAGACGGCCTTCTCGATCCGCTCGTAACTGTAGGTCCGGGTCTCGCCCACCACCACATAATCCGGACTGTTGTCGTTCATCGAAATGCCGCGCTCATACAACGCATTGTACAGCCCGGCCTCGCCGATGACGAACACCGAGCACCCCGGCCGCTGCCGCGACAAAAAGTCCGCCGTGGCCAGCGCGCTGGTATAAAAATGATCTTCCGGTACATCCATCCCCAGACGCAGCAATTTCTCGCGCAATTCCCGCTGGGTGCGCTCGCTGCTGTTGGTCAGGAACAGATATTTCTTGTTGTTCGCTTCGAGCCATTTGACAAAATCCACGGCCCCCGGCAACAGTTTATTGCCATGGTAAATCACTCCGTCCATGTCGGAGACAAACGCTTTTTTCTTCTTCAATTCATTCATGTTGATCTCACTTGGATTCGACGTAACGCCGGAACACATTGGCGGCTTCCGGATTGTTCATCACATCATTGAAACCGCATACTGATAACATATCGCTGCCGTGCTCCAGCATGGTGCTGAGCTCCAGTGCGATCCGTTCCGGTGATTTATAGGGAAATTCCGGGTGCTTCCGGGAGTCGTAATAGCCCATGAACGACACCCCGCCCGCATCTTTTTTGATCGTCTCCGCGTATTTGGCGATCTTGTCCTGCGGCCACAGGAAATACCAGCTCGCGGTCTGCGCGCAGAAATCCACCTTCAACCGGTTCCCGTACAGCGGATCCGGCGAAAAATACGGATAAATATGGGTCATGACCTTGAACTCCGGGCGCAGTTCCTTGATATAATCAACCAGTTTATTGTTGTAATCGATCAGCTGTTTCAGGAAAAATCCCTGACGGTTCTTGAAGGTGTCCGGCAGTGTTTCCGTGGCCAGATACGCCTTGCAGGCCTGATCGCAGACCGCGCACTTGCAGTCGCGGAAATTTTCGTAGCCGATATAGTCGAAGGCGATGCCGTCGACATTGCTCATTTCGCAGAGCTCCTTGAGCCGCTTTTTGGCGGCTTCCATGGCGTCGTCGCCACTGATACAGGGAATGCGCGTCAACAGGATATCCTGATAATAATTGGTTTCGTCCGATTCGCCGCCATGTCGCGTGCCAAAGAGATTGCGGAAATACGACCGCCGGATCGCCGCCATATCCTTGTCCTCGATTTTACTGGCATTGAGCATGTCCCGTAAATTCACATAAAGCGCGCCCGGGTCCTGCATCCGCTCCCCGGCCGGCATATAAATCGCATACGTTCTGATGCCGTATTTTTTGGCGATGGCGAATTGTTCCTTGTTGCTTGCGCCCATGGCGGCATCCGTCACGCCCAGCGCCCTCGCCTGCCGCGCCACCTCGTCATTGCCGATATTCATCCAGGCAAATAAACGGGTAAATTTCGTCTGATTTTTCTTGAACGCCAGCTTGACCGGCCGGCTGATAAATTCCAGTTTGCCGCGCTCGCCGGTGAAATAACTCCGGTCCAGCGTGACCTGCCATTCCGCCTTGTCCTGCGGCGGCAATTCGATTTTCATGACCTGCGCCAGCGCTTCCCACGGGATCGCCATTTCCACGGTCCAGCTGCGGTCGACGTCGCCGGGATAATTGATGGTGCCGTCAATCCGCACCGCCGTGATCAAACCGGGACAGTTCCAGAACGTTTTGTCGGCGGCCTTGTATTTGTCGTCCGTCCAGGTGGTGAAAGTATTGTTCAGTGCGTTCACCTTCAGAATAATTTTCTGCCCCTTGCCCGCATCCAGGGTAACTCCGGCGGTGGGGTCCACCATGGCGATGATCTCGCTGGCGTCGGTAATCTCCCCGGCCCCCTTGTGAATCAGCAGTGAAAGATAATCGGACTGGATATCGGCGTTTTTCAGCCCCCAGCGGCCACGGATGTCGCGTTCGAACACCGTTATGCCGACATACAGGTAATCCTCGTCCCAGACGATTTTGCCACTGGCCCGGTTCTGACCGTCCGCAAGCTTAATTTCGTCGGCGGCCTCCCAAACGGGTTCATTCAGCTGTCCGTCGATATCGATCCGCCCGGAAACACTTCCGGCAGTGTAATCGGCAGCGCCGAGAGCGGTTGCCACCAGGCACGCCGCAGCCAGTAAAAACGTCTTCATCATCGATCTCCTCATAATAGTTCAGAAACAATCAAGCCCGCCGACTTTTTACGGTCAGGCGGGCTTGGATATACATCACTCGCAGCTTAGAAGCTGATGCCCAGCCAGCCTTGAACGACCGGAGCAACCTTCAGGATCACAGGGGTGAACACAATCGCCACCATGCTCATGAGCTTGATCAGGATGTTCAGCGAAGGACCGGAAGTATCTTTGCACGGGTCGCCAACGGTGTCACCGACGACCGCGGCTTTGTGCGGTTCGGATTTCTTGCCGCCGTAATTTCCCTTTTCAATGAACTTCTTGGCATTGTCCCAGGCGCCGCCCGCGTTGTTCAACATGGTCGCCAGCATGAAACCGCAAGCCATACCGCCGGCCAGCAGACCGACGATCCCCGGCAAGCCGAGAATACAACCGGTAGCCACCGGAACGATGATCGCCATCAACGAAGGAACGATCATTTCGCGCTGTGCGCCCTTGGTGGAGATGTCCACGCAGCGAGCATAGTCGGGACGGTCCTTGCCTTCCAGAATGCCGGGCTTTTCACGGAACTGACGGCGCACTTCTTCCACCATGGCGCCGGCCGCACGGCCCACCGCCTTCATGGTCATGGCGCAGAACACAAAACACATCATGGCGCCGATGAAGAAGCCCACGATCAGCAGCGGGTTCATCACGGTCATATTCATTTTTTCGGCGAATTCGATAACGGAAGCATTTTTGACCCATTCGGCAGTCATGCCCATGAAGTCAGTCTCACCGGCGTGCTTGACGATCCACACCTTGGCTTCTTCCAGCGTCGAGGCCAGCAGGGCCAGCGCGGTCAGAGCGGCGGAACCAATGGCGAAACCTTTGCCGGTAGCAGCAGTGGTGTTACCCAGGGAGTCGAGGGCGTCGGTGCGCTCGCGAACTTCATGCGGCAGACCGGACATTTCGGCGTTACCGCCGGCGTTGTCGGCGATCGGGCCGTAAGCGTCCGTAGCCAGCGTAATACCCAGCGTGGAGAGCATGCCGACCGCGGCGAAACCGATACCGTAGAGCCCCATGCCGAAGTCAGTGAAGCCGCCGGCAAACGCAAACGAGGTCAGAATGCCGAGGCAGACGATGATTACCGGGATACCGGTCGAGTACATCCCGGTCGCCAGACCGTCGATGATCGTGGTGGCCGGCCCCATTTGGGTCTGGTGGGCAATACCCTTGGTCGGAGCATATTCGTCGGAAGTATAATATTCGGTGGACTGACCGATCAGCACCCCGGCGACCAAACCGGACACCGCGGCGCCGAAAACGCCCCAGGTGATCCAGTCCATGAAGACCAGGAAAGCCAGAGCCACCAGAATCAGCGCCGAACTGGCAGCCGTACCGGTCAGCAGGCTCTTCAGCAGATTGCGCTGCGAAGCGCCTTCTTTGCACTTGACCAGCGAAATACCGAGAATCGAAAGGATGATACCGATACCGGACACCACCATCGGCGACAGTACCAGATACAGCAGTTTTTCCTGTGTACCGCTTCCGGCGGCAATGGCAGCGGCCCCGGCGGATGCGCCGAGCGCGGCGGTCGCCAGCATGGAACCGCAATAGGATTCGTAGAGGTCGGCGCCCATACCGGCCACGTCGCCCACGTTGTCGCCCACGTTGTCGGCGATGGTCGCCGGGTTACGCGGATCGTCTTCCGGGATACCGGCTTCGACTTTACCGACCAGGTCGGCGCCGACGTCGGCAGCCTTGGTGTAGATACCGCCGCCCACGCGGGCAAACAGCGCCTGAGTCGAAGCCCCCATACCGAAGGTAATCATGGTCGTGGTGATATAAATCATTTTGTCAGTGAAGGTCGTACCGGCCGGCACGAATTCCAGCCCCAGCCAATGGAGGCCGGCAGCCATGTTGGCGTCGGTGTAAATCAGTTTGTCCAGCACCAGGTACCAGAGGCAGATGTCCAGCAGGCCGAAACCCACCACGCACAGGCCCATGACCGCGCCGGAGCGGAACGCCACCTGCAGACCGCGGTTCAAGCCTTCGCTGGCCGCCTGGGCCGTACGCGAAGAAGCCTGCGTCG
>JBEBXH010000139.1:0-8262 GCA_040391785.1 Victivallis vadensis
ATTTGGCTTCCGCTCAGATTAGCGCGAAGAATATTCTGATTTTTTGTGGCTGAAATATTTGTAAAAAGTTTAATTTTTTTTATCCGCCAGCTCAAAAATCATTAAAAAAATCGTGTTTTTCGTACATTTCGCGATTCAAAATTTCATCAAAAAATATACTACTCGGCAACGACTTTGAGCATGGCGGCGCACAGGAATTCCAGGTCGGCGTCGCCGATCACAAAGGGTGGCATGGTGTACACCAGCTTGCCGAACGGACGCACCCACACGCCTTCCTCAATGAAGCGCGGCTGGACCTTCCGGATATTGACCGGCTCTTTCATCTCGATCACCCCGATCGCGCCGATCACCCGGACATCAGCCACGCCCGGCAGGGCTATCGCCGGAGCCAGCTTTTCCTTCAGGATGCGTTCAATATTGCGAACCTTGTCCTGCCAGCCATAACTCATGAGCAGCTCGAGCGAGGCATTGGCGGCGGCACAGGCCAGCGGGCTTCCCATGAAGGTCGGCCCGTGCATGAATTCCGGCACCGTGCCCGATGAAATGCCGTCCGCCACGCGGTCGGTAGTCATCACCGCGGCCAGCGTTATGTAGCCGCCGGTCAGCGCTTTGCCGAAACAGGCAATATCCGGCACCACGCCGGCGTATTCCATGGCAAAGAGTTTGCCGGTACGCCCGAAGCCGGTAGCGACCTCATCGAAAATCAACAGAATGCCGTTTTCGTCGCACAATTCGCGCAGATGTTTCAAATAGAGCGGCGAATAAATCCGCATGCCCCCTGCCCCCTGCACGATCGGCTCCAGAATCACCGCCGCGATACGGTCACGGTTCGCCAAAAGCTTGCTTTTCAGGTCGGCCAGATATTTGTCGTCCCACGGATCGTCGAAACGGCACTGCGGGGCCTCGGCGAAAATATGCTGCGCCAGCACCCCGGAAAACATCGAATGCATCCCCGACACCGGGTCGCACACCGCCATCGCTCCGAACGTATCGCCATGATACCCGGAGCAGACCGTGAGCAATTTATCGCGCTGCGGCTGACCGAGCGAATGCCAGTACTGCAGGGCCATTTTGATCGCCACTTCCACGCTCACCGAGCCGGAATCGGCCAGGAAAATTTTCGTCAACGGCGCCGGGGTCATCGCCACCAGCTTTTTCGCCAGTTCCACGGCGGGCTCGTGGGTCAGTCCGCCGAACATCACGTGCGCCATTTTGCCCAACTGCGCCTCCATCGCCCGGTTCATGACCGGATGATTGTAGCCGTGAGCCGCGGCCCACCACGACGACGTACCGTCGATCAGCTCGCGCCCGTCGGCCAGTTTCAGCCGCACACCGGAGGCCGACTCCACCGGATACACGACCAGCGGGTCGCGCATCGACGTATACGGGTGCCACAGGTGCTCCCGGTCAAAAGTCAGGTCAATCATAATTCAAACCCCTCAAACAACGGCCCGAAATCGATCAACGCGCCGTCTTCGCCCACTTTCGGCATTTCCACCAGCGCGCCGGGACGGCCGTATTTCGCCAGATAATGCCCGAGCACGTCCAGCGTGTCACGCAGGATCAAGCCATCGGCAGGAATATGATTATTATAAACAATCCCCGCCAGCGGAATTCCCCGCGCGGCGGCAACTTCCAGCGACAGCAGCGTGTGATTGATGCTGCCGAGCTTGCCGGAGCTGACCAGGATCAGCGGATATTTCATCGTTTCCAGATAATCGGCGGTCAGGCGGTCCAGGCTCAGCGGCACATGCAGTCCGCCCGCACCCTCCAGCAGCACCACCTGAAACATCTTCTGCAAATCCTCGGTGGCCTCGGTGGCCACGTCGCAATCCACCGCACTTCCTTCCATAGCCGCGGCCAGATGCGGCGAAGCCGGATATTTGAAAATCTGGCGGCACGTCATGCCGAGCTGGTCCCATTCGGTCGGGGCAATGCCCATCAATTGCCGATGAACCAGGATATCCTGCGAAATTCCGCCGTCCTGCCCGGTCTGGACCAGCTTCTGGGTAATCACCTTGATCTGTTTCGACATCAGGTAACGCGCGATCAGTCCGGTCGCGTACGACTTACCGATGTCCGTATCGATACCGCTGACGAAAAACACCGACATCAGGACTCGCTCCTCTTCATTTTCCGGGCGATCACCAGAATCGGGTGATACGTCAGGCTCACGCCGTCTTCGTCGCCGAAGCACTCCGTATAATCATCCATGAATTTCTGCATGGTCGATTTGGTCCAGACATCTTTCTTGATCCCGGTGACCCCGGTTTTCTGCAGGTGACGCAGCAGCGCCTGCGAATCCGGGAACTTCAGCACCCGGCGCTGTTCGGAGAAATAAAGTTCCTCGTAGCAATAACCGAGCGCCTGCCGGATTTCCTCGGGCGTCAGGTAACGCAGCTTGATGCCGAGCAGCTCGCCGATTTCACGGACATTGTCCGGGCCAAAGGTGGAGAACGCGATGATCCCGCCGACTTTCAGTTTCTCCGCCAGGCGGCGCAGCACGCGCTCCATGTTCTCCATCCACTGAAACGTGGCGTTGGAAATGATCAAATCGAGCTCGCGCGGCATCCCCGGCAGCGTCTCCACGTCGCCCGCCATGAAGTCGCACGCCGTCAGCTCCATGATATGCGTCATGTACTCCGGTACCAAATCGTTGACGGTCAATTTCTCGTAAGTGAACTCTTCCGCGATATACTGCGTGAGCACACCGGTGCCGCAGCCGACCTCGAAAATCCGCTCGAAGCTGGTACCCACGGTTTCCTTGAGCGCCTCGACCAGTTCTTTGGCCATTTCACGCTGGACAACCGCGTTTTCGTCATAAGTTTTCAGGCTTCTGGCAAAGCGGTTGGAAACAAGTTTTTTATCCAGTTTAATCCTCATTTAACAACTCCTTCCAATATTGGCACTTGCCGAAAAGATAATGCGCCTCGGGCACAATCGTAATTGCCACATTGCGCTTGTTCCAACTGTTCAACTGCGGTTTGACGCCGAAAATCCGGTCCTGTTCGCCGACCACCGCCCGGGTGAAATGCGCCTCCGCCCCGGCAATCGCCGCCAACCCGATCGATTTCAACTCCGTCAACTGGTCCTCCGGCGTACGGTTCGGCTCCTTGAAGTCCACCACGGCCTCCGCCCCGCCGCAAATCCGGCGGTAAAACTTCGCGCGGTTCGCCGCATCCCAGTTCTCCGCGGTATTCATAAACGTGGCCGGTTCGATCCCCTCCTCCGCGTCAACCGGCCGCACGGTGCCGTTGAACGCCGTGGCACTCGCCAGCGGCAGCTTGAAGCCCGACGCCGCGTACGCCCACACCCCGAACGACCACGCCGCCAGGTGCGTCCGCGTATAATTCAGCGTCACATCCGGGATGGTAAGATCGGTATAATCATAAAACATCAGCACATCGATCCCGTCACTTTTCAGGTGGCTGAAGGGCTGTTCATCCATGCCCCAGCCATTGAAAAAAATCAGCAGTTCGGCGTTGTCTTGACGGTTGATCCAGAGATGTTTCATAGTAACTCCAATAATCCGGTTAACTCTTCTTTCTTCAATCCCGCGTGCAGCGAGAAACGAATCCGCGCCGTTCCCGGCGGCACGGTCGGCGGGCGCACCGGCAGGGCCAGGTAGCTATGTGCGCGGAGTCTATCCGCCAGCTCACCGGCCGGGCCGTTTTCGCCCACGATCAAAGGCACGATCTGCGATTCGCCGAGCGTCCGCAGATTTTTCGCAGTCAGCCCCTGCCGCAGGTAATTCCCCAGTTCCGCCAGGTGGCGCCGGGCATCCCGCAGCTCAGGCATTTTGCGCAATACAAACCGCGTCCAGTTCACATTCACCGGCGGCAGGCCGGTCGTGAAAATGAACGGGCGGGTATGGTTGATCAGATAATCTTTCAGCTCAGGCCGGGTGATCGAATACGCCCCGGCGGAGCAGAACGCCTTGCCCAGCGTGCCGACGATGATATCGATCTCGTCGATCACCCCCGCCGCCTCGCAGCAGCCCGCGCCGTGCTCGCCGTACACGCCGACCGAATGCGCCTCGTCAATATACAGAATCGCGCCGTGGCGCTTGCTCAGTTCGACCAGAATCCGCAGGTCCGCCACGTCTCCATCCATACTGTAAACCGACTCGGAAACCACCAGCACCCGGCGGTATTTCGCCGACAGTTCCTTCAACAGATCTTCGAGGTGGCTATAATCCAGATGGCGGTAGCGCTTGAACTCCGCGCCGGACAACATCATGCCGTCGATTATACTCGCGTGGTTCAGTTTGTCGGAGAGAATCAGGTCGCCCTTGCCGACAATCGCCGGAATGATGCCGCTATTGGCATGATAACCACTGTTAAAAACCAGCGCGGCGCGCCCGTTATAAAATGAGCTCAACTCCGCCTCGAGCGCCGGATAAGCGTCGTGGTTCCCGGTCAAGAGCCGCGACGACGCGGCCGACATGGCCAGTTCCGGCGCCTCGCTCTCCGCGATGAATTCACTGACCCACTCCCGGCGCGCAGAAATCCCCAGATAATCGTTGCTGGAAAGATTGACAATAGCCGGGTCACCGCCGCTCCGCAATTGCCGGAAGCGATGGGCCAGCCTGAGCGCATCAAGCTCGGAATTTATCGACTCATAAAATGTTTCATTCATAAAAAATCCTCGATGGAGCTTATAAATATAGCACCATCAAGGCGTTTTTGCAATCGCGACCCACAAAAAAATCAGCAATGCCGCCAGACCGTTTTCAATTTGATCCGCGCCCCCTTCGCCGATGCCAGCAATTGTTTCGAGGGATGAATCCGGAAATTTTCGAATACTTTGCCGTCAGCCAGTTCCCAGTTCAACGGCAAATCGCATTCCCAACTCAAGGCCAGCTTCACCGTGCCGCTGCTCAGTATGATTTCGCTGTCGCCAAGCTCGACCTTCACATTCGGGTGAAGATTGAACACAAAGGTCATCGCCCTGCTCTCCGGCAATTCGACGCAGTCCTCGATGACGAACTCCGCGCCGGGCGTCAGCTTCCGGGTCCACGCAGCTCCGCGCCACTGCGGCACCGTCGATATCAGCCGCGACTCGACCGAGTCACCGCTCCACGCGCCCAGCTTGCACCCGGCATAACCGGTCCACTCGTACAGGCCCCGTACCGTACTGTCGCCCTGCCCGTCCAGCAGCAGCGACGAATGCGCCCGCGGCTGCTTGAACCACACCGCAAACTCGGGCGCGTCATAACTGCAGCAGCCGCTGTCCACCAGGAACGGCGCGTTCCCGGCCCACAATGTCACCGCGTTTTTGCCGCCGTGGTAATGCGAAAAGCGCCCCAGCTCCGGCGAGGCGTCCAGCACCGCGAAGAACTCCGGCGAACGGTAAAATGCCAGCCCCGCGTCCGGCAGCAAATCCTTTTCCGGCATCGCCGCATCGCTCATGTTGAGCGTATTTAAAAACACATCGGTATTCAGGGCATAGCCGTCGTTGATGACAATCGACTTGCCGTCCGGCTGGCGCAGCTTGCGGCAGACCGCCGCCGCGCGGTCGAGCGCCTCGAATGCGCCCCGGTCCAGCTCGAAACCATACCGCCCGGCCAACGCCGCCGCGTCGCGGCTGATCCAGCTCTCGAAGAAATGGTACGACGGGCTGATTTCGTGCAGGATGCCGTCCGGCAGGAAGTCCTCGACCATGTGAAAATTGCACATTTTCACCGCCTGCTCGCGCCACTCGTAGGCGAAACTCTCGCCCTTGAAATACGCCGCGGCGTACATCAGAGCCGTGCCGCGCAGCGCCTGATGGTTCCCACGCGCCAGTTTGCAGTAATATTTCTCGCCCAGGTAAATCGTCTCGGCATGCATCTTGACCCAATCGTCGAATTCGCGCCAATTTTCTTCGCTGATGCCCGCCGAATCACGCAGCAAATACATGTTGTTCAACACATTGACAATCCGCCCGGCGGGCTGAAAATCGTACCATTGATATTCCGTTTTGCCGTCCAGATTGCCGCCCTGGTTGTAGTCGCGGTCGCGCGCTTCCAGCACCCGGCGCTCCATGTCACCCACGGCCTCGCGTCCGGCGGGAGCCGGATAGCGCCGCGCATAATCCAGCACCAGCTTCATGATCCGCGCCGCAAGCTGATCGTTACCGTCCAGCCGGGCGACCCGTGCCAACGGCGCGATATAATACATGCGGTTGATCCAGCACGATTTCTCGATGCTCCGCCAACATTCAAAACGTTGATAATCCAGATACTCGAACCCGCCGAAATCCGCCATTACGCCGCCATTCAGAATCCGCTCCGCCGCCTCGCGGTCGTCCACCGTCCCCACCAGCTCGTGATAAATAAACGACCCGCCACCGTCAAACGGATATAACTCAAAGAAATTATGCTCAAGCAGCAAACGTTCCGGCAGCGGCGGCACAAATAAGGCTATTCTTTTCATGACAAAGCTCCATATCCTAGTCTTTCACTAAAAATAGCCGTATCCATCCAAAAAGTCAACCAAAAATCCCCGATTTGCATCAAATATCGCAGCTGGCCCAATTGGTATGGCACCGGTATCGCAGCCCGGTAGCCATATTCGATGTATGGATATACACGCTGTATACCCGGCACTTGCTGGTGATAGCCTGATTATAGGACAATGTCGTGGCATGGCCGTCCATAAAACCGCTGTTGGCGCTGGCGGTATCCTTGGAATTCAGAGTGCCGTGGCGGAAATCGGACGCATATGAACCAGTCCCTAAAACGCAGAACGGATATCCGTTCGGATAACTGACGCTGTCCGCGAAGGCACACGCCGGGTATCCCAGCGCCACCTGTTTGGCCGAAGGCATGCTGTCCATATAAGTCCCGAGCCGGGATGGGTATTTGAAAAGAGAGTTCGTCGTTTTGACAGCTTGCACGGCCGGAATGGTGAAACCGTAAATATACGATTGTACTCCATAATTGATGTTGGCATTGTTAAAGGCCCAATAATTCGACGACGGACATTTGGTCACGCTCTGCTCGATGTACTTGTCGGCCAGAAACTGCGAGTACCAGCGGCCGTTCGCGTAGAAATTGCTATAGTAGCCGCCCGGACACCACTGGTCGTTGTCGTCCGTGTAATGGGTCCACGCCAGATTCAGTTGTTTGACATTGGACAAACAGGAAGTAGTGCGCGCCCTTCCCCGGGCCGCATTCAGCGCCGGCAGCAGCATAGCCGCCAGGATGGCGATGATCGCGATCACCACGAGGAGTTCAATGAGGGTAAAATTCCGGTATTTGCTCAACATGTTTCGACTCCTTATTTTTACAGGATTTGGATAAACAGGTCTTTGGGTTTCACTTCCACCGGGATTTTCCGGCCGTCGACGGTGACTTGTCCTTTGCGCAGCGAGTCACCGGTGTTGAAGACGATCAGCAATTGCTTGCCGTCCTTCTCCAGGATATACGAGTCGTAGCGAATCAAGCTGCCGTCCACGGTAAAACCGTCGATGTGCTTCGGCGCGAGGAAAAACTCTTCGTACTCAGCCAGCACCGCCGCCGCCGCCGCGATCTGGGTCCGCGCCAGACCGTCCAGATTTTTCCAGGTCCAGAACATGACCCCCGAGTAGCCGTTCACGATCCGCCGGACGATGTCGGTTTTAAATTCCAGCATCGCCGGGTGCTTCATGCTTTCGATCAGGATGCCGCTGTTCGCCGGCATGCCGTCGAACGCCTTCAAGGTATCCTGCGTGAGCTTGGCCCCGGGCATACCGTAACCCATGGTGCCGAATTCCGCCACGCCCCGGAAATAATTCCAGTCGACGGCATAGATTTTCTTGTTGCGCTCGCTCTGGTACGCGCTGTAGACACCGAATAATGTATCGGGCGAACCCGCCTTGACCCCTTCCTTGATCAGCTTATATAGCTCCACGGTCTCGCGGCAACAGAAATCCACCCATTGCTCCATGTATTTTCCGTTGATCTCCTCTTTGGAGGGTGTCGCGGACAATCCGGCAAACTTCGCGAAACGCGCCCGGGTTTCCGCTGATGCATCGAACTCTCTCGCCGGCCCGTATTCCAGGTCGATGACCAGAGCATCGGGCTTGTATTTGGCGGCGAAACTCCGGACCCGATCCAACGCCATCGCCCGTCCCTCACCGGTGATCTGCCCGATGGGACCGGGCAGGAAATGACCGGCTTTGCCGGAAAGTGAATCTGTTTTCCGCCAGGAACTCGTCAGCGTCGCTTTACAATGGAATTCGATATCTAGTAGTCCGTTCATAAAATAACATATCACATCGTCCGCATTTCTTCCATTT
>JBEBXH010000140.1:0-8130 GCA_040391785.1 Victivallis vadensis
TCGATTTGCGTGGGATATGCACAAACAGGAATCGGAATTTGGGTTGATGAACTAGCCGCTAATCGATTAGCGGCTATGAGTCAGGCCGAATTTATGTCCGCAAGATCAAGGCGGTTACAAGGTTTATGATTGCAATTCGGTATTATCTGGCAGTCCTGAAATATTCGAGCATGGTGCGGCCGATGATCTGTTTACCTTTTTCGCCGGAGTGGACTTTGTCGCGGCTGAAAAATTCAAACGGCTGCCCCGAGGCATAGAGCCAGTTATAAGTCGGTGCGGCCATGTCCCAGTAAGCGAATTGGTTGCGCCGGGCCATGGCCTCCAGGCCGGCCTTGTCCATGCTTCGTTTGACATGATCGTCCGCCTCATAACTCCAGGTTTGAACCGCCGGGGCCGATTTCCGGGTATCCACGGAAAGCGCAGCCGAGAGAATCAGAACTTCACAGTTGAAATATTCCCGGTCCGCCGCAGTTCCATCCCACCAGTGTAACGATCGCTTTGGTGATGCCGGAGTTCCACATCGCATCGAGAATCTCCCCGGCTTCGGCAAAGGTCGTGCAGTTGGCATACGGCGAGGAACCATCGGCCACAAACGGCTGTTTCTGGCCCATGAAGATTTTGACGCGCATCGCATGTGCCGAATAGTTCAGTACGGCATTATGGCCGGTTCTCTCGCGCAGCGGCACGATTCCGCGTTTTTCGATTAAGTGCCGCCGGTAGGCCAGCGCCAGCGCCGGATAATCCGTACCGTCCGCCAGCAATTCAAAGGAAATCTCCTTGTCCTCCTGCACGAGAATCTCATCCGGCGTATGGCGGATGCCAAATGTAGCACAAGCCCGGTTGTATCCGTCCTGGTTGAATTCGGAATCAACCCAGGCATGAAATGCGCCGGAGCGGACGATGCCCAGCACTCCACCCTTCGGAGTCATCATGCCGAAACAATCCTGTTGGCCGAACTTTTCCCATTGGCTCTGGTCCACATAAATGCGGTCGCGGTTCCGGCAGCTTTCCTGACCGCCGAACGGCACGGCGAACCCCGACAAAACCGGGAGCAGGTAACTCCCGGTGTCCGAAATGTTCGAAACCAGCAGCTCCGGAAGGACCGACAGTTCCATCAGCCGCCAGGCGTTGCCCGCGCTTTCCACAATACTGCCGCCGATAATGTTGATTTCCAGACGGTTGCCGTCAATACACAGTACCACCGGGATCAGTATTCCGTGCTCATTATCTCTCAGCAGCAGATGTGCTTTCCGTTCCTGCAGCGAATGAATGACGCATTCGAAAACGTTCTGTTCATAGCAGCGCTTTTCCGGGCGGTGATACACCTTGCAGCTCAAAAGATGTGTATAAGGAATTGTCTTATCAAACCATTCAATTCCTGTGGCGGTGAATTTCATTTATTATTTTTCTCCACAACTTTTGCCGGGCACCAGCGAGGCGACAACCGGGCGAAGTTCATAATTGCGGCCTTCGATCTTGGCCGTGATTTCATGGTAAATCTCACGCGCAAAATCCATCGGATCGATTTCCAGACGCGTCAGCGGCACATGCGACATCGGCTCGCGCCCCTTGTTGGTATGGGTCAGTACGGCCAGATCCTGCGGCACTCTGATGCCTTTTTCCAGCAGGTAATACCAGGCCCCGGTGAAAACCCGGTCATTGGTGATCAGCAAGGCTTCCGGCGCTTCTTTGGCATAGACCTGCCGGATCAGCTGATAGCCCTCGCGGTGATCGGCTTTGTCGCTTCGGTACAGAGACAATTCCATTTCACCGTGCTGCTGCCGGTACGATTTCAATACCGCCTGAAGCTCCGGATATCCTGCGGTGAGGACCGCGACTTTGCGGTAACCGCGGTCCCTCAGATAATCCAGTCCGCGCCGGAGAAATCCCGGCATGTCCACTGTGACGTCGGAAAAAGAAACCGGCACCGGGCATTCATTGCGCAGATAATCCTGCACACTGGGATTGGAACAAAACTCGACCACGGCACGTACTTCGCCGTCGTTAATGGCCTTTTTCAGATCCACAAAACCCTTTTCGCCGGAGGCGTCTTCCGGGTTCAGATTTTCGGAGACCAGGAAAAAGCGGAGGTTCCAATGTTCTTTTTCACCCAGTACCACCAGATCGTTGAGGTAGCTGGAGTAAAAACTGATTTCTTCGTCGATAAACAATGAATGCTTGAAAATCAGTGCCAGCGTGCGCGAACTGATGCCCTTGCGGATAAAAGTGCCGCGACCGGGCGTCCGGGAGACAAATCCCCGGTCCGCCAGCTGCTTCAGGCTCTGTTGGACGGTATCCGGGTTTACGTTGAACATTTTCGACAGTTCCGTCGTTGCGGGAAGGCGGGCGCCCGGTTTCAGGCGGCCTTCCATAATCTCTCCTTCAAAGTAAGAGACGATCTGTTGGTACAAGGTATCATTTCGTTTTATAATCATCGATTTCATATTTTCAAACCAGATAGTTATATGGTATTATATGGCTTGTCATAATTATACGGTATAACTGGCGATTTGTCAAGACCCCTTCCAGCAGAAATCCGATATTTATTTGAAAATAAAAAAGACCCCGCCAACATAAATTGACGGGGCCGCCAGGGAGATAGGGGATGTTATACCGATTTGCGGCAGGAATAGCTTTGCAGGATCGGTTTCTGCAGGACGACTTTGCCGGAAACATCTTTGCCGGTAGCCACGTCTTCTTCGGTGAAGACGGCCAACAGGATTTCGCCGTGGTCGCGCAGACGGTCGTACTGGATGAATATGCGGCCATCCGGATGAATGAAACCGTCCGGATATGAGACATGTTCACGCGGATCGAGTTCCAGGCCGCCGTACCAGCTTTCGCCGTCATTGTCGGACAGGTAAGCAGTCAGGTGGGAACGGACGCCGGTGGAGTTCAGGCGTACCATCAGCCATTTGCCGCTGGGCAGTGCACGCACGAAGAATCGGGCGGTGGAGGCGACCCATTCGCGCTTGAAGGGGCTCCAGGTGAGGCCGCCGTCACCGGAGATGCAGCTGACGATGCCGAATACGTCACGGGCATACATTTTCAGCTTGCCGTCGCGCATTTCCATGACCATGTTTTCGTCGAACAGCTGGTCGGTGGTGCGCTGCATGCCGAGCCGTTCCCAGGTTTTGCCCTGATCTTTGGAACTGAGCACATTGGCGCCGCGGAATTCATCGAGTTCCGCGTAAAGCGAGGACTCCACCGTGCCGTGGGGAAATTTCCGGCTGGCCGAGATCAGATTGCGGTTCCACAGCGATACCGGCAACATCCATTCGCCGCTGCTGGTGACGGTGGGTTTGTTCAGGCTCGCGCCGTGCCAGATGCGGAACGGCTTGCCCCATACCGGATTTGCCGCGTCGGGATTGTCGCAGACCACCGCCCAGCTGCCGGCACGGCCGTCGAAATAGCCGATGCTTTGATTGAAGAACCACCAGACGCGTCCCTGCGGATCGGTCCACAAGTTACCGACAAGTATGGAGATATGGATATGGTCGCGGGTGAACCCCGGGTCCAGCAGATATTGGGGTTCGCGCCAGGTTTCGCCTTCGTCGTCGCTGCAGGTGACCAGCATGGCGGTGCCTGCCGCGTCCTCGATGCCGAACCAGCTCAGAAAGATGCGCCCGCCGGGCGTCCGGGTGAACCCTGCGCTCATGGTGTAATCATCGACTTCCGGCCAGTAGCGCCGCGGTACCGGCGACTGGATTTCCGGCGTTTGCAGGGCCAATTCGGCCGCTTCTTTCAGTACCCGGGTGTGTTCCTGAATTCTCATGGTATCGATTTCATTCATTTTTTATTCTCCTGTGCAAGTAATTGAGCAAAACCCTGTTTCATAATTCCATTGTCCGAACCCAGCCCGATCATCCGGAAACCGCGCTCGATGTAAGGTGCCGGAGCCTGTCCCTGCCGTAGCAGCAGTCCCGGAATCTTCCGGTATTTGGCGCAGACCGCCAGAACGGCTTCCTCTGCTGACTTTACCGCTTCCGCGTCATTATTCAAGTTCAGCTTGAGATCCGAGTGACCGATGAAGAGTCCGGCCACGCCGTCGAGCGCGGCAATCTGTTCGGCCAGTTCCACGCTCTCGCGGTTTTCAATCTGGATAATCAACGCGGTATCCCGGTTGGCCTTTTCAAAGTACTCCTGAAAGTTTCCGCCGAACCCTGCCGCACGGCAGGATGAAGCCAGCCCGCGCTCGCCCTTCGGCGGATAATATACGCGATTGACGCACCGCCGGACTTCGTCAAGCGTCTTGACGCCGGGGACCATGATTCCGCCCGCGCCGAAATCGAGCACGCGCCCGATCAACGGCGAATCCGCCTGCGGCACCCGGACGATGGGGCACACCTTGGTACCGGACAGGGCTCGCAGGGCCTGCAGCATGAACTCTTCGCCGCCGAGCCCGTGTTCGCCGTCCAGCAGCAGCCAGTCGAATCCGGCGTGACCTGCGATCTCCGCCGCCGTGACTGAACCGGAGGCGATCCAGAGCCCGCGCAGGATCGATTGTTCTTTGTTCAGGAAATTTACCATGATTCACACCTTTTCAATGCTTCATTGAGTTTCTGATAAGTCAATTCTTTTAACGAAACCGTGTTGCCGGTATTCAGGAAAAAATCACTGCCCTGGTTGAAATACCCCATCCGGTCCCGCAACACCGTTTTCCAGAGCATGTTGCGGAGGTAATGCAGGTCAATGCGGTACCGGAAGCTGTCATCGGTTTCGCCGTAGGCTTCGAGTAATTCGTCCATGAAAGGCTGGTCATGGAAGCACCACAACATGCCGATGTCATCCGCCGGATCGCCCGATACGGCGTCATCCCAGTCGATCAGTGCGGCAATTCGTCCGGGCTCGCCGAGGATGTTCCAGAACGCCGGATCGCGGTGTACCAGGCAGCCCGTTCCGGGCTCCGGTATCCGCTCCAGAATTTCACGGACTTTCTGCGAATGGAAATCCAAATGGTCCAGATGCGATTCCAGGCAACATAGAAAATATTCGCGATAACTTTGATAGATTCCTTCTACTTGGTTATTTTGCTTTAAACGATCCGTATTGATAAAGCCGTAACCATCGATCCGGACCGAATGCAGGCGTTTCAAAATACGCCCCAGCTGACGCGCGATTTCCGGGTGATTCAGCTCGCCTTTCCGGTTGATCTGCTCTAAATTCGGGTAGGGGATCCACTCCAATAATTGCCAGCGGCACGGAACATGCCGCATGGAAGTATCGCAATCAAACATCTGCGGTACCGGCACCCCGGCTTCACGCGCTAATTTCATGAGGACGGTCTCAGCAAGCATGTATTCATCGTCCGGCGAAGTGTCAGCACGGAACAGCATCTCGCGGCTGCCGAGGCGCAGATGATACGCATAGTGATTGCCGTCGCAGTTCAATGGCCGGATCTCCGTAGCCTCCGGGCAAACCTGCCGGATCAGGGGTTCGATCCCTGCCGCCGAATATTTATCCCGAAACAGGTTTTCCATCGGGCTGTCGCATTTTCGATAATAAATGTTGTATCGCATAATCTCATATGTCTGATTATTGATATTAATTTGTTTAACAAATATTATAATGCGAAAAAGAAAAAAGTCAATATGGGAAAAATCAATTACTCCATTATTTCTGAATTTCTCCGGTATTTTGACCTTGAAAAAGTATAGTTACCGGTATATATTAATCGTTTACCCCAGGATGAAATTATCATGATTCAGTTCGATTTGAAACGCCGCTGGCTCTGTTTTGTCACCGGTTTGCTGTTGTGTGGATTCGGAGTTGCTCTTTGCACTCAGGCCGGTCTCGGCACTTCGCCGATTTCCAGTGTACCTTATGTTCTCTCGTTCATCGTGCCGCTGACGTTTGGCACCTGGACGCTGATTTTTAACGCATTGCTGCTGCTGTTGCAGATCGCCATCCTCGGGCGCAAGTTCCCGAAGGGCCAATACCTCCAACTCGCCGCCATTGGCTTGTTCGGGTTGTTCATCGACCTCGGCATGTTCGTGACCAAACCGCTGATTACCGGTTATTATCCGTTCCAGCTGCTGATGCTGTTCGGCGGTTCGGCGATTCTCGCGGTCGGAGTTGCTTTGCAGGTTCTTTCCAGCGTGCTGTTCCTGCCGGGAGATGGACTGGTAAAGCTTATTGCAGCCAGGCTGAAACGCAACTTCGGACCGTTGAAGATCTGCTTCGACATCAGTCTGGTCTGTATGTCGCTGCTCATTTCGCTGCTGTTTCTGGCTGCGGTGGAAGGTATTCGCGAAGGCACCGTGCTGGCCGCGCTCCTGGTCGGAACCTTTATCAGCCTCGCGCTGCCGCGCCTCCGCTTTGTGAAAAAATTCTGCTACGTCCGCAAGGCTATTTAAACGCCTCGGCGGTGGTCAGCAGCGGAACGCGGATGGATAGCGCGTTGAGTGCGATCAAGTGCATCATATCATCGACGGTGGTGCAGCAGTCCGTCAATACCGCGCGTTGATATTTTTCGGCGGTTTTGGAGATGGCGGTATGGGTGACGCAATTATGAGTCATCATGCCGCAGATCAGCAGTTTTTCGACGCACAGGTCCTGCAGGGTCATTTCAAGTTCGGTTTTGTGGAAGGCGTCGGCATAATTCTTGTAGACGACAATCGCTTTGTCGGAGGCGGAGAGAATTTCCAGGTGAAGTTCGGCCCCGCGCGAACCCTCGAGGAAGAACGGCGCTTTGCCCGGCACGCCCGCCACGTGCTGCACCAGAATCACCGGATATTCCAGCGCATCCGCCTGCCGGATCGCGTTGATGATATTGTCCAGCGTATTGGCGGTGTTCCACAAAGGAAACCTGAAACCGGGAAAATAATCCATCTGGACATCAATCACTACCAAAGCCGTTTTTGTACTCATATTCGTCTCCTGAATTTGTTATATGAAAATAGCATTCCAGTTTATGAATTGCAAGACGGATGAAATTGAATTATATTACCTGTACAAGGAATGAATCATGGATAAAAAAGAAATTCAAGTTTGGAAAACCATGCAGGAAAATGTTTTTCTCTGCGATGACAAGAAAGTAACGGCGCCCGAAGGATGGGTTTTCGTCCCGTCCGGCGACCCCGGGCTGACGCGCCGGCTGAAGGCCTCCGGCGAATATTGGGTGCTGGTCCACCGGCGCAAAAACCGCGTTGAGGCGCTCGGGCTGTGGACGGACGGCGCCCGCGTCGAATCGCTCAAAAATCAGCTCGAAGCCGAGCGCTCCGATCCCGCGTATCAGAAAAAACAGGACTCCGCCCGCAAGGCCCGCGAGGCCAAACAAAATGCCTACGTGATCGAATTCCGCCAGGCGGTGGTGGATTTCCTGGCCTTTGCGCCCTGCTACAGTGAGTTTGCGTGGACGTTTGCCGATGCGGTGACCGACCACGCGGTTCCGGTCGGGAGCGGCACGGTCGCCCGGACGGAACGGATTCCGCTCGAGCGCCGGGCCGAAGCCGCCGTCATCGCCTGGATGCGTCATCAGACCACCGCTTACGATCACATGTCGATTGCGCGGATTAAAGGCGAGCGGCGCGAAGTCCGCCGCAAACTCGCCGAGCGTTCGCGCCAGCTGCTGGAGAAATACCGCGCGGGCGAACCGGTCGATGCCGCGAATTGCCTTTTGGCCAAAGCCCTTAAATAAGCTTCAGCCCGACCACGCCCGAAAGGATCAGGACCATGCAGAGCACCCGCAGAAACGAAACGCTCTCGCCAAAGAAAAAGATCCCGATGATAACTGTGCCCGCGACGCCCAGTCCGGTCCAGATGGCATACGCGGTGCCGAGCGGAATCGTTTTCACCGCGAGCGAGAGCAGGAATACGCCCACGCCCATAATGACCAGCGTGAAAATGGAAATGTAGAGTTTAGTGAAGCCGTCCGAAAGTTTCATGCCCAGCACAAAAGCGATTTCACATACGGCAGCGAGCAAAAGGTAGACCCAATGCATAACGGGACTCCTCAAAGTAATTGGGGCCGTCCCCGTTCATGATAATGCCTGCGGAGCCGTCTCCGCGCATGTAAATTAACAATCCCTTAATATAGCCGGAAAACGAAAAAAATCAAGTGCGGTCAAAAATGCTCAGCGAAAAAAAATCAGAAATAATTTTTGCATGCTAAAAAAACGTCGCTGAATT
>JBEBXH010000141.1:0-7757 GCA_040391785.1 Victivallis vadensis
ATATAGCACATATTCGCATATTTGCAATGTTATTTTATGAACGGACTACTAGATTCGGGAAACCAGCAGCATTTATGGCGGCTAATTCACTATCCATCGATTCCAATAGCGACCAATATTTATCTGCCAAATCATAATTCCCATTACCAAACGCTAAAATACCTAACACACAACAAATGTCTTTCTCTTTATCATTAACATACCATTCTGGGGCGTTGCCGGTGTTGTAGAGTTTGAGGGGGTCTTCGTCATGGTAGACGATGCGTTTCCATTGGTCGAGGCTGGTGGGTTTCTGGGTGGGTTGAGATTGGTTTTTGAGGTCGTCGCTGATGGCGGCGTAGAGGCTCAGTGCGTCGCGTTTTTCTCTCGCTTTGCGGAAGTAGGTCAGGGCCTGGGTGTAGTATTTTTCGGCTTCTTTGGCATTCCATTCGATTTCGAGGCTGATTTTGCCGAGCAGCATTAAGGCTTCGCCACGGTAGAGACCGTCGGGACGTTCTTTGACGAAGTTGTTGAGGTAAGTTTTGACGTCGGCGATGGCTTTTTTCGGGGATTGTTCAGTCAGGCGGCTGGCCATGATTTCGCCTTTCAGGTAGCCTGCGGCGGCGGCGAATTGGCTGGCGGGGTCGGTTTCGATGATTTCGTCGGCGACTTTCAGCGCTTCGTTGCGGTAACGCGGGGTGGTGGAGCGTTTGACGAGTTTCTGCAGGCGGCGGAGTTTGACGTAGCTACCGTAGGTGGCGCCGAATTTGACTTTCATCTCCTCGCTTTCGACCTCGGCTTTGAGCACGTCCGACTGATCGCGGAGTTCGCGCCAAGCCGCGCCGGTGTCGACCTGCTGGCCGCCCTGGCCGATCGCCGCGCCGGTGTCGGAGGTCGTGACGCGTTTGGTGATGATCTCGTCGGCGTTTTTCAGATAGGCTCCGGCGCGTTCGAATTCGCCCATATCGAGGAGGATTTCGCCGTATTTGATGCATGCAATCGAGCGCTGGTAATCGTCGGTGCGCGATTCGGCCCAGTTGAGGAGTGACAGCGCCCCGGTGGTGTCGTCTTTCAATGCCTTCAGGTGCGCGAGTTCCAGCAAGCCGCGCAGAAAACGGATTTTGTCCGTACTGTTGAGGCTCTCGAATCCGGCCGGTGATTCGTAGTCTTTGAGTAGTTTTTCCGCCTTGACGGCTTCGCCGGCCTGGCGCAGTTCCGCAGCTTTCTCCCAATCCTCCTGTGCAAATGCACCGAGCATCAGCCCGAACGCAAAACACCACAACCCTGTACGTAACAATCCCATTACAGTACCCCTTATCCGCAAAATTTGGTAATTACTTTCTATTTGCAGTATAACGGGAATTCAGGTATTTGTCAATAGGGAAAATTAAAAAAAACGAGAAAATAAATATAATACAAGTATCGATAAATCAAATAGATAGACTATTTGATTATACTTCTTGCTGATCATGTGGTATTGAATGGACTCTCCGTTGTCATTCAGTTAAGAGGTAATTGCTTTCCAGGCCGGGAGTGAACGAGAAGACAAAATCGCGATTTTTTGCAAAAAAGGGTTGAATTAATTTGATTTGGATGTAAAATAATAGTGTAAAATCAACCGGTTTAAAATAAAAGTGAAATTAAAAACCGGTTTAATAAATCAAGGAAGATGAAAATGAGCAAAGTGATCAGAGTAGGGATCGCCGGTTATGGCCGCAGCGGCTGCGGCATCCATGCCAACTGGCTGAAAAATGATACGGACAAGTACAAAGTAGTGGCGGTGGCCGATAATATCGCGGAACGCCGCGAGGACGCGAAGAAGGATTTCGACTGCGAGGTCTACGAAGACTACAAGCAGCTGCTGGAAAATGCCCGGATCGATCTGTTCGTCAACGCCACGCCCAGCCGTTTCCACCTCGAAGCGTCCAAGGCCGCCCTCGGCAAGGGCATCAATACGCTCGGTGAAAAGCCGTCTGCCCCCACAGTCAAGGATTACGACGAACTGGTGGGAATCGCCAAGGCGAACAAGGCCATTTTCTACCCCTTCCAGAATTCGCGTTTTTATCCGTTCTTCATCAAGATGCAGGAAATCATCAAGTCCGGCGTGCTCGGCGACATTGTTTATATCCGCAGCAACTGGAGCGGATTTGCACGTCGCTGGGACTGGCAGACCATGCAGTCCGAGCTGGCCGGTAATTTGTGGAACACCGGGCCGCATCCGGTCGACCAGGCGGTGGTGCTGTTCGGTGAAGAATACCCGAACGTTTTCTGCAAAATGTACGCCAATCATTTCCCGTTCGAAGGTGACGCCGAAAACTTCTGTCTGCTCGTGCTGACCGGTGAGAACAATCCCACCGTCGAAGTCTGCATCAGCTCGGTGCAGGCCTATCCGCAGGGCGATATGTACAACATCAGCGGCACCCTCGGCGGACTGACCGGCGGCCCGAGCGGCCTGAAGTGGAAATACTACATTCCGGAGGAAGCCCCGAAGCACGAACAGTGGAAGCCCTGGAGCCTGAACCGTCAGTACTGCGGCGAGCAGTTGCCGTGGCACAACGAAAGCTGGGAATACGATGACAAGAACAGCAACGCCACCGGTTTCAGCACCATGGTCCGCTCGCTCTACGCCAATCTGTATGAAGTGTTGGTAAACGGCGCCGAACCGAAGATCAAGCTTGAGCAGGTACGCCGGCAGATTTTCATCATGGAAGAAGCCCACAAGCAGAATCCGCTGCCGCAGAAAGCCTCGAAATGCATCTATACCAACCCGGTAGTGCAGAAATAAAAACTGTCATCGGAATAAATGGCGGCGGGGAAACTCGCCGCCATTTTTATTTACGGACGAAAGGGCGCTGGAGCTGGAGGCAGTGGACGTCGAACACCTGGCCGAATTTGTAGGCGGCGTTGCGCCAGACGCCGACCTCTTCGAAGCCGTAACGCTTGTGGAAAATCAGCGAACCTTTGTTCACGCCCGAGACGATCGCCATGATGCCGAAGATTTTCGGATTCTTCTCCGCCTCGGCGAACAGCGTGTCGTAAAGCATTTTTCCGGCGCCAGTGCGGCACCTGTCCGAGGTTACGTACACCGTCGATTCGACCAGCCGGTAGGCACTGGCGTGGCGGAACTCCGAGACATAGGCGAAGCCCATCACTTTGCCGGCATCGTCGATCGCCGCCAGAAACGGATAACCCTTGTTGACGATATCGTCGTATTTGGCGCGGTAGGCTTCCGGCGTGAACGGTTTTTCGTGGAGAAGCGCGGCGTCATTCAGGATATAATAATTATAAATCAGCCGCGCTTCTTCGAGGTGTTCGGGCAGGCAGGGAATGATCTTCATGGCAAATCCTCCGTTTTTGCCATAAGATAGCACCCTTGTGCGGAATATCAACCTTCAATCGTGACCGGCAGTCCGGACGCGATCGATTCATTGGCGCAGATGCCGATCATGGCGCTGGCGGCTCCGGCCTCGAACCCGGCGGTTTGTCCGAGCGGATCCTCGCTCAGCTTGCCGAAAAGGTGATCGAACATGGCGTAATCGCCCCCGCCGTGCGGCGTGGTGTCCAGTTCCAGACGGATTTCGCGCATGGTCACATCTTTGCGGGTCGTGCCGGTGACAATCCGGATGATGTCCGGCGCAGTGTAATCCGCCGGGCGGGTGCCGGGGTTGACGGTGCCGACTTCGATCACGCCTTTTTCGCCGGTGAAGGTGATTTTGTAGCCCTGCCAGGCGGAATAAGCATTCAACGCATAGCTCACCTGAATGCCGTTGCGGTACTTGATCAGCGCATTCATGGTGTCGTAAATATCGATTTCGGGATCGAAACAGCACTGGTCGCGGATGTAGCCGTCTTCCGATTCCGCATCGAAATAAATATTCTTGAAAATGTTGCCGTCGCTGCCCGGATTCAAATCGGCGTCCTCGAAAATCGACTTCATCGCAGCAGGGCATACCGTATTGTACTGGCAATCGCGGCAGCGCGTGCCGCAGAACTTGCCGGCCTTGCCGTACTGCGCCAGCCGTCCCCAGGCGAAAACCTCCGAGGGCAGGGCGTCCAGGAACCAGTTCAGCAAATCGAAATTGTGGGTGGCTTTGTGGACCAGCAAACCGCCGCCGTTTTGCATGCGGTTGTGCCAGCGGTGGAAATACTCGTTGCCGTGGGTGCGGTCGATGAACCACTCGGCGCTGACGGTGAAGATTTCGCCGATGGGTTTCTCCATCAGCACTTCCTTGATTTTGGCCGAATAGGGCGAGAAACGCATATTGAAGGTTACGGTCACTTTGCGCTGATATTTTTCCTCGGCGCGCCGGATGTGCTCAATGCCCTCGCGGGTCATGGCCATGGGCTTTTCCACGATCGCGTCCAGGCCGTGGGCGAAGGCCATTTCGATCAGTTCCGGGTGGGCACAGTCGGTCACGCAGATCATCAGTGTGTCCGGTTTAACGGTCCGGACCATTTCCGCGAACTCGGTGAAGGATGGGATTTCCCTTCCGATGAGTTTGCAGAATCCCTGCATACGAACGCCGTTCAAGTCATACAGACCGACCAGCTCCGAGGAGCCGGCGCAGCGATTGATGATACCGTCGGCGAAATTCAGGGCGCGGGTGCCGGTCCCGGCAATGGCAATGCGTTTTTTCATGGTTGGGTCCATAAGCCGTTTATCTTCAGGTCGAAGTTGCTGGTTTTAGTTCGAATGTCAAGGGTACCGTTATGTGGATTGATCAAATTGATGTTTCCGGATATGCCGTCATAGCCGTCCGGTGCGAAGTCTATGGGGTCGGCGATAATCATGAATGGTCTGGCGTGATTATCTTCGACCAGACAATCTTTGAAGATTACTCCGCCGGGCTTGGCGGATCTCTTGTAGATTGTGTACATGGAGATCGGCGCGGTCAACGGTTCCGGCCTGCCGCGGCTGCAGCGCAGCCTTTTGGTGCCGACGTCACGAATAATGCAGTTTTCAAAGACCGTTTTCACCCGGGCGGATTTGTCGCGCAGCCGGATACCGTTCTGGGATGCGCCGCTGAACAGACAGTTCCTGAAAATGATTTCCCCTTTCGGGCCGGTATCGCTGCAATGACCGACATGTACGGAGGCCTCTCCGCCGAGTACGACGCAATTTTCAAATAACATGGAAATCTCACTATTATCCTGATCCATTCGAACGAGGCAGAAATGAAGCCCCAGTGTTTTGTTGTTGGCGACAAGGCAATTGCGCATGACAATATTCACCAGCCGCTGCCCCGGACGGTTCGGCTCAAAATCGATTCCCGCCATTGGATCGGTGCCATCCGTGTTAAGCAGGGTACAGCGTTCCAGTAGAAGGTTTTCCGCGCTGATGACACTGATTCCCTGCCGGTGGTTGCCGTAGCAGACGAGGTCGATCAATTTGATATCTTTACAGACACCATTATCGCCGGCCCCGAGGTAAATTCCGTCGCCGCCGGTATTGCGGATGGTTATTCCTTCGATAGTGATATTGTTGCAGTCAAGCATGGAAATACCGTTACGCCATTCCGATTTTGTATATTTAGCCGGGTCTTGATAGTCGCTTTTTCGCATTTCCAGGACGGCTCCATAGCCGGATATAGTCAGGTTTTCACATTTATCGGCTTTGAATAAAGAATCGTTTTTGCCTTTGAATTTATCCGGTGCGGCCAGGACGATTGTACCGGGCATGAAAAGCAATTTCTGATTGGAGCGCAGTTTGATGGGGGAGTGGAGCAGCCACGGGGTTTCCTTGCGGGAAACGATGACTTGCCCGGCCTCGCTGTCAATGGCTTTCTGGAGAGCGGCAGTGGCATCTTCCGGCGTATAGCCGAAATTTTCCGCATAAACGGTTTTGACCTCTGCATGGGCGATGACAGCGGCAAGTATTACCGCAACTGACAGAATTCTTTTTTTCATTGATTAATCCTCACGGTTCCAATAGTTATCATACCAGTCGGTTGAAATCAGGGAGTCGACAATCGGCTGTACATGGCCGTCGCTATAGCTTACATTCAGGGTTTTCTGGTGTGGATAAATCCAGTAATCCCGGCGGTCCGGACGAGCAATGCGGCTGCTTTTCATGCCGCACATCAGGAACATAGCTTCGGTCGGGCGCTTGATCCTGCTCAATTTGCGGCAGCGCTGTTCATAAACCAGGTTGTAATTGGCGCCGTAGTTGCTTTTCCAATATTTATCGACGATATATTCGTCGGCGGACATGGCCGGGTCCTGCCAGAATGTTTCCAGTGTTTTGTAACCGGTGACTTTGCCGAGATACTTTTTCACTCTGGGGGTCCATAATTCCGGGTCCACTGATTCCTGCGGCAAAAAACCACTATAATCATCGCAATACAGGAATACGGCGGTCATGACCTGTTTACATTTGCTCACGCAACTAATAGCTTTCGCCTTCTCGCGCGCTTTGTTCAGGGCGGGTAGAAGCATTGCCGCCAGTATCGCTATGATCGCGATAACGACAAGAAGTTCTATAAGTGTGAAAAATTTCCCTCGCTTTTCCATTGCTGTATTCCTCCTAATGATTGGGCTTGGAAATGGTTGAGTTATTATTGAATTTTTTCGAAACCAGATGCAGTTCCGGTTTATATTTCGGATCTTTCAGCCAGGCCAGCAGTTCCTGGTAGGTCCGCACGCTGATGGCTTCCAGGTCCGACAAATGACAGCTGCATTCGGGCTCTCCGGAAAACGAATAAGAACTCTCGCAGATCAGCGACAGGTCTTCCGGGATTCGAATGCCCTTTTCGCTGCAATACTGCAGGGTAGATCGGGCGCTTTCTTCTTTGCTGCAGATGACGGCGGTCGGGCGCGTGGCAGGATCGTCCAATACTGCTTTGATGAGGTGCATTTCGTCGGGATGGCGGTTCCGCCATTCATTTTCGCCGTAGGCCTGGACCCAGTTATCGGAAATCTTCAGCCCATATTGCTGGCAAGCCTCGAGAAATGCATCCAGGATGCGGCGGTTCTGTGAATTGAATTCGGGGGCCTTCAGCAGTCCGGCAATCAACGCGATTTTGCGGTGTCCTGCCTCGTACAGCATTTCCACCGATTCTTTGGTACTGGTGTAATCGTCGAACATGACGGTATTGACGCCCGGGCGGTCGTAATGGCTCTCCAGCGACACGTGCGGCACGTGGTTGTCCGCCAGTTCATCGAGGAAATCCGTGGCGTACAGCGGCGACGATACAATAAAGGCGTCGATCGCTTTCTTGAAGATGATTTCTTCCAGATCGTAATAGTTTTTCTTGACATTGAACTGCCAGGGGATGAAACGGACAAAATAGCCCTTTTTCACCGCGTCGCGCAGCACGGTACCGAACTGAAACGGCTCCTGCAGCCACAGCGAATAGGCATTCACATCGTTCAGGTCCATCTTGGAAACGAAGCCAATGTCCAGTTTGTCATACTTCTGGCGCAGGGCCTCGGGGGCGACGACCGTGCCGCTGAATTTGCGGCGGACGATATAGCCCTCGCTCTCCAGCAGCGCCATGGCGTTGCGCAGCGTGGGGCGCGACACCCCGTACTGCTTGGCCAACTCGAATTCATTGGGCAGCAGCGTGCCGGGTGCCCAGTGCTGACCCGAGATGTTGTTTTTCATCTCGTTCACAATCTGCATATAAATCGGTTCGGTCCGTTTCCAGTGCATGAATGCCTCATGTTAATCTTGTTAGCACCTTTACATAGTATACATGGAGCTATCGGTTTTGTCAATACTGTAGTCAGCGAAAAAAAATCAGAAATAATTTTTGCATGCTAAAAAAACGTCGCTGAAT
>JBEBXH010000142.1:0-7635 GCA_040391785.1 Victivallis vadensis
TCCATGGCCTTCAGAAACGGCGGGATGAAGGAGGGGGCGATCTTCGCATTGATCAGCAGCGTTTCGAGGGCATTGCAGGCGCTCGGGCGCTGGTACTTGGCGTTGTCGATGATCTTGATGGCGTTTTCGATCTCGCAGTCATCGTCCACATACATGTGGCACACGCCCTTGTAATGCTTGATAACCGGGATGGTGGACTGCTCGACCACGGTGCGAATCAGCCCCTCGCCGCCGCGCGGGATAATCAAACTGATGTATTCGTCCATTTTCAACAACACGTTCACAGCCTGGCGGTCGGTCCACTCGACGAGCTGCACCGCGCCATCCGGCAGCCCGGCGGCAATACCGGCCTTGTTCATGCAGTCGGCCAGGATTAAATTGGAGTTGAACGCCTCGGAACCGCCGCGCAGGATCACCGAGTTGCCGGCCTTCAGGCACAGCCCGGCGGCATCCACGGTGACGTTCGGACGCGATTCATAAATGATGCCGATGACGCCGAGTGGCACCGAAATTTTCCGGATTTTGAGCCCGTTCGGGCGCGTCACTTCGGCCAATACGCGGCCGACGGGGTCGGCCAGCCGTGAGACTTCGCGGAGGCCGTCGGACATTTCCTTGACGCGCTTCGCATCCAGCCGCAGCCGGTCGAGCATGGCGCTGGAGAGCCCGGCTTCGCGCCCGGCCCTCAGGTCCAACTCGTTGGCGATGATGATCTCTTTTTCCAGACGGTCGATGGCGTCGGCCATTTTATTCAGAATCACGTTTTTTTCATCGGGCTTCAACGTCGCCAGTGCGCGCGATGCGTTCAAGGCTTTCTCACCCATTTTCTGCATGACCGATTTTATTTCGTTGATATCAACTGCCATATCCTTATCCTCGTATTTTATTACCAACTGATAATATATCACCCGAATGAGGTATTTTCAATTAAACTTGCATTAGAATCAGGCCCAAAATCCCGGCGCCGAGCAACAGATAGACCTGATTGACTTTCCACTTGATCTCGATCAGCAGGACGACGGCGAAGATTGCCAGCCCCTGCCAGCAGAGCCCGAACGAACCGGCGGCGCTCTCCCACAGGCTTTTCAGCGGCGCCGAAAACACCGAGGTCTCCGCGAAAAAAATCACCGCCGCGCCGATCAGCCCCAGCACCACCGGGCGGATGCCGCTCAGCGCCTGCTGCAGGAAACGGTTGTCGCGGAATTTGGCGATGAAGGCCGCCACCAGCATCACGATGATCAGCGACGGCGTCATCACCCCCAGCGTCGCCGCCACCGAGCCGAGCAGCCCCGCCTGTTGATAACCGATGTACGTGGCGGCATTCAATCCCACCGGCCCCGGGGTAATCTGCGCCAGCGCCACCAGCGCGCCGAACTCCTCGCCGCTCAAATACTGGTGACGGTACACCAATTCGTCCTGAAACAGCGGAATCATGGCGTAGCCGCCGCCGAAGGTGAACACCCCGATTTTGGCGAAGAGATAATACAAATACAGAATCTGCATCATTTATCCCCCAGCGAAGTTTTGAAACGAATGAGCTGGTACAGCCCCATCCCGAGCCCGAGCGCCGCGCCGAGCACAATCATCCAGATGGCGTTGAACTCGAAAAATACCAGTCCGACGAACGCCGCCGCCGCGATGACCGCCGCCGCTTTGCTCCTCAGGATTTGCTTCGAAAGTTTGATGACCGACAGCAAAATCAGCGCGCACACCGCCGCGCGGATGCCCAGAAATGCATGGGCCAGATGTTGATTGTCCTTGAAAAAACTGATGAACGCCGCCACCAGCACGATCACCGTAAACGGCGGCACCACCACCCCGAACGCCGCGCTGACCGCCCCCGGTATCCCGGCCGTACGGTAACCGATCAGAATCCCCATGTTGATGGCGATAATTCCCGGCATCGACTGCATGACCGCCACCACGTCGACCATTTCCTCATCGGTCATCCAGCGGCGTTTTTCGACGAATTCGCGGCTGATCAGCGGCAGCATGGCCAGCCCGCCGCCCACCGATACCGCCGAAATTTTGAAGAAAACCGCAAACAGCGTCCGGACCCGGTTCTCCCGGATTTCCGGAACCTCACTGGGCGTCATCGCCGGGATCTTCCAGTTTTTTGACGTATTCGATTTTGCTGCGTTCCAACCGCACCCGGACGCCCTGTTCGGGGCTGTAGTAAATGTACGTGGCGTCCTCAGAACTGATCTGCACCATTTCGCTGCGGCTGCCCTTGATCTTAAGCTCGGCGTTGGCCACCCACATCGTGACGGTCGGCACGCGGGTGATCTCGCCCTTCCTCAACGTGACCTTCTGGGTGATCCGGTCGGGCCGGGCGCGCTTGTGGGCGAAAATCAACGTGTATTCGCCCGCGTTCAGGTCGCGCAGGGAAATCGTCTTCGAGAGGTACTCGCCTTCGCCCTTTTCGGTCACGCCGATGACCTTGCCGTTCATGTACACCGTAACTCCCGGCGGGTTCACCACCAGGTCGATGCCGCTGGTGTTCCGGGTCATATCCAGCTCGATCAGCTGCTTGCCGCCGCGAGCGATCTCGACCTCGCGGGTCGCGGTATCGTAGCCGTCCTTGCTGATGGTGACCGTGTATTTGCCGGCCTTGAGCGTATCGAGTTTCAACGGGGTCACGCCGTGGGTTTTGTCATCGATTTTAACTTCCGCCTTGTCGGGTTTGGAAATCACTTCCAGCGAACCGGGAAGCTCGGCCATCTGGACATTTTCTTCCAGTTCCTTGTTCTTCGTCACGATCACATTGCGGTTGATTTCGGCATAGCCGGGCGAACTGATTTTCAGATTGTACTGGCCCTCTTCGAGGTTGGTCCGGTACTCGGTATGCCCCACCAGCTTGTCATTGATATACACCGCGGCCCGCGACGGATTGGATTTGACCACCAGTACCCCGATGTTGCTGGCCATGGGAATCGCGACCTCGATCGGGCGCGGCCCGGCGATTTTCCACGCCACCGGTTTCGGCTCAAACCCGCTTTTGTCCAGCATGGCTTCGTAGGTGCCCAGCGGCAAATCCTGCAGGATCAGCGGGGTCAGCCCCTTCAACTCGCCCTTGATCGTAACCCGCGCGCCCGCAGGTTCCGTCACAATCATCACTTTGCCGGTGAGCGGCTTGAGCTTGACACTGCGCTCGGTCCGGCTGCCTTTTTCCAGATTCAGGTTCAGCCAGGCGGATTCGTACCCCGGCGCCCGCACTTCCAGCAGATAATTTCCGGCGTTGCCGGCCTTGGCCTGATACGGGGTTTTGCCGATTTCCTTGCCCGTCCGGGACAAAATCACCGCGGCCTTGTCCGGCACCGAATTGATCACCAGAACCGTCGGCACCGGTTCCTCTTTTTTGGCACAGCCGCCAATCAGGAACGGCAGCGCCAACGCGGCCAACGTCATATTGAAAATCCATTTTTTCATCGTTTTCATCTCTTCTTCATCTCCCGGATTTTGCGGTCGAGTTCCAGACGCGATTCGGAGCATCTCTCATATCCCTTGCTGTCCTCGGGCAGGATCTGCATCATGGCGATGACGATTTCCCGCGCCCCCTCCCAGTCCTTCATCCGGTAGCGCCGGCTGTATTCGAAGTTCAGGTCGCCCTCCATTTTGCTCAGGATGGTGTCCACTTCCTGTTCGCGCTTGCGGGCGCGGTCCCAGATTTCCGGTTTCGGCTGGAAGGGCTCGAGGTTCTCCACCACCATCTGATAACGGAGTTTGGCTTTCAGCAGATTGCCGGGATTGGCCTCGCGGTTGCGGAAAAGATCCTCGCCCACGTTGAAGTCGTCCTGCGCGAGCTTCAGAATCTCGTTGACTGTCATGGCGATCGTGAAAAGATTGTAGTGCGACGCAAAGATGTCAATCGACTGCGCGATGGTCTCGAACGAATTCGGCGCGTACGTATCCCGCACCGTCACATCGTTGAATTTATAGTTGGCGGCGATCAGCAGCCGGCGCATGTTGCTCTGCCCCACGGCCACCGTACCGGCGTGCTCCGGTTCCAGCGAAAAGAAATCCGTAGCCTGAATATCCTTCTGCAAAGTGGTCAGGTAGGCCGACTGCACATCGATCTTTTTCTCGTAATGCCGCTTCGATTTCAGGTCGTCGATACAGAACGTGGCTTTCTCGCCGTCGATATCCAGCGAAAAGCGGAAAATGTTATCCCCGTTCACGCTTTCCTTGACATAGCGGAGGACGAACGGCGCTTTCTTTTCCGTTTGCTTCTCTTCCACCGGGGGCGGTTTCTGGTTGCTCTGCTCGTTGAAGAAGTGGAAGCCGACGCCGAACAGTATGATGATCGCCAGGATCACGGTATAAAACAGCAGCGTCGAACTCAGCCGGCGCACCTTTTTCGCCTCGTCGCCGGCGGCTTCGGGTTTCTTCTTTTTCTGGAAAAGATTGAGGTTTTTGTTCTCAAAGATGGATAAATCGGTTTTTTCGGGTTCCAGTTCGGACTTCGGGGGTTCGGGCTTGGCCGGATCGGATTTCGGTTGCTCCTCCGGGGCGGCTTTGATGGAAAACACCGGCTTGATCTTCATTTCCGTGGGATCGGAGGGGGCGGCGGACGTATGGAAAACCACTTTCGGCGTGGTATTTTCCAGAATGGCCGTATTGCGCAGCACCTCCGCCACATCCTTGGCCAGGTCCTTCTTTTCGCCGAAGCGGATATTCTGGTCGCCCAGCGAAATCACATCGCCCTCTTCCAGCTGGGTCGGCAGATCGATCTGCTTGCCGTTGATCTTGGTCCCGTTGGTGCTGCCGACGTCCGACACCATCCAGATTCCCTTGTCGGTACGCTGCAGCACTGCATGGTAGCGCGACACTCCGCCGGTACTCAAACTGATGTCATTATCCAGTTCGCGCCCCAGCTTCAGGGAATCCCGGTCCAGTTCCAGACTGCTCCCCGCTTCGCTTCCGTTCAAAAAATAAATCTTCATTTACCGTTCTCTTTGTAGTGGTACAAACCTCTTACATCCAAACCCTTTTCCTCCAACTCGCGCACCGCGTCCCCCGTCAGTTCGCTATTCAAATCAACCTTGTCGCCGACCTCGGTGCCGGTGGCTTCCAGCACCCCGGCGGGCAACTCCACCGTCACCAGCGCCCGGCGGCTGTAAATCACCGGCAGCCACGGCGGCAAACGGTGATACACCGCACACACCGTGTTTTCGCGATCCGCAAAGATCACGTCGATCGGCATCGACATAAACATCGTATGGATCGAATTGCAACGGTTGAACACCATCGCATCGAACCCGTCAAACCTCCTGCCGATCATACCGCGCATCCGCGCCCCCATCGTCACCGCATAAAACGGCTCGCGGGCCAGACAGCGCATCCTGGTCAAATTGACAATCATCGCCGCACCCCGTTCAAAACATGTGCATTGCCTGTAATATAATCGGTGTCAGCAAAATAATCAATACCGCGGGGAAAATGAACAGCGCCATCGGGAACAACATTTTCACCGGCGCCTCGCCGGCCAGCTTTTCCGCGCGGTTGAAACGCTTGCTGCGCAGGAGATCGCTCTGGATGCGCAGCAGATTGCCGATACTCACCCCCAGCTCGTCCGCCTGGATAATCGAATTCATCACCGAAGTCAAATCCGGCTGCTTGACCCGGTTGATCAGGTCGCGCAGCGCCACCACGCGTTTTTTGCCGAGCTGAATTTCTTTCAGCGTCCGGCTGAGTTCTTCGCCCAGCGCATCGGTCTGGCGGCGCGCCAGGATATCCCGCAGCGAATTCAAAAAGTCCTTGCCCGCCTCCACCGAGAGCGACAGCAAATCCAGCACATTCGGCAGCGCCCGCATGATCGCGAAATGCCGCGTTTTCACCGCCCGCCGCAACCACGCGCCGGGGTACATATAAAACATCAGCCATATCAGCATCCCCGCCACCGCGTGTCCCCCCAGGAACAGCGCAAACATCAGCACCAGCCCCAGGAAAAACATCAGCAGCCGAACCGCCACAAAATCTTCCCCGCCCAGCTGCTGCCCGAAACCGGCCATCACCAGCTGGTCATCCGCCTGCGCCCGGACCGCATCAAACACCGGTTTCCGCGCCAGGAAACGGACATTCACCGCCAGCGGCATGAACATCCGGATCAATACCGGCAGCTGCGCCGTGACGTCTTTTTCCAGTTCGCGGTCCAGCTCGATCCGGGCAAACGCCCGCAGGAATATAAGCGCAAACGCCCCCACGCTGATACCGGTGAAGATGGCGCCGCACAATGTCCAGATTTCACTCATTTGGCCAACTCCCCTAAATATCGATGTTGATGATTTTGCGGATCGCGAGGCATCCGCAGACGACCAGCAAGCCCGACACCACCATGGCGGAAATACCGATCCAACTGCTGAAAAACGCGTTCATCGCTTCCGGGATAATCTTGCTCATCGCAAACAGCAGGACAATCGGCACCAGACTGATGATGATCGTCTGCATTCGTCCCTGCGCGGTCATGGCCTGGATCTTGTTGGCGATCCGGGCGCGCTCGCGGATCACCGTGGCCAACCGCTCAAAAATCATCGTCAGCTCGCCCCCGGTCTGGCGGGCGGTGACAATGGCGGTGATGACCAGCTCAAAGTCGGAACTTTTCATGCGGCCGTTCAAATTGTCCAGCGCCTGTTCCATCGGCACGCCCAGGCGGATTTCCTGGATCAGCAGCCGGAATTCAAAAGAGATCGGCGGTTTATTTTCGTTGGCCACGCCTTCCAGCGCCTGATTGATGCTGAACCCGGCCTTCAATGCGCTGCTCATCGAATTCAGAGCGTCCTCCAGCTGTTCGTTGAATTTCCGCAGCCGCTGCTTGCGCAAATGCCGCAGGTAAATACGCGGCAACGGAAAAGTCACCAGCGCCACCACCAGCCCCATCACGATCCCGCGCGTCCAGGTGAAATTCTCCGAAAATGCCGCGATCAGCAGCACCGTCAGAAATCCGCACAGCCCGCTGATCGCCAGCGTCAGGTCAAAAATCTTGCTCGCCGGCATCCCCAGCAGCACATCGTCCAGCTCCACCGACGCCTCCTGCAGATAACGCTCGCGGTAACGCGTACTGGCAAAAAGACAGAAATCCACGATCACCATACTCGCCGTGGCCGCGCAGATCCCGGCGCAGATCGACGGCAGATATTGATTGTTGAAGAGCCACATCATAATGATCTCCCCTTACTCTTTTTCGGGTCGAAAATTCCGATATTCAAATTGATCTTGGCCCGCTCGATGTCCTCCATGAAAGTCGGGATGTTGCCCGTCGGCTCATGATACCCCATGATCCGGTTTTCCTCGTCCCAGCCCGTCTGGGTAAAAACGAAAATATCCTGCATGGTGATGATCTCGCCTTCCATTTTGGTGATCTCGCTGATATTGGTGACTTTGCGCGTACCGTCGCGCTGGCGGGTCACCTGAACCACCAGACAAATCGCCGAAGTGATCTGCTCGCGGATCGCCCGCAGCGGCAGGTCGAACCCGGCCATCAACACCAGCGTTTCCAATCGCGAGAGGCAGTCGCGCGGCGTATTGGCGTGAATCGTGGTCAGCGAACCGTCATGACCGGTATTCATCGCCTGCAGCATGTCCAGCGCTTCGCCGCCGCGGCACTCCCCGACCACGATCCGGTCGGGGCGCATGCGCAGC
>JBEBXH010000143.1:0-7114 GCA_040391785.1 Victivallis vadensis
TATCCCCTCCAATAAATTCAGTCAGGATGCGCAGCATCCGTTCAGTGCAGATCAGCCGATCTGCCGCTGGAGCGCGAGGAACGCGCAGTTCCTCGCATTCATCTGTCGTGAAACTTGTACACAACGTTAATTCGCTATAAAACAGAAAAGCCCGGCGTATTGCCGGGCCATCATTTGTCAGTCAGCTTCAGGACGTTGTATTAGCGTTCGCTCTCGCTTGACTCGTTTTCATGAGCATCCACGAATTCGGCAACTGCCGCCGCTTCAAACAAAACCTGTTCTTCCTGTACAAAAAATTCCATCATATTCTTCATTTTTATAATCCTTCTTGTTATTGCCGATTTTACTTATCCCACGGCATGTTTCATTTTCTATTATTAATATTATACCAGTAATCAGACTTTGCAAGCGAGAATTATAATTATTTTGAATTTTTTTCGATATTTTCTCAAAACAAATTTAAACAGAAAAATACACAAATAATTTATAATACTTTTATTATAAACATATTAACCATTCATCCTGTTTAATATTAAAATTAATCATGATTTTTCTCATTTTTCATTAACCCTATGATCTGTTATGGAAATATCATTGTCCTATTACCATACTCGGGTGATTGAAAATACCATTGTCCTATTTTTTCATGCAAAAAGTAAACACTCCGGGTGCATCTAGCCTCAACTGATTACTTCTGTTCGTGAAAAAGAGCCAAAAAGTGCCAGATAAACGATGCCCGGTACGGAGACATGAAAAAGGGCGACCCGTTATGAGCCGCCCTGTCAGGCAAATACGGTAAGATCGCTATCTGGGATAGGCGAGCTTGTATTGCGGCGGTATGATATCCACACCGGCTTTCTTCAGGGAATTCATGACAAAGTACGGCTCGCGCAGCAGTATGCGCCCGAGCAATACCACATCGCACTTCCCAGAGCCCAGCAGCTCTTCGACCTCCTCCGGCGCGGTGATCAGGCCGACCGCCCCGGTCAGGATGCCGGATTCCTGTTTGACCCTTTCCGCCAGAAACGCCTGGTAACAGGGCCCCACCGGAATTTTGACATGCGGCACGACCCCGCCCGACGAACAGTCGACCAGGTCAACGCCTTTCGTTTTCAACACGGCGCCGAGCCGGGCCGAATCCGCGGCATCCCAGCCCCCTTCGACCCAGTCGGTGGCGGAGATCCGGACCCACAGCGAATGCCGTTCGTCAAGCAATCCCGATACCGCTTCGACGATTTCCAGCAGGAAACGGATGCGGTTCTCGAAGCTGCCGCCGTATTCGTCCGTCCGCTTGTTGGTCAACGGCGAGAGAAATTCATTGATCAGATACCCGTGCGCCGCGTGCAGCTCGATAATCCGGAATCCGGCTTCGAGCGCTCGGAGGGTCGCATCCTTAAACGCCTTGACAATTCGCTTGATATCGCCTCCGGTCATTTCAATGGGCGGCAGATCGCCTTCGTCGAAGGCCAGCGCCGACGGCGCATAAGTCAGCCAGCTGTTAGGCCCCTCCTTGATCTGCGCGCCGCGGTTGACCCACGGTACATCGCAACTGGCCTTGCGCCCGGCATGGGCCAGCTGAATGCCGGGGACCGTGCCCCGCTCACTGATATACGAAACGATTTTTTTCAGGTTTTCGATCTGCCCGTCTTCCCACAATCCCATATCCATGTAGGATATCCGCCCCTCCGGCACCACCGCCGTGGCCTCCTGGATAATCGCCCCGACGCCGCCGACGGCCCGCGCCGTATAATGCGAAAAATGCCATTCGTTGGCATAACCATTCACCGACGAATACTGGCACATGGGCGACATGACGGCCCGGTTTTTGATTTCAAGTTCCCGGATCTTCAATGGCTGATTGATCAATGACATCATAATCTCCTCCTCGTGGTTCTCTATATATCATTACATCCCCAACGGCCATTTTCAATGCCGGAACGACAAAAAGCGCCTTGAAAACCGGTAAATCCATGATATTCTCAAATATAGATAAAGAGGTGACCATGAAATTCGATATTAAAATGTTAGCTTATTGCGGTTTATATTGCGAACAATGTTCTGCCAGAGTGGCATTTGCAGAACAGGACCTCAAGCATGTGGAGCACATTTCCGCCAAGTACAAAAGGGAACGGTCCAAGTTATCGGATTATGACTGCGGCGGCTGCAAAGGGCGCTGTATCTGCGGTTCGTGCAAGATCAAGGATTGCGCATCCGTCAAAAATATAGAGAGTTGTGCGGACTGCAGCGACTTTCCGTGCGAACTTCTCGAAGCATTCGGCAATGACGGCGCGCCGCATCACCACCAAGCCCTCGAAAACCTCCGATGCATCCGCGAAAACGGCACCGAGGCATGGTTTACCAATCTGAAACCCGCGCTGCAATGCCGTTGCGGCAAACGGCAGTCATGGTATTGCACTTGCCCGGAGCACGACGCATAAATATACTTCTGATTGTACTTCAAAAAGGGGAAAGTACGGCTTAAAATCCATCCTCGATTTTATAAAAAAATATTAATTTAAAATTTGAAATCGGCTTGCCTGGGGCGTATATTATTTAAATTTAGATTTTCTGAAAAGAGATACAATCAACAACTATTTTATGAAACATTCTGTGTCAAATTTTTACTTTTCCTTCCTTCGCCGGAAAGCGGAATGCAAATCATTGACCGGAATTCTGCTGTTGTTTCTCGCGTTGCTCTGCTGCGGCAATCTGAATGCCGAATCCACCCCGAAACCGGCCGGTCCCGAAAAAACCATATCGGCTTACGATGTCTTCGACGATATCCTCACCCCGGCGGAAAGCACAGCCAAATGCAAGGAATTCTTTCGCAACAACACCAATCCGCTCCGCACGGTTCAGCGCGGCGACAATGAAAACGGCAACCGCCCCGCTCCGCGAAAACTTTTCAGCGCACTGGTTATGCTCAGTTGCTGCCTGACTTTGCCCGAGAGTTCGGACTCGCCTCTCCCGGCAACCGATCTTTCGCTCTTTTATTATCCGGATCTATTGAGAAAATCCCTGCCGGTACGCGCCGGCCCCGGCCTCTGCTGACCCCACAGCCATACCTCTGACATCCCGGCAAATATCACTCCGGGACTGTACACAATCTCAATTTCAAACCGGCACCTTGTCACGGACAGGGTAGTGATTATACAATACAATGGATTTTAAATTTACGGAAATTTTTCAAGGCGTTGATCTCCTTCTGTATCAACTTGAGCATGACTGGAAAATCGTGGTCGTCCGCGCGATTTTGATTGCCGTGGGAATCGGCATGGTCGCCCTGGGACGCAAACAAATTCTGGACCCCCTGTTGATGATTCCAATGGGCCTGGGCATGAGCACCGTCAACGCGGCAATGATGTTCTTCGACCCCGTCAACATGGTCAAACAGACCCCGGTGGACCCGACCAAGGCGGGCACGCTTTTCCTGAGCTCCATCGAGTCCGGCAACGATAATTTAATGACCCTGTGCCAGATCGACTGGCTGCAGCCGGTTTACACCTTCACCTTCAGCAGCGGGCTGATCGCCTGCCTCATCTACGTCGGCATCGGATCGCTGCTGGACGTGGGCGTGGTCATGCAGCGGCCGATCCAATGCATGTTTGTGGCGCTCTGCGGAGAGCTCGGCACATTGGTGACGCTGCCGATCGCCATGATGTTCAAGGGCATGAGCATAGGCGACGCCGCCTCCGTGGCGCTGGTCGGCGGCGCCGACGGCCCGATGGTGCTCTTCGGTGCACTGAAAATGGCCCCGGACCTCTTCGTCCCGATCACGGTGGTCGCATATTTGTACCTGGCGCTGGCCTACGGCGGCTTCCCGTACCTGATCCGCATCATGGTGCCGAAAAAGCTCCGGATGATCGATATGCCGCCCGAAAAGAAGGTTTTCAATGCCACTCCGACCCAGAAAATACTCTTCTCGGTCGCCTGCTGCGTACTGCTTTCGTTCCTGTTTCCGATCGCGTCGCCGCTGCTCTTCGCCCTCTTCCTCGGGATCGCCATCCGCGAATCGGGGTTGGAAAAGTTCCGTTACCTGGTCACTGAAGTGGTGCTGTACGGGTCCACGTTGACGCTCGGCTTGCTGCTGGGAATCCTCTGCGACGCCCAGACAATCATGAATCCCAAGGTGTTGACGCTGCTGCTGCTCGGCATTGTGGCGCTGATGCTCTCGGGCGTCGGCGGAATCATCGGCGGATACATCATGTACTTCATCACCCGCGGCAAATACAATCCGGCCATCGGCATCGCCGGGGTGAGCTGTATACCGACCTGCGCCAAAGTCGCGCAGAAGGAAGTGAGCCGCGTCAATCCGGGAGCCATCGTCATGCAGCACGCGCTGGGGGTCAGCATTTGCGGGGTCATCACCACCGCGATCATCGCTGCCGCCTACATCACGCTGACGCAGGCACACTAAAGGAGAATCCGATATGCAACAGGCAATACAAATCATGCTGATGTCCGCTCTGATCGCCGTCGTGGTCGGCTTCATGATTTCCTTCATGATCCGGCTCCTGACCTGGCTCCTGAGTGTCACCGCCAAAAAAGATGTCGCCGGCGACGAGGCCGAAACCGCCCTGGCGCTGACCCTCGCGCTTCAGGCACGCCTCTCCGGCAAACAGGAGAAAAGTTGATTTTTCTGTAATTGCACTGCAGCCTGGGGGGCTGCTTCTTAACCTTCCAGCGCTCTGGGCTGCAGTTGCAATTACAGATTTTTTAATTCAAAATTTAGATTGATATGATTGCAAAAAATATCTTCCGGAATCATATTTAGACCGGAGAAAAAATCAAAATGAAAATCGATAAGAAAACTCTCTGGAAACGGGCCCTCCGTTTCTCCAAATATTTTTACCTCAAGATCATGCGGACAACCGGTTCGCCCGAATACATCGCCCGCGGTGTGGCAATCGGCATCTTCGTCTGCTTTTTCCTGCCGGTCTGCTTCCAGACGATTCCGGCGCTGCTGCTGGCATTCCTGTTCCGGGGCGCCAAAATCCCGGCCATGCTGCTGACCTGGCTCAGCAATTACGCTACTGCGGTGGTCGTCTACCCCATACAATGCTATATCGGCAGTTTCCTGATCTTCAACCCCATTTCCTACCAGGAACTGGTCGAACAACTGAAAATCGTCTTTCAGGAAATGAAGGAAATGAATTTCGATACTCTGCTCGAGCTGGGCTGGCAGCTGATCGCGGCCTTCCTGGCCGGCGGATTGCTCTTCGGAGTGCTGGCCGCCGTCCCGGGGTATTTCATCACGATACGCCTGGTCCGGAAATTCAAGGAACGCCGCAAAAACAAACGAAGAAAACGCAAAAATGAACTCAACGGGACAAGAGCCTGTCAGACTACACACAAGGAGATGCCATGAAGTTTAATGTACTGGATTTACTGCTGCCGCGCGAAACGAAATTCTACGATTACCTTGAGCAACTGAGCGACAATGTTCTTAACAGCTGCACCACCTTCCATGACCTGGTGACCCAGATCGAGACACTGTCCGGAGAAGAGCTCAAAAAGCGTCTGATCGCCATCAAAAACTACGAACTGGACGGCGACAAAATCGAGCTGATCATGATCGAAGAGCTCTGCCAATGTTTCATCACCCCGCTGGACCGCGAAGACATCCACAAACTGACCGTCGAACTTGATATTCCGCTTAACATCCTGAAGGACCTGGCGCTGAAAATCGATATTTACCAGATCCGCAAGGTACCGGCCAACGTCTGCCGCTTCGCCGAGATCATCGTCGACATCGCCAAACTCCAGCATGAAATCGTTTATTACCTGCGCAAAAAACAGACCACCCGGCGCAAAGTGGAAGAAATGCACGTGCTGGAAAACAAAGGCGACGAGCTCTTCCATGTCAGCATGGCGGAACTCTTCGGCCACGCGGAAACGGTCCTGACCGTGGAAATGATCAAGCTCAAAGAGATTTACGAACTGCTGGAAGAACTCGTCGACTCCATCGACGATATCGGCAAGCTGATTCGCGGCATCAAGATCAAACACGGCTGATCGGCGCAAGGAGCACACATGACTTCTTTAATGGTTTTATTGATCCTGGTGGTCGCGCTGGCGCTGCTGTTCGATTTCCTGAACGGTTTTCACGACGCCGCCAATTCGATCGCCACCGTGGTCGTCACCCGTACCCTGACGCCGCTGCAGGCGGTGATCCTGGCCGGGTTCGCCAACTTCGTCGGTTACTTCACCTTCGGCCACGCCATCGCCAAAATGGTCAGTTCCGGGATTATTTCCATGGACATGGTCGCGGCGCCGGACACCAAAATGGTGCTGCTGCTGGCGGCGTTGATCGGCGCGGTGATCTGGAACATCATCACCTGGATTTTCGGACTGCCGACTTCAAGCAGCCATGCGATTATCGGCGGGCTGATCGGCGCCGGACTGGCGGCAGCGGGCCCCGGCATCGTCATCCTCGGCCATGTCGCCATTGAAAACGGTAAACTGGTCACGACCGGTATTCTGCCGGTGATCGCCTTCATCGTCATCGCCCCGTTGCTGGGACTGGCCGGCGCGGTGGTTTTCACCATCCTCACACTCAACATTTTCCGCAAGATTCCCTATATGAAGGCCAGCCGCGTTTTCCGCTATCTGCAGCTGATTTCCGCGGCCTGGTACAGCCTGGGACACGGTACTAACGACGCCCAGAAAATGATGGGGGTGATTTCGCTGGCACTGGTTTGCGGCGGGGTCAGTGAAACGCTGGAAATCCCGGGCTGGGTGGCGTTTTCCTGTTACGCGGCGATCGGTATCGGAACGATGCTGGGCGGCTGGCGCATCGTCAAAACGATGGGCACGGGCATCACTAAAATCCGTGCGACCGAAGGTTTCTGCGCCGAATCATCCGCAGCATTGGTGCTGATGGGAACGGCGCATCTGGGGATTCCAGTGTCAACGACGCACGTGATTGCGGGATCGATCATGGGTGTCGGCACGGTGGAAGGCGCGCGTGGAGTACGCTGGGGTACCGCCCGGCGAATCATGCTCGCCTGGTTCATGACGATTCCCCTGACGGCAATATGCTCAGCCGTAGCGTATTACATACTAGTAGTCCGTTCATAAAATAACATATCACATCGTCCGCATTTCTTCCATT
>JBEBXH010000144.1:0-7031 GCA_040391785.1 Victivallis vadensis
ATCACGCGCATCATTTTATTGATTTCGTCGCCGCGGGCGAGGATGGATTGCGCGAACCCGAGATCTTTGGCATCGGCGATGCTGGGGTATTTGCTCCAGCTTTCCAGCGGGTCGATCGCGGGGTAGCGCCGGGAGTCGGAACGGTTACGCGAGAGCGCGAGGAAGCAGCCGACGACTTTGAGTGTGGACTGCGTCACGGGTTCCTCGAAGTTACCGCCGGCCGGGCTGACCGCGCCGCCGATGGTGACGCTGGCCGTTTCGCCGGTGCGCAGCCGCACGAGACCGGCACGCTCATAAAATGCCGCCACCCGGGATTCCAGGTAAGCGGGGAATGCTTCTTCGCCGGGGATTTCGCCGAGGCGGCCGGACATTTCGCGGAGCGCCTGCGCCCAGCGCGAAGTCGAGTCGGCCAGCAGCAGCGTATGCAGCCCCTGTTGACGGTAATATTCGGCCACCGTCACCGCGGTATAAATCGAGGCTTCGCGGGCGGCCACCGGCATCGAGGAAGTGTTGCAGATGATAATGGAACGGTCCATCAGCGTGCGGCCGGTGCGCGGGTCCTCCAGATGGGGAAATTCGCGCAGGATTTCGACCACTTCGCCGGCGCGCTCGCCGCAGGCCGCCATGACCACGACGTCGACGTCCGCATGCTGGCTGATCGTCTGCTGCAGCACCGTTTTGCCGGCGCCGAACGGGCCCGGTGTACAGAACGTGCCGCCGCGGGCCACCGGGAAAAACGTGTCGATCACGCGGGTTCCGGTGACGAGCGTCTCGCTAGGCAGCAGCTTCTCCGCATAATCCGGAATCGGCACCTTGACCGGCCATTCCTGCATCATGGTCACGGAGCGGGTCTCGCCGTCTTCGTTGACGCATTCGGCGATGGGGTCGGCCACGCCGTATTCGCCCGCCGCGACGATGGACTTGAGCGTCCAGCTCCCCCGGAGCGCAAACGGCATCATGATATAATGGGTGAAAATTCCTTCCGGCACGCTACCGATACGGTCGCCCGCGATCACTTTGTCGCCGGCCTTGGCCGTGGGCGTGAACTGCCAGCGGGCATCGCGGTCAAGCGCGTTCAGATAAAGGCCGCGTTTGAGGAAGAATCCGGCTTTCTGGGCCAGCAGCACCAGCGGATTCTGGAGTCCGTCGTAAATCGACTTCATGAGGCCGGGGCCGAGCTCGACGCTCAAGCGGCGGCCGGTGAACTCCACGGCCGCGCCGATGCCGATGCCGTTGGCACTTTCGAAAATTTGAATATCGGCGCGATTGCCCCGCACGCGGATGACTTCGCCTTTCAGCTTTTCGTCCCCTGCAAGGATGTACGCCACTTCGTTCTGCGATACGCCGGCGTAAAATTCGACCGTCAGCATATTGCCGTTTACGCCGACAACCTGGCCTTTCTTTTCGGACATATTTCAAACCTCATTTTTCTAAAGATTATTTTTTACTTGCAACTTCCGGAGCATCGATGAATTTATCTTCGATCGCGTCCACCGTCTCGCTGAACCGCTCGCGCCCGGCCGGGTTCCGGTACAGGTTTTCCCGCCAGGCCATGGCCAGGCGGAACCGGTAACAGGCCGCCGCTTCGCGGGTGAGCATCTTGGTTTCGGCGATTTTTTCCAGGAAAATACTGCGGATTTCGATGAGTTTCTTTTCGCGCTTAAAGGGGTCGAGCCCGGCAATGGATTCAATCTGCGCCTGAATGGCGCTGTTCGGTGTAACATGGCGCGGGCGCGGCGGGATTGACTGTCCGGCTTTGGCGGCGCGGAAACAGGCGATTTCATAACGGAGACTTTCTTCGAAGGACTGGAACTGCGCCGCGGCGGAACCGCGCGGGTATTTGGCCTCGGGCGGCAGCGGAAACGTGCAGGAAACGACATAACGTGCGTCATCGTCCGGCACGACATCCAGGCGGCTGTCGAACTCTTCCAGCGAGAGCGTCGGCGTTCCCCCCACGGGGAAACCGGGCAGCTGCATACAGAAATAACAGAACTCCGTATTCATGACAGAACCCCTGTTTTATGATTCGGCGTCGAGAAGTTTGTTGAGCTCCCGGCTGAGATGTTCGCGAAAGAAATTACCCACGGCGTCGTCACTGAAGTCAAAATATTCGCCCGAGGCATCAGGCGAAATCTGCAGCCCGCCCTTGAAGGCTCCGGCCTTGATTTCCGCGCGGATGGTGCCCGGAATCAAACTGCGCAGCGCTTCGATGTTGCGGGGATTGGTGAGGATCGTGGCCTCCTGGGCGGCGCCCTGGGGCGCGGCGGCCACCATCTGGGAGACAATATCGGCCATGAAGGTTGGGGTCATGGCTTCGGTGGCGGCCTTGCCCATGGCGGCGGTCAGAATACGCTGGAGTTCGCCTTTCAGGTCCCGGATGCTGTCGCGCGAGGCGCGCTTGATGTCTTCGTCATAGCGGCGGCGGGTGGTTTCGGATTCGGCCTTGGCGTCCGCAATCAGCTTTTCAGCTTCCTTTTTCGCATCGTTCACAATGCCTTCCGCTTCGCTTTTGGCGGCTTCGAGCAGGCTGTTTTTTTCGTTTTCCGCCTGCTTCAAATAGTCATCGTTGATACGGGTCAACAGTTGATCAAGCTCTTCTGGCATAATATACTCCTTATCCACGCCTGCACGGCATGTCAATTAAATACCAAAACAATTAAATTATTATACGCAATTTTCTTGTGAAGTGCTTAAAATCCGGTAACAGAAGAAGGTAATTGGCCTGGTTTGTTCTGAATTTTAATTCATATGGGTTGTAATATAGCCCCATTCAAAAATAAATCAAATCCCCTTTTTTATGTATTTTTCCGAAAAAAAGAAAAAAGCCGCTCAAACTGAGTAGTTCGGGAAAATCATTTCCTTTGTATTCCGTGGTTTACCTTTCTTGCAGCGAAAACTTGAAAAAGCGGATATTCAGGTTATATTTGCTATTTCAATATTCATCAAATTCGGGGATATGATTATGAGCGTATTTGTCGGTATAGGTATGGGGCCCATCCAGACCGGGATTTTCCTGTCGGGCGCGGCCAAGGGGAAGTTTGACCGGATCGTGATCGCGGAAGTCGACGACAAGCTGAAAAACGCCATCAACGGCTGCGGCGGCAAGGTCACCATCAATATCGCCGCCGAGGACCGGGTCTACGCGGAAACGTATGAAAACGTCGAAGTTTACAATCCGAATATTCCCGAAGAGCTCGAGAAACTGATTCAGGCGGCCGCCGAGGGCGAGGAATTCGCCACCGCTCTGCCGAGCGTCAAATTCTTCCCTGCGAGCGCAGCCTGGCTGAAAGCCGGGTTCGAGCGCCAGCCGGAACGCCGCCGTTTCATCTACACCGCCGAAAACAACAATCACGCCGCCGAAGAACTGGAAAAAGCGGTCGGGGCCAAGTTCCCCAACACGTATTACCTGAACACCGTCGTCGGCAAAATGAGCGGCGTGGTGCCGAAGGAAGATTGCGCTGCGCAGAAACTGGAACTGCTTTGTCCGGGAGCCGACCGCGCGCACCTGGTCGAGGAATTCAACCGCATCTATATTTCGCAGTGTCCGCAGATCGGCGAACGCAAGGTGCAGAACCTTTTTGAAAAACAGGATCTGTACCCCTTTGAAGAAGCCAAGCTCTATGGTCATAACGCGGTACATTTCCTGCTCGGAATCATGGGCAAACAGCGCAATCGCGAATTCATGAGCGAGCTGCGGGCCGAGACCGATCTGATGGAAATCGCCCGCAAGGCGTTCATCGAAGAATCCGGCGCCGCCATGTGCAAGAAATGGGGCAAGCTCAATGACGAGCTTTTCACCCCCGCTGGTTTCGCCGCTTATGCCGAGGATTTGCTGACCCGGATGACCAACCCCTTCCTGAAGGACGCCATTGCCCGCATCACCCGCGATATTCCACGCAAACTGAGCTGGGATGACCGCGTGATCGGTACCATGCGCGTGGTTTTGAGCCAGGGCGGCACGCCCGAGAATTTCGCCGTCGGCGCCGCACTGGCCGCCGAGGAACTGGCCGGTTCGAAGGACCCCGCCGCCATTCGCGCCAAACTCGTCGAATTGTGGCCGCAGCCGTGGGGCGAAGAACACGAAAGATTGTTTAATTTGATCGCTTTGAGCGAAAATTAATTGTAAATTGTCCGAAACGGGCTATATTAAATAGATTGTATCTTAATTCATAAGGAGAATGAAAATGGAAATTCTGCACGATAACGCAGTGGATCAGAGCGTTTTGAACGGAAAAACCATCGCCGTGATCGGCTATGGCGCACAGGGGCGCGCACAGGCGCTCAATATGCGGGATTCCGGCGTCAACGTAATTATCGGTATCCGTCCGGGCAAATCTTTTGATGCCGCCACCGAAGACGGTTTTCAGGTCATGGATGTGGCTTCCGCCGCCGCCAAGGCCGATGTCATCCACATGCTGCTCCCCGATGAAACCCATCAGGAAGTATTTGAAAAGGAAATCAAAGGCAATCTGAAGCCGGGCAAAGCCATTTCGTGCTCCCACGGTTTCAACTTTGTGTTCGGCTTCATCGCTCCGCCGGAAGGCGTGGACGTGATCATGGTCGCTCCGAAGGGCCCGGGCACGGAAGTCCGCAAGGTCTTCGTGCAGGGATTCGGCGTGCCGGGTCTGGTGGCCGTGCAGCAGGATGCCACCGGCAAGGCGTGGGATCTGGTGCTGGCCATGGCCAAGGCGCAGGGACTGACCCGCGGCGGCGTGCTCAAATGCACCATGGAGCAGGAAACCTACGAAGACCTCTTCGGCGAACAGAACGTCCTCTGCGGCGGTCTGGTCGACCTGATGAAATACGGTTTCGAAACGCTGGTTGAAGCCGGTTATCCGCCGGAAATGGCCTATTTTGAATGCGTCCATGAAACCAAGCTGATCGTGGACCTGATCTACGAGGGCGGCATCCAGAAGATGAACGCGGTCATTTCCAACACCGCCGAGTGGGGCGAATACGTCAACGGCCCGCGCATCATCACCCCCGATGTCAAGGCCCGCATGAAAGAATCGCTGGCCGACATCGAAAGCGGCAAATTCGCCCGCGAATGGATCGCCGAGGCCCGCAACGGCGCCCCGACCCTGAAGCGCAAGCGCGAAGAACTCGGTTCGCACCAGGTGGAAATCACCGGAGCCAAGATCCGCTCCCTCTTCGAAATCAAGTAATTTCGACCGAGTCAAACTCCAGCCCGCCTGTCAAACGGCGGGCTTTTTTTAGTCCAATTTTAGCAATGACGAGCGATTTTTATCGAGTTCCAGAGAGATTGCCTCGCACAATTCGCTGGCCTTTTTTGAACCGAAAATGCCGATAACCATACCCTTCACAGTTGGTTGGTCCAGCGCGATTCGCTTTTGGAAAGCGACATCGAATGACGGCGTATATTTTTCTTCCTTCTTCAGAAGTTTTATCGCAAATCCAAAGTCTTTTTTCTGGCAAGTCCAGGTATTATCTTTCAGCTCAAGCGATTCCTGGTCAAATTGTTCATCATACAGGCGATAAGCGGTACTGCGGATGAAATGTTCGAGTCGGGCATGAATTGCGTCTTCCGAAGTCGCTGTGTCCAAGCGTCCAATCCCGATCGAACAGGTGAAGTTTGGTCTGTCTTTATAATTTGTATTGTAGCAATACCACTCCGACCTGACACATTTATATTCTCCCGTCTCCGGAGAATAAGCAAGCAGAAAGAAACCGTAATCAATCATATTGGATTTGACATATCCCTCAATTTGCAGATAGCCATTGCGTTTTTCGTAAAAATACGGAACGCTGCCCGGATAGGAGCCGATTGTTTCCCAGACTCCGTTCTTTTTTTGATAAATGAAAGATACGGCATTGCCGGTTGCCCCTGCGCCCCGACGATCCATCACAAGCCATTCAGGAATACCGTCGAAATTCAGATCGATCTCCAGTACCGGAAATCCTTTATCATAATCAGGCGCAATTTTTTCGTACTCCGCACAGGAGAGAGTATCATCGACAACGCGGTCCATATGCGCGACAATTTCTTCGGGCATTTCCGATAGCGGAATTCGTTTGCGCTTCAGTTCACCCTTAATCCGGGACGGCCACTGATAGCCGTCGCCGGGCAGCAATCGGTAAGTGGGGCCGTCGCTGCTGGCGGCAAGACAAGTTGTCAGGACTAAAAAAAATAGAATATTTTTTATCATGGTCATCATTCTCCGTAAACAATATATTTTAGGGAAAATGAATTTTCAATTGTGGAAGGCAAAAAAAATGCGAGAGGCTGATGTGGCCTCCCGCATTGATGCGTCTTGCGCGGAATTACTTTTTCAGCTTCATCTGGGGGAAGAGGATCACGTCGCGGATGGATTCCGCGCCGGTCAGCAGCATGGCCAGACGGTCGATGCCGATGCCGAGGCCGCCCGCCGGGGGCATGCCGAATTCGAGGGAGGTCAGGAAGTCCTCGTCGATCTTGTCAGCCACGGTGTCTCCTGCTTTCTTTTCGCGTTCGAACTGGTCCATGAAGCGTTCACGCTGTACGATCGGGTCGTTCAGTTCGGAATAGCCGGGGCAGAGCTCCTGGCCGTTAACCACCAGTTCGTAGACGTCGACCAGCGCCGGATCGTCGCTGCAGCCCTTGGCCAGCGGAACCATTTCCTTGGGCAGACGGGTCACGAAGGTCGGCTGGATCAGCTTGGGCTCGACCAGCTTGTCGTAAATTTCGTTGGTGACTTCGAATTCCGGCATGGAAGCTTCCACGGAGAGGCCCATGGCCTGCGCCTTGGCGACCTTTTCGGCGAACGGCAGTTCAAACCAGTTGTCACCGGCGTGGCCCTTGACCAGTTCGCGGTATTCCACGCGCTTCCAGGGGCGGGTCAGGTCGATGGTGCCGCTGGCGTGTTCGAATTTCAGCGTGCCGAACACGTTCATGGCCACAGTGGTCACGAGTTCCTCGATCAGCTCCATCATGGTACGGCAGTCGCCATAGGCCTGATAGATTTCCATGGAGGTGAATTCGGGATTGTGCTTGCGGGACATGCCTTCGTTGCGGAAGTTGCGGTTCATTTCAT
>JBEBXH010000145.1:0-6945 GCA_040391785.1 Victivallis vadensis
GGCGGGGCCGTTCGGATTGCCGGTGCGGGCGAAGTTCGCCCAGTAGGACATCATCCGGCGCGAGAGCTCGACGTCCTCTGCAGGAGGGGGCGTCAGCGGATTGCCGAAAATGTAGCTGATTTCGGAGGCGTGGTAACACTTCAGGCGTTTGGCGAACTGCACCTCGGGGGCTTGGCGGTTGAAGTGGTACAAATAGGCCGCTTGACCGGATTGGGCGACGGTTTCGGCCAGTCGCCGGGCGGGGGCGGCGAAGGCGCCGTAGCGGATGGCGGCGTTCCACGGGGCCTTGGGGTCATCGGGGTCGTGATAGCGTTTGCGGATGCGGTTGGCGACGACTTTGTTGTAGATTCCGGCGCACCAGGCGTCGAATTTATCCGCGTCGAACTGATTGGTGAAAATGGTTTCTTCATTGGAGTTGGTGCCGGTAATCAGCGGCACGAAATTGCAGTAGTCGCGGCGGCACCACACGTCGTCATAAACCGGGGCGCAGATGTACTTCATTGGATCGTCCCAGCCGAAGAATTTGCTTTCCTGCGCGATGAGTTCCGCCGGGGGGATGGTCATGGGGTCGCCCTGCAGTTGCGCGGTAGAGGGGGGCATAAAGGTGCGCAGCGAGTCCATGGCGCCGCTCTGGCAGATGGCGCGGTGAAACATGTCTTTCGCCAGCGGGTTGCGCATGAAGAGGTCGACGCTGATCGCTCCGGCGGATTCGCCGAAAAGCGTGATGTTATCGGGGTTGCCGCCGAATGACGCGATGTTTTCGCGAACCCATTTCAGGGCGGCGAACTGGTCCTGCAGCCCGTAGTTGCCGTCGCCAAGGAATCCGAGCAGGCCGAGGCGGTAGTTGAAGCTGACCAGGACCACTTTGTTTTCCGTGACGATCCGGGGCAGGTCGTAGAGCCCGATATTGGCGCTGCCCGCGATGAAGCCGCCGCCGAAAATCCAGAACATGACCGGGTAATCGCCGCCGCCCTCCGCCGGAGCGTAGATGTTCATATACAGGCAGTCTTCACTCTGCGGCTGACGGACCTTGACGGGACTGTCGAGGTTCAGCTCGGGCTGGTGCGGGATCGCCGAAAACGTTTTGCAATCCCTGACCCCTTGCCATGATTTGGGCGGTTGGGGCGGCTGCAGGCGCAGTTTGCCGACGGGCGGCGCGGCATAGGGGATGCCGCGGAAAACACGCATGCCGTTTTCCGCAACCCCCTTGATATCGCCGTAAGCCGTCCGGACGAGCATATTAACCCACGCTGGAACCGGAGGGCATCTCGCCGTCGATGGCAATCAATTTCAGGTCCTTGCCGGACTTGGCGCAGAGCAGCATGCCTTCGGAGTCGATGCCGCGGATGTTCGCCGGTTTCAGGTTAGCCACGATCACGACGTGACGGCCGACCATTTCTTCCGGCGTGTAGTGCTGGGCGATGCCGGAAACGATCTGGCGTTTGGTCGCGCCGACTTCGAGCTGAAGTTTCAGGAGCTTGTCGGCGCCTTCGACTTTTTCCGCGGCCAGGACCTTGGCGGTCAGCAGCTGCATCTGGCCGAAGTCGTCAATGGTGATGACGCCGTAGGTTTTTTCCGGTTTGACCTTCTTTTCCTTTTCCACTTTCGGGGCAGGGGCCGGGAGGTCCTCTTTGTCGACGATGAAGCGCGGGAACAGCGAGTCGATGTCGTTGACCTTGCGCCCGCTCAGCACGTTGATGCGGTGGAAGGCGCGGAGTTCGGTGATATCGAATTTCGGCCGTTCGCTGCGGTCGAAGCCGAGCGCAAAGCGGACCTCGGCCATCTTTTCGGGCATGACCGGGTCGAGCAGGATCGAGACGATGCGCAGGAGTTCGGCGCTGCAATAGAGTACGGTATTGAGTTTTTCGGTTTCGCCTTTCTTGGCCAGTGACCACGGGGCGGTGGCTTCCAGATAACGGTTGCCGGCGCGGACGGCGTTGATCACCTGTTCGATACCGTCGTCGAGGCGCATGGTGGCGACCGCGGCATACATCGAAATAATCGCGTTGTCCATGGCGGCGGCGAGGTCGTGCTCTTCCTGGCCGAATTCGCCGTGTTCGGGGATGACGCCATTGCTGTTGCGCACGGTCATCTTCAGGACGCGGCTGAGGAGGTTGCCGAGGTCGTTGGCGAGGTCGTTGTTGTAACGGGTGACGAAGCTCTCGTCGGTGAACGAGGCGTCCTGCCCGGGCGTCATGGCGGCCATCAGATAATAGCGGAACGCGTCAATGCCGAATTTATCGATCATATCCATCGGGTTGATGACGTTGCCGAGCGATTTGCTCATCTTGGTTTCGCCGACCAGCCACCAGCCGTGGGCGAAAATGGTTTGGGGCATTTCCACGCCCATGGCCTTCAGCATGGTCGGCCAGTAAACGGTGTGGGTGGTCAGGATGTCTTTGCCGATCAGGTGACAGCTGGCAGGCCACCACTTGTTGAATTTCTCGTCGTCCTGGCGATAGCCGACGCCGGAGATATAGTTAATCAGCGCGTCGAACCACACATAACAGACGTAATCGGTGTCGAACGGCAGTTCGATGCCCCACGACAGGCGCGATTTCGGGCGCGAGATGCAGAGGTCGCTCAGCGGCTTGCTGAGGAACCCGAGCGTTTCGTTGGCGCGGAACATCGGCAGGATGAAGCGCGGATGAGTCTTGATGTAGTCGATCAGCCAATCCTGATACTTGCTCATGCGGAAGAAATAATTGGATTCGGTGATTTCTGTGACAGGGCGGTTGCATTCGGGGCAGAGTTTTTCCGGGCCGAGGTCCTTGTCAGTGAAAAAGCGCTCACAGGGAACGCAATAATGGCCCTTGTATTCATCCTTGTAGATTTCGCCTTTGTCGAAAAGTTCCTGCAGGACTTCCTGCACGACTTTTTTATGAAAAGGCATGGTGGTGCGGATAAAGAAATCGTTGGAGACGTCGAGCCGCTTCCAGAGTTCCTGGAAACGCAGCACGGTGGTGTCGCTCTGTTCCTGCGGGGTGATACCCTGTTTCTCGGCGGCCTGCTGGACCTTCTGGCCGTGCTCGTCGGTACCGGTCAGGAAAAACGTCGGCACGCCCTGTTCGCGGTGATAACGCGACAACACATCCCCGAGCACGGTCGTGTAAGAATGACCGATATGCGGTTTGTCATTGACATAGTAAATCGGGGTGGTGAGGTAGTACTTGCTCGGCAGTTTCAGAAGTTCCTCAAATTTTTTGATATCATCCATGGCCGCCTCCTTGTTCTGGTTCAAAATCTATGATGATCGTGTAATATAATCGTGAAATCAGCTTTTCAAAGCCGAAAACGCAACTATATTACTGAAAAATGGAAAATGGAAAATGGAAAATGGAAAATTAAAGAGATTCTATATTTTCCCGGCTGTGTGAATATGCCGGGTAAATTCAGAGGTATTTCTTAAATTCCATAATTATCCATTTTCAATTTTAAATAAATCTGGAGTAGAATATGTCAAGCAAAAAGAATTCATTGCCGTTGCACCACGAATTGCCGGTGGCCGATACCTGGGACCTGACCCCGATGTACAAGGATAACGCCGCCTGGGAAAAAGATTTCGCCAAGATCGACCAGTACGCCGAAGCGTTCATCGCCTACCGCGGGCGTTTGAGCGAGAGCCCGGCGGTGATGCGGGCCGCGTTCGAGGCCGTGGACGCCTTCGAGCGTTTCGCCGAAAAGCTCTATTGTTTCGCACATCTGAGGTCCGACGAAAACACCGCCGATTCGGAAAACAAGGCCCGTCAGGGCAAGATCGAAAGCAAGTTCGCCGAAATTTCCGGCGCCACCGCCTGGTTCGAACCTGAGATCATGGGCATGGACGAGGCGAAAATTAAGAAATTCCTGAACTCGAAAGAGCTTGCTTTTTACCGCAAGAGTCTGGAAGAACTGTTGCGCGAACGCCAGCACATATTGTCGGAAAAAGAGGAGCGGCTGCTGGGGCTCGGTTCCGATGTTTTCGGCGCGTCCGGCAAGATTTTTTCGACCTTGAATAATGCCGATTTAACCTTTCCGCAGGTGACGGACGACAAGGGCAAAAAGGTCACGCTGACCCACGGCAACTACATCAAATTCATGGAAAGCGGCAAAAGGCAGGTGCGCAAGAAAGCCTTCGAGGCCATGTTCGACACCTACGGCAAGTTCCGCAATACCATGGCGGCCACGCTGGACGGCAATGTGAAAAAACACATTTACGGCGCGAAAATCCGCAATTACCCGTCGGCGCTGGAGGCGTCGCTGTTTGACGACAATGTACCGGTGACGGTTTACAACAACCTGATCAAGGCGGTGCGCGACAAGCTCCCCTGCCTGCACCGTTATTTGAAGGTTCGCCGCAAAGCCATGGGGCTGCGCCGCATGGACATGTACGATATGTACAATCCGCTGGTGCCGGATTACGAGCTCAAGGTTAGTTTCGAGCAGGCGGCGGAGTGGGTGAAAGCTGCGCTGAAGCCGCTGGGCGAGGAGTATTGCGCCATTCTGGACAAGGCGTTCGAGCAGCGCTGGATCGATATTTACGAGTGCAAGGGCAAGCGCTCCGGGGCGTATTCGAGCGGGTGTTACGACAGCTACCCCTATATCCTGCTGAATTTCAACGGCACGCTGAACGATGTGTTCACGCTGGCGCATGAGCTGGGGCATTCGATGCACAGTTATTATTCGCACAAAGCGCAGAAATACCATTACGCGGATTACAGCATTTTCGTGGCGGAGGTGGCGTCCACCACCAACGAACTGCTGCTGCACGATTATCTGATGAAGCAGAATCCGGAGCCGGATTTCAAATCGTATCTGCTGTGTCACCTGGCCGACGAGATTCGCGGCACGATTTACCGGCAGACGATGTTTGCGGAGTTCGAAAAACACATCCACGAGCTCGGTGAAAAATCGGTGACGCTGACCGCCGACCAACTGTGCAAAGATTATTACAAGCTCAACGACGATTATTTCGGCGCGGTGATCAAGGCCGACAAACGCATCGAAATGGAATGGGCGCGGATCCCGCATTTTTATTATAACTTCTATGTGTACAAATACGCCACGGGGATGTCTGCCGCGGTACAGCTCTCGCGCAATATCCTGAGCGGCGATGCGAAGAAATTGCAGGATTACCTGGGCTTCCTGAAAGCCGGGGACTCGAAGGACGTGCTGGACATCATGAAAGACGCCGGCGTGGACCTCTCGACCCCGGCCCCCGTTTACGAAGCGCTGGACAAATTCGACGAAGTAGTCGCCGAGCTGGAGCGAAACTGACGGACTCGGACAGACACGGACGGGCACGATCTGGTGCGGTGGACTGGAATTTTTACATTTTTTTACATTGCATTTCGCGCTTGGCGTGGTACATTATGGTTTGATTATTCTTTAACATACAGGAGCTCGTGAAAATGTCTCTGAAGGAACTCGTCTCTATTTCCAACTTCTATGGGAAAAATCCGGATTTCGTGCTCGCCGGCGGCGGCAATACCTCTTACAAGGATGAAACTCATCTCTTTGTCAAACCCAGCGGCATCAGTCTGGAAACCGTCACCGAGACCGGTTTCGTCAAGATGGACCGTGCCAAAATCCGCGAAGTTTTCGCTATCGGCGATTCCATGGACGTCAACACCCGCGAGGCCATGGTCAAGAAATTGATGGCCGACGCCGTCTGTTTCGACTCCGTCGGGCGGCCTTCGGTCGAGGCCCCGCTTCACGAGATTATCCCCAATAAATTCGTCGTGCACCTCCATCCGGCAGCCGTCAACGGCATGACCTGCGGCTGCAACGGCAAGAGCATTTGCGCCCAGCTGTTCCCGGAAGCGCTCTGGATCGACTACACCGACCCCGGCTATACGCTGGCGGCGTTGTTCTACAAGGAAGCCGAAACGTACAAGGCAGCCAAGGGCAAGTTCCCGGCGGTGATTTTCCTGCAGAATCACGGCGTGTTCGTGGGAGCGGACAGCATCGAGGGGATCAAGGAAATTTATGACGACCTCATGGGTAAACTGACCACATACATCACCGGTCGCGGCATCGCGCTGGAACTCGTCATCGGCGAAGCCGCCGACCTCGAGTGCGCCATGGAAGTCGCCCCGCAGCTGCGTTCACTGCTCGAAGACGAGTTCACCGCCACGGTGGTGCCGATGCCGTACTTCAAAGTAGCCGCCGGTCCGTTGACCCCCGACCATGTGGTTTATGCCAAATCGTTCGCGCTTGAAGCGAATAGTTTTGACGATAAGGCGATCGCGGCGTTCAAGGACGCCAAGGGCTACAAGCCGAAGGTCGCCGCGGTGCCCGGCAAAGCGGTTTTCGCTGCGGCCGACAATCTGCGCAACGCCAAGATCGTGGCCAACCTCGCCAAAGATGCGGGCCGCGTACAACAGTTGGCCGAGGCGTTCGGCGGGGCCAATTACATGACCGATAAGGCGCGTGAGTTCATCGAAAACTGGGAAGTCGAATCCTACCGCAAGAAAGTTTCGGCGGGCGCGGGCGGCGGCAGCATGAAGGGCCGCGTGGCGGTCGTAACCGGCGGCGCGCAGGGCTTCGGCTACGGCATCGCCGAGGAACTGGCCGCAGCGGGCTGTACGGTCGGGATCGCCGACATGAACCTCGAAGGCGCCGAAAAGGCTGCCAAAGAGTTGTGCAAGAAATACGGTTTGAGCCAGGCGTTTGCGTTGGCTGTGAATATCGCCGACGAAGGCTCGGTGAAGGCCATGTATGAAAGCCTTGTCGGCATCTGCGGCGGGCTCGACCTGCTGGTAGCTAACGCTGGCGTGCTGAAAGCTGGTTCCGTCAAGGAAATGGAAAAGAAAGACTGGGATTTCGTCACCAACATCAATTACAGTGGATATTTCCTCTGTGTCAAATACGCCGCGCGGCTGATGTCGCTGCAGAACCGCTGGGGTTCGCAGTGGTGCGATATCGTCCAGGTCAACTCCAAGAGCGGGCTGGCGGGCAGCAACA
>JBEBXH010000146.1:0-6935 GCA_040391785.1 Victivallis vadensis
GTGGTCAAGAAACAGATTGCCGCTCAGATCGAGCTGGCCGCCAAGGCCGGCAAGGTCAAGAAAGAGCCGACGCTCCATCTGGTGCCGGAAGCCCTCGACAATGCCCTCCGCGAGTTCTGCAAGGACCGCATCGAAGGCGTTTGCACCGTGCCCGGCAAGGCCGACCGCATCGAAGCCATGAACGCGCTGTTGGCTGACGCCAAAGCCGCTCTGGCCCCGCAGTTCGAAGATGTTCCGGAGCTCGATCTGGAATTCAGCAAAGCATTTGACGATCTGGTCAAGGATGTGACCCGCAGCGTCATTCTGGAAAAACAGTTCCGTCCGGACGGCCGCGGTATCGATGATCTCCGTCCGCTGTCAGCGGAAATCGATGTGCTGCCGGTGGTTCACGGCACCGGGCTCTTTGCCCGCGGCGAAACCCAGGCGTTGGTCATTGCCACGCTCGGCGGCGAAAAGGATTCCCAGGAATACGACAGCATTACCAACGGTACCCCGGAAGCCACCAACAAGCGTTTTTACCTGCACTACAATTTCCCGAACTACAGCGTGGGCGAAGTCGGCCGTATCACCGGTCCCGGCCGCCGCGAAATCGGTCACGGCAACCTGGCCGAGCGTTCGGTGTCCAAGGTGATTCCGAAGGATTTCCCGTACGTGGTGCGCTGCGTTTCTGAAATCATGGCCTCCAACGGCTCGACCTCGATGGCGTCGGTTTGCGGTGCCACGCTGGCGCTGATGGATGCCGGCGTGCCGATCAAGGCTCCGGTGGCCGGTATCTCCTGCGGTCTGGTGACGGACGGCAAGGGCAAGGAATTGCTGCTTACCGACATCATCGGCGCGGAAGACCACTTCGGCGACATGGACTTCAAAGTCTGCGGTACCCGCGAAGGGATCACCGGCTTCCAGCTGGACCTCAAGCTCCCGGGCATCTCGATCGACCTGCTCTGTCAGGGCATGGAGCGCAACAAAGCCGCCCGTTACAAGATTCTGGACGTGATCGAAGGCTGCATCTCCGCCCCGCGCGAAAAGATCAGCCCGCGCGCCCCGCATATTGCCGTGGTCAACATCAATCCCGATAAGATCGGCGCCCTGATCGGCCCCGGCGGCAAGAATATCAAGGCCATCACCGAAGAAACCAAGTCCTCGATCGACGTGACCGATGACGGCGTGGTCAAGATTCTGGCTCCGAACGAAGATTATCTGGAAGAAGCCAAGGCCCGCGTGCTCGGTTGCACCGCCGAAGCGGAAATCGGCAAGATTTACCGCGGCAAAGTCACCGGCACCAAGGATTTCGGCGCTTTCGTGGAAATCATCCCCGGCATCGAAGGGCTGCTGCACATCTCCGAAATGGCGGACTATCGCGTGCGCCAGGTCTCGGATATCTGCAATGAAGGCGACATGGTCACTGTGAAGGTGGTCGACATCGATCCCGGTACCGGCAAGATCCGTCTCAGCCGCAAAGCTGCGCTGAAAGATCTCGGCGAAGAATAAGAATATCATCCGATATCGAAGCGGTCCTTACGGGGACCGCTTTTTTTGGCTTGATAAATTAAGTGAATACTTAATATTTATATGGTATTTGTGAAATTATATTATCGCATAATAATAGATATTTTAAAATTTACTGCACAAAATAGCTATAAGCATGAAAAGATGAGTAATTTAGTAAATACTTTAAAAAATAGTGAAAATATTTGATATGAGACTTGATTTATTCATACTTTGCCGTTATGTTTAGGAAATATAACCCGAAGAGAAAAAAGGAGATGGTTTTATGACTGCATTGTCTCTGATGGTCAAGGCAAAAAAGATCAAACAGTACGAGCTGGCCCGGCGCCTGGGAGTGTCGAAAGCGGCGGTGTCGATACAGTTGAAGCAGGGAGCGAAGACGTTGCGCACGGCCATACGTTATGCGCAAGTATTGGGTTGCAATCCGTTATTGCTACTGGATGAAATCACCATAACAAAGGAATTGGACGGCGGCCCTGCCGCCTGAATTGGCCGCAGCCTGCGGCTGCTGAATTGGGGAATTGGGGAGGTTTTTCTCATAGGTCTCATATGTCCCACTTGTCACGCCGTAGCCTTGGCGAAGGCGGATGTGTCTCATTTCCTATTTGTCCTATGTGCCCTATAGGGTCCTATCGGAAATCTTTCGAAAAATTATGCATTTAGTATTGACATACTTAGAATTAAAAGGTATAATATGAACAGCGACAAAACCGGAGATGTGATCATGGCTAGAAAGAAAGACTTGAACAATAGTATCACCGAGGCGATTATCCTGCGCCTGCTGTCCGAGCGCAGCATGTATGGGTATGAGATCATCAAGCTGGTCAACGACAAGACCAACGGCGAGTTCCGCTGGCAGGAGGGTACTTTGTATCCGTGTCTGCATACGCTGGAGGAGCGTGGCCTGATCTGCGGCGGCTGGCGGACGGACGGCAAGAAACCGCGCAAGTATTATGTCCTGACCAAAGCCGGGGCGGCGGCCACGGTCAAGCAGACCAGCGAGGTCAGCAACTATCTGGACTGTGTCCATGCGTTGTTGTTCGGGGCGATTTGAGTATGAGCATTGAGGAAATTGTCAAATGCAGCACGGAGCCATTGAAGGGCGATATTGAACTGCGCCGGAAGGTGTCGCTGGAGCTGGCCGACCACCTCGACGCCAGCGTGGAGTCTTTTCGGGCCGAGGGTAAATCCGAGGCCGAGGCGGAGCAACTGGCGGCCGAGGCGTTCGGTGATCCCGAGTTGATCGGGCAAAAACTCTTAACGGCAAACTTCCGGCAATTGAAACGCCGGGCGAAAATCAAACTGGCGGTGAAAATCCTGCTGATTCCGGCGGTATTGCTGGCGCTGTTGCTCTCCATCGACTTCCGCAGCCTCAAGGCATTGCACAGTTATTCGCCCAGCTCTTTCCGGCAATTCACCGATCCTCAGCACCGGGATCACCCCAGCGTGGATAAGGAATTTGCCGTGCTCGAATTGCGGAAGGATCGCGAAAAGGCGCGGCGTATTTACGAGGCTCACCGGGACGATCCGGTTTACCGGATGGCGTATCTGGCCAGTGAGGTTGTTTACGGAAATAAGGCGTCTGACGCTTTGGTTGCGGAGCTGGAAAAAGTCCGCGAGCTGGAACCGGATAATGCGATGTATTCGTATCTGCTGGGAAACATGAAATTACGCGGCACTTTTGAGGTCAAATATCACAAAGGTACGGGGCCGGACAGCAAAATGGAACTGCGGATCAATGATCAGGCCAAATTTGAGCAGGCGATGAAGGAAATCGGACGCGGGCTGCGGCAGCCGCATTTTACTACCTACACTGCGGAGGGAATACGCAGAAGAGTTGGAATGCCGGTTGCGAACAAGGATATCCTGGATATGCTGCAACAGCGGCTGGTGGCGGGCACGACCAATATTTATACGAATACATTGACCAGCGAGATGGGGACGCTGATGTCGTTTTATGGCGGCCAACTGGCGGACAAGGGGGAGCTGAATGAAGCCAATCTCTTTTTGAACGGCTACAAAACATTGGGGGCGCAGCTCAATGAGGACGCCGTTTTTATGTTTGATGAGATTTTGATTTCGCGGATGATAAAGCAGACAAAAAACATATTGCCCGGCACTTACCGTCGGTTGGGGCGTCCGGAACTAGCGGTTGAGGCGGCTAAGCAACTGGATCGAGCAGACGCAGTGGCAAGAAATTTCAACGCGAAGCAGAAATTGCAGAAAGTGGAGTACCGCGAGGTGACCGAAAAGCGCAGCGGACTGGTCAGCGGGCCATTTCTGGGCTGGCTGCCGCCCGGAGTGACCGCCGCCGACCTGCGGCCGGACCTGAATATTCATTATAATCTGTTGGATTTGCAGGCGCTGGCGGCCATGGAAGTACTGATCAGTATTGTTTTGGGGTTATTCCTGTTGATCTGGCTGATTTTCTGCAGCCGGCGCAGTCACTTGATCCTGATGCGCGGTAGGGACTACGGATGGATTTTGCTGTGGGGGATCGCGGTGCCGCTGGCGCTGTATTTCCTGATTACCCGGGTGGATATCATCAGCGGGCGCGATTATTCGATGACGGTGAATTTTGCCCGGTGGATTGCTCAGGCGGCATATCTGGTGATCTTGTTTCCGGTGTGGGCGCTGGCGGTGTACATGCGCCGGCTGCGCCGCTACTCGATCAAGGTGACCGGAGCGAAGCTGACGACCAGCCTCGCGCTTGGTAATTCGCTGCCGATGTTTGCGGTGATCTTGCTGTGCGCCGGGGTCGTGCTGCGTCCGTATCTTTATCTCGAACAGAAGTACAACCTGAAAAAAGACCGTATGATCTGGGTGGACTCTGAGCATCCTACCACGCTGATCGGTCACGAGCCGCAGGTGGTGAATCAGTTGAAGCAGCAGTACCGGGCGGTGTTCAGTGAACTGCCGGAGCTGAAATTGGACGGAGCCGGAGGCTCCTGAATTGGCCGCAGCCTGCGGCTGCTGAATTGGAGAATTGGTCGGCGCAAAGCGCCTGAATTGGGGAATTGGGAGAGGGCGGATTTTTCTATTCGTCCTTCGGGGCCTGTGCGTCCTATATTTACCTCATTTCCTTGGTTTTTTACTTGAAAAACGGCGTATTGCTCTTATTGTATGGGAGACGATTCCTACATGGAGATGCTATGAAGTATATTTTGGCGCTGGGGCCGAATCCGGCCTGGCAAAAGACGCTGTTTTTCCCTGAATTCCGCTACGGCCATGTCAACCGGGCCGATGAAATGATGGTGTTCCCGTCCGGCAAAGGGATCAATTTCTGCCGGGCCGCGCGCTGCTGGGGCAGGGCGGAAACCATGCTGCTGCAGTTCGCCGGCGGCGAGACCGGCGCCAAGTTGTGCCGCGGCCTCGATCAGGAAGAGTTGCGCTATATCAACATCGAAACCGAGGCCGATACCCGCACCTGTACCACCTGTCTCTGCCGCAAAACGCAGGTGATGACGGAGATTATCGACCCCACCCCGCAGCTCCCCGCCGAAACCATCGAGCGGATGCTGGACGCCATGCGCGACAGTATCGGCCACTGCGCCGCGATCAGCGTGGCGGGGACGATTCCCGGCGGCACGGTGACCGATCTGTATTTGCAGGCCGCGGAGCTGGCCAAGGCGCACAATCTGCCGATCCTGGTGGATTCGTGGCAGAATATCGATGACGTATTGAAGGTCGGCGGGGAAATGATTTTGAAAGTCAACCTGGACGAGCTTGCCCAGATTACCGGCAGCCGGAATCCCGGCGAGGCGCTGGGGCTGGCCTTCGGGCGCTATCCGCTGCAGGCGATCGCGGTGACGGACGGGCCCGGAACCGCGTATGCCGCCACTCGCGAAGAGAGCTGGGCCTTTAAACTGCCGGTGCTGGAAAAGATCGCCAGTCCGCTCGGCAGCGGCGACACCAGCGCCGCCGTGCTGCTCTCCGAATACCTGGCCGGGACCGATTTCGAACACGCGTTCGCCTGGGCGCTGGCGGCGGCTTCCGCCAATTGCCTGACTCCGCTGTGCGGTTCGTTTGAACGGCAGGCCTGCGAGGATATCCGCCGCAAAATTATCATCAGCAACCTTTGAACATAAGGAACAAACCATGGACGAAAACCTGAATACTCCTCCTCAAGTCCGAGTCGAAACGCCCACCCCCGGAGCGGCAGCGCCGCCGCCGCCCGCGCCTCCGGTCAGGAAGGGTGCGGGCATGGTGTCGTGCTGCATTATTTCGTTTGTGCTCCTGCTGATTCTGGGGATTATCGTGGCACTGGTGGTCGGATTGGCGGGCATGGTGTCCGGGTTCAGCGGCGACTCGATCGAGCACCAGTTGACGATCAGCGGGCAGAAGTTCGAGCAGATATCGGTATCCGGATACAGCTCGTCAAACAAGATTCTGCTGATTCCGGTCAGCGGCATCATCGTCGGCCGCACCCAGGAGGGGTTCGGCAGTTCGGCGTATGTGTCGGCGGATTATATCTGCAGTCTGCTGGCACAGGCCCGCAATGATTGCGCGATCAAGGCTGTGATCCTGCGGATCGACTCGCCCGGGGGAGAAGTGGTGGCCTCGGACCGTATTTACCGGGCGATTCTGGAAACCCGCAAGCGCGGGATTCCGGTCGTGGCGCAAATGGAATCACTGGCGGCCAGCGGCGGATATTACATTGCGGCGGGCTGCGATTACATCATCGCGCACCCGATGACGACCACCGGCAGCATCGGCGTAATCATGAGCGCGCTCAAGTATCACGACCTGATGCAGAAGATCGGCGTTCAGGGCGAAAATTACACCTCCGGCCGGATGAAAGACATGCTGTCCGGCGCCCGCCCCACCACGCCGGAAGAGCGTTTGCTGGTGCAGGATCACATCAACCGCGTTTATGATGAATTCGTCAAGATCGTGGCAGAGGGGCGCAAGGAGCTCACCGTGGAGCAGATCAAGGGCACCGAAATCGGCGACGGCCGGATTTTCCTCGGCACCCAGGCCAAAGAGCTGAAACTGGTCGACGACGTCGGCTACAACGCCGATGCGGAAGCCAAGGCGGCCGAGCTGGCCGGGATCGACGATTACCAGGTGATTTCGCTGCGGCGCAGTTTCTCGCTCCGCAGCCTGCTTTTTGAGGCCGCCGGTTCTTCGCGGCAGGTCGATATCCGGCTGCCGGGCAGCACCACCAATTCGTTTTCACTGGAGGCAGGCAAACTCTATTTCCTGCCGGCCTTCAATCAATAAAGGGAATCTCTAATAATTGGAAAACTTGGTTGAAAAACGTGTCTCACAGCAGTCGGTGCAATCTTGTGCACATCTGGTTAGCGCTGCTAGCCAGATGCACACAAAATTACACCTTTGAACTGTGAATACATCGTTTTTCAACTCAAGCCAATTACTAGTAGTCCGTTCATAAAATAACATTGCAAATATGCGAATATGTGCTATAT
>JBEBXH010000147.1:0-6395 GCA_040391785.1 Victivallis vadensis
ACAACAACGACTGGTTCAAGGACGTCAAATACATCGATTTCCTGCGCGAAATCGGCACTAAATTCAACCTGAACCAAATGCTGGCCAAGGAATCGGTCAGTTCGCGTCTGGAATCCGGGCTGACTTTCCTCGAATTCAATTACCAGGTGCTGCAGGCATATGACTTTTACGTGCTGAACCGCGATTATGACTGCCGGATGGAATTCGGCGGGCAGGACCAGTGGGGCAACATCACCGCCGGTACCGAACTCCTGCGCAAAATGCGTCCGGAAGCCGAGGTTTACGGCATGACGTTCCCGTTGCTGCTGGACACCAACGGCCAGAAATTCGGCAAGACCGCCGGCGGCAAAAACGTCTGGCTGGACGTCAACCGCACGCCGGTTTTCGAATACTACCAGTTCTGGCGCAATTGCGACGACTCCGAAGTCAGCAAACTGATGTGTTTCTTTACCAATCTGCCGGTGGACGAAATCAAGCGTCTCGCCGCCGACAGCACCATGATCAACCGTGCCAAGGAAATCCTGGCCTACGAAGCGACCAAGCTCGCCCACGGCGTTGACGAAGCGCGTCAGGCCTACCTGACTGCCGGGGCCAAGTTCGGTTTCGCCGATGCCGACGGCAAGGTGTCCACGAGCAGCGACATCGCCGCCATCGATATCAAGTCGGCGGCGCTGGACAGCATCCCGGAATATACCACAGATGCATCCGAGCTCAAGGCTCTCGACCTGCTGGTGGCGTCCGGATTGAGCAAGACCCGCGGCGACGCGCGGCGGCTGATCCAGGGCGGCGGCGCTTACGTGAACGACGACCGGGTGCCGGACATCGACTATGCGATCCCGCAGGAGCTGTTCGCCCAGGGGCTGGTACTGCTGAAGGCCGGCAAAAAAAGCATGAAACGGATTATCCTGAAATAACCGCAAATGGAAATACCGATGCCGGAAACGGAACAGCCTTGTTTTGAACTCATCAACGTCGAATACCGGGTAGAAATGCTCGATATCGAGGAACACCAGGTGGCGGAAATCACCACCTGGATCACCGCCCGCACCGACAAGCGCCAGATGCTGGTCGCCAATCTGTGTGTGGACGGTCATGAGCTGTTGCCGTCCGGCAAAATGATCCTGGGGGAAGGTGAAACCACCGCCGACCTCCGGGCGATTCGAATCATCGATCCCCTCACCATCAACACGCCATTCAGCGAAGGCGGCTACCAGATGACGCTGAAAATGGCCGGACTCGACGACATAGTGGTCACCCACGAAAGCCTGCTCGACATCCCCGTGGATTGATGCCGAACTGCAATCATAAAGCGCCGAGACGCTCGATTTCGTTGGCGACGAGTTCGCGCTGGTGTTCGAGCAGCGCGGGCGAATCGTTCCAGTCGGTCAGGGTGCGGGCGACGGGGCGAATCAAATCTTCGATTCGTTTGTCGACATCCTGTACGCCGTGCGCGGCGAGGCGTTGACGCAGGAGATTGAAGTATTCCACGTCTTCGTTGCCGTCGCGGATGATTTCGAGACGCTGCGAGGTGACGGGGCCGTCGACTCCGGCGGGTTTGCCGGGGTAGAGGAGGTAGCCGTCGCCGTTGATATGGGGATCGATGGCGGCGGTTTTCCAGATTTTGGGCTCGCCTTTCCAGTCGGTTTTCCAGACGTCGACGCCCCAGTAGAGGAGGCCTTCGATACCGTAGGAGACCTGAAACCAGGAGAGGAGGCGGTGGGAGATACCGGAGTCATCCACCAGATAGGTGGGATAGGGGGCTTGCGGCCCGTTGCAGGTGTACCACCAGACTTTTTCGCCGGCTTTCTGGCGGGCGGCAATGAAGTCGGGTTTACTGTGATAGAGGGAGAGGCACCAGATGTCGACGCTGCCGAACAATTCGGGGGTCGGGGGGTAGCTGATGGTCAGGAGGTTGGGGACGCGGTTTCCGGTGCGCTCATGGAGTTCACGGGCGAAGTTGACGCAGTATCCGTAATTGCCGGTGGGCGGTTCATCAAGCGCATAGACATAGGCTTTGCCGAGCCAGTTATTCTGACGGAAGATTTCGGCGGTTTCGACCAGTTTATCGAGTTTGTTGTAACGTTCGTCGCTGAAAGAGCCGAGGTTGACCGAGCGGACGCGCGGGTCGTTGAGGAAGCGTGCCGCTTCCGAGGATTCAGGAGGGACCGGGAGTTCACGCGGCATCAGGCGCCGTTCGACGAGGAACCAGTAGTATTTTTCGAAGAGCTTCCGGAAGGCTTCGGACCCGGGCTGGACGCCTTCGGCTTCGGCGAAGCCGCAGGTGCCGTAGATGCCGAAAGAGCTGTCGAAAGAGGGGGTGACGGGCAGGGCGAAATTGCGTACCTTGACCTTGACCGGAATCCGGGCGAACTCTTTGCCGTTCTGTTTGAGGGCCACGCTGCCCTCATAGACGCCCGCCGGACACTCCGGTGCGGCGGTCACCTGGAACCACAGGCTCTGCGTTGCTTCGGGCGGCACGTCGAATGCGCCTTGAAGCGGGGGAAGGGGGTCGGGGTACAGCCCAGGCGTTGCACCGGGAATGGTCGGATTCGGCAAGGGGACGTAGCCGGTTTTGAGGAATTGCGCCGTGAGACCGGGGTTGAGAGAAACGAAGGAGGCTTCCACGCTGGCAAGAGCACCGTCTTTGGCGGTGATCAGAATCTGTGCTGATTCAGTTTCATTCTTGGCGAGGGCGAGGTTGATTTCCGGCTTGGCGGACTGCTTCGGAAGCGGGATGTAGCGGCGGATTTTGTGCAAGATCGAATCCACCCATACGACCGGTTTTCCGGGACGATCCTGTTGCCGGAGGGAGGTCGTTGGACTCTGCCCGCCAATCCGGTTGAAGCGGTCGAAGGCGGCGGCGGCGTAATAGCCGTTCTCCCAGCCGTCGGGAAGTTCTTCGGAGAAGGCGGCGGTTTCGGCGATGTGGCAGGAGGAGCCGCCCACCTCGATACCATCGGGGTAGCGGGCGCGGAAAATGAGGTAGCGTACGCCATCTCCCTTGCCGCCTGCCCAGGCGATTTCCGCGCCATGTGCTCCGGCTTCGCGCACCTGGAAGTTGCGGAGCGCTTCCGGAGCGGGGGTGTCGGGAACTTCCCCGAAGTAAATGTCATCGATCCAGCCTTCGCCGGGAGAGAGGAAAATCTCGAAGCGGATTTCGCACATCCGGGCTTCCGCACGGGTGGTGAATTCGGCGGCGGCCGGTCGCCAGTCGGGGTTGTCCACCGTGGACCGGCCGGAGACGACGAGAAAATTTCCGTCGACGTCGTATTCATAACAGAGGAGATGTCCCTTGCCTTTGACAAAGGCGGAGAGGAGAATCTTCTTGCCGCCTTCGACGGTGATCCGCTGTTTGAGGGCGGCGACGCGGCCTTCACCCATCTTGACGAAACCGTAGGCCTTGCCGGTGAACGCCCCCGCGTTCCGGACTTCGACGACGGCGTCCGCGTCGGTCAGGTACATTTCGCTTTCCCAGCCGGCCATGCCGTCTTCGAAGCCGGGGTTGTAGAGGCGGTTTTTCCCCGGAGCCGGTTGAATCTTGAAGGCGGCGGGAGCGTTCTCCGCCAGGCCGAAATAAATGTCATCGACGTAACCGGTCCCGGCGATTTTGTAGAGTTCAAAATGGATCTCGCATATCCGGGTTTCCGGCTTGGTGGTGAATTCGGCGGCAATGGGCCGCCAGCCGGTGCTGCTGGAGGGGGATTTTCCCGCCACGCCGAGGAACTTGCCGTCGGCGTCGAGCTCGTAGGTGAGGAGGTCCCCTTTGCCTTTGACGAAAGCGGCGAGCAGATATTTCTTTCCCGGCTCGACGGCGACCCACTGCTTGAGGACGGCGGTTGTGCCTTCGCCTTTTTTGACGAAACCGCAGGATGTACCGGCGAACGCCTCTTCTTTGCTGACTCCGGCGGCAGCATTGCTGTCGGTCTGGTACAGATCAATGCCCCAGTCGGTCATACCGTCTTCGAAACCGGGGTTTTTGAGGAGATTATTTCCCCACGCACCGAAGGTCAGCAGTGTGAAGGCAACCAGTGTTAAAAGCCATTTTTCGCACATGTATATTTTCCTTTCTCAGTAATTCTCTTCGTAATCGATCTGGCCGTTGCCATTCGTCCAGGCGTTCCAATATTTGTTTCGATCAACCACCTCCAGCATGGGGACCACCTGGGCATGACCGGCGGCCAGGAGCACGCCGACTTGCTTTGAATGACGGGCGGAAAGCGGATACCAGTAATCGCGAGCGCCGACATACGGATAAGGGCTGACACGCGTCTCGTGGATTATGAATGATGCGTCGGTCCTGAAGGTGCTGTCTTCATCCGCTTTCGGCATGGAGTCGGCCACCATGATCGTGGTGGAAAGACCTTTTTTGAACTCCGAGAATTTATGCATTTTGTAAATACCGGTACCATCCGTGGAAAGGCCGAAAGCAGTAAGTCTTATGCCATATGAGGCATTATTTGAGATGATCTGGGTGCCGCCCTCCAGCATTTTGCCCCAATCCTCGAAAGCGTTCACCTTGGAAGATGGGCACTGAAGCGCTTTGCTGTCTTTCACATAATTGAGCCGCATTTCATAAAGCCAGGTGGCCGGGTCGCTGACGTCGCTCATCGATCCGAGCTTGCAGCCGGGGATCCAGTCGCTATGATCGTCGGCATACATATGAATGCCGAGACCAATCTGTTTGAGGTTGCTCACGCAGGAAATCGCTTTTGCCTTCTCACGGGCGCTGTTCAACGCCGGCAGAAGCATGGCAGCAAGGATTGCTATAATCGCAATCACTACCAATAGTTCTATAAGTGTAAAATTCTTTCTCATTTTTTGCTCCTTATATTTATTTTGTACTGAAAGGTTTTTGTGGAACAATTCCCGTTGTTTCCCGGACGATAAGGCTGCTGCGCAGGATCGTCTCTCCGGGTACGGTTTCCCAGTCGGGTTCAGAGAAATGCGCCGACAGCAGATTCCACGCCGTGATCGCTGTCTCCTGCAGCCGCATGTCGATGGAGGTCATACTGACCGGATAATATTCGCCCAGTTCGGTATTATCGGATGCGCTGATGGAAATATCGTCCGGTACCCGCACCCCAAGCTCCTTCAGCCCTCGCATCAAGCCATAGGCGAAAAGATCGTTCTGGCACTGGATCGCGGTGACCCCCGGTTTCTGTTCGAACAGTATCCGTGCAGCCTGGTAGCCGACCCGGATATAATCGGTGTGGTTGTCGCCGTGGTAATAAAACTCCGGTTCCCAGCCGGTGATGCCGTGTTCGGCCATGGTCTCCCGGATGATCCGGTTGGGAGTACTGCCCGCCACGGCGGACCTAACGATCGAATGGACGATGTTGCGGTGCCCCAAGGCAATCAGCATTTTGATGGTATCACGGACTGCGGACGAATTATCGACGCTTATCCGGTAGAGGCCGGGGCGCGGCTGCAGGTCCTTCGGCTCTCCCACGATGACCACGGGGTGCTGTTCCGCCAGGAAGTCGTTAATCAGATCGGCCACCGGCATGAAATCGTACAGAAGCAATACCGCGGCGGCATAACCACCCTGCAGCATATGCTCCATGCTCCGGCGCATTTTATCGGCCTGTTTCGACACCTGCATCAACACGACTTCGTAGCCGTCCAGATTGCACTGATGCTCCAGGCTGATAATCAACTTGCTGTTCATTGTCACATCCAGTTCGGGGATCATCAGCGCGATCCGCTTGGAAACGCCGGACTTGAGCGACACCGCCACCTGGTTGGGACGGTAGCCCATTTCCCGCGCGATGTTCTGGATCCGCTCGCGGGTGTTCTTTTTCACGCTTGGCAGGTTCCGGAGCGCCATACTCACGGTGGTATGACTCATATTCGCCCGTTGCGCAATGTCGTAAATTGTGACAGCCATAATTTTATCGATTCATTTTATTTGGTTTGATACTATAGATTATAATTGAAAATCAGGCAAAGTCAATAGTCAGATGAAAAATTTTATCGATAAAATTTTTGTTGGGAAAATCATCAACGATAGATTGCGATGGGACGAATGGGACCTTCTGGGACCTATGGGAGATTACCTTTTGAGCTCATGGGTTATTTCCCATATGTCTCATACGTCCCATGTGTCCCATTGAATTTACTTTCGCCCATGAGGACCCGGGCCGGAAATTTTACCGGAACGTATGGAATTGCGAAAATCATCCAATATAGACTTTATATCAGATCATTATTACATTTCCGTAATTTAGGTAAATTCCGTGGTTAAATTCCTTTGATAATTTTTTCGGATATTTTCTTGATAAATCAAAGGAGTAATGTTATATTACCAGTCATGCAATGTTGACAGGCAGTCGCTCCGTAATTTTTACGGGGAGGAAAGTCCGGACTACAAAGAGCAAGGAGTCCTTTTGAAAAGA
>JBEBXH010000148.1:0-6223 GCA_040391785.1 Victivallis vadensis
GCATGAACGAAATGCAGGCGCTCAAACAGCGCATCGACCGCGAAATCAACGCGGTAACCGGGCTCCGCTTCGACATCGAACTGCTGCCCCCGAACACGCTGGAGCGCTCGCTCGGCAAGATCAAACGCGTCAACGACCTGCGCAATCTGAAGGATTAAACGGCAAACGTGCCGCTTCGATAAATCGACAAACCGGAGGTATCTATGAAACTTGCGGCATTGGTCTCGGTGTCCCTGTTGTGCCTGTGCGCATGGTGCGGCGATGGCCGTTATTTTGTAACATCCCTTGAGCATGCCGGCGGGGATCATTACAATCTGACTTTTCGCATCATCACCACAGTCAAAGAACGCGAAGACATGAAGCCTATATCGGTGGAAGATGTCAAGGCATTCTTGAAAAAAGATTATCCGGAGAATTTCGACCCCAAAGATTCGTGGTATATCAACAGCCGGACTTATTCATTGCAAAACGGCGTCAAGGCTGAATTTAAGGAAGAAGGCAAACAACCCCATTCGTTCAGCGCCCTTCTTACCAAGAGCCGGGGCGAACGGGTCAGTATCGAATGTCAATTATGGCAAACTTTATCGATCCCGCCCCTGGACGAAGATAAAGAGGAAAAAGTTGTTCAAAAACAAAATGGCTGGAGCGGCACCTTGGAACTCAAGCCGGGAGAAACCGAGGTCAGCGGACGGTACAATATTCCCAAATCTGAAAATCCGAAATAAAGCCATCCCCGGAGGCACATATGAAACTTGCAGCATTGATTCTGGCGTTTCTGTTCACCATGCAACTGTGGAGCTGGGATGTATTATTTGTTCTTGTTCATGTGAAACATTTATCGGGTGACGACTATATTTTTCAAGTTGACTTCATCACTACAAAGAATAACCCGGGGAGCAAACCCCTGACGGTCAATGAGGTCGAGAAAATGCTGCCGAAAGATAATCCGGAAGATAATACACATAATATTTCTGAATTGGCGGAAATCAAAAAAGACAATCCGGATTGGTTTATCGACAGCCAGAAATATCTGCTGAAAAAAGGTTTCACCTCCACCTATTCTTACCGGGACGACAAGTTCCAGCGAGATTTCACCGGCGAGATCACCAATATCAACAGCAAAGAGAAAACGGTTTCGGTGAAATTCAAGGTATCCAAGGTACATCCGCCGCTGCCGGACACTTACGACGACAAAACCATTATTTACCACGAACGCGGACTGGGAACCGAAATCACCATGAGGGAAGGCGAAACACGGCTCCTGAGTGCGCTATACAACGGCAATATCCCGAAACCGGGGCCATCGACACAACGCCTCTTTTCCGAGGAAAAGGACGACAAAACTTCCAAATAAAATAACCCGGAGGTATTATGAAATTCGCGGCATTGATTCTGATATCCCTTTTGGCTCTACAGCTGTGGGGTGGCGAGGTATCATTCTATGTGGTCAGTTTGAAGCATTTATCGGATGATGACTATATTTTTCAAGTCGACATTATTTCTACGATATCTGATCCGGGGAACAAACCCCTGACAGTCAAGGAAGTCGAAAACTGCTTACCGAGAGATGACCGCCATTTGACTTCCTCATTCGCCAAAGCCCGGAAAGATCATCCAAACTGGTTCATCGACAGCCAGAAATATCTGGTGAAAAAAGGTTTCACCTCTACCTATTCTTATCGGAACGACAAGTCGCAGCGGGATTTCACCGGCGAGGTCACCAGTTCGGGCGGCAAAGGCGAGTTCACCTCGGTGAAATTCAAGTTTTCCAGAATATTCCCGCTCCCGGGCAATGACGATGGCGAACCCATTGCCTACCGCCATCGCGCACTGGAAACCACAGCAAACATGAGGGACGGCGAAACGCAGGTCATGGGTGGGATCGGAATTCCGGAGTCGGACTTACCGGGGTCAAGTCTCTTTGAGATAAAAGAACATTTCGAAGCAAAATAACCCGGAGGTATTATGAAATTCGCGGCATTGATCTTGGTGTCCCTGTCATGCCTGTGTGCTTGGGGCGGCGACGCAACATATCACCTTATCCGTTTGAAGCATTTATCGGATGACGACTATATTTTTCAGGTTGACTTTATTTCCACGAAGAGCGATCCGGGAAGCAAGCCCCTGACAATCAAAGAAGTCGAAAATATGCTGCCGAAAGATCATACGCGTACTATTCCCGAATTCGCGGAGATCAAAAAAGACCATACAAACTGGTATGTCGACAGTCAGAAATACTTGCTGAAAAAAGGTTTCACCTCCACCTATTCCAGCCGTAATGACAAGCTCGAAAGAGGATTCACCGGCGAGATCACCAATGTGAACAACGAAGACAAGCACGTTTCGCTGAAGTTCAAAGTCACCAAGGCATGGCCGCCGCTGCCGGATAATGACGACGACAAAACCATTATTTACCACGAATGCAACATAGAAACCAATATCACCATGAGAATAGGCGAAGTGCTGATCATGGGCACAGTGTATGACGGTACCTTTCCGAAAAACCTTCCGTGATTTCCGTACATTCCGTGGTTAACAACAAAAAGACCGACCGTCCGGACTGCGGAAATCTCCGGGAAATTCCTTTGAGGCCTCTTGACAGAATATGATTTTCCTGTATAATAATATGTTGAACATATTGAATATATCATTCACCATTGCCAGAGGAAATGAACATGATTATGCAGGATACCCCGTCCGGGAAAATGATTACCGACTTCTCAAAAATCAGCCGTCCGACAGAGCATCTTGCCGGTTCGATGAGCCGCCACCAGTGGGAACTGGTCACTTACTCCACCACGGCGTGCGACGGCACCATGCTCTTTTCGCGCGCCAAAACCACACCGCAGCCCGTCACCTTCGAAACCGGTCTGCAGGGGTGGCACCGCATCTATGTCTGCCTCTTCTCCGGCGAGGCGATGAAATGCTGCCTGAGCCTGCGGCTTGACGGCGATCCGGCGCCCGCGTATTTCACTCAGGGGCACGTGAATCCCGGCTTCTGGAGCGCTTATGAAAATTGCGAGGAAAGTTTCTGGAAATGCGCCGACCTGACCGGCAAGCAGATCACCGTGGCGAAACCGTACGGCACCGCCGCCGCCAAAATCGGCTTGATGTGGCTGCGCTTCGAACCGATGAGCGAGGAGGAGGTCAAGGCCCATTGCGCCGACTTCACCCGGCGCGACACCAGGCGCCTGCACGCCCACTCGGATATGGACTGGATTTCCATGGCACGCCCCTTCGATATGGATGAATATTGTTCGATGATCGAGGAATACGCCGCCGCCGATGTGGAAGTGGCGTCGGTCGAGGTCTACAGCGCCCTGGCCGATTTCAGCCGGCCCGATACCGAAAATGCCGACCTGTATGATTCCCGTGCGGAATCCCAGGCGGCGCTGGACAAATGCCGCAAGGAGGTGTATACCGAGTACCTCCGCCGCGCCCGCGGGTACGGCATCAAACTTTATGCCGCGCACCGGATGGGGCTGTCCAATTTCGTGGTGCCGTACGACATGATCACCTGCGCCAGTTTGCCCTTCGCGCAGGAAAATCCGCAGTGGTACTGCCGCGACCGGGATGGCGAGGCAATCACATTTCTCTCCTACGCTTTCCGCGAAACGCAGGATTTCATGATCGCACGTTTCATGGAAATGATCGAACTCGGATTCGAGGGTGCAACGCTGATCCTGACCCGGGGCATCCACCTGCTGTTCGAGGAACCGGTGCTGGCGCGTTTCCGTGAACTTTACCCGGACGCCGATCCCTGCCGTTTGTCGCTGGACGACCCGCGTTTGAGCAGGGTACGCTGCGAAATCATGACTGGGTTCGTGCGCCGGCTGCGCAAGGCTTTCGACAAATACAGCAACGAGCACAACCGTCCGCGCCTGGCAATCAACCCGATCATCTGTTATGGCATTACCGACAATCTGCGCCTCGGCATTGACCCGGAAACATGGGCCGCGGAGGGACTGGTCGACAGTTTTGTCGTGGCCAACATGAAAACCTGGGAAGAGGAAGAACTTTTCCGCGACGACACCGACCCGTCGCTGCTGTCAGTGGAGAAATACGCCGAAGCCAAGCGCCGCGCCGCCAAGGGGCCGATCAGCCGCCATCACGGCAACGACCTCGAACTGATGATCTCCAACTGTCCGGACTATATGGAGATCGCCCGCAAGCACGGCGTGAAGATCTATTTCGAAATGCCGTGGGAAGGCACCACGCCCCCGGAAGAACTGCGCAATTACGCCATGCGCCTGTATGCTGCCGGAGCGGAAAATCTGTCGCTGTGGGATTGCTACGTGCTCCGGGTCATCCACCGTCCCGAGTGGCAAATCTCCTCGAAACTCGGCCACAAAAACGAGCTTGCGGCTATGCCGGACAGCAATGCCGGCTACCGCTCGCTTTACCGTATTACCACTCTGAACGGCAGGAGCCTCGCCTCCTACAATCCGAGCTGGCGCGGCTGAACAAACATCCCCGGAAATCAGGCTGGTGGTTGACGTTTTCACTTCTTGTAAAAACATGCAGGAATGTGTAAATGAGCAATGAAGAAGCAGATATGATCGCGGAACGGATCGCGGTGAAACTTGAGGACCGGGGATGCTGTCCGATGGGCGTCAGCAAGCCCCAGGCGGATGCGCTGAAAGCCGTGGCCGAGGGGTTTATCGTCGGCCGCAAAACCGCCTGGAAAACCATCGTCGCCATCCTCGTGGGGTTATTGATCGCGCTGCTCGGCGGCGGCATCATCGCCCGCATCGCCGAGCTCCTCAACCACCGCTGATGGGAATTTTTTCTGTCCACAAAACACACAAAAATACACAAAAGAAGAAGAAATTGAATCTTTATATTCGCCGTCAGGCGAAAAACCTTTTGTGTATTTTTGTGTATTTTGTGGATAAAAAAGTCAGTTTTTGGACTGGAGGAAATGGGCTATGGACTGCTCGAACGGAGGACGCAGGATGCCTTTTTCGGTGATGATGCCCGCGATCAATGCATTGGGAGTCACGTCGAAGGCCGGGTTGTAGATTTTCACCCCCTCCGGCGCGGTGCGCTTGCCCATGCCGAGGCTGACTTCGCCCGGATCGCGCTGTTCGATCGGAATGCCGGAGCCGTCCTTCAGCTCCGGGTCGATGGTCGAATACGGAGCCGCCACGTAAAACGGAATTTTATGATAGGCGGCCAGGATGGCTACGCCGTAGGTACCGATTTTGTTGGCGGTGTCGCCGTTCATGGCGATGCGGTCAGCGCCCACGATGACCAGCTGGACCTTGCCCTCGCGCATGACCTGTGCGGCCATATTGTCGCAAATGGTGGTGACGTCGATCCCGGCCTGCTGGAGCTCCCACGCAGTCAGGCGCGAGCCTTGCAGCAAGGGGCGGGTTTCGTCGGAAAAAACTTTGACTTGAACACCGTTCTCGAACGCGGTGTAGACCGGGGCGAGCGCGGTGCCGTAATCGCCGGTGGCCAGGGCTCCGGCATTGCAGTGCGTCAGCACGCCGTCGCCGGACTTCAAGAGTTCAGCGCCGTGGCGGCCGATGGCATGGCACATCTCGATGTCTTCGGTCAAGATATCCAGCGCGCTTTTCAGCAAAGCATCTTTCAGTTCGGCGACCGTGGAAGCCGGGTTCAGGACCGCGATACAACGTTCCAGCGCCCAGAAGAGATTGACCGCAGTCGGGCGGGACGAGGCGAAATAAGCGGCGGTCTCGCAGACTTTGCCGATAAATTCATTGATGTCGCTATGTTCGAAGCGGCGCGCGACCGCGGCCAGCCCCAGCACGGCGGCGCAGCCGATGGCCGGAGCCCCGCGCACGACCAGGCGCTTGATGCAGTCGAAAATCACTTGCGGGTCGGCGGTTTCCACGTAAACGCGCTCTTCCGGGAGCAACGTCTGATCCAGCAGCCGCAAATAGCCGTCGCGTCCGGCGAGTTCGGCCGTATATGCCTGGTGCACCTGCCTGCGATCATCAAGCCATCTTACTGAATCCAGCATCATTTGGTACCGTCGGCTTTGGTGGGTTCGGGTTCTTTGAAGTCGATACCGGGGACCGCTTTTTCGCCGCCGGAGACGAACACCATGCCGCGCTTTTCATCGCGTCCGAGCCGGGGTGCGTGACGGTCCTTTTTGTAGATTTCGGACTTCTCGATATTGCCGTGCAGGTCCATGACCAGGTAAACATAAAGCTTGGGGTCGAGCGGCACGATCAGGTGCAGATTGCTGAAGCCG
>JBEBXH010000149.1:0-6148 GCA_040391785.1 Victivallis vadensis
GTTTTGAGATTAAGGGCGTGCCGGAGAATGTGTTGGAGGTGTTTTCGCAGAGGACGCGGGATATTGATGAGCAGATTGCCTTAAAAGAACGGAAATTGGGGCGCAGTTTGACGGCGGCTGAAAAACATGAGATTGCTTTGGATACGCGCTCGCGGAAGATGTTGGAGAGTGATTCGGCATCGGTTCGTAAGGATCAATTGGAGCGGGTTGGCTTCGAGGATTTGCGCGTTTTGAAGGATTTGGCAGGGAAAGCCGGGGAATGCGAGAGTTCCGCACTCTCGCGCTCTGCGGCGGGTACGACCCGCTGCGATATTTCTTTTGGGGAGATTATACCGGAATTATACGAGAATGCCAGTGTTTTGAAGCAGGATCAGATTTTGTGCGAGGCGTTGACGCAAAACCTCGGCCAGCATACTCTTGAAATGTGGAAATTGGCCTTGGCGCAGATGGAGGAATTACGCCGTATCGGCGGGGAGGCTCATAATCCGTATTTGAGCCCGGAAACAGTCATTGAGGCGGAGGAATATGCTATCGAGGTGGTCGAGCAGGAACGCGAAAAATACGAGCCTTTAGGCGAGGATTTTGAGCCGTTCCTGGATCAGAAAAACCGTGAGGCGCAGGCAGGGGTTATTCGGGGCTTGTTGAAAAGCCGTGACCGTTTCATGTTGTTACGTGGCGTAGCGGGTTCAGGAAAAACTTCGACCTTGCAGGAGCTCTGCAAAGGGATGCACTCGGGCGGAATCTCGGACATACGGTTGATTGCGCCGACCAATAGTGCGGTAGAGGTGCTCAAATTCGAGGGTTTTGAGCAGTCGCAGACGGTGGCGAGCTTCATCATGAATCACGATGACATACCACGGAAAAGCGTAGTGATCGTTGACGAGGCCGGGCTGAATTCGCTACGTGAGGGTGTGGCACTTTTGAAAGCGGCCAGGGAAAGAGATTTCCGGTTGATTTTTGTGGGGGATTCGAGACAGCATAGCGCTGTCGAGAATGGCGATTTCTTTCGTTTGCTGGAAAAATTTTCGAATATCGATAAATTTTCGCTTACGGAAATTCACCGGCAGCAGGTGGCCGATTACAAGGCCGCGATTCAGGATTGCGCCGATGGCCGGTTTGGGATGGCTTTTGAGCGTTTTGACCGCAATGAATATATCCATGAGACGCAGGCCGATTATATGTCCGAGGCCGCTAAAAAGTACCTCGAATTCACGGAAAACGGTAGGGATTTATCGCAGACGATTGTAGTTGCGCCCACGCACGATGAATGCGATAAATTGACCGCCGAAATTCGGCAGGCAATTCCGCTCGGAGAGATGGTCGACCAGCCGGAGGTTTTTCGTTCGGCCCAGTGGAGTAGAGCCAAGCTCGGCAAACACAACAACTATGAGCCTGGAATGTCGCTCATGTTCGTTCGTCGGATGAAAGATGTCGCAGAGCCCGGCGATATGGTAACGGTGGAAAATATTGAGGGAAAATATTTGCATTTGAGTAACGGCAAGCAGGTACATGTCTCTAAAGTTCCGGACTTTATGGAAGTGGGTGACAAACGCCAGATTGAACTGAAAAAGGGCGACCTGATTCAATTCAAAGTAAATCTGCGTGACCGCAAGATTTACAACGGCAATCTCGCCCGGATTACGGATTCGCCGGGAATCGTCCAGCTTTTGAATCAGAACATGCAGCCGGTCAAAGATGGTCTGCGCGAGCTGCCTCAAGATTTCGCCGGATTCGATTACGGTTGGGTGACGACTTCGCATAAATCGCAGGGCCGGACCGCCAATAACGTGATTGTCGCCGCTCAAAAACTCGATCAGAAAGCGTTTTACGTGGCTTGCAGCCGTGGGCGACGTAATCTGGCGCTGTTCTGCCCGGACAAAGAATATTTGCGCAACAATCTGCTAAAAAATAATTCTGAATGCTTAACGGTTCACGAGGTTCTTCAAAGGAACATTCCGAAGATTCCGGCAGAGCCCACGAAGCCACATATTGATCTCGAATGGATTACCAAAAATCAGGAAGAATGGCGGCAAAAGTTCCATATCAGCAAGTCCGAATACGAGCACAAATTTACTGAATATCAGAATTTCATCACGGAATCCAAAGAGAAAATTTTCACGCTGGACAGTCAACTGGCAAACTTGAAACAGGAAATTTCCGGGCAGAAAAAACGACTGAAGCATGGTTCGATTTTCGACTGGGTCAAATCGCCGTTGATAAAACACAAAATCACTTCATTGAAAGCGGAATACGCGGTACTGAAGGACCGACGCCTTGTGTTATTTAGCGAACTAAATAAAGCCGTGCCTCCGACGTTCAATATGCAACCTGAAGCACCACTGAAATACCCGCAACGGTTGACGGCATGGAGCGATCGGGTTATCCGGCAAACTCAGTTCAAGCTCACTGAAGTCGACGATTTACTGGTCCGTTTTGCCAATATTAACACTCCAGAAACGTTCAGTGATTGGTGGAAAAATATTCGCCCCGGTGAGAGGACGCGCGATCAGAAAATGACCTGGAAAATCGCCCAGGAGAGAAAATTGATCAACCTGACGAAACTACAAATTCTTCCGCAAACTGAGGAGCAATACAAGGTTTTCAATCGGGTCAAAAAGGCGGCCATGTTCCATTTCAAGATTTATCGCGGTGCCGCCCTCCGGCGAATCCGAAAGAAACACGATGAGCGCGTCCGCAAAATGGAACAGGCCATTCAGCTCGAACGCCAGCGTTTCAAAGAATATCAGGCCATGTCGAATGCCACCCCAAATCAGGATTTGTGGTACGATGCGTTTTCATTCGGGAGATACTCGGAATACGACCGACAGTATCTCCAGATTATTGAATCCGCAAAACAATCTGCCCATCAAGAATTTATCGACGATAAGAAGTTTTACTATGTCAGAGAAAGCGACCTCAATTCAATGAAAATTCCGCCTCAATTGACGTCTGACGAAATCGAATGGTGGCTGCTGTCGCGCACCGATGCCGTTATGCTTAATACGCTTCTCGATATCTCCTGCAATCGCCAGCAGGAGCTTCAGCAGGAGTACCAACGAAAGTTACAGCAAATCCAAGCAGACAAAGAGCGCCGCCAAGCACAAGCTCGTGCCGCCGTGGCCGCCCGGCAGCAGGCCAAAGAGCAGGAACTCAAGCGTTTCCGCAAGCTCCAGACACGTCCAGATGCAGAAATCGATCAGGAGCTATATCGCAAGGTTTTTGAGCTCGATCGAAAGCTGCCGCTATCCAGTAACTACCTCTATGACAATGATCTCGATGAGTTGCGGCAAATAGCGGAAATGCAATATCGGGAAACCTATAAATTTGCTCATATCGACCAGGCGGATCTGAACCCTTTGACGCCTCCGCCAGCCCTCGATCGCAACGAAATCCTGACCTGGCTGCTGTCGCGTACCGATGCCGCCAACCTGACCAGTCTCCTGCGAAAATCCTCCTCGCGCGTACAGGAACGATACGATAAATACACCCAACGCGAAGCGGAAGCCCGAGCCAAAGAACAAGCCCGGATCAAGCAGGAAAACGCCCGTCTCGAACTCGAAAAAGAGCGTCGTGAAAATCCGATGTACGATTATCAGAAAAAAATTCTGCAGAATTTTGTCGCGGAAGGCCGTCTGAACAGCTATTCGCCGGATTTGAGCCATCGTGAAGCAAGTGAAATTATCATTGAGGTCATCAAAGACGATCCACTCGTTAAAGAGCAGCAGGATATCGTCCGCAAATGGGTATCCAATCGCGAGCTCCCCTACATGCCCGAGGGCGAAATCGCCAAACTGACTCAAGGCGGTTTCAGTAATCTTCGCAAGCAGGTTCAGGAATACCGCCGCGAAGAAAACGAGCGTCACCCGGAAGCCCCGTCCCTGCCGCCCCCGGAAAAGAAAAAATCCCGAGGCATGGACCTATAAACAACAGCAGGAGGTAAAAAATGGAAAACAACAACATCGCATGGCAACTCGCAGACACGGATCATTCGGCCCGTTTGTGGCTGGTAACAGAGACGGAAAATCTATTGATCAATTGGGAATCCCTTCAAGAAATTCGGGCTTCCGACGATTTCCTGACACTGCAATTCATTTGCGAATACGGGCAGGTTTCGTTTTCATCCCGGAACTCCCTGCGAGAATTGTTTGAATACCTACAAATGGAAAAAGTCCGCCGGATCGATGGCCGTAAATTGAGCTGCAAAATAATTTCGCCAAAGTGTTAAACCGTGATGAAGAACCGGATATCGTGAACCGAAATCCGGTGAATATTTTTGCTTTTTAATTTGAATTACGGCTATTCGCCCAATTCGCTCAAAATGGCTTCAATACCGCCTTTTAAAGTACCGGATTTCGAGGCATAATCCTTTTCACGCTTCGCGTGTTCCAGTATTAACTTTAACCGTTTTTTCAGCGTCAACTGATAATTTTTTAGGCTGGCGTTTTCCTTGTTTTTCATAATAGTCCTCCAGCTCTGAGAGATTCTTTAAATATCAGTAATTGCTCTTCCGAGGCATTGCCAATAATCTGATAAACCTCCTGGCGAAGTTCATACAGCGGATCAGATATCTGCTTGATACTGCCGAAATTATCACCAATCAGAAGCCCATTCATCATCGACAAACCTTCCTGTTTCGCCTTGCGGTCGGCATGCTTCTGGTAATACATTGTCATTTTCGGATTCATATGCCCGACAATACTCTGCACGATCGGCAACGGAACTCCCCTCAAGCCAGCATAATAGCAAAAGCTATGCCTCAACGAATGAAAATCCTTCACGCTCTGATTCTTCACCCGGCCCTCGGCCTTAATTTTGGTCTGAATGCCTATGGACTGGAGATATTTAATGATTTTCCCGCTCAAACTGTTGTTGCTAGCAAAATACAGCTCTGCCGCCTCCGGCAATACGTATTCTCCGTTACCGCTGATTTCCCATTGGCGGCTCAGAAAATCGGCCAACTCTTTCTCCACCGGAATCGATACCGCCGCCTTGGTTTTGCGAGTCACCCGCTCGATCTCAGCAACATAGAAATCCGGCTTTCCGCGCGCGTCTTTATTATAGGTAATAATTTCGCGCCAGCGCAGCGTTGCTACATCGCCCTCGCGTAGCCCGGTACACAGGCCGATTGTAAACAGCCCCTCCATCAGCGGCGACGGGTCTCTGAAAATCGCCCGCAGGTCGTCATCCGTAAAGACTTCCCGCTGTACCGGCTCCTCTTTGAGCTTGGCAATATCGCAGAACGGGTTATCGCTCGCGCTGTATCCGAGGTCACGTGCCAACTGATTGAACACCCACCGGCAACTTTTCACTACGCGATTGATCGTCTTCGGTGCCAAAACCTGACTGTCCAAATCATCCGGATCAAGCAGACAAATTTTCCGCGACTTATCCCAATATCCCTTACTCCGTAGATGCGAAACATACTGCTCAGCATGACTGGGCGTAACCTCATCGATCGTACCGATTTTGAAATTATCCCTCAGATACTGACTGAAATCCGACCAGCATCTGCGCTTCCTCTGAACATTTTTCTCCGAGGAAACCAACACATTCGGTTTCCCATTCGCCAGATCAAATGCCTCCGTCATCGTAATCATCAACTTCGCCCGCAACTGCTTAACCTTGGCAACCTCATGCAGATACTGCTCCCGGCTCTCAATGCTTTGCAGCTCTTTCTCGCGACGCAGAAATTCCGCCGCCACAATCTCCGCTTCCCGGAAATCGGTAATCTTCTCACCAGCCGAATTCCGCAAGGTAACCGCCTTCCGCTTTCCTTTCTCCGGCGTATATTGCAAATAGAAATACCCGCGAGCCTTATAGACTCCACCACTACCTTTTTCGCGCCGCAGCGCCTTCTTAACTTTAGCCATAAGGACCTCCTTTTTTTGGGATTCATCATCATCATAATTGAATGTGATGATGAATGCCAAAGGAAATCCCCTTCCTGAGCGAACATCAATATTATCGTTACGTCCTTTCAAAAATCAATCGATAATTCTTCCAAAAACTCTCCGACCAAATTAATTTCCAGCCCAAAACCTCATTTGCATATATTTGCCTATCGAAGAAAATAACGATGACTGCTAAGTTCAAAACAATAGCATCCATCGTAAATCGAAAAATTCACAATTCACCATGCATAACAATG
>JBEBXH010000150.1:0-5821 GCA_040391785.1 Victivallis vadensis
GGCATGCACTGCTTCCAGATGGGGTCCGTAAAAAGATGATTCCGGTCGACCAGACTCAGGTAATATTCGTTGGTCAGGACCGGAAAGACTTTTTCCACGGCGGCAGCTTCGGGGGGCAGTTCCGCACCCAGAAACTCCGCCGCGGCTTGAGCGCCACTGAGGAGCTTTATTTGATGGTGTATATCCATGCCTTGCGGGCCGCATCCCAGGTACGCGAAACGAAATCGCAGTTGGCGGACGACTTATCGAGCAACGATCCGATTTCGATTTCGTCGTCGGCCATATTGATTCTGGCGGCGAGTTCGGCGGCGGTGCCGGAGATTTCGCCGAGCTTGGAGGTGGCCTCGATCATCTTGGCGCGCAGGTCCAGGATGCCCTTGGCGGCGAGCTTGTAAGCCTGCACGCCGGGCTGATGGAACGCGTTGATATGGATGAGCTCGGCGTAAACCGCCACGGTGCGCTCATAAAGAGCGATAATCATACCGAGGTTGTACGGGCTGATTTCGGAAATGGTGATCTGCATGACCTGACGGCCCTTGGAGCGCAGCGCGCTGGAGAGGCCCTCGCGGAAACCGTGGAGATAATTGCCCATGTCCATGTTGTTGCCGACCGGGAGCGGCATGGCGTTTTTCAGCACTTCGACGAAGGTGACGAAGAAATCGTCGCGGCCGTCGTTGAGCTGCTGGATGAACGCGTGGGCGTCGGTACCGCCCTTGTTGCCGAAAACGTTCAGGCCCTGGTGGACGACTTTGCCGTCGAGGTCGAGCTCTTTGCCGATGCTTTCCATAATCAACTGCTGGAAATAGCGCGAGAGCAGGATCAACCGGTCGGAGTAGGGCACGATCACGAGGTTGCGATCACCCTTGCCGTTGCCGGCGATGTACCAGAGAGCAGCCATCAGATAGGCCGGGTTGGCGGTCATTTCGGGGCAGCGGGTCCATTCGTCCATGGCGCGGGCGCCGTCGATAAAGGCCTTGAAGTCGATACCGGCCAGCGCGGCCGGGATGTGGCCGACGATGCTGGTTTCGCTGGTGCGGCCGCCGATGGACTCGGCCATGTCGAAGATCCGCATCCATTTTTCGGACTGCGCCTGTTTGTCGAGCGAGCTGTCTTTCATGGTGATAGCGGCGAAATGCGGGGCGAAATCAACGCCTTTGGCCTTGAAGAAATTCTGCAGCGCCACGGTGTTGTTTTTGGTTTCCTGGGTGCCGCCGGATTTGGAAATGTTGAGAACGAGGGTGGTTTCGGGGTTGATGACCTCGATCAGGTCGGCGAATTCGGCGGAGTCGGTATTGTCGAGGAAATAGATTTTCAGGAAACCGCGGCGCTCGGCGTCGCTCAATTCGTTCCAGTAGGGGCCGTTTACCGCGAACTGCATCAGCTGCGGGCCGAGAGCGGAGCCGCCGATGCCGTTGATCACGGCCGACTCGAATTTCTTGCCGGTGCCACCCTTGATTTTGCCTTCGCTGACGGCTTTGGCAAATTCCTGCACGTCTTTGAAGAGCTGAGATTCGGTGTAATGAATGCGGTCGGTGAAGTGAGTGACCTGACGGTTTTCGTCGGGGTTCTTGATGGCGCCGCCTTCGAGCTTCTGCATTTCCTGGTGTGCGGCGGCGAATTTGGGCGCGAGCGCCTGCAGCTGGTCGGCGCTGAATTTCATCCCGGCGGCGGCAAAAGTAAATCCGCTCTTGGGCTCAACCAACGTATATTTATGGTTACGTTCGATCCATTCTTGTTTGTTCATGATTTTCTCCATTGGTTTATCGGGTAATATAGCATGGAAATGACGAATCTGCCAGTCCGCAGCGAAAAATTATCGGGCAGGTCAGTACTTGACGATGAGGGCTTTGTGGTCGCGGGAGACTTTGAATTCGCGTTTGTCGAGGTCGTATTCAAGCTCGGCGATGTGGTCGATCGAGTTCAGGATCACATCGAAATACTTCGTTTTCAGGTAACCGGCCACGACCATTTTGCCCGCGCGCGGGATTTCGACCGGCGGCGACGGGATTTTCAGGAAGGCCTCGGCGGTGGTTTCGCGGAACGCGGTCTGTTCAGGCGAAATATTGCCCCAGTGGGCGTTTGTGCCCACGCCGGGGAGCTCGTGATACGTGACCAGCGGCCATTTGCCGGCCTGCTGGGCGGCGGCGGTGTAGCGGCGGGCGTGCTCGCTGGGCACCCGGATATCGGTTTCGCCATGGAAATTGATCAGCGGCGTGCAGAGGTTGCGGACGGTGGTCAGGCCGCCGCGGCTGCGGTACGCTTCGAGGTTGCTGTCCGGGTTGCCGCCGATCCAGCCGTCGCCTTCCATTTCGTCGCGGAACTCGCCCACCGTGTCGTTGCGGTACCACAGTTCGTAATCGCTGATGCCGCAGTCAGCGTGGGCGCGGTGGAAGTAATCGGGAAATTTGCCGAGCAGCGCGTAAACGTTGCCGCCGCCGCCGGAACCGCCGGAGAGATAGATCCGCCCGGGATCGAGAATCTTGCCGGCGAACTGCTTTTTGGCGAACTCGGCGGCGTCGATAACGTCCTGGAGCTCCCAGCCGTTGCAGTCCGGGCGCCCGGTGGCGTCGCCGCGGCCGCGCATATCCGGATAAACCATGAACCAGTCCTGGTGCGAGGCGGAATCTTCGACATTGTCGGCGTGATGGACCTTGGCCGAGCCGTGCCAGCCGTGCATGTGCAGCCTCAGCGGCGCGGGCTTGTCCGGAATGAAGAATTGCGCAAAAAGTTTAATGGACGGATCCTGACTCGAGGGGTATTCCAGGTACATGGCCAACTGCCCTTTTGGAGTTATTTGGACTTATAATAATGCCGCAGCTTGCGGACGCGGGAAACCATGGACGGATGGGAACTGTTGAACATGGTGTAAATACGCTGCGGATTGACGTTGGAGAGGTTTTCCGCCGAAAGCTTGACCAGTGCCCGGGCCAGCGCTTCGCCGTCGCCCATGATTTTGACCGCGAAACGGTCCGCCTGACGCTCGAAATGGCGCGACAGCGTGTTCAGCATCAGCGGCAGCCCGCAGCAGAGAATCGTGGAAACGAAGCTCAGCAGCACCAGCTGCGCATAAAAAGTACCGGTCTGCAGGTGGAAAATCTGGGCCAGCCAGTCGTGCCGGAGCACGATAAACGCCACGAACGTGCCGAGCAGCGACAGAACCCAGAGCGCCAGCAGGTTTTTGAATACGTGCTTGCGGGCGGCATGGGCGGCCTCGTGGGCGATCACCGCCAGCAGCTCGTCCTGGTCCAGCTTGTCGATCAGCGTATCGTATACGACGATCCGGCGCTGGTTCCACAGCCCGGTGAAATACGCCTGCGACATCAGCGTCCGCTTCGAGGCATCCATGGTGTAAATGCCGTTCACCCGGACACCGCATTTGTCGAGCACCATGGTGATCTGGCGCTTCAGCTCGCGGTCATTCAGCGGCACGAACTTATTGAAGATCGGCTGGATCAGGTTCGGCGAGACATAAACCACAAACACGTTCACGAAGAAGAACACGCACCACACCGGTATCCACCAGATGTCTTCCGTGTACTTGAAACTTACCAGCGAAAACATGCCGGCCAGCGCCGCGCCCAAAATAATCGTGGTCAGAAAAAACGACTTGATCTGATCGGCGATCCAGATTTTAAAGGTGATGGTGCTGAACCCGAAACGGCGCTCCAGCACGAACAGCCGGTACAAATTGAACGGAAAATTCAGAATCGCCTTGGCGTAAATCAGCAGCAGGAAAAACACCACGCCGCGCACAATATCATTCACTTGCCAGCTCAAAAGCCATTCGTTGTAAAGATTGATGAGCCCGAAAACGAAAATCAGGATGATGATCTGGTTGTAAAGGCGCGAGAAAAAGTTGAACCGGGACTTGGCCATATTGTAGTCACGGCTGCGGATGAATTGGCCGGCGTCGATGGCCCCTTCGAACTCCGGCGGGATTTCAGCGCCGTATTTGGCCAGATGACGGTAGTTGATGATTTCCAGAACCAGGTCCGCACCCTGATTCAATGCATAAAGCCCGATGATAATCCATAATGCATATTCCATAATCGTGATCCTCTTTGCGGTTTCCAGCTATATACTATAATTCCGAAAAATTAAAAAAAAAGCGCCACGCTGAATTTTTTTCCAAAACCATGTACATGAAAATAATGATTTCGTAAGAATCTGCTCGGACATTCCACCCTGATTAACCCTTTCGCTCAGATATTACCACATAAAAAAACCGTTTCCGATCAAGGAAACGGTCTAATGCAATCCATCTTCAAAACGTTGGGGTTATTTGCCCATCGTGTTGAAAAGCTTGGTCAGCTGGGACTTTTTGTTGGCCACTTTGTTGCGGTGAATGGTACCGGCCTTGGCCACTTTGTCGAGCTTGCTGCAATATTCGCGCAGAATGGTTTCGGAGGAGGCATCGGCCGCGGCGATGGCGCCACGGAGACGCTTTTCCATGGTGCGCAGGGCGCTCTTGCGTGCACGATTCTTGATCTGAGCTTTCTTGCTGTTACGGTCTCTTTTTGCTGCTGATTTGTTGATCATAACTTTTCTTACAACCTTCTATGAATAATTAATTTAAAAGTCAAATTTCAGTAAACATATAATAATGCCACAACTTTTCAAATAATCAAGCAAAAAAAGAAATCTTTTGCGATTTTTTCCGGAAACGGACCAAAAAACAGGGCCGGCGGGATTTGATGTCCGCCGGCCACGGTCGGTTCGGGGTTGACTGTTATACGTTCACCATCTCGTCGAGAATCACGTCCAGCTTGTCTTTGAGGTTTTCAGCCTTTTCCATGATGGTGACGTCCGCGAGATCGGCTCCGCTGAAATTCACCACATTGATGCCGTTCGTATCGATCGTGATATTCGACGGCATGGTGTGCATCGGATGGTCACTCTCGAAACTGGTGTTCTGACTGCTGTAATCACTGGACGGCACCTGAACGCTGTCGCTCTTATCATTGAGCTTGTACTGCGACTCGACAATACTCGTCTTTTCGCCCTTGGTGAGGGTGCTCGACTTGGTCAGCAGCGAACTGCTCCGGTTCTGCGCCGCTTCCTGATTGTACTCCTCGAAACTCTTCTTCTGGCTGGTTTCCTTCAGAACGGCCTTTGCCTTGCTTTCGGCTTTGGCGGCCGTCTGGTGAGATGCGCTGCTGACGTTGCCGTCAGTTTCCGTATCGAGCACAGTATCCGCGTCACGATTGGCCGATATCACCGAAACCGTCTGCACCAGGCTGGCCTGGTCCATGCCGTTGATGACATAGTTCCTGGACGAAGCATCCATGTAGATGTTCGTAGAGGCGGCTGCCGGGGCGTTGATCGTGAGGGTGCCTTTGACCACAACCACATTGTAGTTGTTGCCATTGTTGCCGTCGTTGACCTGATACTGGTCAATCGTGTATTTGCCGGCAGTTTCGCCCTTATCGGTACGGCCGTAACCGTTGACGGTGTCGCCATCCACCAGACCGGTGGTGCTGCCGCTGAAGGCCGGATCGACATCGCCGACCGTTTTGCCGGCATCGTTGATCACGATAACCAGATCGGCCCTGGTGATATCGGCGCCGCTGTCGTTGTACACGATTTCGTAATTGCCGAGATCATCGCCGCTCAGCGAATCGCCGCTGATCGTAACATCTTTATCCGTGCCGACATTCCGGTCGCCGAACTGGGCGTTGCCCTTGTTGTAGTTGACATCGTCGCCGTCGAACAGGCCATCGAACGAGTAATCGTAGTTGGCGTTGGTATTGCCGTCGTAGACCTTGTCCTCGCCGTCACGGTTGACCGTGAGCGTGGCTTTGGTGATATCAGCTCCGCTGTC
>JBEBXH010000151.1:0-5708 GCA_040391785.1 Victivallis vadensis
TGGCGGGTTCTCAGGGTGGCAACCCTGAGTGCGAATGCGCATATCCCCCCATAATACAATCAGGATGCGCAGCATCCGTTTGGTGCAGGCCATGCGGCCTGCCGCAGGGAGCGCGAGGGGGCGCGGAGCCGCCCTCGCATTCTCATTATTTCTGCGGTTTCAACGCTTCGAGGCGGGCATTCAGTTGAGATTTCTGATTGTTGTCGTTGGAGATAGACAGTGCTTCGCGGTAGCGTTTTTCGGCTTCGGTGTTTTTATTTTCATCGCGGAAACTATCGCCGATGTATATCAGGGCTTCGGCACGTTCGCGGGCGTTGTTTTTCTTGTTGTTGGCGATTGGCGAGAGGGACTTGCGGGCGTCATTGTATTTTTTCAAGGCCAGATTTGCCTGCCCGAGGTGTAACGATTTCCGGTTGTTGTTCTCCGGATACAGCGAGAAGTATTCGATTGTTTTCGGGTAATCCTGCAGTTGAAAAGCGGCCTGACCGCATAAATCCCCGGCATTGCGCAGCTCACCGCGGTTTGTGTATTTCTTGAAGTCGATATCCTTGAAAAGCGCGAGCACTTCCGGGTATTTTTTCTCCGCCAGATAAATCTCGCCCAGTTGGCGCCGTGAGCTCATGACCGCCCAGTAATAAGGATCGGGATTCAGCAGGGCGCTCCGGTAATACCGGATGGCTTCGTCGTTTTCCTTGGTCTGGCGGCACAGCCGCGCCAGTTTCTCCTGCATATTGGCCCAGGTGCGCGAATCAGTCGATTGCGTCAGGAAGGCCTGAAAACATTCTTTGGCTTTGGCAAAATCCTGTTGACGCCAGTAGACGTCGCCGATAAACTCGAAGCGCCGGAGCCGGGTATTGTCGTTGATATCAGGCAGATCCGCAATCTGGTTGAACCACTCGATGGCCTCATCGTAACGCTTGAGTTCCCTCAGAGAATTACCGATCCGGACGATGCTCTCGTTGTCGTTCCAGCCATTGGAGGATTTGTCGAGGGCGATCCGGGATTTCTCCAGGGCCTCGGCGTACTTCCGGGCGTTGTAGGCGTCGGCGGCTTCTTTGTTCAGGGCCTTGAAATCCTGCGCCGCCGCGGACAGCGTCAGCACTGAAACCAGCAGGATTATGACCCGAATGCGCATTTACTTTACCAGAAAAATCAAACCGATCAGCAAGGCGACAGCTTCGAAAATGAAACCGAAAAATCCGATGATGTTGGCCGTGATGCCCCCAACCTTTTCCGTGCAGAACCTCCGCATCAGCATCGTCCCCAGGAACGCGATGGCAAACGTAACCAGCGTGGCGAAAATCGACCCCGGCAACGCCACAAACATCACAAACAGCGAAATGAATCCCGCAATGTACCAGATCTGCATTTCGGCGCGGCGCGGTACCGCGATGATCGGAGTACGGTCGCCGAGCGACGGTATAGTCGCCAGCACGCCCTGGACCGTAAACGACAACACCAGCACCAGGATCATCCAGTAAGTAAACCCATAGACCATCATGAAGGAGTAAATCACCAGATAATAGAACATGACCAGCGTCAGCACCGCGCCCACCAGCAGCGACTGCGGTTGGCGGAAATTGATGCCGCCGCGCATGTTATAGAGTGCGGCCACCGAGGACACCCCCTCCGTTTTCAGTTCGATGAACGATACCAGGCTCCCCACGCTGCGCCCGGAATCCCGAAGCACGGTCAGCGCCGTCATGAATACCGCAAAAAGCGAGGTCGCCACCGCGATATTCAGGAGCCCGAACAACTTGCCGATGATCAGGATCACGATCCCCAGCGCCAGCCCGACCAGCGGGAAACAGCGCTGGACATTCAGGTCGCGGGCTTCGTCTTCGCTGAAATCCACCACTTTTTTGGGCAATGCCAGATCGATCAGCATATCCCAGGCCAACCAGAAGTATTTCATCAGTTCTTTTATATTCATATCATGCTCCTTTATTTTTCAATTCAATGTATTTGCGGTTCATCAGTTCGTGCATATCCCGCGCCAGTTCTTTGCGATCGCGGTCGCCGGGATCGACTTTCGGCAGAATATACACGTCCACCACCTGTTTTTTGTAGCCGATCACGTGCCAGTAATGCGGCAGCAGCTTCATATCGCCGAACCACGCCAGCGGAAACCCGTCCGGTGTTTTGTGGTAAACCAGCAGCACCGGAAGAATCGGTATATGCTGCCCGCACACCGACTCGAACGCCGTGGATTTGAACGGCAGCAGCCCTTCCTCGCCATCGGTACTGGTCCCCTCCGGGTACACCAGCATATTCACGCCGTGATGCAGCGTTTCGCGGCAGGACTTCATGACCTCCACCGACTGCTGCGGCGCCTTGCGGTTCACCCACACCGGCATGCTCAAACCGAGATACCAGCCGAGAATTGGCCAGTACTTGATCTCCATTTTCGGCGCAAACCGGATCGGAAACACCGAAGCCTGCGTGAAAATGTCTAAATAACCGCAGTGATTCGACACAATCAGTACGCCGTCCGCATCTTTCTGGTCGCCATGAATCCGGATTTCCAGCCCCATAAGCTTCGCCAGTCCGCGCGCCCATTTCGACGTGTAGAACGAAATCTTGTAGACCTTGTCCCAGTAGCTCCCACCGAAAATATGGGTCCAGAGTGTCGGCACCATGATCACCGGCAGCCACATGATCGAGATGAATAAACGGTATATTTTACGGATGAAAACCAATATCGCCATACATTTTCCACTTCATGTTCCAACTTCCATATAATATTAACTTTGTTTGTAGGAATTTCCAGTTCAAATCAAACTAATTTTCACTTTTTATATTAAATTGGATTATTCGTATTTGCATTTTCCCACCCCGGTTGTATAATAAAAAGAAAATAACCAGTTGGTTTTATTTGGAGATCATGCAATGAATTATCTGGAAAACGAAGAACTGCTCGACAATCTGCTGTCGAGACCGGACGCGGAACTGATTGAAATGATGAAGCGCCTCCCCGGGGATATCATGATCCTCGGCATCAACGGTAAAATGGGGCTGACCATGGGGCGGCAGGCCGTGAACGCGATCAAGGCCGCGGGGGTCATCAAGCAGGTCATCGGCGTCTCGCGTTTCGGCGACGAATCGGGACGGAAAAAGCTCGAGGAATGGGGCATTCGGACCATCAGCTGCGACTTGTTGAATCAGGATGCGGTCAAAGCGCTGCCCAAGGTTCCGAACGTCATTTTCATGGCCGGCCGCAAATTCGGTACCGGGGGCGCGGAGGACTTGACCTGGGCCATGAACGTACTTGCCCCGGCCTATGTCGGCGAACACTTCAAGGAAAGCCGGATCGTGGCGTTTTCCACCGGCTGCGTTTATCCGCTGGTCAGTGCGGAGAGCGGCGGCTGCACGGAGGCCGTCACCCCGGACCCGGTCGGCGATTATTCGCAGTCCTGCCTCGGCCGCGAGCGGATTTTCTCCTATTGTGCCAGGACTTACGGCACCAAAGTGTTGTTGTTCCGCCTGAATTACGCCATCGACCTGCGTTACGGCGTACTGCATGATATCGCCACTCAGATCTGGAACGACCAGCCGGTCAACAACACCGTCGGACACTTCAATGTGATCTGGCAGGGCGACGCCAACAGCTTCGCGCTACGTTCGCTGGAACACGCCGCCTCCCCGGCCGTACCGCTGAACATCACCGGGCCAGAGACGATTCCGGTCGAGTACATCGCCGAAAAATTCGGCCGTCTCATGGACAAGAAAATCACCTACACCGGCGTTTCCGGCGACAAATGTTACCTGAATAACGCCGCCAAATCCTTCTCCATGTTCGGCTATCCGCGCATGGCGTTGGAAAAGATGATCGAGATGCAGGCCGAATGGACCAAATGCGGCGGCCGCTCCCTCGGTAAACCCACTCACTTTGAAGTCAACAACGGTAAATTCTGAGGTCGAATATGAAAACCGAGATTTTGAATAATTTCCGCAAAGGCATGGTGATTCCGGCAATGCCGCTGGCTTTGAACGAAAAACGCGAATTCCAGCCGAAATACCAGCGCGCCATGGCCCGTTACTACATCGACGCCGGAGCCGGCGGCATCGCGGTCGGCGTCCACTCCACCCAGTTCGAAATCCGCGAACCGCACATCGGGCTTTTCGAGCCGGTCATGAAGCAGACCGCTGAGTTCATCGACGAATGGAGCGCCCGGCGCGGCAAAGCGATCATGAAGGTCGGCGGCATTTGCGGCCCCACCCCGCAGGCGCTGAAAGAGGCTGAATTCGAGGTCTCGCAGGGCTATGATGCCGGACTGCTCAGCCTCGCGGCACTGAAAAACGCCACCATCGACGAAATGCTCGAGCATTGCCGCCGCGTGTCCGAAGTGATTCCGGTGATCGGTTTCTACCTGCAGCCGAGCGTGGGCGGCCGGATATTGCCATACGAATTCTGGCGCGAATTCATGAAGATCAAAAATATCATCGGCGTTAAAATGGCTCCGTTCAACCGCTACCAGACCTTTGACGTGGTGCGTGCGCTGGCCGAGTCCGGCCGCGACGATATCACGCTTTATACCGGCAACGACGACAATATCGTCATCGATCTCCTGACCGAATACAATATCGCCGGCAAAAAATTGCGCATTCAGGGCGGACTGCTCGGCCACTGGTGCTGTTGGACGCAAAAGGCCGTGGAACTGCTCGCTGAGTGCCATCGCATCATCGCATCCGGCAGCGCGATTCCGGCGGAAATGCTCACCCGCAACATTCAGGTGACGGACTGCAACGCAGCGTTCTTTGACCCTGCACACCAGTTCGCGGGCTGCATCCCGGGCATTCACGAAGTGCTGCGCCGTCAGGGGCTGCTGCCCGGCACCTGGTGCCTGAATCCTGCCGAAGTGCTGTCGCCCGGCCAGTCCGAGGAGATCGACCGCGTCTGGCAAGCTTATCCGCACCTGAACGACGACGCATTCGTCAACGCTCACCGCGACGAATGGTTCAAGGAGTGATCCCATGCAGGAACGCGCCCACAAAACTCAGGAAAAAATCCTCGATACGGCCGTGAAATACTTCGCGGCCCGGGGATTTCACGGTACCACCATCGACACCATCGCCGAGGCCGCCGAGGTCAATAAACAGCGTATCTACGCCTACTTCGGCTCCAAATCGGGATTATTCGAAAGCTGTCTGCTGCACGTGCTCGGCGACATGAAGCTGATTTCCGGCAAAGTCCTCGCCGAGGCCAACGAAGATCCAACGCGGCTCACCGAAATCCTGCTGCATGAATACATGTCGATCCATAAACGCAACCCGGTTTTCTGGCGGATGCTGGCCTGGGCCAACCTCGAAGAAGAAACCGCCCTGCCCCATCTGCCGGGAATCAACAGCGAACACTACGCCGTACTCTCGACAATCTTCGACCGGGCTCAAAAACAGGGCGCAGTGCCGCCGGATATGTCATTTGAGGTATACATTTTTCTGCTGATGAGCGTTTCGTTCTTCTACAACTCGAACCGCAAGACCCTGTCGAAAACCCTGTCAAAAGAGCTCTTCACCGGCCACGGCCAGGAATCCCTCATTCATCAGTGCCTGAATCTGTTTCAGTAATAAAACGATGGGAATACGAGAGGCTTCCGCAGCCTCTCGTGCTCTCCACGGCAGGCCGTATTGGCCTGCACCTTTTGACTTTTCGGGAAAAATGTTTTTTCGCAGGGGAAACCTTGACGCTTCAAGGTTCCCCCTTGCAA
>JBEBXH010000152.1:0-5645 GCA_040391785.1 Victivallis vadensis
TCTGCCGCGACAACAAACGCTACCGCATCCGTTTCGAACGTGGTATTACCACTTCTCCTTTGGAAGTGGTGGGCGAAAGCGAGCACACCGGTACCACGGTTCACTTCAAGCCGGACCATGAAATTTTCCCGGATACCATGTATCAGTGGGACATCCTGGTGAAGCGTCTGCGCGAACTGGCGTTCCTGAACCGCGGGATCACGATTTCGCTGAAAGACGAGCGCGACACCGACGACAGCGGCCCGCGTTTTGAGAAGTTCCATTTCGAAGGCGGCATCATCGAATACGTTCAGTACCTGAACGCCAACGCCGTGGTGCTGCAGAAGGTGATTTACTTCCACCGCGAGAAGGACGGCATCGACGTCGAGCTCGCCATGCAGTACAACGACGGTTTCAGCGAAAATATTTACAGCTATGCGAACAACATCAACACCATCGAAGGCGGTTCGCACCTGACCGGCTTCCAGGCCGCGCTGACGCGTACCATCAACAACTACGCCAAGGCTGAGTTGAAGAACGACAAGAGCGTGACCGCCTCGGACACCCGCGAAGGGTTGACCGCGGTCATCAGCGTCAAGGTTCCGGAGCCGCAGTTCGAGGGCCAGACCAAGACCAAGCTCGGCAACAGCGACGTACGCGGGATCGTGGAGTCGGTGGTCAATGACGGCCTCGGCGAGTTCCTGCACGAAAATCCAGCCGTGGCCAAAGACGTGGTCATGAAGTCCATGACCGCGGCCCGCGCCCGCGAAGCCGCCAAAAAGGCCCGCGAACTCGTTCAGCGCAAAGGCGCGCTCGACAGTTTCACGCTGCCCGGCAAGCTGGCCGACTGTTCCTCGCGTGACCCGCAGCAGTGCGAAATCTATATCGTCGAAGGGGACTCCGCAGGCGGTTCCGCCAAACAGGGGCGCGACAGCTCGTTCCAGGCCATCCTGCCGATTCGCGGTAAGCTCCTGAACGTGGAAAAAGCGCGTTTGGATAAAGTTCTCGAGAACAAGGAAATCCAGTCGTTGATCGCGGCCATCGGCTGCGGCGTGGGCAACCAGAAGGTCGAGGGCGACGAAATGGGCACCGGCATCGACGTGAGCAAGGCGCGTTACCACCGCATCGTCATCATGACAGACGCGGACGTGGACGGCTCGCACATCCGCACGCTGCTCCTGACTTTCTTCTACCGTCAGATGAAACCGCTGATCGAAGCGGGTTATATTTATATCGCCAATCCGCCGCTTTTCAAGGTGCGCCGCCGCAAGACCGAGCGTTATATCGATACCGAGGACCAGCTCGACAATTACCTGATCGGGCTCGGCTGCGAGGATATCGAAGTGCGCGACCTCACGGGACGCGTGCTCAGCCGCGAAGAGCTGATGAAGCTGATCGACCTGTTCAAGCGGATCGTTCACCTGGGTACCAACCTGAGCCGCTGCGGCGTGGACCGCGAGGATTATTTCAACGCCTGCCGCGAAGGGAAATTTCCGATCGCCCAGGTCAATGTCCGCGAATTGGACGGCACGGTTTCAAACACCTACGTTTTCACCGAAGAAGAGCAGAAAGCGTGTGTGGACGAAGCGATCCTGCGCCTGACTCCGATTGTGGAGGACACGCTGCCGGACGGTTCGATTATCTCGGTACCGGTCGAGCAGGCGGCGCAGACGGAAGAACTGCATGTGGAAGCGCATATGCACTCGTCGATCGACCTGATCAATATTTTCGAGGCCCAGAACTGCGAAAATATCCTGAAGGAACTCAACGAGATGAACGCCGGAATCACCGTGGCGAATATTTTCCACAGCGACGATGCGGTATTCAAGGTAATCATGCAGGACGATGAAAACAATGTGAATTCGCTCGGCGACCTCTTCGAAGCCATCAAGAAGAACGGCCGCCAGGGCATGTATATCCAGCGTTACAAGGGTCTCGGTGAAATGAACGCCGAGCAGTTGTGGGAAACCACCATGGACCCGGCCAACCGCAAGATGATCCGGGTGACCATGGAAGACGCCGTACAGGCCGAGCGCATGTTCACCTTGCTGATGGGCGATATCGTGGAACCGCGCCGCGATTATATTGAGAAGTATGCGGCAACCGTAAAAGATTTGGACATTTAATACATTTTTGGAGACATTAGACATGGCGGAAAAGCAAGACAAGGCCCAGGACAAAGCTCAGGACAGCAAAAACAAGAATTTGGAAATCGCAATCAGCCAGATCGAGAAGGAATTCGGCAAAGGCTCGATCATGCGTTTGGGCGATAACAGCAAAGCCGCCGATGTATCGGTGATCAGCACCGGTTCGCTGGCGCTGGACCTGGCGCTCGGCTGCAACGGCGTGCCGCGTGGCCGTATCGTGGAAATTTTCGGACCGGAATCCTCCGGTAAAACGACCGTGTGTCTGCATATCATCGCCAACGCCCAGAAGGCCGGCGGTACCTGTGCGATTATCGACGCCGAGCACGCCATCGATCCCTCTTACGCCAAGAAAATCGGCGTGAATGTGGACAATCTGCTGCTCTCGCAGCCGGATTGCGGCGAAGACGCGCTGAACATCGTCGACACGCTGGTCCGCAGTAATGCGGTCGACGTGCTGGTGGTGGACTCGGTGGCGGCCCTGGTGCCGCGCGCTGAAATCGACGGCTCGATGGGCGATTCGCACATGGGTCTGCAGGCGCGCCTGATGTCGCAGGCGCTGCGCAAGCTGACCGGCGCGGCCAGCCGCAGCCGGACCTGCATCATTTTCACCAATCAGATCCGCGAGAAGATCGGGGTCATGTTCGGCAACCCGGAAACCACCACCGGCGGTAACGCGTTGAAGTTCTACGCGTCGATCCGTATGGATATCCGCAAGGTCGGTGCGATCAAGGACCCGGCCGGCGAGATCATCGGCAACCGTACGCGTGTGAAAGTGATCAAGAACAAAATGGCGCCGCCCTTCAAGGTGGCGGAGTTCGATATCAACTATGCGGAAGGCATTTCCCGCTCCGGTTCGATTCTGGACGTAGCCACGGATATGGGTATTCTGGAGAAGCGCGGTTCGTGGTTTGCCATGGACGGCGAGCAGCTGGCCCAGGGGCGCGAACAGACCAAGACCCTGATCGCCACCAACCCGGAAATCGAAGCCAAGCTTTTGGCCAAGATCAGGGAAAAACTCGGCACCGGCGAAGCGAAAATCCAGGAAAGCGTCGAGGAATAACATCTGCGCCGTATGAGGTTGGGCAAGTTGTTTAACTCTATCAGAATTCAAAGCTTTTTCCGGCAAATCCTCCTGCAAGGGATGTTTGCCGGTTTGGCTTTTTATTGTCTGCCCGCCCTGCATGCGGATGAATTCAACGCCGTAACCCCGCCGCCCCTGAGCAATACCGAGCTCGGCAGCGAGGCTTACAAGGCCGGCAATTACGAGCAGGCCATCGCATTTTTTCTCCGGGCCAAGACCGAAGCCGACGACCGGACCGAACGCCAGAACGCCTACGAACAGCTCATCGCGGCCTATCTGAAGGCCGGGCGTGTGAACGACGCGCGGCGCGAGCTCGACGAATACGAGCAGAAAATGCCGGACATCGGCATCGGGCGCCGGACCATTTACCGGGCCGATCTGCTGCTCCTCGAACGTAAGTATGTCGAGGCGGAAAAGATGCTGGAGGAAATGATGCGGGGCGGAGCGATCTCCGGCCGGCTCTATTTTCATCTGCTTTCCAGCCTCGGCTACGCTCAGCGGATGCAGTCCAAATGGGCGGCGGCGGAGGAGAGCTACCGTATGCTTCAGCAGACCGGCAGCGGCAGCGAATGGGAATACCCCGGTTACAGCAACCGGATTCTGTGTCTGATCAAGCAGGCCAAATTCACCGAAGCCGCTCAATTGTTGTCCGAGGGCGCGCGATTCAAAAACGAAAAGGATTTTTACCAGCTCGATACGCTGCGTTTTTACCTGCTGACGGAAGAGAAGAAATTTACCGAGGCGCGGGAGTTTTATCAGCAGCTCCGTTCGCGTTTGCCCGAGGGCGCGCGCCCGTTGCTGTATAATACCCAGATGGCCGCGGCTAAATATTTCATGGAGAGCAAGCAGCCCGCGCTGGCGGTGGATTTCCTGCAGGACGCATTGCGCTCCGCACCCTCCGCGCCGGACCGTCGGGTGGCCATGCGCAATTTGATCAATGCCTATTATGAGGCGGATAACGGCCGCGCCGCCGCCGAGACCGCCCGTGAATACCTGGAATTTTATCCGGACGCCCCGGACGTGATCGAAGTCAAAATGAAGATTTCCGGCCTTTATGCCGGGCTCAAGGAATACGAGGATGCCCACAAGATCCTCAATGACATGATCAAGGACAACACGCTGCCCATGGAGAAGCGCCTGGACGCGGCCAAGCAGGCGGCGGCGATCTGCGAATCGCAGCGCGACTTCATTTCCGCAGTGAAGCTGCTGGACTTCATCCGCAAAAACGGACTTACAGTGGATCAGCGCGAGGAGGGGAGCTACCTGCTCGGGATGTCGTATTTGAAGAGTTTGAATTATACCGAGGCGCTGGCGGTGTTTTCGCAGTCCGCCGCCATCGAAAGCATCTGGCAGGGCCGCTGTATGCTGGGGATCGCCCGCACTCAGATTGAGCTGAAAGATTACGCGGCGGCGCTCGAAACCGCCAACCGGGTCATCCGCCAGATCGCGCCCGGGCTCGACGTGGAGCAGGCGATGTATTACCGCGGGCATATTTTGAAGCTGATGGACCGGCGGACGGATGCGGCGAAGGCGTTTCGCGTCATGGCGGACGAGTTTCCGCAGAGTGTTTACGCGCCGGATGCACTTTATGAATCGGGCAATCTGTTTTACGAACAGGGCAATTATGCCGATTCCATCGCGGTTCTGACCAAGCTGGCGGATGGGTACCCGGACTACAAGAACCTGCCGTCGGCGCTGTACCGGCTGGTGTACGCGAACTTCTTCGCCGGTAAAATCGACGACGCCATGAAGCATGTCAACCGCCTGAAAACCAAATTTGCCAATACCGACGCGGCCTCCGGGGCGCTATTCTGGCAGGTCGATTATCTGCGCAATGCCGGCAAACTGGACGAAACCGCCGCGCTGCTCGAGGAAATGTCCGCTATTTACAAAGACAACCGCGAGGTGCTGGGGCGGATCATCCTCGACCGCGCCGTGGTCATGGAGATTCAGGGCAAAAATGCCGAGGCGCTGGCGCTGCTCGACGATTTTTATACGCGGTTCGTCAACGACCCCCGGATGGGCGAGGCGCTTTTCCTGGGCGGCGATATCGCGTCGATGAACGGCGATTACGCTAAGGCGGCGCTGTATTATGCGCGCTGCGAACAATGGCGTCCGGATTCCGAGCTGGCGCGCGCGGCGCGCGGCCGGGTGGGCGACTGCAATTTTTCGCTGTACGGCAAAACCGGCAACATGGACCAGCTCCGCACCGCCGCCGAAGCGTTTACCAACCTCCTGAAGGACGACAAACTGAATCACGACATGTACAATCAGACGCTCTACAAGCTGGCGGTATGCAAGGAAAGCCTGCGCGAGGAAGACAAGGCGCTGGAGTATTTCAACGAACTGATTTTCCGCTATCGGCTGGCGCTGAAACGCGGTTTGAAACCGGACAAAATCTGGGCGTACAAGGGCGGATATGCCGCCGTGAGGCTGCT
>JBEBXH010000153.1:0-5492 GCA_040391785.1 Victivallis vadensis
CCAGCTCGACCAGCGTGGCGTACAACCCCGATCACGACGTGCTGGGCATCGATGAATCGGAGCATTATCCCGATCACTACCTGGCGCATTACTGCAAAACCAAGGCGATTGCCGAGAAAAATGTGATGGGGGCGTATAACCGCAGTCTTTCGGCGGTGTGCCTGCGCCCGCACCTGATCTGGGGGCCGGGCGACAATCACCTGTTGCCGGAGGTCATCCGCCGAGCCCGTCGCAAAATCCTGTATCAGGTGGGCGACGGCTCGAACATGATCGATCTCGCCTACGTGGACAATGTGGCCTGGGCGCATATTCTGGCGCTGGAGTATCTGCAGGGCAAGAACCAGCTGCGCAAGATTTATTTCATCACCGACGGTGTTCAGGTGAACATGTGGGACTGGATCGCGCGGCTGCTGAAAAATCTCGGCGAGCCCGGCATCAGCGGTCAGATGTCCGTGGAGCGCGCCTGGAAAATGGCGAAGTTCTCGGAAGCGGTGTATAAATATTTGCCGTTCCAGCCGGCGGTGACGCGTTTTCTGGCGGGTCATTTCGGGCATTCACATTATTTCAACATTAGCGCCGCCGAACGGGACCTCGGGTATGTGCCTAGGGTCCCCCCGGCCACGGCGATGAGCGATACACTGGAATGGCTCAAAAAATACTGATCATATTATTATTGGGTTTGACGTTCTGTGGCTGCGGCCGGGCCAAACAGCCGGAGGCGGAGCGGGTCATGCACATCAGCGCCGGGGGGCGGGTCAAATCGTTTGATCCGGCGCTGGCGGAGGACCTCGCCAGCCGCAATCTGGTGGCGTGCGTTTACGATACGCTGCTGCAATACAATTACACTGCGCGCCCGTACCGGCTCGAGCCCTCAATGCTGGAAAAAATGCCCGAAGCCAACCGGAGCATGACCACCTACACCTTCAAACTGCGTTCCGATCTCTATTTCCGCGACGACAAGTGTTTTGCGGAAATGACGCGGAACAAGCGGCGGATCACCTCGCCGGATGTGGTGTATTCGTTTCTGCGGATCGCCGACGCGCGGCTGCATAGCCCGGTGTTCTGGATTTTCCGCAACCGGATCAAGGGAATCGACCGTTTCCGCAGCGAAACGGCGTCGCTGGAGCCGGGCGATAACGCCATTTACGACCGCGGCATCGAGGGGTTCGAGATCATCGATGACCAGACGTTCCGGATTCACCTGAACTCGCCGGACCCGCGTTTCCTCTATAACCTGGCAATTCCTTACGCGTCGATCGTTTCGCGGCGCGCGGTGGAATATTACGGCGAGGCGTTCATGTCGAACCCGATTGGCTCGGGGCCGTTTATTTTGAAGCGCTGGATTCGCGATTTCCGCATCGAGCTGGAACGCAACCCGGAGTATCGGCAGGAGTTTTTCAAGGAAGCGCGGAACCCCGCAGACCGCGAAAAGGAGCTGCCGCTGATGGACCGGATCGTCTGTTATCAGGTGAAACAGCCGTTTTCGGCGTGGCTGCTTTTTCTGCAGGGGCGTCTGGATATGAGTGCGGTGGAAAAGGACAACCTTGATTCGGTGGTCAGCGGCCGCGAGCTTGCGCCGGAACTGCGGAAGCGCGGCATTCAGCTGTGGCAGGTGCCGGAGTTCGAAATCCGCTACATCGGCTTCAATTTCACCGACCCCTTGCTGGGGCGCAACGAACACCTGCGGCGGGCGATTTCGCTGGCGCACAACCTCGAAACGCGGCTGGAACACTTCAACGGCCAGATCGTCCCCGCCAACGGCCCGATCCCGCCCGGCGTGGCTGGTTTTGAGGAGGGGTTTATCAACTCGTGGAACCGCTTCGACCTCGAGGCCGCGCGCGAGGAAATGCGCCTCGCAGGCTATCCGGACGGTATCGACCCGGCCACCGGCAAGCCGCTCGAACTGAGCTTCGACCAGGCGGGCAACAGCTCCGCGTACCGCCAGATGGCCGAGCTGATGATTCGCGACATGAAGCAGATCGGCATCGAGATCAAAGCCGAGCTGAACAACCAGCCGCGGTTTTATCAGAAGCTCCGCAACGGACAGGTGCAGCTGTTCCGCTTGTCATGGATCGGCGACTACCCGGACGCGGAGAATTTTCTTCAGCTTTTTTACAGCAAAAACGCCGGCGGCAGCAACCGCGTCTGCTATCGCGACCCGGTGTACGACAAGATGTTCGAGGAAATCATCAACATGCCCGATTCCCCGGCGCGGACCGAGAAATACCGCCAAATGGCGCGTTACCTGGTCGATAAGTGCCCGTGGATTTTTGAGAGCCACCCGATCATGTTTCAGTTGACCTACGACTGGCTGGAGAATTACCGTCCGCACGACTTCGCGTTTTCCTGCTGGAAATACCTGAGCCTCGACCCCGCGCGCCGCGAGGAATCCCGCAGCACCTTCAAGCCGCTGAGCTTCGAAGAACTCCGGAAGTAATCAGGCACCTGCGGCTGCTGCCGCGGCAAAAGAAGTCAGAACCAAACCCAAAACCAGAATCAGACCGTTACTGATTAGAACAGTCAGTACGCTGTCCGGCCAGAAATCCATCCGGCAGACTTTCACCAGCAAAATGAACATCACGATCGTGCTGACCAGTGAGCCGATCGCGGGGATAAGGCCACAAAATGAACAAATCAGAGCGATGATGAAAAGCACTTTGAACGGAGTTTCGTTGCCGGTCCATTTGGCGGCCATATACAGCGCACCGGTTTGCACCAGCAGAGAGATCACCCAGAAAACGACAACCAGCAGAATAGCCATAACTTACCCCTTATTTTAAGTTATGGCTAATATATTCGGAAAAAAACTGTTTTTCAAGATAATTCGTCGATCATCTGCAGGATTTTTGTGCGGTGGGCTTCGGCGGGGTCGGTTTGGCCGTCCAGCGCGCTTTTCTGACGGGTCATGATTTCCTTGACCGACTCATCCAGAAGCTGTTTGGCTTTTTCATTGGGCTTGGCGGTGGTCAGGTCGCGGAGAATGCACAGGTATTCGTAGTCCTCAATTCCCTCGCGCATGGCCTCGAAATGCTTGGTCATGGTGATGTTGTTCCGCTGGATGATGACCGGCGCGTAATACATTTTGTCCGAGAGATACTGGTTGAAGGCATTCGGCATGCCGCTGGAGTCGCCGTAGGCCCAGAAGTAGGACCCCGTGGCACCGAAGGCGAACGCCGTCCACGGCTGGCGGCGGAAATACCACGGCGCCGTGCTGAACGGCCCCTCGTCGCAGGAGTATACCCACAGTTCCTGTCCGGCTTCGGCGCGGGAACGGAAGAAATCGGCGGATTGCCGGTTGCCGTCGATCAGGAGCTCGATATGCGGCGAGAGAATGTCGTTATTTTTCAGCCCGTCGGTGAATTCCGGCATGAATTTATTGGGGTTGTTGTATACCGGGATGCTGCTGCTGCCGGCCTTGAAGGCGCTGATCCAGTGCTTGCTGGCCTCGTAGGTTTCGCGGTCGCGCGGTTCGTCGAGCAGGTGAAAGACGACGCGCTTATGATCGAGCTGAATCTGCGTCAGGTGTTCCTCCCACTGACGGGCGAATTCGGCCACGGCTTTGTGGAAGCGTTCGCTGCCGGGGGCGGCGTCGCCGAACTTCGAGCTGCCGGTGGCGCTGAGAAAAATGATGTAGTATTTCGCCTCCGGCCAATTCCGGACCCAGGTGTCGAATTGCGTGAAATCCTGAACGGTTTGGAACTCGCCGTCCGGGCCGACTTTCATCTGCCAGACCGGGTTCACCACGCCAATGTTCCATTCGGCCATGTTTTCGCCTTTGCTGCCCCGCGAGCGGTACGGCGCGGCGAAGGTGGAGTTGACGAAATACGCCTGTTGATTCGAGCGGGCAAATCCGGCCTGGTCCGCATAGATCCCGCGGCTCTTGCCGTCATCGGCATTGTGGAAGTCCAGGTAGTCCCACAACCCGCAATTCAGGCGCGGCGTATCCGGAAACGAAACTTTGGAGATGGTCAGGTTCACCGGAATTTCAATCGCGCCGGGCGCTCCGGCAACCGTGATTTTGTACATATGCTTTCCGGGCTCCATGCTCTTCGGATTGAGGCGGATGTAGAGCTGTCCGGTGAAGCCGGAAGGTATTTTCATGGTTTTGTCCACCGGGAGCAGGGCGGTCGGGCTCAGCTTCATCGCGGCGTTGTCGGCATAGGCGACTTCGAATAATTCGGCCGGCAGGCCGTTGGTGGCGAAGCTCAAATTCAGTTCACCGGTTCCGGAATTGGTCAGGTTGAGGACGGCGCCGCGGTATTCATTATTCATCATGTACATATCGAGCGACAGCGGCGCGGAGTTGCGCGGCGGATGGTCCAGCGGTGAGAGATTGGTGAAATGATCCGAGGTCCAGCAAGTCAGAGCCGGATACTGCAAACTGCGCAGGAGCTTGGCATTCAAGGCGAAAATCTTGCGGTCCGTGTTGTTTAACGGCAGGACGGAGCGGAATTCGAGCGGATTACCGCCGTAGATGTACTGATTGATCCCGGCCTGCAGAAGCTTGACTTCGGCGGCGAACGGATTGTATTTGCCGGTGGTTTTCAGCTTCTCCGTCAAATCGTTCAACGTGATCTGCATGCGCTGGCGGATGTGGTTGGTGATCAGGTCGCCCGAGGCCAGCAGCAGGAAATTGTCATCGGAAACGGAGACCGGCAGGCTGTCGAGGACGACGGGGGTGGAAGTACTGGAGAGTACTTCGATTTCGTCGCAGAAAAAGTAGTTGCCTTTCGCAATGCCGCGGATGCGGATATAGCGGGCGGAAACGGTTTTAAATTGAGCGTCGAAAATCACCGGTTTGTAGCCATAATCCGCCGGCGGCAGCGGCGTTTTGTTCAGCTTGGTCAGGGAACCGAGGGTATGGAAATTCGTGCCGTCATTGCTCACCTCCACGTCGATGAAGAGCGGATACTGTACGCCGCTGGTGTTGCCCGCGGTGGAAAAACGAACCTGTGAAACGGCCTGTGGCGCGCCCAGGTCGATGGTGATTTTGACCGGGCCGGGGACCTGGTTCCAGCCGACGCAGCCGGGCTGCACCCAGAATGGCGTTTTCGGGTCGCTGTACTTGCCGTCGGTCAGGTCCTTCAGGTCGGTTTCGTTGGTACAGAGCTGATAATTCGGGGCGGGCTCAAGGGTATAGTGTTTATCCAGCGCCACATTGGCGGCAAAGAGATTGAACGAGACAAACATCAGTAAAATAAAGATACGCATAAGAGTTCCTGAAAGTGAGTTGGGAAATCAGATTTTTTTGCCGTCGCGTGTCCAGTAATTCGTCTCCATGGTCTGCTTGGTCACGCCGCCTTCGTTGGAATAAAACGCGGAGGAAACGCCCGGCACGGGGCTGGTCTGAGTGGTCGCATGGCCGTCCGCCCAGGCGACATTGCCGGTTTTGCCGCCGGTGTGGCGGGGATAGGCCAGGCCATCGGCCCAGGCGAGGGTATCGTCGCCGAACATGTATGCCTTGCCGCGGTAAACCGTGTCGTTTTTCATGA
>JBEBXH010000154.1:0-5267 GCA_040391785.1 Victivallis vadensis
GCAGATGAAAAGAAAATTCACACTTATCGAGCTCCTCGTGGTGATTGCGATCATCACTATTAGCTCAAGCTCAATTCTTTAGATTTGCTTGCTTACGGTTTCGTATCATGTAATTCAACGATATTTTGTTACCATAAGATAACGTTTTATAGCATATCGCCAAATGAGAGAAAATCAAATTAGATACTCTGAAAATCTGAAAGAAGAAATATGAAGCCCCCTACATCAGTCCTTTCCCGGTTTGATAAAGCCATCGTCGGAGTCGTCGGGGCGGACTTTGCGCAGGTCGTGGAATAATCGCCAAGCGTCGCGCAAGCCTCCGATGATAATCCAAGCGCTACAGACTGTACCCAGAATCACTGCAAACGGTACTACTTTCCACCACCAAAATTCGCTCCAGACGCTGTCGGTGATCCAATCCGTGGTCAGTGCCAGAACCGTACCCACAAGGAAAATGCCCCACCAGCCCATTGACCACCAGAATGTCGCGTAGGAGATGAGGCGGTCGGTTTTGGAAAAGTTCTGATTGATGCCGATAAGGCGGCTGATTTTGAATTTTCTGGTAGTATTGATCGGGTTGTCACCCTCGATCGCATATTTACCTCGGTGCAGCAGTTTGTCCATGTTGTGTTCATGGTGCGGTCCCAGGAAGGAAACCAGAATGTAGCCAGCGATAGAGGCCAACATAGTGAAAAGATAGATGAACTGGCCATTGATCGGGAATTTTTCACTGTGCCCAAGCAGCCATTCCGATCCGGGCCAAAGTTTGAGCATCTGTGGAATCAGGAATCCGGGCCAAAGCTGTTGGACAACCAGTCCACCGAATCCGATAGTGGTCCCGATGATGAGAGCCGTCCAGGCAGCAGGTGTCGAGCCGCGTTTCCAGTAGAGTCCGCCGATAATTACCGAACCTGCGCCGCCCACGTAAATCGCGCCGGTCAATGCGAAATACATCAGGATGAACTCTTTCAACGGAAACAGCATACTGAAAATGAAGCCGAAAGCCGCCACTCCGATGATGGCGCAACGTAGCGCCAGCATGTGTTTTTCTGGCGACATGGGTTTCTTGCGTAGCGGCGATATCACGTCCTGGATGAAGATTGTACCCCAAGCATGAATGTAAGTATCGTCACAACTGATAGCGCAGGCAATGATGACGGCAGCAAATAATCCAAGCAGTCCGGTTGGTAGAATATGTGTCATGAATAGCGGAGCCGTCATCTGGCTCCGGATCATTGGGTCTATAATATCGTTCAGTTGTGCCTGGACAGGTGCCGCCAATTCGACAAATTGCGAAGAATTTAATACTGCATAGGCGGAAATCGGGATCAGAAGCATGCAAAGCGTCGAGGCGAATGACCGCCACGACCCGATGATTCCTGCCATAACCGCATCATGCGGCGTTCTCGCTGCCGCATTGTATCCAGAGTTACCCTGCCAGGCCCTCACACTGTAGATCGCGCCGATGATGCCGATCAGGAAGTACCAGATACTGAAATCATTGGCCTGCGAGGTCCTGAACGGATTGATCATTGAATATTTCCGTGGCGGCAGGCTGTCGGCCAGCGCCTTGACATCGACCTCTACGTCCGGGTGCGCCTGGGCCTGCGCCGCAATCAGCGAACTGATTTCCGGCTGCTTCAAACCATCGATCAGGCTGCTCCAACTGAATTGATGTAACAGGAAAAACATCAGCACCACAAATACCACCATCAACAGCATTCCCTGAAAAAAGTCGGTGATCATGATGCTGATCTGCCCTCCGGCGCAGGCGATGTAAACCGCCACGGCTAGGTACGTGAGCATGATTACCGGAAACGTACTGACGGTAATTCCAAATAATTCGAAATGATGCGGCAAACCGAAAAAATAAAGGATGAAACGAGCCGTAACTGCCGGAAAAATTCCGTAATTCAAAATCCCGGAGGTCCAGCACAAAAAACCGGCGAAGAAGCGGAATTTGCGGCTGTAGCGTACTTCGAAAAATTGTGCCAGTGTCAGCGCCCTGGTCTGACGGTAGCGGTAGATGACGAATCCGGTCAACGAAATCAACAACGCCAGCGGAATACTCATCATGCCCCACCACTGGGTGGGTAAACCGCCGTTGTAGATCATTTCCCAGATGGCAATTAACCCGACGGCACCGGTAATTCCACTGCTGACGGTCAGCAGGTATCGCCCCGCCAACCGGTTCGCCGCCAGAAAGTCGGCAACGCTCCGCGTATAACGTTTGAAGTAAACCGTTAATCCGATCAAACACAAGATCAAAAGTACGACAATGCTCCAATCCAATCGGCTTAAATTCATCTATTTATTCTCCTTCAGGATCAGCGTGGCGTATTCCTCATAAACGTGGAAGTCCGGTACCGACAGCGCCGGGAACGTCGACGCTTCCTTGAGCGGCAGGTTCGCGGAATAATTCTGGCGCCCGATCATGATCGTCCATTCCTCCGTCGGATTGAACGGGCGTCCGAATTTTTCGAGCATTTTCACCGGAATCCGAATGATCACCGACCAGCCGCGATCCTTCACCTGCCAGTCATTCAGCTTGCCGTCGACGTATGCGGAAACCTCTACTTCGGGCGGATGAGTAGCCACGCTTGGAAGGAACAGCCGTCCGCGCCCTGGATAAAAGAACACCGTTTTAAGCTGGTTCGGAGTCCCGTAGATTTCCCAGTAGTAGTTTTCGCGCTTCGGCTTGAGGAAAACTTCGATCGTATCGCCCATGAGGTAAAGGTGTGTCTGGTTTTCGATTCCCTCCGCCACCACGTCCGAATCCTCCATTTTCACGCCCACGTACAGGTGTTCGCGATTCCATAGCAGTTTTATGAAGCCTTTTTCGCGCAACGTATTGCCGACGTTTTTGCGTTTGGCTTCCGGCCAGTTGGTCTGGTCCGATTTGAGCAGTTCCAGTGGGTAGCTTCCGGCTTTTTTCCATTCCGGCCCTTCCAGCTTGCCGTTCATCGTCACATTCTCGGCATAAGCCGCCTCAATTGCGCGTGGTTCCGCCGCCTGAATCCCCATCATCAATACTCCTGTTAAGATTAACCATTTCATCGTTGTTTTTCCCGGCAGAACAGGCATTCGGAATCGTCGCACAGGAATATTCGTTTATCCTGTTCTACCAGCCTAGAGCCTATTTCGAATAATTGTTTTATATCCATCACCTTGATTTCGCCCAGGCCCAGTTGTTCTTTTTCGATCCTGAGCCCGGCGGCAAGGGCACGCCTGAAGAATTTGCTGTTTTCGCCGTCCTTGCGGTAAAAATCGCGATGTCCGGGCAGGTGCTTTTCGATCAATACTTTCCGGTCGCCGACATCCGTACAGACGGCGGGCGCAAGGAATTCCAGGTTGAAATGGTCCTCGAAGTAATGTAGAAACGTGGTGCTGGCAATATCATTGCCGAAATGGAGGATTTTGCCGCCATGCCGCAGTGCCTCGCCCATGGGGCTGTTTGCCGCCGCCGGGGGATCATGCGGGCCGTGCCCGTCCAGGCAGGCCGCCGCCAGCGGGCCGAACCCGGCCCAGGAATGAGTGATATGGCGGCTGCGGCGGGTCTCGGGGTGATTACGCAACAGGGTTTTTGGTACCAGTCCAACCCAGATTTGCTCCGGATCGGCCGGGTTGTAGGGACGGTATGAATAGCTCTTGTTCAAGCCGCCGATGTAAATGTAAGGCCGCGTGAAAGTTGGAAACAGTACGGTACCCTGCGTTCCGGCCGCCTCCCGAAGTGCGTCGATAATGGTTTGGGGGCCGCCTTCGATCTGGCCGCATTCCGAGGCGGCGGCGTGAACCATCAGCAGGTCGCCCGGGGCAATGCCCGCACGATTGAGTGTTTCGACAATCTGCGCCTTGGTGATGACTGCGACATTGGTCAATTCCAGGTAACCGTATTGTGCCAGGTGAACGCATGCATTCAGGATTTTTTTGATCTGACCGTCCGTAAGCGCCTTGCCGCGCTCATATTCGGCTTCGCGGATGAGCTGCGCTATGTTCTTGCGCCCATCCATGTTGGACAGAATATTGGCGAAATGACCGTAGATGACAGTGTCCGGCAGCGCAATCCGCTCGCGCCGCGGCACATTGGCCTGATCATATGGAAAGCCGCTCCCGAGCCGCCTGCAGATCATATTTGCTGCATAATCGCGCCATTTGCCGTGCGGTATATGGTCGCTCAAGCCCTGCGATAATTCATCATACACGGCGTCCAGCTGTCGTACCGCCGCCTCCACCGCTTCCGCCGGCATGAAACGCTTGAAATCGTCCAGGTTCCGCGCTAGAATCATCCGCCGGTGACGCAGCCGTTCCGCATCCGAACCGAACGGATTTTCCGTCAGGTTCTGCCGTTCCAGCGCCAGGAAACCGATTGCTTCACGCACGGCCTCGCCGAGGAAGTCCGATTCGGGATTGGCCAGCGCGTCGACGAACGTAGCATAAAGCGCTACCGTGGTGCGACAGGCTTCCGGATCGATGAACCCAAGTTCCGCCTGGACGGAATTGTGCCAGTATCCGGTGGGCGTGTGAATCGGCCAGGCCGTCGGCACCCCGACCGTCGGATCACCCAGGAAAGTATCGTCCGCATACATGCCGGTGTGCGAATATGTTACCTTGCCGAGTGCCGCGATGCCGCCAACTTCATTATAAAGAAGTTTCAGAAGGTAATTACCAAAAAATGGCGTTCCAGGTCCCGCTTCGTTGAAGTTCACGCCGTTCCCGTAACGCATACACATCCCGTCGAAATTGCACGCGCCGATTACCTGTCCGCGCAGACAGCCGCCGCGCGAATGCGCATAGGCGGCAAACCCGTACATCTCCATCGCAAAAATCAACCGAACCGAAAATTCCGGCGTTCCCCGTTCCATGATCAACCGCGCCGCCTCGATTGCGGCGGCCACTCCGACCGAATTGTCGTCCGCCAGCGGCTCATACAAATGCGCCATGATCCAGACTTCTTCCGGCCGCCGCCCCGGAATCAACGCCATCACCGCCGGCAAAGTTCCCTCATAACGCCGCCCGTCGCACTCGATGCGCACTTTCAATTCGCCCGCTTCTGCGGCGGCGCGCAGCTTTGCCCCTGTGCGCGGCGTCACCGAAAACGATGTGAACGGACGGTCCTCGCTTTGCACATGCCAGTGAGCCCCCTCGGTCTGAGCGTTGACCCATTGCAGGCAGTCGGGGGTGTTTTCGCCGCCAGTCAGAAAATCCGAAACAATGCCTAGTAGTCCGTTCATAAAATAACATTGCAAATATGCGAATATGTGCTATAT
>JBEBXH010000155.1:0-4938 GCA_040391785.1 Victivallis vadensis
AGTGGTTCCGGCGCAGGAAGTTAAATCCGCCGACGACGTCAAAGGCGACGAAGAAACCCCGAAAAGCGTCCAAGTGGTCCCGGCCACCCCGGCCCCGACCGCCGTCACCGAGCCCCTCGACTGACAATCGCAAGCAAACCCCAAGCCCGGCGAAAAAATCCCCGCCGGGCTTTTTTATTTTACGGGAACAAGGGGGAAATGCGAGAGGGCTACGCACCCTCTCGCGCTCTCCGCGGCCGAACGTCGGCACCGGCAGGCCAATGGCCTGCACCTCGATACTTTGCCAATTCTGCCGGAGGCGTTTTATTCGAACTGGATGAACGGGAATTTTTCCGGATTCTTGTTTTCGCCGATGCCGGGAGCGATGTGCATCCAGCCGTCGCGGCCTTCGCCGTCATTGTCATTAATCAGCAGATTGAAGCGGATGCCACTTCGGAGCGTCGCCTGGGTCATGCCGACGGCCCGGAAAGGAATCTCCAGTTCGTAGATGAGCTGCTTTCCTTCGACAGTGGTCTTCAAGGTCATTGCGGCCGCGCTCTTTTTGGCATCGAAGCCTTGCGGCGACTGGAAGAGATAGATTTCCGACGTACCTGAGTTCAGGCGCGACAGGCCGATTTCCCAGTATCCTTGCTGGCCAGGCAATAGAAACGCGAGTTGAATATTGTCGCCCTGCCAGACGGAGGCGCCGCTGTAAGGCTGATAATGGATATCGTCGGTGACTTCCGCGCGCAGTTTGAATTTTCCGTCGGCCTCGCTCAGGTAGATTCCGGCGCTCAGGTCATCGGCGTTTTTCCAGATTCGGTGGGCCATGGCGGGATCGGCGGCGGTCAGCGATACGACCTGGGAACGGTTGTTCAAGGTGAAGTCGGGTGCCCGCTTTTCCCGGGCAATCATGATGGCGCTGTTTACTGGAACGCTGAGAACACCCTGCCACGGAGTATGAACAAGGCGGTAGTCAATATTGAGAACATGCTCCTGTCCGTAAGACGGCTTATAGCTCGGGGCCACGGCGATTTCAAAGATCGCGATGCTTTCGGAGCCGGGAGCGACTTTGACGGTCTGCTCCGGAGCTTTTATCGAAAATTCCGGAGGGAGATCACGAAGTTTCAACCGGAACGCTCTTTCGGCAGTCAGAGGATTGCGCAGCGACACGGCGAGCTTGAAAGTCTTGCCGGGGAGGGCGAGGCCGCCATCTTTGACCGTGATCAGCGAACCGGCCATATCGGCTTTGGCTGCGCCGGTGAGTTTGAGGATACGCGGCATGGGTTTGGCCTCAATCAAGGTCATGCCGTCGATAATCGGCTGCTCGGCCGCATTGCCCATTAAGTCGATAATGAACGCTTTTTGAGCATCGGTCTTGACGGCCAGGACGATTGAGGAGCCGAATTTCGATTCGTTCCAGGCGGGGATCAGGATATTTCCAGCATCGGCAAACTGAAAAAGCCAGCAGTCGGCCGGAGCATCCAATTGCCTGACGAATTCGGCTTTCAAAAAATTGGCCGAGAGCATATTATAAACCACATAAACCGGTTTGGGATAAAAATCGTTGGTGATCATGCCGAAGTTATGCTCGGACTCGCTTGAGTCCATGCCGTCGTTGCGGAGGTCATACCAGTTGTAGCCGATCGCGCCGCGCGCCCAGGCAAAAAGCAATTTTTTGAACAGCTCCATCGCCTGATTCTTTTCGGAACCGTTCATCGAAGTGACCGCGGTTTCATTGGCATACCAGGGGACGTCGGTTCCGGTTTCGGCGCGCATAGGGAGAAAGAGGTTATCGACCGAGTTGGCATAGCGTTGAAATGAGCTGTGCTCATGATAGGCGTGAATTTTGAAGTATCCTGCAGCCTGTTTCAGGTAATCGCGGTGAAAAGTCGGGGATTTCTTGCCGGGGTGAGGGGACATGGTGGCGAATCCGCCGGTCATGACGATGGCCTCCGGCGCGGCCTCGACGGCTTCTTCGAATGCCGCTTTCTGGAGAGCGACATACTCTTCGAGGCTCATGCGGTTGAATCCTTTCAGGTCCGGTTCGTTCCAGACCTCCCAGTAGCGGATGACGCCGCGGTAGCGGGTCATCATCGTCCGGACGTATTCGCGCCAGGCGCTCATTTCCGGGGCGCTGCGATTCCAGTCGGTCCAGTCCTTCGAGGCCTGCGCTTCCGGCGGGGCCGCCCACTTGGGGGTAAAGGCGAATAAAGCCTGATGCTCAATGCCGTAGCTCTGGTAGAGCTTGACCAGAAAATCCATCGCTTCGAAATTCCACACGCCGCGAGCGGGCTGGAGATTGCTCCATTCGATGCTGTCGCGGATGACTTTGGCGCCGCAGAGGGCGGCGGCCTGCGCCTCCAGCATTTGCTCATACACGCCCCAGCGCCCCGAATGCGTGCAGATGCCGAAGAGAAATCCCGGCGTCCTCTCCGGAGTGGGGCCGGCAGGTTTCAGGTAGGCGAAATTTCTATTCTTGCGGGCGCTCTGGCCGGGATGATTTTTTTCCTGAACGGTCATGGCAATATCCCAATAACCGAACTTCTTTGGCGTCCAGTCGAGGGTTTTGGTGACGGCTTCACCGGGGTTCAGCTTGAGAGACAAATTCTCAGTGACTTTGTCGCCGTCGAAGTGCAGGAAATCAATCGCCACGTGAAATTCTCCGGCCCCGGAGGCGGTATTCCTGAACTCGAACTGAAGCGCTGTCTCCTCGCCGGCCTTAAGAATGTGAAGGTCATTGCCGGTCAGGACATCAAAGTCAAGCGCTTCAACCAGCGGGGAGGGGGTCTCTATGGCGCTGGAATACAGAACAACGGAGGCGGGAGTCTGCGGCGGTGCGCTCAAGAGCAGATACTGAAGGCGAACAGGCAGCTTGACTTGCGGCGGGGCCATTTCAAAACGCGTGACGTTCCGTCCGGGTTTCAGATCGATCACCGGCGATTTGAATGTCTGATTGGCGGAGTCACGGAATACCCAACATGCCTTCAATTCGCCTGATTGCAGTTCGGCGTCAAGTGTAATTGCCTGTGGAAGCGTGTCATAAGATGAAAAGGAATTCTTCCGTTCGGCCAGGCCGCATTCACCGGCAATACCGCTCAAACTCAATTTATCGCGGTCCTGTACCAGAATGGCTTTGCTCCACTGAGCCGTGAACTTGCTTCGCCAGGAAAAATCATTCAATTGCCGGATGGCAACGGTGCCATCGGTTTGCGAGACGGCGGCGCTGAGCGAAAGGAGATACATTCTGGCCGCCCCGCCGCCCTGTTTGTAGTCGATGCCGAAACCGCGGACCTTGACCGGATGATCGAGGCGGTGATTGGTCTCTTTGCCGCCCCAGCTTTGTTGCCATTCGACATCGGCGATTTCCCAGACCAGCTCGACATAGCCGCTGGTGGCGGCGTTGACGGTTTTCGAGTATTGGAACGTTTCGCCCTGCGAATCCGTCAGCCGCAATCCGACACGATTGGCGGGGCAGCCGTCCGGCAGGAAAAACCTGGCAGTGACGACGGCCTTGCTGAATTTAGGCAGTTCCAGCGTTTTGTTGAGCACGATTTCAATATATTTGCTGGCGTTGGCATCCCACGAAAACTCCAGCGCCCTGCCGGATTGATCCGGCAATTCAGCCATCTGCTGCTCGACCGGCGCTTTCGCGCCCGGCAGGAATTTTTTCGCTCCCTGCATTACATCCACTTCCAATGCGGCATGAACAGCGCAGCAGGCAACAAGAACGGAAAGCAGAATTTTGTTTTTGAGATTTAGCATATGATATCGCAGAAAATCACTTCAGCAAAATGGCATTGTTGTTAATATCATAGAAGCCAACATTGACGGCATGACCGTCGAGCAGAAGGATATTTTTGCGTTTGGAATGGCGATATGCAAAGGTCATACCATCATCGCCATTGGCGGCATTCGCAATAAACTCCGGCCAGCATGCCAATAATTTCCCATTTGTGAAACATGGATCGCAACTATTGGAGCTGGTAGTGGGATTATAGGCGCCTTCCGCCACAAAGGTGATCTGGGATGGCTGGGGAATCATGCCGGTGCCACCTGTACTTGTACACCTGGCGCCAGGAATAGTGGCAAACATTGAAGTAGCATCGTTTTCTCCAGCTCCATAAACATATTTGTTTGGCGTAAGTCCGAAATATACTTTCATGGGGCCAAAGGTCGTCATCGTATAGCTGCATCTGTCCCGCATATCCAGACGGAACGGTAAAGACGGACATTTCAATGGACCGGATTCCCGTTTGGCAGACAGCGCATCCCAGCTGGTATAGTTTCCGGTGTTGTCCATGCCAAGATAAGGCATTAATAGCCAATGCCATGTATTTCTGTTGTCCAAAGCCATTCCCTGTTGTTTGGCAGGCATGTAATATTGGTAATCATTGGAATACGCGGCTAATCCGACGCCCATCTGCTTCATGTTATTCAAACAGGCAATGCCACGGGCTTTTTCGCGTGCCTGGTTCAACGCCGGAAGCAGCATTGCCGCCAGGATTGCTATGATCGCGATTACCACGAGGAGTTCAATAAGTGTGAAAAACTTCACGTCCGGTTTGGGTTTGCCGATGTTGTTCGATTTCATAATTGAAGTATTCCTTCTTTATTTGGATGGTTTTTAAATTTGGAAACGGAACTGCGTCCGCAGAGATTGAACTGATCCGGTTTTTTCGTGATCAACCCGTCTTTTCGGGGCATGACAACAGCCGGGAGCACGACCCGTTGCGGAAGCGATTCGACCGTTTGTTGATGTTTCAGCATAGAATCCCCAGATTAATTTAAAAAATATACCGGTTTGAGTATATTATACTCGGATAGACGGATTTTGTCAAGAGGTAAATTTCATTTTCTGGAAACTTTTCAATGGATTTCTATTGATATGCTATAGAAGCGAGTCGATTTGCGTGGGATATGCACAAACAGGAATCGGAATTTGGGTTGATGAACTAG
>JBEBXH010000156.1:0-4880 GCA_040391785.1 Victivallis vadensis
TAATATAGCACATATTCGCATATTTGCAATGTTATTTTATGAACGGACTACTACTTCAAGGCCAAGGGCAAAAACTACTGTTCCGAAGCGTGTTACGAAAAGACCCTGCCGAAATGCGCCCTGTGCGGACGCCATTTCCGCGAGGGCATGCAGATTACCGAAGACCCCTCCAAAGTTTACTGCAAAGAGTGTGCCGCCAAACCGCATTGCTTCAACTGCCGCCTTCCCAATGACTGCCGTCAGCTCGACGACGGGCGCAACATCTGCGAGAACTGCTTCCTCGATGCCGTTTTCGACGCCGGCAAGGCCAAGGCTGTTTTTGACCAGGTCCGCGAGCGTATGCGCAAGGACCTGAAACTGGGCACGGACCGTAACATTCACTTCATGCTGACCAGTTTGCCGGATCTGGAAAAACGGAGCCAGAGCGAGGGCGGCAACGGGCAGGAACTCGGCCTTTACAGCTACACCTTCACCGAGGTCACCACGACCACCAAACGCTTCCCCTGGAGCAAATCCGTTGACACTGTTCACCGGACCAACGAACGTTTTGCCATTTACGCGCTGTACGGCATGACGGCAGAGCGGCTGATCGAGATCTGCGCCCACGAGCTGGCCCACGACTGGATGCAGAAGAATTACCCGCAGATCCGCGACCTGAAAATCCGCGAGGGCTTCGCTGAATACGTCTCCCACTCCATCAATCATCTCTACGGTCACGATCATCTGAATCTGCGGATCGAAAAAAGCCCCGATCCGGTCTACGGCGACGGCTATCGGCAGATCGCGGATTACGTGCAAAAAAACGGTTTTGATGCGTTATTGAACTATTTTGCTGAATTGAACGGCAAAAAGTAGTGGAATTTTCTAAAAACAGAGTATATTATTATTAATTGAAAATTGACAATTGAAAATGGAAAATTATGGGAAAGATTTCCCTTAACTGTCAACTGTCAATGATCAACTAGCCATTGATAACTTAAAGGAGTTTTATCACATATGTCTTCAACGCGCAAAGTCAAAGTCGGGGTGGTCGGAGTCGGGGTTCTCGGGCGGCATCATGCCCGGTTGTATCATGCCAGCGAAAACGCCGAAGTCGTAGGGATTTATGACGTTTCCGACGAATGCGCCAAGCGCGTCGCCGACGAATTCGGGCTGAAGGTCTTTCCGTCCCCTGAAGCGCTGGCCGAGCAGTGCGAAGCCCTGAGCATCGCCGTGCCCGCCACTCATCACCACGAAATCGGCATGCCGCTCCTGCGTATGAACAAGCATATCCTGATGGAAAAACCGCTGTGTGTAACGGTCGAGGAAGGCACCGACATCGTGAACGAGGCGAAAAAGCGCGGCCTGGTGCTCGCCGTCGGCCACGTGGAGCGCTTCAATCCCGCCATGGATTACCTGGAAAAACAGCACGCCAAAACCCGTTTTATCGAGGCGCACCGCCTTTGCCAATACCCGCCGGCGCGTCCCGGCCAGCACCGCCGCGGCACCGAAGTCAGCGTGGTGCTCGATATGATGATTCACGACCTCGACCTGATTCTGACCATGATCAACAGCGAAATCGAGCGCGTTGACGCCATTGGTATCCCGATCCTCAGCAAGACCGAGGACCTGGTCAGCGTCCGCATCAAATTCGTCAACGGCAGCGCCGCGAATATCACCGCCAGCCGCGTCAGCAACGAGCAGATGCGCCGCTTCCGCGTGTTCCAGGACGACGCCTACATTTCGATGGATTACGGCAAGCACTCCGGCATGGTGTTCAAGAAAAACCGCGTCGGCCTCGCCCAGAAAGAGATCAGTTTGAACGAGAAAAACGCACTGGCCGACGAGCTCGAGGACTTCCTGGGCGCCGTCCGCCAGACCATCGACACCGGCACGCTGGTTGAGGCGAAAGTCTCCGGCGAACAGGGCCTGCGCGCCCTGAAACTGGCCGTGGAAATAACCAACCAGATCCACGATTACAACGAAAAATATGGCTTCCAGTTTGCGTGAAATTGCCCCGGCGAAAATCAACCTCCAGTTGAAAGTTACCGCGCGCCGTCCTGACGGCTACCACGAGCTCGAAATCAGTTTCCTGCCTCTGTGGGATTTGTGCGATGAGATCGAACTGGAGTTTAAGCCGGGATTTCTTCAGGTACAATGTTCGGATGCTCGAATACCTCAAAACGAAGATAATATCTGCAGCAAAGCTCTTCATGCTTACTATCTTAAGACATATCTTCCCCCCAGGGGTATCGTTACGATTCATAAGAATATCCCGATTGCCGCCGGTCTTGGCGGGGGGAGCAGCGACGCCGCCGCCGTGCTGCGTATGCTGAATAATCACTACAAAGCTTTGAGCGAAAAAGAACTCTTTGAGCTGGCCGCAAAATTGGGCGCGGACGTGCCGTTTTTCCTGCATCCGCAGCCGTCCTCGGCTACCGGTATCGGTGAAAAATTGCTGCCGTTCGACTTCAAACTTCCCGAACTGCCGCTGCTGCTCGTGAACCCTGATTTCCCGGTCAGCGCCAAATGGGCCTACCAGCACCTCGATCCGGCGTTGATCGGCCCCGGCGAACAATTCCGCGGCGGCACGCTCGACGAAATCGCCGCGCAGATGAAGAACGACCTCGAACCCGCCGTGGTGAACAAATTCCCGCTGCTGCGCATTATCCGGAAATCCATGCTGGATGCCGGGGCGCTTGCGGCCTGTATGAGCGGCAGTGGCCCCACCATGTTCGCGCTTTACCGCGATTCGTCCCAACTTGATATTGCACGGCGGAGAATGATGGAAAAATTCCCATATTGTCGTATTTTTTCAGTCATATTCTCGTGCTAAAAGTTCGCTAAAAGACTTGACTTATTTCCAATGTGCTGTACTTTAACTTTTAAATCGATAACGGTTGCAGGAATTTTATGGGCAAAATGACCAAAATCAACGTCAGCGGCATACGCAAAAAAGCGACGACCAACGACAATCCTATGACGATTTCGCAGGCATATATGCGGAATATTATTGATTTTTCGCTGTTGTCTCAGGAGGAAGAAACCCAGCTGGCCGAGGAGATCCGTTCCGAGGACCCGCAGGTCCACGAAGAAGCCAAAGCCAAGCTGATCAAAGCCAATCTGCGGCTGGTGGTCAAGCTCGCCAGCGAGTTCATGAACCGCGGCGTGGCCAAGCACGATTTGATTGCCGAAGGCAACATCGGGCTGATGATCGCCGCCGAGAAATTCGACCCCTCGAAGGGCGCCAAATTTTCGACCTACAGCACCTGGTGGATCAAGCAGTACATGCGCCGGGCCATCGCCGCCCAGAGCCGCACGATCCGCATTCCCGCACAGTCAATCGACAAGATCGCCCGCATTCAGCGCGCCCAGAAAGAGTTTGTCCAAGCCCACGACCGGCAGCCCACCGATGAGGAAATTGCCCTCATGGTCGAGCTGAACCCGAAGACCGTTTCCGAGTTGCGCCGGGTGAATCTGAATACTTCGTCGCTGAACGAGCTCATCAAGGAAGGCGAAAGCGATGAAATCGGCAGCCTGATCGCCGATACGCTGGCCAATGTGCCGGACAATATGCTCGGTCACGCCGAATCGATGGAGAGTCTTCACGAGATGATCGGCCGTCTCTCGCCGCGCGAACGCGAAATTCTCAACATGCGTTACGGGCTGGAAGGCGGCAAAATCCTGACGCTGGAAGAAGTCGGCGAGGCCGTGGGCTGTACCCGCGAGCGCGTCCGCCAGATCCAGAACAAGGCGATTCGCAAGCTGCAGCGAATGCACATGGAACTCAACGGCCAGTCGCCGGACGATGACAAAAGTTAGTGGACAGTTGACAGTGGATAGTTGACAGTTGACAGTTAATTTTCTTCTTTCTTCTTTCTTCTTTCTTAATTAATAACAATGATATTTTATCCAGATAACTCCGTAATTATGGCCCCTTTGTCGGGCTTCACCGATCTGCCGTACCGCCGTTCACTGCGCCGCCATGGCTGCACCTATGCTTTCACCGAAATGATCGACGCCGGATCGCTGGCGTACAACAATCCCAATGCCCCGCGAATGCTGCTGCGCGGCGACGATGAACCGTGGCTGGGCGTGCAGCTGGTCGGGGCCGATTACGATATGCTGTTGAAATCGGTGCTTAAGCTCAATGAATACCATTTTGACCTGCTCGATTTCAACCTCGGCTGCCCAGTGCCGAAGGTGGCGAAAAAGGGCGCGGGTGCGATTCTCGGACGCGACATCGACGAAGCCGCCCGGCTCCTCGAAATGCTGGTGAAGCACTCCCGTTTTCCGGTCACTGCCAAAACCCGTATTTACTGCGAGGGCGATCCGGGCATGACCGTGAAGCTCGCCAAGGCGCTCGAAAACGCCGGAGCCCAGACGCTGACCATCCACGGACGGATCAAGGAGAGGATTTATTCCGGGCCGGTGTTTTACGAGATCATCGGCGAGGTGCGCGAGGCGCTCGACATCCCGGTGGTGGTGAATGGCGGCATTACGAATCGCGCTACACGGGAAGAGGCCCTGAACCGGAGCGGCTGCACGGTGGCTATGGTGGCGCGCGGCGCGATGGGCAATCCGTGGCTTTTTGACGAACTGCAGAACCCGGATTACCGGCCGCCGACACCGAACGAGCTGGCCGATGAAATTCGACAGCACATCAGTGACATGGCCGATTTTTACGGCGAGGAATCCGGGTTCAAGATCGCCCGCAAGGTAGTGCTGGACTATCTGCGCGGCCGCGGCTATCCCGGCACATTACGCGCCCGCACCTCCTTCATGAAGAACCACGATGATTTGAGCGAAATTCTTGTTGATATCTGTGGTCTGTAATATTTTTTTGTCCACAAAGATAGTGTGTTAAAAGTCAAGAGGCGCTTGAGATATTTCTGAAGTAT
>JBEBXH010000157.1:0-4849 GCA_040391785.1 Victivallis vadensis
CCCAGAAGATTCTGGGGCTCGTGCTGCCGGCCTGGGGCGCGCCGGAAAACCTCGACACCGTCATGCATTATTCGCAGGCCTGCGAGGAAGCAAACTGGAATTTGAAAGTGATTTACGTCCGCAACTGGGATGACCGCTCCATTTATGATTTATGGCTGAACTGCGATGCACTGGTGCTGACGGTGATTCAGGAGATGGCGAGCATGCCCTCTTTCCTGCGCGACAAACTGCAGGCCTCCGTCAAACCGGTCATCGTCAACAAGGGCAGCGCGGAACACATCGGCCGCGATTCGATTTATTACCTGCAGGACAGCCGCATGGAAACGCCCTGCGATTATCTTTACAAGCTGGGGCACCGCCGGATTCTGCTGGTGGACCAGGTCACCCGGCACCGAGAAAAACTGGAGACGATCCACTCCAATATGAAGGGATTCGAATACATTTTCCACCGGAAATATCCGGAAGTCGAGTACAATACGGAACTGATGGCGTTTGAAGTACCGCTTTACCAGCAGCCGCATCCGCTGATCTGCCGCGCTTTTGAAGAGCGGAAGAAAGAGCTTGCGCCCTATACGGCGATCATCTGTCCGATGAGTTTTTATCTGGCGGTGGTCGCGGGTCTCCGGCAAATCGGGCTCCGGGTGCCGGAAGATGTTTCGGTGCTGGCGTTCGGCGACCGGCTGGAGGCGGAATACTATTACCCGCGTCCGGCGACATTCTCGGTGCTGCTGCGCGACCAGGCATACAAAACGCTCGAGCTGATCGCCTGGCGGCTTCAGAACCCCGACGCCCCGCCGGTCAATATTCAGACCACCGTACAGTTTTTTGAGGGAAAATCATGCACATTTGCCAAAAAAATCAGCAAGAAAAGAAGTAATTAACCAGAGAGGTATCGAAAATGAAAAAGATTCGCTTCACACTTATTGAACTCCTCGTTGTTATCGCGATCATCGCGATCCTTGCCGCCATGCTGCTGCCGGCCTTGAACCAGGCCCGGGAAAAGGCGCGTTCCAGCTCCTGTCAGGCCAGACTCAACCAACTGCATAAATCCGTGCTCTTCTACGCGGATGACAACCGGGAACAGGTCGCCTTCAGGGCGCCGGATACCGGCGGCGAGAAGCCGTGGCCCACACTCCTGATCGAAGGCGGCTACGCCACCAAAAGCGAGTTGTTCAACTGCCCGTCGATTCCCCGGAAAACCGTCGGTTTCAACGGCTTCACCACCTACGGATTGTTCCGTTTCAACGCCTCCGACACGGGAACGCCCGATTTTTATAATTCCAAGAAGGATTCCTGGGGCGATTTCGGCTTCACCAACGGGACTTACATCATTTATTTCATGCCGAAAATGAAGCGTCCCGCCGAGACGTTCATGCACGCCGACACCATGGGCAAAAGCGGGGACGCCACCTACGGCAGTACCGGTATCTGCCAATACACCCCGAAATGGAATTCCTGCCCCGGAAACGTGGCGCCGGTTCACACGAACCGCCTCAATATGAGCTTTTTCGACGGGCATGTCGAGTCCAAAAGCAAAGACGAGCTCAAAGAAATGGGCTTCACCGCAGCGATTTTCCACGGCGGCGTACTCCTGAGTCTATGATGAAAACATTATTCCTCACCATTCTTTGCGGATTGCTCCCCGTGCTTGCGGCGCTCGACACCGCCGAAGCGGTCACGGCGGCGGCTCCCGGCACGGTGTTCCTGCAAGGCGAGGAGCTGAAATTCAGCCTGAAAACTGCGGCCCCGGCCAAATGGCTCCTGCGCAACTGGCGGGATCAGATCATCCGCGAAGGCGAATGGACGACAGGGCCGCTCGTGCTCGCGGCTTTGCCCAACGGTTATTATAAGCTGGAACTGGCCGGATGCGAAGGCTTCCGCAGCTTCGTCGTGGTCCCCGATCCCGGCAAGCGCGAAAACAATCCCGATCAGTTTTTCGCCATGGACTCCGCGCAAAGCTGGCTGGCCCGTCCCGACCAAAACAACCCGCGCCAGCCGCAAAATCCCTACGAAGTGGTCTCCGAAGTCGCCAGCCGCTCCGGCGTCCAGATGGTCCGCGAGCGCCTGAGCTGGCCCGAGACGGAACCCGCGCCCGATCAGTTTGACTGGAAACAGTACAAAACCAATGCGGATCTGCTCTCCGCGCGCGGCGTGAAGATTCTGGGGATGTACCACCATGCCCCGGAATGGGTTCGCCCGAAGGACGGCAAACTCCCCATCGACCTCCTCGCGACCTACCGCTATGCGAAAAAGGCCGCGGAAACGTTCAAGGGCCAGATGACCGTGTGGGAATTCTGGAACGAACAGGATATCGGATTTTCACTGGAAAGCGCTTGGGATTACGCCGCAGCGTTCAAGGCGGCCAGCCTCGGGTTCAAAGCGGCCGACCCGGAAATGCCGGTGGCGATCGGCGGCTATGCGCTCACTCCGGTCCTGCCCTATGCCGATGTCGTCATGCAGAGCGGTGCCGGCGAGTATTTCGATATTTTCAATATCCATACGTACCGTTCGATCAGCGAGTTTCCCGACGCCCTGAGAAACATCCGGGAACACCTGCAGCGCAACGGCATCGCCGGCCGCCCGATCTGGTTCACCGAAAACGGTTCCAACATGGAAGGCGCCGGGCGGACCGCCAGTTACATCCCCGGGCTGAAGGCTCATTCGCCCGAGCAGGAAATGCTTATTGCCGAATATCTTCCGAAGATGATGATCACCATGCAGTCGCTCGGCGTGGCGCGTGACTTCTTCTTTGTCCTGCCGCCCTACAACGAAGGCGGCGGCAACAAGGACTGGGGCTTGATGCGGCGCGATTTCACGGTCAAACCCGGTTACGCGGCCTTTGCCACGCTGGCGGACCGGCTCGGCAATGCCGTACTGCTGGGCGAAGTCAAGCTCGGCGATAAGCTCAAGGGATACCTCTACCGCCAGAAAAACGGTGCGCAAACGCTGGTTTACTGGAGTATTTCCGAGCTCGACACCGACAAGCCGAAACCGAATTTATCGGTCGCCGACCTCTACGCACGAAGCTTCGCCCTGCCGCTCAAGGGCGAGCTGAAAGGCGTCGACCTCTTCGGCACGCCGTTCACGGCGGACGCCTCAAAACTTACCGCCACCCGTTACCCGGCCTTCCTGGACGAGGTGAATTCACTCAAACCCGACATTTCTTTCGAAGCCGCCGCCACGACGGTATCCAAGCAGGATGCGTTCGATAAAACGGTCATTTTCCGCACCGAGCTCTCGGAGGACTTTAAACTTTTCGTCGGCAAGGACTGCGCGGACATCAAACGCGATTCGGCCCGCTTCAAACTGCAGGTCTGGAATCTGTCCGAACACCCGAAAACCGGTACCATCCGCATTTCCGGCGGCGAAGCGAGCGGAGTTCCGGCCGAAATCACCTTGCCGCCGTTCGGCAAAACGGAACTCGAATTGACCTTCACGCCCCGGCTCGACAAGAATTTCAAGGGTGAGCTGCGGGTGGACGGCACCTTCGGGGACCGCAAGGCCACCCCGCTGGTCATCCCGCTCCAGAGCCTGAAGGAGATGTCCGCCTCCGGCCACCAAACCGAAATGCCGCAGATGCTCGACCCCGCCAACTGGCGCCGGAATTCGTCCGGCAAGCTGGAAATCCGCTACGACGAAGCGGAACGGGCCATTTGTTTTACTACATTGTTTCCTGCCGGGGTTGACCGCTGGACATATCCGGAGTATATTCTGCAACTGCCGCAGGAGTCGCTGAAAGGCGCGCTCGGCGTCAGTTTCGAGGTAAAAGTCTCCAAGGCATCCGCCGTCAAGCAAATGCTGCTGATGGCGGTTATGGGCCAGGGCAAGGACATTTACCTCAAGGTCGACTCCCCCGCCGAGGCGTGGCAGGAACGTTTTGTTGCAATTCCGCCCACACTCGATCCGGCAAAGATCGTACGGCTGCGGCTGGGAGTGAATTCACATGAAAATGAAGTAACGCTCCGGGTACGCAACATCCGGGTATTTTACGGACGCTGAACAAATGTTGGAATTCATGAAAAAGCTGGCCGTTGACGCCGGCAAACTCGCCCAGGCCGGCGGCGAGCGCCTTTCGGCGGCGGATATCCGCGCCAAGGACAACCCGGCCGATATGGTAACCGTGGTCGACCGCGAGGTCGAGGAATTTATCTGCGCCGAAATCCGCAAACGTTACCCGGATCACGGTGTTTTCGGCGAGGAAACCGGACACTCCGGCGACGAAACCGAGTACTGCTGGATCATCGACCCCATCGACGGCACCACCAGCTTCATCCACGGCTTCCCCTACTACTCCGTGTCGATCGGGCTCCGCCACCGCGACCAATTCATCGCAGGCGTGGTTTACGCGCCGGCCATGAACGAACTTTTCGCCGCCGAGCGGGGCCGCGGGGCCACCCTGAACGGACGCCCCATCCACGTTTCCGCCTGCACGGTCATGCGCCACGCGCTGCTGGCCACCGGTTTCGCCTGCGTCCGGGCCCAGATGCGGCCGGATAATTTCGATTATCTGCCGGAGATCGCCCGCTCGATTCAGGGAATCCGCCGCTGCGGTTCCGCCGCGCTGGATCTCTGCAACGTGGCGGCGGGCCGGTTCGACGGCTATTGGGAATTTGCCCTGAACCTTTATGATATTGCCGCGGGCGTCCTGATCCTGGAAGAAGCCGGCGGCCGCATCACCGACCTCTCCGGCGGCAATAACTATCCCGAAAAAGGCATTACCGCCACCAACGGCGCGCTGCACGACGCCCTTCTCGCCTTCTTCCGCAAGTAATTCGCGCCATATGCAAGCTTTATAATGCGAGGAACTGCGCGTTCCTCGCGCTCCAGCGGCAGGCCGTATTGGCCTGCA
>JBEBXH010000158.1:0-4806 GCA_040391785.1 Victivallis vadensis
ACTAGTGATCGGCGGCGCGGGAAATCCGGTTGATCCGCGCAGGACGGAGTTTTATCTGACTTGGGATGCCGAAAATCTATATCTTGCGGTTCGTTCGGAGACGCCGCCACGCGACAAACTGGTGCTTTCGCCAAAGGCGATCAATATCGTTATGGACGATTCTGTCGAATTCTGGTTCGATCCGCCCAAGGCGTCAAGAACGGTTGAACAGGCGAAGTTCGGCGAATTTCAGCTGATTGCCAATCACGTGGGAGCACTTTTTCAGCAGCATCACAATCCCGGTTACGGACTGCCGGCGCGCAAATGGCAGGCGGATGTCAAAGCCGTGAACTCGGTTCATGACGGTGTATGGGATATCGAGATCGCTATTCCGGCCAAGGCGTTCGGATATGAAAAATTGACTGAAGGTGATTGGAAAATTCTTCCCGTCAGGAACTTCCGGACGGAGCCCGGCATCCAGGCCCCTTTTGCGCCGTGTTCCAGCTTCATGGATTCCCAATCTTATGCGACATTCAAACTCCGGAAAAATACCCCGGCAGTCAGGAGTACTTACGCGGATGCGAATGCGCGTTTGCCGTTGTCGATTGCCGTCGATTCAAGCGACGGTGCTTATGAACTTGATGTCCGGGCGGGAAATATCCACAAGACAGAGAAACTTTTCGGAGCTCAAAACTCAAAAGTTCTGGAATTGCCGAATCCGCCCGGAACGGTAAAACTCCTGCTGAAGAATTCGACCAATGAGATACTTTTGAGTCGGGAGTTCAAATATAACCCGCTCCCGGAACGGATCTGGTCCACGCCGGAATCCTATATTACGCTCGAACAGGATTTCGAGAAGGGCGCCGGAACATTGACTTACCCGGAAACGGGAGTCAAGACGGTCGCGAAAAAAGAGATCGAATCGGTTCCCGGCAGGTCGGAACACTCCAAGGCCGGATTTTTCGAATCGGAAAGTTCGATCGAATACCGCGGGGCGAAAATTCCCGTTCCCGGCAATTTCTCTTTCTGGGTCAAAGTGGATGAACCGGTTAAGAATGGATATCGGAGATTTTTTGCCAGCGAATTCCGCTCGAGCGGTTATCTGGGGCTTCAGGAACATCCCGGACATATGTTGTTGTTTCTGCACCACTTCAAAGGCGGCGCCAAGAATTTGATCATCAACCGCAAACCCGCGCCGGGGCAATGGACCCATCTTTCGGTCAATCTGCTGCCGAAACGTGTGGAATATTATGCGAACGGGGTCAAATACGGCGAACTGGATCTGGATTTCGAGATCGACCCCGCGGCGCTGGGGAGTCCCGTGCTCGGCGGTGGGCCGTTTGCAATGGATGATCTGATGATTTACGATAGAACCCTCACGCCGAATGAGATCAAAGCGATGGCGCAGGGCGAATCGAAGCTCTCCGGTGAAATTTCCTGGTATCCCTCCCTGGATTCCATGGTGCTGGATATCACCTGTAATCCGGAAAAGTTGAGCGGCGACGAAATGCTGCTCAAAGTGACAGACCTCGCCGGAAAGCAATGCTTCAGCGCCAAGGTCCCACTGAGAAATGCATTCAGTATTTCCGATGGCAAAAAGGATATGAAAGTACTCCATGAAAAAATTCCGTTGGACAAAAAACTGGCGGATGGGCGTTATTTCGTGTCTCTTTCCGATCCGGAAACGAATGAGCCCCTGATGGAGAGGGAATTCCAGGTTAAAGACTATCCATGGCTCGGCAATCAACTGGGACGCGAAGATATCATCCTGCCGCCGTTCACGCCGCTCAAAGCGGAGGGGCGGACGTTTTCCTGTATTTTGCGCGATTACAAAATCGGAGACAATGGACTGCCCGAAGAAGTCTTCGCCAAAGGCGAACAGATCCTTGCCGGTCCAGTGGCGATTTATGCGGTGAAAAACGGAAAAAGCACGCCTTTCCCGGCAGGTAAAATGAGCGTCACGAAACAGACTCCGACCGCGATTGAATATCTTGCGAATACCAGTGCAGCGATAGTCAAAGGGCGCTTGGAGCAGGATGGTCTGTTGCGACTGGATGTCAAATTCAAACCGTTCAAGGATACGCCGGAGAGAATCTACCTGGACATTCCGGTGAAAAAAGAGTTTGCGACGCTGTTTCATGCGGTTGGTGAACATATTCGGGCGAATCCGGCGGGGTTTGTGCCGGAAGGCGAAGGAACCGTATTCAAGAGCCGCTCGATCCCGCAGATTCACATCAGTAACTTTATTCCTTACATTTGGGTTGGTGATGACGAGCGCGGAATCAGCTACGCGGCGGATTGGGATAAAGACTGGGTTCATACCAAAGATCGCGACGCGGTGGAACTATTCCGGCATCAGAACGGCGATGTCAGTATTCGCCTGAATCTGCTCAATGCACCGTTTGATCTCAATAAGGACCGGGAGGTCACGCTGGCTCTGATGGCGTCTCCGGTCAAACCTATGCCGGTAGGCTGGCGTTCCTGGTCGGACGGTTACGGCTTCAAGGGAACGCGCGTTGCAATCGGCCTGATGAGCCCGCCTTACTGGGGTTCTCATACCGGTTGGTGTTCGCGATATCCGGCGTTCCAGGATTTTACCTATATCAGGAAACTTGCTGAAGCGCGCGCTACCGGCAAAATCGATCAGGAGTTCATCGGAGAATGGCTTGAACGTGTGGACAATGCGCCTCAAGCAGAGGTCCCGTGGGTGAAATCAAATGGCTTGAAGTATGCGGCGGCGCACATCAATGCGGCATTCAACCGCGCAAAGACTCTTTTTCCTTATAAAGAGCGTTCCGTTCTCTACTTTTATACTTGTGATTCGGATGGTGCGCAGGCGCTTGCCGAATATCCCGTGTTTCAGGGAGAATGGAGCAGTGGTGTCGGTGTGTTCAGCTCTTATCAGGATTATGCGATCTATTATCTCGACAAGATGCTGGAAGCAGGCATGACGGGGGTGTACGACGACAATACGTTCTTCCGCAGCAATTACTCCTGGGCGACCGGAGACGCTTATATCGACGGCAATGGCGTTGTCCAGCCCGGCTTTGGCTTATGGAATAACCGCGAATACCGCAAACGCCAGCTGGCGGTCATGGTTGAGCGTAAGCTCGAACCATGGATCACGGTCCACCACACCAACGCCAATATCCTGCCGACACTCGGCTTTGCCACCAATAGTATGGGCATGGAATGGAAATACGGCACACATGATTTCCAGGAGCGTTTCTCTCCGGACTATATTCGCGCGGTTTGCCAGGGGTTGCAGGGCGGATTCTATCCGACGGTTCTCGATGGTATCACCGGCGGAGACGAGGCGAAACGGTATTGGGCGACCCGTACCATGCTGGCGTGCCTGCTTCCACATGAAATCCGGCCCACCGCCCCGCGCGGTGCGAATACAGCCTTGCTCAAAAAAGTACATGAGCTTCTGTATGATTTTGGCATTGGTAATGACGACTGTATTTACACGGCATATTGGAATAAGGCGAATCCGGTGAAATCCTTCGAACCAGGAGTTCTTGCCAGCACCTACCGGTGTGGAGGAAAGCTCCTGATCGTTTGCGGCAGTTATACCGGAGACACAACCATGCAGTTGACCGTTGCCGATAAGGTGAAATCTGCCGTTAATATGGAAACCGGACAGGCATTGGATGTCAACGGCTCCAAGGTATCGTTTCCACTGAAAAAACACGATTTTGCCTTGGTGCAAATCGAAATTCAGGCGGAGTAATGCTATTGGTCAGGCTTCGAATATGATGGCGGCGAATTTGTCCGGCTGGTGGAAATTGCAGGCGATTAGCGGAGCCCAGCTGAGGTAGTGTTTGTAATTCGGGTCGCCGCCGCATTTGTAGAAGTTGCCGCGCCAGTTTTGGGCGAAAGACGGCGTTTCGCCGGTCTGCCGGGCGAACAGTGCGAGCGGGATTTTGAACCCGAGGCGCCAGGTGATTGGTTCCGCCGTGGGCGGCTCGACGATGGCGGGCAGGGTATGGAAAATCTCCAGATCGGCGACGTCTTGCTCGGTTACCGGGTTGTAGTCGCTGATGCCTTTTTCCAGCGAAGCCGCGCGGATATGGTAGAGCAGTTTGTTGCCGTTGCCGCTGAACTCGAAGTTGAAGTAGCCGCGGCCGCCGGGCGGCTCGACGAAAAATTCCACGCAGCTGTCGCGGCAAACCTGATCGTTATACTCGGTGGTGATGCAGCGGACATGGCGGTCCTCGACTTGAAACAGGCCGTAAATATTGGCGTCGTCGTGCAGCAGACGGCATTGTGTATGGGGCATGTGCTCATAAATCGTGCCGCTGATGCCATTGCTGATGACGGCGGTTTCGGCCCGGTTCCAATCAGGGGAATCCCATGCGGCACTCAAATCCGGCGCCGCCAGGCATTTTTTGACGGTATAGATCATTTATTCGAACTCGATCAGGCCGAAGCACTGCGGCAGATGGAAATTCAGCTCGCTGACCGGCAGGTAGCTGAGCCAGTGCGGATGCGAAGTCTTGTCGCCGCATTTGTAGAAATTGGCGCGCCACTGCTGTCCGCTCAGGTCGCCATAGCTGCATTTCATCTGGCTCTCGAAAAGCGATACCGGAATCTGGAACGCGAGGTACCAGGTGAGCGGTTCGGTGATTTCGGGCTCGACCTTGCGGGGCAGGGTGCTGACGGTGCGTACGCCGGAGGCGTCGTCCTTGGTGACCGGGTTGTAGTCTTTGAAGCCCTTTTCCATGCGCTGGGCGTCGCGGACATGATAGAGCAACAGCACGCCGTTGCCGCTGAATTCGAAGTTCAAATAGCCGTGGCCGCCGGGCGGCTCGACGAAAAATTCCA
>JBEBXH010000159.1:0-4790 GCA_040391785.1 Victivallis vadensis
CAGGATTTTTCATCATTCCCGAGGCTGTTTATGGTTTAAACCGGAGAAGAACCATTGCACATTGCCAAATTCGTATTCCATGGCAGATAATGGAAAAAGAGTTATTGCTACTTGACATTTTAGAAATAAATGTTATATTTATTTACATGTGAAATAAATTAAAGAGATGAATTATATATGAATCAGCAGAAATATCAGAAATTTGTGGAGATTTGCCGGGAAAATGGCTGGAAGTGTACCGCTCAACGGCTTGCCGTTTACGAGTTGGTCTGCGATAACCTCAATCACCCGGGAGTCGATGAGTTATGGCGGCAGATCAAAAAAGATCTTCCGTCCGTCACCCGCGAAAGCGTTTACCGTATCTTGAATGAATTTGCTGAGCGGGGAATATTGCAGCGGCTCGACCGCATAGAGAATGCCCGTTACGACAGCCAGACCGGTCCGCATGGCCATTTTATTTGCGAGCGCTGTGGGGTCATCACGGATTTTCAGTTCCCGGAGCAGACGATCCTGCCGATGGGCGATGTTCCAGGAAAATTAAAGCATATTGAACTGCGGGTGAGTATCATTTGCGACAACTGCAATGCAGCTCATCCCGTCAAACAACCAAGAGGAGAAAAGTCATGAACAAGCGATCGATCACCAAGCTCAACCTCCAGTACGCGCACCGTTTCCTGGGATATGAGGGCGAAGCCCAGTATCTTCACGGACACACCGGCCTTCTGACGATTGAAGTAGAAGGCGAAGTCGATGAACGGACCGGTTTTGTCTGGCCCTGCAACAGCATCAAAAAAGCCGCCTGGGATTATCTGAAAAATTTCGATCATGCCTTGATTCTGCAGCAGCAGGATCCGCTTCTGCCGGGCATTCTGGCGGCTTACGAAGAACAGGGAATCCGCAACGGCGCCCCGACAAATACCATGCTCGGATTGCCCATCGACAACGAATTAGCCAAAGCCTATCCGGAATGCCGCCTGGTCGTGGTCAAAAAAGTGGCCACCTGCGAAAACCTGATCGAAGTATTTTATTCACTGCTGAAGGATAAGTTCAACATCAAGAAGATGATCTTCGCCTCCGGCGACAACTGTGCTTCAATGGAATTCTGAAAAGTCAACCGGTATTAATTTCACTCAGGGGCCGGCGAAAGCCGGCTCTAACTGAAAGGGTATTTCAACAAAATGCGCCTGTGGTCACTGCATCCCAAATATCTTGATCCCAAAGGGCTGGTTGCTTTGTGGCGCGAGGCGCTACTGGCAAAACATGTATTGGAAGGTAAAACCCGCGGTTACCGGAATCATCCACAACTCCGGCGTTTCCGGGAAGTTGCGGATCCACTTAATGCAATCAATTATTTTTTGTCAGAGGTTTTCCGCGAGGCTGAAAAACGGGGATATTCATTTGCCGGAGAAAAAATCGATTGGAATTTCAAATCGGTGAAAATCCCTGTCAATACCGGACAACTTGAATATGAACGGCTGCATCTGCTGCATAAGCTGGAGCATCGCGATCCGGCGGCAGCCATTCGACTAACGAAAGAACCCAGCATCATCCCGCATCCGATTTTCGAGCCGGTTTCAGGCGGCATTGAATCCTGGGAAGTCCAATAGCATCCCGTTATGACTCAGGCTGTTTGCCGAATTTCTCCAGGAGTTCGCCTGCCAGGTCCACGCAGCGGGGACAGGATATTTTTTCTTTTGCCTTGATGTCTTTGCAACTTAACACGCCATTGCTTTCTTTGCTGAATTTTTCGCATAAAGCGGCGAATTTCCGGTCGTCATTGAGCAGGGTTTTCGCGGCATAGAGCGCGCCGCAAATCCCTTCGGGAGCGCGGCCGCCGCCAAAGGCCTTGTACTCGGCAATCAACTTCTCATCGGCGCCGAAATAACGCAAAACGGCTTGTGCACAATTCAAATTATCTTCCTTGTGGAAAAAGTCCGAAGCTTTCATATCTGTGATCCTTATTTATTGCGGGTATTATATCATGGTTTGCTGTGTTTTTCAAATTATGGACATAATGGACCTCATGGACGTGATGGACATTATGGACAATTGGGATTCCGGCGTTATATTATCTTTTATGAAAATGAAAAGTAAAATCAGACGCCTCCTTCTGCTGGCTGCCGGCTGGACATGTGTCGGGCTCGGAGCTGTCGGGGTCGCGACCCCACTCCTGCCGACGACGCCGTTTCTGCTGCTGGCGGCGTTCTGCTTTGCCGGGAGTTCGCCGCGGCTATACAAATGGCTGGTACGCTTGCCGTGGGTCAAAACCTATCTGGACAATTACCGTTCCGGCTGCGGGGTTCCGGTGCGAACCAAAGCGCTGAGTTTGCTGGCGCTCTGGTTGACACTGGGTATTTCGTCTTTGTTCAAAGAGAATATTTATTACAAGCTGATTCTGCTGGCGGTGGGGCTTGGCGTCTCCACTCACATCCTGCTCCTGAAAACCGCCCGGCCCGCCAGAGAAAAATAAAGCTTTATTGGTTTAAATACTGCTCGCCTGTCTCACGGATTCTTCTCATGACATCATGCTTGAGCTCCTCACAAAGCTTCTTATCGAGGGCATTTTGTTCGGTTAATTTTCTAACAAGACCTTCCCGACAGCTGCTGCATGAAGTTCGGTTCAGAAGATACTTCAACAGTGGAGGCGGAGCATCTTTGACCTCCAGAATCGACATGATCATCGAATGACGGATGTGTTGGCTACGCAGGCGATTGAACCATTTGAGAAAAAATTTCTCATCGCCCGATTGCCAGTTTTTCTCCAGAAGTTCGAAGAACTCCCAGCCAGCCGGATTTTCGATTATTTCCTTAATGGCGATCTCGCGCACCTTGCTGCTTTTCAGCGACCCCAATGCCATCTGTACTCTATGAGCTATCCGTTTGTTCGGACAGCGGGCAAGCTCTATGAGCTTTGGAATCATCGCGTCAGTTACGCCATTCGCTTTGGCCAAGGCCAGACAAATGATGTCGAGTTTGATGAAGTCCGTCTCCTTCATGAATATCCGGCGTAATTTTGCCTGCTCCGATTCTGCAAGCTGTACGGCGGGGAAATGACACTTCTTTTTCTGTTTCAGCAGGCTCATGATTTTCTTCATGCCGACGGGCTGATATGGCCGCTTGACCCGCTCTTTTTCCTTGCGCTCACAATCCTCCAGTGCGGTAAGAAATGTACGAATATTAACATCGTCTACAGACTTATCGATTAATATGTTCCGCCAATTGCAATCAGGCGCAAACGATTGATTAATATCGAACAAGAGTATGTCATCAAATTCAAAATCAGGATCGCTCCGCAGTGAAGCGCCGATAACTCCTGCGACAAAACACAAACCATCAAGCCTTTCAGTTTCCATGATCGAGTCACATCCAATTGCGAACCCCAAATGTTGCATGTGTGCGAAATGCTCGTGGATGATTTCAGTCACTCGTGGCGTCACGCAGTTATGGGCCAGCAAATCGTAGAGTTGCACGATATCCCAGTGCCGCCAATGAACGTCTTCCCTGGTTTCGAAGTTGAATTCGGTAGCAAAGCGTTCGGCGATGAGCAGAACCAACTCGCGGTAATTGGGGCGCAACTTCAACAGCTCCCCTACCTGAAATGCGTGGGAGCCGCTGCATTGCGGGTCGTAATCGTAGTTGTGAAGTGCGGCATCGATCAGCAGGTCGTCGACCGGCAGCGCCGGGTGTTTCTGCAGAATAAGGTAGGCTTTACCCGTGCCCTGCCGCAGGGAACGGGTAAATTCTTTTAAAAGGTTCGACATGTTATCTCCCCTTGATGTTGTAGATCGGGCGGATGAGGTCGTTGACCTCGACCGCGGGCTCGATGCAGCTGAGGATGAGATCCTTGCTTTTGTAAGCGCCGGCCGCTTCGTCGATGGCGTAGTCCAGCGAAGTGGTAAAGACCTGATGGTCGGCCATTTCCTTTTTGACCGCCTCGATATCGAGCCGTTCCTTGGCCTCGCCGCGGCTCATGATGCGTCCGGCGCCGTGCGGCGCACTGAAGTTCCATTCTTCATTGCCGCGCCCGGTGCACAACGCGATGCCGTCGCGCATATTGAACGGCAGCAGCAGTTTCTCACCGGCCCGGGCCCGGATCGCGCCCTTGCGGACGATCCCTTCCTTGAGGTCGATGTAGTTGTGCATGGTGCTCACCGTTTCGGCCGGTTTACGTTTGAAAAAGCCGGCGGCGATCGTCTGCAGAATCATCGCGTGATTGATCTGACTGAAGCGCTGGCAAGCCTTGACTCCGAGCAGATAGCGGTCGAAGTAACGACTAGTGCGATCCAGATATTTCAGGTCCTTTTCGCAGCGGTCATTGCAGTCCGCCACGGCTTTGCGCTGATAGATATTGCAGACGACCAGCCCGAAATTGCGCGAACCGCTGTGCACGGTCAACCAGAGTTCACCGGCGGAATCGCGTCCGGCCTCGATGAAATGGTTGCCGCTGCCGACCGATTTGAGCTGGCTCAATACCGGCACTTTCGGTTCGGTACCGTCTTCGGCGATCATTGCTTCCACGTCGGCGAAGAGAGCATAATCATCCTTGCTGATGAATTTGTCCTCCATCTTGCGGTCGCGCTCCGGCAGATAGCCGCCGGCGCCGAGCGGCACATGGGCACGGATGAAACGATCGAGTTCCGCCGGATCGCAATCCACGGCCCCGAGCCGCACGGCGGTGACGGCGCAGCCGATGTCCACGCCGAGCAGGTTCGGACAGAGCCGCGGGTCGGCGGCATTCAATTTCTGGGTGAAGCCGACCACGCAGCCTTTGCCCTGATGGCAATCGGGCA
>JBEBXH010000160.1:0-4588 GCA_040391785.1 Victivallis vadensis
TCAGCGACGTTTTTTTAGCATGCAAAAATTATTTCTGATTTTTTTTCGCTGTTCTTCGGACCCGGCTATTGACTTTTTCGCGGACTGGTGGTATTTTATATGGTCCCGAATTCGTGAGGGAGTAGTTTGCGCGTAAAAGCGTTTGGCAAGTCAACATACCGGTTTAACAGCCTGGCTTGTCTTAATAAACGAGACTCATGTATGGTGTAGTGTATACTGTACATGTGTTTGTATTTCTAGATTTGAACTCAAGTACAGTAAAAGCTGTATTTGAGTTTTTTTGTTTTTGTGGAAAAGGAGCGTATCGAACAATGTTGGACTTTCAGAAGGAAAGAGCAGTTCTCCTGGCTGAGCTGGGAACGGACCCCGAACAGGGAATGAAAAGCGCGGACGTCGGCCAGAGCGCCGAGAAGCACGGGATCAACGCATTGACCCGGGCGAAGCCGGTGCCGATGTACAAACGGATCTGGGAAGCGAGCTCGGAACCGATGATCGTGATGCTGATTATCGCGGCGTTTATCGCGCTCGGGGTCAATATCACGCTGCATTTCACGGGGGATGAGGCGGATTTCCTGGAGTGCGTGGGGATTTTCGTGGCGATCGCGCTCTCGGTGATTATCACGGTGGTGATGGAGGGCAAGAGCGCCAAGGCGTTCGAGGCCCTGAACCGGATCAATGAAAACGTGGTCATCAAGGTGATTCGCGACGGACAGGCCAACCAGATCAACCAGAAAGATATTGTGGTGGGCGACATTCTGATCCTGGCCACGGGCGACCGGATTCCGGCTGACGGGCGGCTGCTGGAAAGCATGGACCTTGCCGCGGACGAGTCGGCCCTGACCGGCGAGAGCATTCCCGCCGAAAAAGAGGCCGGCGCCGTCATCGCCGAAGCCAAAACCCCGGTGGCGGAGCGGCGCAATATGTTGTATTCCGGTACTTATGTGACCGGCGGATTCTGCAAGATGCTGGTTACGGCGGTGGGTGACGCCACGGAATTCGGCAAGATCGCCCGCGAGCTCTCTGTAAACGGCAAAGTGACCACGCCGCTGCAGGAGAAGCTCGGGCGGCTGAGCAAGATTATCACGATTTTCGGGGTGATCGCCGCGTCGGTGGTGTTTGTGTCGCAGCTGGTTTCGTTTGCACTGCACGGCAACCTTACGTTCGGCGGGGTCATGGACGCCTTTATCGTCAGCATCGTGCTGATTGTGGCCGCGGTGCCGGAGGGCCTGCCGACGATCGTGGCGGTATCCTTATCGATTAATACGATCAAGCTCTCCAAGCAGAACGCGCTGGTCAAGAAGCTCATCGCGTCCGAAACCGTCGGCTGCGTCAATGTGATCTGTTCGGACAAGACCGGCACGCTGACCGAGAACAAAATGGTCACGGAAGCCGTCTGGGACGGCGGCATTTTAGCGCCGGATCAACTGGAAAATCCGTTTCTGATCGAGAATTTCTGCATCAACAGCACGGCGGACGTCGGGGAGGGGAACTGTTGCTTTATCGGGAACCCCACCGAATGCGCGCTGCTGAACACCGTGGCCGCCGCAGGGGGGGATTACCGGAAGCTGCGGCACGAGGTGAAAGTGCTGCATGTGTTCCCGTTTTCCAGCGAAGAAAAGCACATGACCACGGTGGTGCGCCGGGGCGATGCGGCAATCTGCTACACCAAGGGCGCGCCGGAGCGGATTTTCGCCATGTGTTCCCTCAGTGGCGAACAGAGGGCCGAAATCGACCAACTGGTTGAGCAATACCAGCGCAAAGCCTGCCGCGTACTGGCTTTTTCCCACAAGGAAGTGGCGGCTGCGGCCAATTATGAAGAGATTCACAACAGCATCGAGCACGATATGGTGCTCGACGGATTCGTGGCGATTTCCGACCCCCTGCGCTCGGATGTGTTCGAGGCGGTGCAGGACTGCCGCCGCGCCGGCGTGGCGCTGAAAATCCTGACCGGCGACAATATCATTACCGCTACCGCCATTGCCAATGAGCTCGGGGTATTGGGCGAGAACGCCATCGCGGTGGAGGCGGCGCAACTGGAGGCGCTGTCGGACGAAGAACTCTCGGCCAAACTCGATACGGTGGCCGTGATCGCGCGCAGCACCCCCACCGTCAAAATGCGCGTGGTGAAGCTGCTGAAGGCCAAGGGCAACGTGGTGGCCGTGACCGGCGACGGCATCAACGACGCCCCGGCGCTGAAAAACGCCGACGTCGGGATCGCCATGGGCATTTCCGGCACCGAAGTTTCCAAGGAAGCCAGCGACATCGTGCTCCTGAACGATTCGTTTTCGACCATCGTGCGGGCGATCCAGTGGGGACGTGGGATTTACGAGAATTTCAAGCGGTTCATCAGTTTCCAGCTCACGGTGAACGTTTCGTCGGTGATTGTGGTGCTGGTGTCCATCCTGCTGGGGATGGATGCGCCGTTTACCGCGCTGCAGCTCCTCTGGATCAACATCATCATGGACGGCCCGCCCGCGCTGACGCTGGGCCTGGAGCCGATCAGCGACGACCTGATGGAGCAGCCCCCGGTCAAACGCAGTGCCAACATCCTGTCGAAACCGTTCCTGATTCGAATCGGCCTGACCGGGCTCTATATTTCGATCGTGTTCCTGACACAGTACATCGTCAACTTCCTCGGCGCGACCAGGGAACAGATGCCGACGGTGATGTTCACGCTGTTTGCGCTGTTCCAGCTCTTCAACGCGTTCAACTGCCGCGAACTGCACACGGCCAGCATTTTCGGCACGCTGCTGAAAAACCGCCTGATGCTGGTGGTGGTCGGTATTACATTCGTGCTGCAGGTGCTGATTATCCAGTACGCGGGGGCGTTTTTCAACACGGTGCCGCTGCCGGTCGACATGTGGCTGAAACTCTTCGGAGTGGCTTTCAGCGTCATCGTTGTTTCGGAACTGGGCAGGTTGATTTGCCGCATGGCGCGTCATTGACAATCCGGCATTCGGGCGCTATATTAATGTCCAGAGGTGGTTATTATGAGTGAACGCAATGCATGGTTACTGTTGAATGACATGGACTTATCCGCCCAGTGCGAACTGGAGTTCTGCCTGGGCAGCGGCCACGGCGGGCAGCACCGCAACAAAACTTCGACGGCGGTGAGGGTGCGGCATTTGCCCACGGGCATTACGGCGGAGGATTGTTCCGACCGGAGCCAGCACACCAACCGCAGCCGCGCCCTGAACAAACTCCGGATGAAAATCGCCCTGCAATACCGGGACGTGCCCGTACCGCTGATGCGGCCGCGGGTGGCCATGGACCACGCCGATTATCCATTGTGGTGCGCGACCCTGCTCGACCACCTGGCCGCTACGAACTGGAACCCGGCGCAGGCGTCGACCCGGCTGGGGATGTCCACATCCGGCCTGGTCAAACTGCTTTTTCAGGATAACGCACTCTGGCTGAAGGTCAATTCGCACCGGGAGCAGCCGCTGTTCAAACCGTAAGGAGGAAGGATATGAAACCCGGAACGTTACTGGTATTATTGGGATTGTTGATCACTTTCGGGAGTTATGCGCAGGAGGAAATTTCCGCCAAGTCAATCCGCGCCCAATGGAACAGTGAGGAGCTGGGGATTATTGCCACTCTGAAAAGCAACCGTTTTTTCAACCATCAGCCGGTGCTTCTGACGCTTGAGCTCCAGAATCGTTCGCATGGCAAAAAAATTACCGTTTTTCCCATTAATAATATAAATAAGTATGAGTATGCCCTGACCGACCGGAAGAATAATGAAAAAATCCGGAAAACCCGCCGGGGCGAGGCCGCCGGAAATAATGATGCCGGGAAAGCGCTTGCTCACGGAATTACGGAAACCATCGACTTGCGGGAATATTTCGACCTCAGTGTTTCGTCGGAATACGAGCTGGAAATATCCGGCACGATTCTCATTGGGGAGCGGGAAGTCGCCTTCAAGATCAAGCCGCTGTTGTTCAGTATTCAGCATGGGGTCGAGCTGAAAACCGAAATCACCAGTCTGGATCAGGTGTATGATTTCTGGGTGGATGTGGCCAGATACGATATCGCGGTTGAACCGGTTGTCCGCAGCGGCAAGCATAATCTGCAGGATTCCGCTGCCGGGAAGGTCACGGACCTGCTGAAAAAGACGGATGACGGCCGGAAGAAGGCTAATTACCTGTATATTCTGGGTGAGATCGGCAGCAGGCGTTCGATTCCGGTTTATATGGAATATTTTGATTTTGAGAAACCGGGGTGGCAAATGGACAAGGAAATACCGATTATTTTATCTCACCCGGCGCGGCAGGCGCTGGAAAACCTGGGGATGGTGGCGGTACCGGTATTGTTGAAAGAATTTATCGGGTCCCCGGATCAGGACCGCCGGCGGGAGTGTTTGCGTATGGCGGCGCAGGAGTTCTGTCTGGTTTTCGGATACGGCAAAAACGGGCTGGAGCTCTTCCAGCTAAGTGCGGAGCAGCAGATCGCGGCCATGGCGGACGATATGGCTAAAGAGGCCCGGAAGAACGAATTGGCTGAATTTTACCGGAAAGAGCAGAAAAGGCTCAAAATTAACTGAAATTATCGTGTATTCCTGTTAAAATCAACAATTTTCGCAAAATTT
>JBEBXH010000161.1:0-4356 GCA_040391785.1 Victivallis vadensis
TGGAAAAATTGAGTGCGAAATTTTCACCGGTTCCGGAAGGAATCCGGCTGAAAAGATTCGGCTACATCCTGATCGGACTCTGGTTTATCTGCTGGAGCCTGATCCCGATGATATTCCTGAAAGGCACCTTCATCGACATCCTCGAAAATATCGTCTGGGGACAGCATTTCCAGTTCGGCTACGACAAAAATCCGTACCTCGGCGCCTGGATCGGCCACGCCGGATATGTGCTCTCCGGCGGCGGCATCTGGATCAATTACGTACTGAGCCAGGTCTTCGTCGGCATCGGCTTGCTGATGACCTGGAAACTGGCCCGGCGGCTGCTGCCCGAAGCGGAAGCTCTGCTCGCCATGGTGTTCATGCTCGGCATCAACTTCTACAGTCTCAAAGCCACGGAACTGTGTGACGACGTCATGGAGCTCGGTTTCTGGCCGCTGACGGTTTATTTCTTCTACTGCGCGCTGAAGGATTCGCACAAACTGCGCTACTGGGCGTTGACCGGATTATTTGCCGGTTGTTCGTTCATGGTCAAGTACTACGGCATCGTGCTCTTTGCTTCCATGGCGCTGGTGGTGGTATTCACTCCTGAGGGCCGAAAATCGTTCAAACACGCCGGTATTTACGTGGCGGGCCTGATCTTCGCCGTTATGACGCTGCCGAATGTGCTTTTTCTCCTGCAGTACGACCTGGTGGCCATCGATTACGCGCTGCGGCGCTCCCACGTGGGCGGCGCGGGCTGGTGGGGGCACATCAAATACCCGTTGCGGGCCATTGAACGCATCCTCGGGGTGCTGGCGCCGCCGCTGGTCATCTTTGTCCTGTTGTTTCTGGCGCGCGTCCGGCAAACTCCGAAAGTACAACGCAATAAATTCGACTCCGTGTTCCTGAATTTCATGTGCTGGGGACCGCCGGGGTTCACGCTGCTGTTTTCGGTAGTCAGCGGGGGCAAGATCAACTATTCGTGGGTACTGCCATGTTTCGCGCTGGTGGGCGTGTATTTCTTCTATTATTACCGGCCGCTGGTCCGCGCGTTCAATTTCCGGGCGGCGGTGGCGCTGATTCTGGTAGCGGGAACGGTATTCGGGGTGATTTTCGCCCTGCGCTCCACCTATCACCAGGGCTACAAAAAACGCAGCTCCGACTATGAGAACTTCCCCGGCCAGGCGGTAGCCACCCTGATTACCGCGGAATGGCACAAGCTCGCCGCCGAGCCGCTGCCCTACGTGATCGGCGAGCGGACCGAAGCGTGCCACATGACGCTCTTCTCCCCGGACCGTCCGAAACCCTATTTCTCCGCCAACCCGCTGTACAGCAACTGGATCGACGAGGAACACCTGCTGAAATCCGGCGCGGCCGTCGTACTGGACTGGCCCGAGGAAAAGATGCCGGGATGGTATCCCAAACTGAAGGAGCGCGGAGTGCCGATGACGGAATTGATCACGATAAAGACCGACCGCGCCGTGCCGGACTGGTTCATCCGCCTGATGGGCAAGCCGCCCAAGCAAGTCGCCTTCAGCTACTGCTTCATCCTCCCGCAGGACTCAGACAAGTAATCCGTCGTCAGTCAGTTTTGACGGGGTGACGGTGGTGATTTCGTGGAGTTGGATATCCGGGCGGGCGCAGCTTATGTTGATGTAATTATCGGACCAGCCGGTAAAAACGCCGTCCTTTTCGCTCTCGAAAATCACGCCGACCGGAATTCCGAGCTGGCTCTCGTGATAACGTTTCTTTGACTCCGCGGCAATCTGCTGCAACTTCGCGTAGCGTTCTTTGGCCACGGCGGCGGGCACCTGGTCCGGCATATTGGCGGCGGGCGTCCCCTTGCGCGGCGAATAGCTGAAAATGTGGATATTGGCGAAGTTCATCGACTCGACCAGGCGGCACGATTCCTCGAAAAGCTCGTCCGTTTCGCCGGGGAAGCCGACGATCAGGTCGGTTCCGAGGTGAATGCCGGGGATCGCCCGGCGTGCGGCCTCGGCGAACTCGCGGTACTGGGCGGCAGTATATTTGCGGTTCATGGCCCGGAGAATGGCGTCCGAACCGTGCTGCAGCGCCAGATGCAGGAAGCGGCAGACCTTCGGGTTGCGCGCCATGGTTTCGATCAGTTCGCGGTTGTCCGGGTGTGGCTCGGTCGAGCTCAGGCGGATGCGGTAACTGCCCGGATACGAGCAGAGTTTGTCGATCAGCTCCGTCAGCGTCCGGTCGCCGTCGTGATAAGCGCAGATATTGACGCCGGTCAGGACGATTTCGTGAAAACCACGCGCCAGCAGCTGTTCGAAATCGGTGATGATCTCGTCCCAGGCGCGCGAGCGCTCCGGGCCGCGCGCGTAGGGCACGATGCAGTACGAGCAGAAATTCTCGCACCCCTCCTGAACCTTGATGAAGGCGCGGCTTTTGAACGGAAATTCGGCCACGGCGTTTTCGCGGAACACATCGCCATGCTTTTCGTTCAGGCTGAAGTGGGCCTTCCGGCGCTCCGTGCCGTCAAAAAGGTCGTGAATCCGGGCGATGATGCTTTTTTTGTCCGGGTTCGGGATCACCAGATCGGCCGCGCCGTCCTCTATCCACTGCTCGTGATCGGTCTCGGCGCTGCAGCCGGTGATGATGACTTTGCAGTTCGGATGCTGCTTCTTGAACTTGCGCGCGGCCTGACGGCTCTTCTGCGCCGCCGTACCGGTCACGCTGCAGGAATTGATGATAAAAAGGTCCACGGGACCATCGAAATCCGCCTCGACCACCTGCCAGCCATCCAGCCGCAGCCGTCCGCAGATCAACGCCGAATCGGCCTGATTCAAACGGCACCCGATGGTGTGGATGACCGCCGTGCCGCTCATGGCTTCGGCTCTCCGGTCACACGCAGCAGCACGCAGTCGCGGCGGCCGATGCGGCCCTTGGCCAACACCTCGGCGCGATTGCGGTCATCCTCGCCGACCCGCTTCAGCCAGCGGTCCTCGCGCGAGACGATCAGCGCGCCGGCGGGCAGCGATTTCAGGTCCGGCTGCCCCTCGTTCAGGTATTTCGGCACGAAAATGCGCTTGCGCTCCACGTGCAGCATGTATTTGTTTTCATCGCCGTCGGGGCCGAGGAAAATGAAGTACAGGGGCTGTCCATCCGGACGCAGCGCCTCCACTTCATCGACAAACTTGTCGGAAGTCATGGTATGCTGATCGATCGTTTCCACAACCATAATCTTAGCCAGCACCACGGTGAACACCATGATGACCACGATCATCAGGTTGCGGTCGCGCCGTTTGATGCCCTTGCGCAAACAGATTACTGCCAGGCAGAATACGCCCAGCACCATTGATGGCACCATCAGCGGCAGGCCAATCTCCACACCGTCAAGTTTCTCGACCACCTTCGGCATACGCAGGATCCACGCGCCGACCCATAAACCGATCAGCGCGAAAAACGGCACCACGCAGAATAACCGGATCGCCCAGCGCCGCAGCCAGGTCAGGAACTTCAGGCGGTCGGGGTTGGCGAACAACAGCGCCGCCAGCAGCGCCGCCGCCGGGATCGCCCCGGTGACATAGCGCAGGTGCTTGGTCCCGAGCACACTCATGCCCAGCAGGATAATCAGCATCCACGCCGCCAGCATCTGGACTTTTTGGATTGCCGGGTTCTGACTGAGCAGGAACATTTTTTTGCGGAAGCAGTAGATATAAGTAGCGAGCACAGCCATGCCAATGGGGTACGTGATGGCGTAGCTGCCAAGCGCGTCGGCGAAATAATACCACGGCGGCTTGCTGCTGCCGATCCGGTTGCCGATCTGCATGTACCAGAACTCTTTATAAAAAGCATCGCCGCCGCAGCGGTAGGAGAACCACGCCCACAGCGCCAGCAGTCCGGCCAGGATCACCGCCCCCGACGCGCCGAGAATGAACAGCCGCAGGAAGCGCCCGGCGATCAGGCAATACGCCACGAATACCGCCGTCGGCACGATCACGCCGAGGGGGCCGCGGGCAAGAAATCCCAGGATCATCAGCACCGGCAGCCACCACAGCCGCAGGTATTTTTTGTCCTCGTCGGCGGTGTAAAGCAGATAAAATCCGACGATCGCCGCCAGCGCCGGGTAGGCGTCCAGCGAGACGATCCGGCCGATGTTGAGGATTTCCCACGAACAGAACATCAGCAGCGCCGCGATCAATCCGTGGTAATGCGAGTACATCCGGCTGCCGATTTTGTACACGAACATGACGATAAACGCCATGGCGATCGCTGACGGCAGCACGATCGTCAACCAGTTGATTTTCCCGAAAATCAGCGACGACCAGTACATCAGAATCACCGGGATCGAGGTATAGTCCGGGTAGAATTTGCCGTAAAGCTGCGGAAAGGGGTAAATGCCGTTTT
>JBEBXH010000162.1:0-3962 GCA_040391785.1 Victivallis vadensis
ACATGGGCGTGCCCAAGGTTTATTACCGTCCGGGCGCGTTGGGGTATGAGGAAAAGATCAGGCAGAGGCTGGAAATCTGGCGTAACGCCGGGGTTCTCCCGCCCGAAAACACGGAGCAGTCATGAACATACCGGACAAGAAGACCATTCGCCGGGTCTGTTCGTTCCTGCGCCGCGAGCTTGAACCGGAAGTCAGAAAGGCGGCCGATGCGGCGATCAACGCGTCATTGGCTGATTTGCCGGAGGTGTCCGGGGCGACTCATGTCGGAGCTTACTTGAGCGACGGCTGCGAAGTCGACCTGGGCGTGTTGTTGGCGAAGTGTCTGGCGGACGGAAAATGTATTTATGTGCCGCGCTGCTGCAGCGACAGCGGTGCGGAGTATGAAATGGTTCGAATTCGCGATTTGTCGCGCGAGCTGACGGTGGGGCGCTACGGTTTGTTGGAGCCGAAATGCGAGCTGCCGGGAGTTCCCGCGGACGAGAGGCGCGGCATGACCTGGCTGATTCCGGGGGTGGCGTTTGATCGCTCCGGCACCAGATTGGGCCGCGGTAAAGGGATTTACGACCGGCTGCTGCAAGGCGAAACCGGTTCGAAAATCGGAGTTTTTTATAGTGTTCAGGAATGCCGGGAGCTGCCCGCTGAGTGCCACGATATGCCATTGGACATGGCCGTGACCGAGCTCGAAGTCATCCGGTACTGAAAATAAGGAGAAAATGAATATGAATGAAGCATGGTTTGCAGTCCTGATCGGACTTGCCGCCGGTGTTGTTATTGTGGTGATTGCGGCGATCATTATGGCCGTCCGCAAATCTTCCGCCGTGACCGATGCCGGCAAAATTCGTACCGACGCGGAAAAAGAGGCCGAGCACATTTTGCGCGAAGCCCGCGTTACCGCCAAGAGCGAATTGCTCAAAATGAAAGAAGATTGTGAAGACGAGCTCAAAGAACGCCGCCGCGAGCAGGCGGTGGTCGAGAAACGCCTGACCCAGCGCGAAGAATCGCTGGAAAAGAAAAGCAACCAGTACGACGGCAAGCTCGCCGGTCTCGACAAAAAAGAAAAAGACCTCGACGGCATCAAGGAGCGCCTGACCCAGCGCGAACAGGAACTGCAGCGCAAAATCAGCAAGCAGATCGACGAACTTGAGCGCATCGCCGGCATGGATCGCGAGGCTGCCAAAGAGATTCTGCTGGAAAAATTGAAGGGCGAGGTCCAGAACGAAAGCGGCCTGGTGGTTCGCGACATTCTGGAAGAAGCCAAGCAGCGCGCCGAAAAGGAATCGCGCCGGATCCTGACCTATGCGATCCAGCGTTACGCCTCGGATTGTACCTATGAGCGCACCACGGCCACCATTCCGCTTCCGAGCGACGAAATGAAGGGCCGCATCATCGGCCGCGAAGGCCGCAATATCCGCGCCCTCGAAGCCGCCACCGGCGTCAGCATCCTGATCGACGACACCCCCGAAGCGGTGGTGATCTCCTGTTTCGACCCCATCCGCAAGGAAGTGGCGCGCCAGCTGCTCGAGCGGCTGATCGGCGACGGCCGCATCCATCCGACCCGGATCGAAGAACTGGCCAAGAAAGTTGCCAAGGAAGTTGAAGAAGACGTGTTCGAAGCCGGCGAAGCCGCCGTGCTGGAAGCCGGTATCCAGGGCGTGGCCCCGCAAGTGATCAAACTGCTCGGCCGGTTGAAGTTCCGTTACAGCTTCTCGCAGAACGTATTGCAGCACTCGCTGGAAGCGGCCTATTTCATGGGCATGATCGCGGCGGAGCTCGGTCTGGATGAGCAGAAAGCCAAGCGTATCGGCCTCTTCCACGACATCGGCAAGGCCATCGACCATGAAGTCGAGGGTTCGCACGCCTCCATCGGCGCCGACATTCTGCGCAAGCATAATGAAGCCAAGGACGTGATCCACGCGGTGGCGGCCCACCACGCGGAAGTCGAACCCCAGAGCCTGTATGACGTGCTGATCAACGCCTGCGATACGCTGAGTGCGTCGCGTCCCGGCGCCCGCAGCGAAACCACCGAACTCTATTTGAAGCGCCTCGAGCAGCTGGAAAGCATTGCCATGGACTTCAAGGGTGTGGAAAGCTGTTTCGCGCTGCAGGCCGGCCGCGAAGTGCGCGTGGTTGTGACCCCGGAAACGATTCAGGAGGGCGAGGCCCAGATGCTGGCCAAGGATATTTGCCAGCGGATCGAAAAAGAAATGAATTATCCGGGCCAGATCAAGGTGACGATCATTCGCGAAACCCGTTCCGTGGAATACGCCAAGTAAGCAGCGGAATCAGTTGCCATGCTTCAATGTCTGCCATGGATATATGTGCTGCTGCAGGTCGCGCTGTCGATTCACGTGCTGATGACCAAGCACAACGAACCGCAAAGCGCGATGCTGTGGCTGCTGTTGATCCTGGTGTTGCCGGGGGCAGGGAGTATTTTTTACCTCTGCTTCGGCTTCAACTTGAGCAAATCCAGGACCAAGGCCATGGCGGAGAGCATGGAGGAGCTGAACCGCGAGCGTTACGAGTTCTTCCAGCACAAATACAGTAACTTCTCGGACAAGCTTGAAGCGTATCTGTTCAAAGCGGAGGAGGGCGAAGGCGTTTCCGACTTCAATGCCACGCTGGACAAGGTTCTCCCCGAAGCGGCGTTCCGGATCGGCGGCAACCGCGTGGAGCTGCTGCGCGACGGCAACGCCGCCTACGCCGCGATGATCCAGGCCATCAAGCGTGCCGAGAGCAGCATCCATTTGCAGTCGTTCATCATCAGCAACGACCTGATCGGCAAGACGATTTTCGATGAGCTGGCCGAAAAAGCCCGGCAGGGGGTCGAGGTGCGGGTGCTGTACGACGGTTTCGGCAGCATCAAATCGTATTTCGGTCACTTTTTCCGGCGTTATACCCGGAAGCGGATCAAGAATTTCCAGATTCACGCCTTTTCGCCGATCAACATTTTCACCCCGTGGCGGATCCAGCTGCGCAATCACCGCAAGCTGTTGATTGTCGACGGGCGGGTGGCGTTCACGGGCGGCGTCAATATTTCCGATGAAAACCTGGGCGATTTCCTGCGGTACCCGAAGCGCCCGAAAATCAGCAAAATCCATGACCTGCATTGCTGGATCACCGGGCCGGCGGTGCCGGAATTCCAGATCGCGTTTTTCCGCGACTGGGCGTTTGCCGTCGGCAAACACCTGCCGGAAATGCTGTCCAAAGAATACTTCCCCGATCCGGTGCCGACGGGCAAAGCGGTGCTGCGGGTGGTGTCGAGCGGTCCCGGACAGAACTTCGGGGCGTCGATGAACGTCTTTTACACGGCCACGGTCACAGCGAAGAAAACGATCTGGATCATGAGTCCGTATTTCGTGCCGGACCAGTCGTTCGTCAAGGCGCTGACCATGGCGGCGGCGCGCGGCGTGGATGTGAAAGTGATCGTGCCGGCCATCAATAACCATTTTTACGTGGACTGGGCGGCCCGCAGCCTTTACCGGACATTTCTGGCGCACGGCGTCAAAATTTACGAACGCAAAGACACTTTTTCGCACATCAAAGCCATGATCGTGGACAATGAATGGGTGCTGATGGGCTCAAGCAACTGCGACGTGCGGAGTTTCCGGTTGAATTACGAACTGGATTTCTGTGCCGAGCATTCGGTCTTTGTCGACGACATGCGCCGTCAGTTCCAGGATGAACTCGACAATTCCCGGGAGCTCAAGCTCGATGAAGTTCGCAATACCTCCTTCGCCCGCCAGTTCGGCGAAAACCTCTGCGCCCTCCTGACCCCGATCCTGTAACGGGGAATTTTTGTCCACGAAAGTCACGAAAAAACACGAAAATGATCGCCCGTTCCGGGCACTCATGGGAATTTTTTTGTCCACAAAAATACACAAAATTCCACAAAAATTAATCAAAATTGGGTAAGCGCCCAGCCAGATCCATCTATGAAAATCGCAGAGGAGGCTGTAAATTAT
>JBEBXH010000163.1:0-3866 GCA_040391785.1 Victivallis vadensis
GCAGGAACTCGATAGCCAGGTTCTCGACCACCCAGTATTTGTCGGCAAAGCGCAGATTGTATTCGGATACGACCACGAAGGGCTTACCGGCGGCCTTGAGCGGCGCGGTCAGCCTTTCAAAGACGTCTTCCATTTCGATTTCAAACGAACGGAAAATTACCGCGCCGTCGAAGTTGTTCAGGTCGAATACTTCAGAGAGATCGAACACCGACACGCTGGCTTTCAGCTTCGCGGCTTCCTGGTAAATGCCGTCTATCCGGCGCAGATTCATCTGCCAGTGGCGGCCGTCACCCTCCGGCGCCAGGCGCGACACGCTCGGCATCAGCACGGCGATCCGGGTAAGTTCTTCCACGACGGGCGTCGCAGGTTCGGACGGCGCCTTCTGCGGCGTGCGGTTAACGAACGTGCCGGAGCCCTGTTTCTTCACCAGCAGCCCCTCGCGGCACAGCAGGTCGATCGCCCGACGCAGCGTGGTAATGGAAATATCGTAATGTGAGAGCAATTCCTTTTCGATCGGAATCTGCGTCCCCGACTGATAATTCCCACTTGTTATCCGGCTTTTCAAATCCAGATAAACCTGCATATAGCGCAGCGATGTGTTGTGCTTATTCATTAACATGCCAATCATTTTTGTTCAACCTTATAATATACCCGCAGTCATCCGACTTGCAAATATTTATTTTTTTCTTTCCACGCTGATAAATTCGGCAGGCTTGAGGCGAAACTCCTTTTCCGCACCGTCGATCACGGCCTTGAAGTCGCGCTCCGCTACACAATCCGAGTTCAGGAAATATACTTTTCCCGGATACACCGCGTAACTGATCGCCCGGACATCCGATCCGGAATCCAACGGCTTGATCGTGACAGACTGCTCCACATCGCCGGCCAGTTTCGCCAGCATATTCTTGTAAAAATCCGCAGTGGTATTCTTGCCGGGATATTCCTTGCCGAGAATCAGGATGACTTTGCCCTGGCCGCGCTGCTGCGACACGACGTACGGTTTGCCGCCGACCGTGGCGAGGGTTTCGACCCCTTCGCCAAGCGCCGCGTCAGCAAGCTGCTCTTTGCCGAAAAGCTTGCTCTTGATGCCGCCGAGTTTGGCAGCGGCCGGGATACCGCTGACTTCGGTGAAGCCGGTTACTTTGACGTCGATCAGCGCGGAGAGATCGCCGCCGCCGGTCAGGTCGCCAAGTTCATAGCGTTTGAATTCACGGTCGCGGCGCGTCGAAAAATGCGGCAGTGCGACGACCAGCGTGCCGCCCTGTTCCACATAACCGCGCAGCGTCGCCATCAGCTCCGGCACCATGGTGTTCCATCCGGGCAGGACCGCCAGTTTGTAGCGTTTGAGGTCCGCCGGGCGGGTGAATTCGTCGAGCCCGACCACGTCGGTCTGGCCGTAGGGCATGCCGCCGATCCAGTAATTCGCATAAGGCTTGAGCGCGTCGGCGAAAATCGGGGTGAAAACGTCGATCGCGGCCAGCCAGCTGCGCTCGGGGTCACTGTACAGCCACTGCGGCTCGCGCTTGGCGGTTTTGTGCTGGGCCCAGGCGGGAAACCAGGTATGGTATGCGCCGACCCAGGAATCGAGGTTGCCGCGCAGCATGGCGATATTGGTTTCGGGAGTGCCTTCCTCACGCGGGTTGACCTTGACGTACTGCCAGAATTCGTGCATGGTTTTGCGGTACTGCGTGGGGGCGTGGCCGTCGTACTCCTGCTTCTCGGAACCGACGGTGCCGTCCAGATTGTAAGTATGTTTCTGGGCCTGGGTATGGGTGGCACCGGATTCCAGCACGATGATATTGGTTCCCATCATGAAATTGGCGTACAAGCCGACTTTGAGCATATCGTATTTCTGCGTCGAACCGTAGGGCACGCCGAAGGTCTGCCACTCCTCGGCCAGCCAGCTGCCCCAGAATTCGGGCTTCCACTTGCGGGCCGCGCCGCGCATTTCGGCGGTAGCGTAATTGACGTTGTTGGCCCCCACCGCGTAGAGCTCGCTGCACATGAAATCCACGCCGCCCATCAGCTCGTAATCCGCCAGCGCCGAACCGGACGTGCTCAGGATATAGTCGTGGTTCCGGTGTTCGTTGACCACCCGGCGGTGAATGAAGCCGAAGAAACGGTCGCGGGCATCGCGCATATCGGCCTGGTCGGTCGGCATATTGATGGCGTCGGCGCTGGACTGCTGCTGATAAAGGTACCCGGCGTATTCGCCGATGTTGTTCTGCATGTAATTCCGCCCGAAAATCTCCTTGTATTTGGCGATGACCGCCGCCGGATCGGAGCGGTAGATGGTCATGAACGAAATCTTGTGCGCCGGCAAACGCTCGAGAAACGCCAGCCGGTCCTCCAATTTCTGACTCTTATCCCGCCATTGGATAAACAGATTGCCGAGGTCCTCGGAGATGAATTTACCGTAGATATCTTTCCAGTTGTCGGAGTCATAATAACAGATGCCGGTCAGCACGTCGTTGGAGGCGCGCGGGGCCGCCAGGACCTCGGCACGGGGTGCCACGTCGAGCTCGGCGGTGACCAGGCCGTCCTTGCGGGTCTCGATCGAGATTTTGACCTTAAAGGGCTGCGGATCTTCCGCGAACCGGATGAAGCAGATCGGTGCGCCGGATTCGCGCTTGAAATACCCCGGCACTTCATAGGTGAATTTCACGCCGTCATCGCCCACGGACGTCGCGTTGATGATCACGCCGCGGTTCGCTTTGTCCACATAGGAGCTGATGACCGGGCGCAGTCCCTTCCAGACCTCAAAGATGTAAGGTCCCTCCGGCTTGGCGATCATGCTGTATACGCCCCTCGGGATTTCCAGCATAATGCCGTTATCCTTTGCCCTGGCGGGCAGTTTGAAAGTCAGCTTGCGCGGCACGCCGGAACCGATGGCGCCGAGGTGGGAACCTTTTTGCCGCTCGGCGTCGAACGGCGATTTGTTCTCGCCGTCGGTAATATAAAGGCTCTCGGCATCGCAGTGAACCGTCCACCCGGCGGTCTTGTTGTGAGCGGTAATATACAGCGTGATTTCGCCGGCCTCGACGTCCTTCCCGGAAATCAGATCCGGTGAAACCGCCACCGAAATCGGAGCGCAGAGATTTACCTGTTCCTTGAACAGAACTTCATCGGCAAAGCTCACCACAGCGAGCAGCAGGAGAACAATTGTTCCGGTAATTTTTTTCACGTCATTTCTCCTCAATATTTATCCCAGGTGTATTCGGTATTGACCAACTGCCCGCGGAGCCTGTCGCGCGTCCCGGCATGGCCGTCGGCGAACACCATATTGGCCCAGCCGGAGTGCGGATAACCGATCAGCAAATCGTCAGCCAGATACCAGGTCACGACCACAATCGCGAGGCTGCCGGAAGCAATCTGATTGTTCGAACGGGGAAAATCCTTGATATCGAATTTCTGGCTGGGATGGACAATTTTCGAATATTTCGCCTTGGTTCCGCTGTTGCCCCAGGTATATATGCCGTGAATGCTGCCATTGACGCCATAACTGCGGCGGTTCTCGAGCGTTACCCCCGAACTGAGCTCGGTGTGGGTATCACATTGCAGCATCTTGGATTTGGCGATATCGCTGCTTGTGGTACCGGCCTTGCCGAGATACGGGGCGAGGTTGCGGTCCCACGAAGTACCGTCGCCGGGGCCCACGGCGGCCGGCACCGGAATATCGTCGTAGTCGTTGGCGTACATAAAATTGGCCGTGCCAAGCTGCTTGAGGTTATTGGTACATTTCGAAGTGCGCGCTTTCTCCCGCGCCTTGTTCAAAGCCGGCATCAGCATGGCGGCAAGAATTGCGATGATCGTAATTACATTGAGCTCAAAACGGCCCGAAAATTTTGCTTGTTTTTGCTTATGTT
>JBEBXH010000164.1:0-3811 GCA_040391785.1 Victivallis vadensis
ATATAGCACATATTCGCATATTTGCAATGTTATTTTATGAACGGACTACTAGCCTCAGCCCCAGCTTCCGGACGGCATCCACCCAGAGCGAAGAGTTGTAGCACGCCACCCGTTCCCAATAGGTATTGATGCCCGCGGACTTCATCGACTTCAGCAGCCCCTCGACTTCATTCTCCCCGTACACTCCGACCCCGAATGTGTGCCCCATCTCGATCCACAGCTTTTTCGGCGACGGCGCGTTCAAAGGCGGCAGAATTTTCCAGTCCATCTTGTTCCATACTTCATAATCCCCGTTACCGTTGGCGCGGTAGTAGAACGGCGCCGGTACGTCGCCGGTCATCTCGACCGTGAAACCGAGGACATAGCTTTTGACGCTTTCCGGTACGCTCAGTTGAACCTGATACCAAGTATGTTCGCCCCGGGCGGCCTTCTGCAGCAGTTTGACATCCTTATACGAATCCTTCAGCGCAAACGACAGCACCTCCACGCCCGCGGGCATCAGGATATCCACGATCTTCCCGGCAGGATTGGCGATGGCAAACGGAACATGCTGCACACCACCCTTTTCCACGTATAAACCGTCCGAAACATCCAGATACGCGATCTGGCTCTGCCCGATGTAGATTTTGCGGATGATCTCTTTTTCGCCACTGACCTGCTCCGAGATCGCGATCGACTCATTCTGTACGGCATCATCGCTCCGTAAATTGATCTTACCGCTCAAAGTACCGTTGCCCTTCGCCCGGATGCTGACGGTATTCTCGCCCCGCCCCAAGAAAAATTCCGGTGTATTGACCTCTTTGCCGTTCAAGCTCAGCCGCACCTCACCGCCGGGTAATTTCAAATCATGGGTTGCCTTGATCAGGGCCTTGCTCTCCATAGTGACCAGCGGGCCGCGATACAGCAGATTGCCGTCTTTGTCCAGCAACCGGACCCGGGCACGGTAACGGTCGCCGGTACCGAACGAGGCAGTCAGCTTCACGGGTTGCTCCTGACCGGCCGCCAGCTTGACCCGCTCGACCTCCATACTGCCGGTAGTTTTATCAAAAACCTGCATATCCAGCCGTACCTCCGCCTCATTTGCGGCACTCAATTTGTATTGAAACGCATTCACGCCGGGCGAAATCACCGTCGGCAGCGGCTCAATCTCCCGGAGTTGCGCGGTCCGGCCGCAGAACCCGAGGCTGCCGAAGTTCTCAAACTCATGAAAACCCGATTTCACCAAACTCCAGGAACTGAATTCCGCATTTGCACTGTCATGCCGCGCAATATTGAAACGCAGCTTTTTATCGGGTTTGGCCGAATAACCAAGCTTTTTCCACGGAATCACAATTTCCGCCTGCCAATACTTATCGGTTCGCAAAGCTACCACGCGCCAGTCGCCCGCCGGAACTTTGCCGGACTGGCGGCCGATGTATTTGGTTCCCAGCGCATTGCAGGCCAGGTGAATATAATCCCCCTCCGGCGATTCGATGAAAATCTCGATGGCGTCATCCCGGTGAACCGGCCCGTTTTCCTCGGTGACCGTGGCCCGAAAACGGTCAAGCTGCTGCAGTACCGGGTCCAGAATGTCGGAATACGCCCGGATATTGATATAGAGATTCTCGCGGTCGGCGGCCAGAAATGTTTCCGTGGGATTTTTCGCCACTTGCTGGCTGCCCAATACCCGGAACGAACCGAATGCGGCCCCGTTTTGCCACAATTCACCCTGTTTCTCCGGCGCGGCTACGAACGGGCGCTCCGATTCGGCGATCTCGACGGCGGTCCACGGCCCGAAATACACATCCTCGTACTCCACCGTGCCGGAGAGATCGAACGCCATCATGTACAGATATTTATAGCTGACAACCTTCTCATCAAAAGTAAAGGTCCGTTCGTTCCAGCGCCAGTCCTTGCTGCGCTGGGCATACAGCCCCGGATAAAGCGTTTTGCCCGATTCCGCAGTAAGCGATCCGCTGAAGCCCAGGCGCATCTTCTTGCCGGGGACCCCGGTCACATTGTCCGTCCTGCTCCAGAAACCGATCTTTACCGGCACTCCGGCCGGAATACCGGCCGGTACCTGAAACTGCCCGAATCCGCAGTTTTTCTCCCCGCCCGGCGGAATCACGATCCGTAAATCATCCCCCTTCTGTTCTCCATAATTTGCATCCTTCGGAAAAAAGCTCCAATTTCCAGCATGCAAATAAGATAAAAGAGCTAAAACAACCAATAACCCAAATGACTTGAAATGTTTCATATGCAATCCTTCTTCATTTAAATTTTGTTGATGATCAATTTCTTATAGATTTTTTCCGCGGCCACCGCCGGAGTACTGCGGCGTTCCATAAAGTCGTAAAAAATTTCATTGCAGTACTTTTGCGAACCGAGGATGATGTTGATGCTGTCGCCCATGCACGCCAGATTTTTCAGGTACTGCCGGTGGTTTTCCGCCGCCTGCGGTTTCATGCGGGCCCGCTGCAGCTCGTTCACCGAACGGCGCGGCGAACATAATCCGGTGATGGTGATCAGCTTCCGCTGGATTTCCGGCGACTGCATGTGGCGGATCAGTTCGATCGCCGCCTCCGGGTTGCGGGAATTTTTCATAATCCCCAGATTGTTCGACACCCACGGCAGCGACAGTCCCGGCTGATGCGGAAAAAGCGCCGTCCGGAAATCATATTTGCCGAGACTCTGCGACACCAGCATGAAATGCGCCAGCCCGAAATAAAACATCCCCGTCCCTTCCGCCAGCGTATACAGCGCCTCCAGCGGATGAACCTGCCGCCGGATAAACATATTCGGATATTTCAACAGTTTCTCCAACCGCTCGAACCGGCCCCGGAAAAATTCCACCGTGAATTCCTCTTTTTTCAACGGCACCCCGGGCAGCAGGAAATAATTCCAGATATTACCCGCCAGGCTCATGGTCGACGGCAAAAGTTTCCCCGCCTTCAACAATACATCATCGGAATACCCGGACGCCATCTCGGTCTCGATATCGCCCAGCCCGTATTCCCGGCCCAGCGTTTCGTTCCACATGGCGTTCCACAAACAGAAATAAATCGGCGCCAGTATCTGTTCCCGGTTCGGTACGTTGAAACAATCCGGCATCTCATCATCCTCCGCCGGGAGCGGCTCCAAAAGACCGTTCAGATTCATCAAGTGCTCGTAACCGGTATGGACCATCGAGGGATGACGCTGGACCATGTCGATCCCTTCCTGCTCCGCATACGCCCAGAATTCCCGGTCCGTCACGATATTATAAGGCTGCCATTCGATTTCGACCCGGACATTTTGCCGTTCGCGGTTGAATTCCTCGATCGCTTCCCGCCAGAACTTCTGCAGCGGTTCGAGACTCTCATTCAGTATAATCCGCAGATTCGCCACCGGGTGCCCGATGAAAAAGTGCTCCAGATACGCCGGATGGATCGAGTCAAGCTCCAACCCCCTCGTACTTTTGACGGTGAAAATGCCGTGGCGCTTGCGGCTGATCAGCGTACCGCTCTCCAGAAATGGCTTCAACGCATTCTGCACCGTGACGCGGGTCACCTGCAGCGTTTCCGCCAGTTCGCGCTCGGAGGGCATCCGGGAATTGTCCGGCATCTCCTCGATAAAGGCCGCGATCTGCTCGGTCAACTGCGCGGTCAGCGTCTTCGGCTGGTTGCGCTGGATCTCAAAATGTTTCAATATGGTTTCGGTCGTCATTTTTTGGTATCATTCCAGATTATACCAATAATTATAACCGGCAACCCGCACTTTGTCAATAGGCGGAAAACAAATTTCAGCGAAAAAAAATCAGAAATAATTTTTGCATGCTAAAAAAACGTCGCTG
>JBEBXH010000165.1:0-3596 GCA_040391785.1 Victivallis vadensis
AGCGGATCGAGGTGGAAGACAACCTCTGCGCCGTGGTCAAATACCATAACGGCTCGATGGGCACGATCGAGGTCAGCACCTCCTGCGCGCCGGGCTTTCCGCGCCGGGTGGAAATCTCTGGCACCAACGGCAGCGTAGTCATGGAAGGCGATATAATCGTCCGCTGGGAATTTGCCGACAATACCCCTGAAGACGATTTTATCCGCAGCGAATTCGGTAAATCCGAGGGCATGCAGGGCGGGGCGGGCGATCCGATGGCGATCAGCCATTACGGGCACAGCCGTCAGATCTCCGACCTGGCCGATGCAATCATCAACAACTGCGATCCGCAGCTTTCCGGCAAAGAGGGGCGCCGCGCGGTCAAATTCATCTGCGGCATTTACGAGTCCTGTCGGACCGGGCTGCCGTACGAATTCGACAGCGAGAGCTTTATCTGGCATCTCTGACCACTTTTTCTTTAACCACGAATGACACGAATAAACACGAAAGTTATTGGCGGCCGGAACCGGCCGTCAATAAAATTTGTATTATTTTTCGTGAATATTCGTGTCATTCGTGGTTAAAAAGGTTGCATTTTGGCGGGGAGGGGGGTACCATATGACAGGTAAATACCGAATTGCAATCATAAAGCTTGTAACCGCCTTGATCTTGCGGACACAAATTGGGCCTGACTCGCAGCCGCTAATTTATTAGCGGCAATCTCATCAAACCCAATTTTTGTTCCACAATCTCATCGGCAGTTACTAATCTTTAGAATGCAACTCGGTATTAATTGCGAGGAGGCGGAATGCAGAATCTTTATATCGGGACTACCGTGAAAAAGCCCGGGTTGATGCCGGGGTCGCTGGTCTTTACCGGGGAACGCAAAGTCGAAAAAGTTTCGCTGGAGGCGTTTTGCTACAATCAGGATGAAATCCGGCGGGTTCAAGTGGAAAAAGTGGAGGATATTTCGGCGCTGTTTCAGCCCGGATATCTGGTGTGGCTGAATATCAACGGCCTCCATGACCCGGAGATTATCACCCAGATCGGGAAACAGTTCAATATCAGCAGCCTTTATCTGGAGGATATCCTCAACGTCCGGCAGCGGCCCAAGGTCGAGGTCGGCGACGATTACATGTTCTATGTTCAGAAAATGATCCGGGTCAACCCGGAGGGAGACAGCCTGAACATCGAGCAGATCAGCATGGTTCACGGCAAAAATTACCTGATTACGTTTCAGGAAACCGAGGGCGATATCTTCGATTCGGTCCGGCAGCGGCTGCTGAAAAATACCGGCCGCATCCGCAAGGCCGGGATCGATTATCTGGCGTATGCGCTGATGGATATGCTGGTGGACCATTATTTCGTGGTACTGGACAGTCTGCGCGAGGAGCTGGAATCGCTGGACGAGGATGCGCTGGATTCTTCCACCCGGAACGATCTGCCGGCAATCGTCCGGAGCTGCAAAAGCCAGTTGATCCTGTTGAGGCGTCTGATTGCGCCGATGCGCGAAGTGATCGACACTCTGGTACGCGACGGCGACGACTTCTGGGACGATGCCACCACGCCGTACCTGAACGACCTGCGCGACCATTTGTTAAGCGTCATGGACAGCATCGAGTCCTATCGCGAAAACCTCTCCGGCGTGCTGGAACTCCATCTTGCAATGCTCAGCCAGAAAATGAACGACGTTATGCGGATCCTGACGGTGATCGCCACCATTTTCATCCCGCTGACCTTCGCCGCCGGGATTTACGGCATGAACTTCGAGCACATGCCGGAGCTGAAATGGACCTGGAGCTACTACATCTTCTGGGGCTTCTGTGCCGCCGCCGCCCTGTCCATGCTCGGCCTCTTCAAATGGAAGAAATGGCTCTGACTTTTTAAAGAAGAAAGAAGAAAGAAGAAAAAACAGCGGCTTTGTGATCCGGCAATGAGTCATTCATTAAGTTGGCTTTCTTAAATTTCTTCTTTCTTCTTTCTTAATTCTTAATTACTTTCGCCAGTTCGGCGAAAGAAGTTGGGGCGAAGTCCCAGGTTTCGGACTTGGGATTGCCGAAGCCCCAGGTGGCCAGGGCGCGTTTGATCCCGGCGCGGCGGCCGGCTTCGAGATCGGTGAAGTGGTCGCCCACCATCCAGCTGCCGTCAAAGTCGGCGTTAAAGGTCTTTAAGATGTGCAGCAGCGCGGCCGGATCGGGTTTGTGAGGAAAGCCGGAACCGGAGCCGATGATGATCTTGAAGTATTGGTCAATGTCGAATTTGCGCAGCAGCGCGTGGACGGCTTCGTCGTGTTTGTTGGTGACTACCGCCATCGGGATGCCGGCGGCGTGGAGTTCGGCGAGGCCTTCCTTCACGCCCGGATAGAGGGTGGTCAGGTCCATCAGGTGGTGCTGGTAATATTCTTTGTAGATGACGAGCAGTTTGTCGATATCGGCGCCGGGCAGATCCGAAAAAGCGCGTTCGAGCAGCAGCCGGGGGCCTTCTCCGACGTATTCGGCGACCAGCTTTACCGGCAGGGGAGGGAGATTCTCGGTTCGGCGCGTATGGTTGACCGCCGCCGCCAAATCCGCCACCGAATCGATCAGCGTACCATCAAGGTCGAAAATAACACATTTACTCATAACTATCTACTGTCAACTATTTTATAAAGGGAACGCTGGTGATGACCGGGAGCCGGGCGAAGGAGTCCGCGCCCAGATCGTTGGAGGCCTGCGGCAGCGAGTGCCAGCCGAGGCCGGCCACCATGGCGGCGTTGTCGGTGCAGTACTTGGGCGGCGCGATGCGCAGCACGGTTTGCGGCGGACAGAGTTCGCGCAGGCGGTCGCGCAACGGCTGGTTGCAGGCCACGCCGCCGCAGAGGACGATGGTGCCGGCGTTGAACTCGCGGGCGGCGGCCACGGTTTTGCGCGTGAGCACGTCGACGATGGCTTCCTGATAAGAGGCCACGGTGTCGTGCAGGAATTGACCTGCGAGCTCGCCTTCGTGATTTTTCACATGATACAGCAGCGCGGTTTTGATGCCGCTGAACGAAAAATTGTACTTGTGTTCCGGCGGCAGTGCTTTGCCGGCGGTACCGGTGAGCGGACGCGGGAAATTGAATGCTTTCGGGTTGCCGCCCTCGGCGGTTTTCTGCATGATGGGGCCGCCGGGGTAACCGAGGTTCAGGAGCTTGGCGGCCTTGTCGAGGGCCTCACCGGCGGCGTCGTCGATGGTGCAGCCGATCTGGCGGGCTTCGCCGTGTTCATTGATCAGCATCAGCGAGGAGTGTCCGCCTGAGACCACCAGCGCCAGGATCGGGTACGTGGCCGGCTGCTTCAGCACGTCCAGGTCGGCATCGAGAAATGCACCGTAAATATGTGCGATGAAGTGGTTTACCGGGATCAGCGGCAAGTCGTTGGCGGCGGCGAGCCCCTTGGCATAATTCAGCCCCACCAGCAGCGCGGGCATCAGTCCCGGGCCGTTGGTGACGGCTACCGCGGCGAGGTCCTTCAGCGTGACCTTGGCCTCGCGGAGCGCGGCGGTCAATACCGGCTGCAACGCAATCAGGTGTTCGCGCGCGGCTAGCTCGGGAACCACGCCGCCGAAAACGGCGTGCCGCGCAATCTGGGTGGCGACGA
>JBEBXH010000166.1:0-3289 GCA_040391785.1 Victivallis vadensis
TAAGCCAATTAAAATACTCCCGGAAACCGGAATTACAAGCCCGGCCCGTGAAAAAAAATCAATTTTATGGGACGAATGGGACCCATGCGACAAATGGGAAGCTGTTTCCCATAAGTCTCATATGTCCCATAAGTCCCATTTTCATCAGATCATGCAGCCGGACATCGAGCGGCCATAACGGCAGTCAATATGACCGGTCGGCTTGTCGAGCTTGATCTCGAGTTCGGGAATCGAGTCCACGGTGCCGTCGAGCAGCTCGCCGATCCGGACCGCCGTTTCGGTAAAGCGGGCCGCCTGCCCGGCGAAACGCACCTGCATCACTTCCAGTCCGAACGGCTTGTTGCGGCGCAGCCACTGGCGGCGGAACGACACAGCCATTTCGTCGAGGGCGGCATTGACCTCGACCACTCCGCTGTCTTTCAACTTGGCCAGCGCGGCGCGGTCGCGTTTTTCATAAGCATCCATCAGCGCGGCGCGGAAATCGATCTTCTTGATCAGGAAATCACAGATGTTCCAGGCGTGACCGATGTCGCCGGCGTCGCAATTACCCACAGAACCGCTCAGTTTCTCGCGGGTATCGGCCAGTTCCTGACGGATAAAGCTCCAGGCGTTTTCCTTGAAGTGGTTGAATTCGCGCCAATACAGTCCCAGCATCGGATCGTCCCAGATCATCAGCGAGGTGAAGAAACGCATCTTGCCGCCGTCCCAGTCGACGCGCGGCTGCATGTTGCACGCGGTCATATGATCTTTATATGAGCCGCCGCAGACCGCTTCGAAAAGCGGGCCCACCGCGTCGTCGGCACCGCTGCCGCCATAGGAGAGATCGGCCGCCCAGGCCAGACCGGCCAGCGACGAATCGTATTCGCAGTACGCGCCGTTGTCGCCCCACATGGTGAAGAACACATCTTTGACTTTGGCTTTGCGGCAGGCGTTCAGGCACGGGGTGACGGTGGCCACGGTCTGTTCATGGTCGTACCACATGCAGACCCAGGTCCAGACGCCGGAGCCCATGATCGGCTCAAAGCCCAGGTCGCGGTGACGCTGCAGCCAGTCGCTGTAAAACGCTTCGTCGCGGTGGTAATAATCCCAATAGCACAAACTCGCCTGTTTCGGAATCATCGCCTTCACGTCCTCCGGAATCACCGTCTTCGGATCGTAATAATCCTGATTCGGGTTACTCATGCGGAAATACATATCGGACCAGATGATCGGCTTGTATTCGAATTTCTCGCAGATTTTGCAGACGCGGTCGAGGTGGCGGTTGAAAATATCGAAGCCGCGCTCATAGCCGAATTTGTCCATGAATTTGCCGCGCCCGAGGTCGTGCGTTTCGTCCATGCCCACGTGAATGCGGCGAGTCTTGAACGCCGAGCTCCAGAACGCGATCATCTTTTCGATCAGCGCGTAAGTCTTGTCCGCATCCACCAGCATGACCGACGCCGTGTCGGTAATCTCGCCGTAAGCCCCACCCCAGCGGATCATGTGCTCGAGGTGCCCCAGCGTCTGGATGCAGGGCACCATTTCCACGCCCAGCTTGGCCGCATAGGCGTCGACGTCCTGCATTTCCTCCAGCGTGTAACCGCCGCGCATAAAGCCGAAATACGGTTCGTCCGGTAGTTGATAGGTGTCCTCGCAGTACAGCATCACCATATTGTAACCCATCAGGGCCAGCCGGCGCAGCCATTTTTTCAGATATTCGGCTTTCATGACTGCGTTGCGCGAACAATCGAGCATAATGCCGAGGGTTTCGAAAACCACGTTTTCTTCGACGCATTTGCCGCTGAGCGCATGGCCGATGCCGCGCCCGGCCGCCACCAGCGAACCGTGCTCGATGGTGATCGAACCCGCCGCCGCGCTCATCTTCAACGTGCCCGGCTCCGCCACCTTGACGAATTTCAACTGGACCCCTTCCCCGCCTGCTTTGATCGGGTATTCTTCGGCCAGCACATCCAGCATCACATTCAAATCGGAAGCCGTTTCCGCGCGGTTCCATGTCAAATTCGTACTCATAATCGATTTCCTTATTAATTATGGGTTGAAAAATTCAGTTTTTATAATATAATGTTTATTAACCGAAAAAAAATGGATAAATCAACACAAATGAATCGCAAAAGCAACTGTGGTGAAGTCAACCCATCTCCAATCCCCGCCGGGCTGCGTGGGCAAATCCTCAATTCCGGACTGCTGATACACGTTTACTACGAGGGAGTTCCGAGTCACCGCAGAGCCTCACCGGAGCCGACCCCGCGCGTCTTTCCCTACATGGTCATCACCCAGTTGATCGGCGGGCACGGCCTCTACTGGAACAACCAGACCCCGCTTTGCGAGATCAAGCCCGGCCAGTGGATCACCGCCACCGACACCGAGGAAAACAGCTATTTCGGCTACAAGGATGAGTTCATTGAGGACTCGATTGGTTTTTCCGGCAGCCTGCCGACCGCGCTGGTCCAGAGCGGAATCCTGAAAAATGGACTTTTCGACTTCGCCCGCGAGCGCCGCCTGCTCCCCATCATCCAGAAGCTCCGCGAATCCACCACCGCCGCCTATCTCGAGGCCAATTCCATGCTGATTTCGCTGCTCTTCGAGATCCATCACGCCGCCCGCGAGTCCAACCCGTCCTCCGTTCAGACCGATTTCAACCGCCTGCTGAGGGAAATCAAACGCGACATGACCCACTGGTGGACCGTCGAAGACATGGCCGCCTTCTGCAATGTCAGCGAAAATTACCTCCGCCGCGTCTTCCACGAAAACACCGGCATGTCGCCAAAAAATTACCTCGACAACCTCCGCATGAACCGTGCCGCCGAACTCCTCACCGGCACCACGCAAAGCATTTCCGACATCGCCGCCCAGCTCGGCTACATGGACGCCTATCACTTCATCCGCCGTTTCTCGCAGATCATGGCCCTCCCCCCGGCCCGCTACCGCAAGAACTTTCGCCAGAGCCATTTGTAGGGATACGAGAGGCTCGCGCAGCCTCTCGCGCTCTCCGCGGCAGGTCGAATTGACCTGCACCTCGGTACTTTTTAAGTGAGGAGATCCGCGAGTTTCCGACTCGCGCCAGGCGGCTGCCGCCCCTGGACCCGTCCGGAAAATCTGCCTGACTTGTCCGACCCGTCCGACTTGTCCGAGTTTTGACCACGGCCCCCTTCGCTGAAAACTCTATGAAAAATAATCCAAAAAAGGACTTGATACTTGCGTTTCCGGGTTTATATTATAATATAAAACTTGGAATTTGTGTAAAGTGGGTTAGTTTTTACCCCACTTTTTTTTTGAAAACAGTTTAAAG